>NZ_CALMFY010000230.1:0-51693 GCF_937863485.1 uncultured Nostoc sp. | reverse complement strand
GGTTCGGCTTCGCTGTAGCGTTCTGTAAAACGGTAGAGTTCTGCAAGATTTTTCATGCTTTTGGCGACATCGGGATGTGCTTCTCCCAGTAAGCGTTTCTGGAGTGACAAAGCTTGCTGATACAGGGGTTCGGCTTCGCTGTAGCTTCCTATGGAATAATAGAGGGCTGCGAGATTGTTCAGGCTAGTGGCGAGATCGGGATGGTTGTCTCCCAGTAAGTGTTTACTCAGTGCCAAAGCTTGCTCAAACAAGGGTTTGGCTTCGCTGTAGCGTCTTGTAGATTTGTAGAGTCCTGCGAGATTGTTCAAGCTAGTAGCAACATCGGGATGGTTGTCTCCTAGTAAGCGTTTTCTCAGTGACAAAGCTTGCTGATACAGAGGTTCGGCTTCGCTATACCATCCTGTAAAACGGTAGAGTTCTGCGAGATTGTTCAGGCTAGTGGCGACATCAGGATGTTCTAAACCAAGACGATTTTTAGCTACCTCAATAGATAGTTTGTACCAAAGTTCTGCTTGCTGATAAAGTCCTTGACCTTGATAAAACCAGCCTAAACCTGTGAAAGGCCGAATTAAATCCTCGTCACTGAAATACTGGGATAGATGGGTTGCAATTTCTGCAATGTGGGGGATAGCGGGAGTGAGGTTGAGAATCTCTTCACGGTTAGGCTGTTGAGGAATTTGCTTTGCTACCTCTACCATCAGCGCGACAAAAGCAGTTTTCACCTCATCTGCTTCACTTGACTCATCCAACTTCATTTGGAAAAATTGCCGAATCAGTGGATGTAGACGATAAATTCCTTTAGCCTGCCATTGGATTAAATGCAGTTTCCGCAACTGGGCTATAGCTTTCTCCCAGAATTCTTGTTCTTCGTCATCTTCTATCGTCTCAACAGATAAGGGAATGTCAGCCAAGGCATACAAACTTAGCCAACAGCCTAAGCTTTGTGCATTCTTATCCAATTGTTTCCAACTCAATGCAAAAGCTTCAGCCACGCCGTATTCATAACGCATCAATGGGTTAGCCTTGGCTACTGCTTCGTGTTCCAGTCGGTTTTTTTCTAGGCGCTTGTGCAGTGTTTTTAGAGACAAATCTGGCATTGTATCCAGATATCGCCCCACTAACTCTAATGTCAAAGGCAAATATCCCAAGAATTTACAAATTCTTCTTGCAACCCAAGGCTCACTTTTAAGTCGCTCCCTGTCAACCAGCGACTTTAATAATTTGATCGCCGCCAATGGTTTGAGGACATCCAGACGTAATTGCAGTAAAGTTCTGTCAAACCCCAGGCGCATTGTCAGCAATACTTTAAACCGAGGTGATTCTGGAGGTAGATAACGCTGAACTTGTTTTTTGTAGTCGGTGACATCATCAAACACCAGCAGCACTTCACCTTGTTGCCAATTCTCCCAGCAGTATCGAAGCCTATCTGCTAATTCCCAGTTGTCCGGTGCAATGAGGTTAAATTTCAATTGGGCAAATCTGAGAATCTGAATTCCGACATCAATTCCCTGTGCTGATAACCAGCAAACCCCACCTTGATAATTCTGTAAATGTTGTTTGGCGTATTGGGTAGCCAGTTCAGTTTTCCCCACACCACTCATACTCATCCCAGCTACAATGGCAACTTGCCCAGATGTTTGTAATGAGGAGTGCAAGTTTTGTAGTTCCACCTCACGTCCCACAAATTTTTCAAATGGGACAGCAGGGGGAATATTTTGATGAATTTCCTTAATTGTCGTGTGGGCAGCGTTCGACTGACTTGTACTGAGCATCTCGACTTTTCTACGTTCGCGCAGCGTGTCGCAGACAGACGCTACGCGTAGCTTGCTTCCCCGTAGGGGTACGCTCGATGAAGCCGTTGCTGTTGGCGCAGCCTCTCCAAGAGTTGTAGCGCTCACGCCGAAGTCTTGCCCGCCATTATATTTTGCTCTCAAGCAAGCCCGTAACTTTTCTAGTTTGCCTCGACTCTTAGAAGTCGCTAACTCAGGACAACTCTGGGCAAACTTGTCATACACCTTAGTCATCAGCTTTTTGAAAACACCAACACCGATATTCAATTCGGTGGCTAGTTTCACCTGACTCTTAGCTAAGTTTTCATTCTTCAAACGCTCTACAAAAGCTGCCGTTTGCTCTGGGGATAAGTTATGAGTAGCAGCTTCATTGGCTAGAAAATCAACCCATTGCATAGACAGCTTCTGAGATTTCTTCTCGATTCTACTTAATTTCTACACATTTCGAGGGAATCTCCTCTTCTTCTGGCAGAAATACCATTTCCATAGAAAGAATTTAGAAGAAGTTCGAGCTGATGGGATTCGCGCCTACACAAACTCTCGTCCGCCTGCGCGGACTAACTAAAAATTTAAGGTTTAAAACCTGCCTCCGTGGGTTTTACCTGTGCAGATGCGGTTTATAACCGCCTATTAAATTGATGATATCAGAGAACAAGAATACTGCGACGCCGATAGCGTACTCCTACGGGGAAGCAAGCTACGTGCAGCGTCTCGTAAGAGAGCGTCATAGCCGGTCGTAGACATCGCCACTTGAGCCTGTGAACCTCAAATTTCGAGTTTTGTACTCAAAATTGCTATGCGATGTCTACGACGGGCTACGCCTACACTCTATTTTTCAATGAATTTTGGATATGAGGGGGTAATTGCATGTTGTCAATTAGCATGAGAATCGAACCGCAAAGGACGCATAGACACGAAGTGGCTTCCCGCAGGGTAGAGCGCAAAGAAAGAGAGAAAAGGGAGCGATCGCCATTTGAAGTTACAATTTGTAGGCGATCGCTGCTAAAATTTTAACTACAACTGTTGTGTCGCATCAATTATTACTTGCAGTTGGGTAAAAATTTCTATAAGTGAAGTGCATTAACTCAATGTAAACACGGTTCTTGTATGTCATACATGACATTTACAAATAGTCTACATTTTGTGAATAAATTAATGTAGTTAATAAAGTATAAGTGACTTATATACTAACAGAGATGCCAATTTTGCGTATAAATACAGGACATTATTTTGAGATTATTTCAGGCTCTAGCCAGAAAAGAGCCGATTTGTAACTTGCTCTAACACCTTTAATGATTTTAATGAACCTCGAATTAGTCGAGTAGCAGTAAGGGGTTGTCGAAGCATTCCCATCGCTAAAGGAAAAGGGTTTAGGGAACCATCAGAGTTAATTGCTGATGTAAGATCGGGGATATCGTGCTGACAATCGTCGCTGACTACTCGCAGCATTGCCACGTCCACCCCAGCTGCATTGAAAAACTCTAGGGCGGTAAATCCTTCCATATCAACAACATCAGCCGCCAAAGTCTCACCCAAATGGCGTTTTTCGGCAGCAGACCAAATCACACGATCGCTTGTCAGTGATTTGACTAATGATACTTTTTGTGATAGATAAAAATGCAATTGTGCTGTGAAAGTGCGATCGCATTCTTGCCGCTTCCCAGAGTAAAGACAATCTTGATAGAGGACAATATCACCAACTGTGTAGCGATCGCTCAAGCTGCCACATATACCCATAATCAGCACCTTGGATTTTGGAGCCAGAAATTGTCCATTTCCTTGGGATTGTTGCAGATATTTGAGTAAAGGCTTCATCCCAACAGGTATGGCTATTACAGTTGGGATGGAGCCAGTAACGCCGCTTAATCCGCGACACACAGCTTTATATTCTGCTCCCTGAGGTACCAAAATTGTGTTAATGGGCAAAAAATTAGGCACTAGCCCTCTCAATATTTTGAAGTTTGCGTCTGGATATTAACTCAAGGGTGCAGAGGGCGATCGTACTTTGTAAAAGAGGATTATTCACCGTCGCTGCATAACCACTAACTATTGCTCCGGCTTGTCGTTCTGCATCCAGAGCTTTATCCCAGAAGGGAATACTGCATAGGAAACTCAAGGCTGGATCATCAAAATTAAGGCAGGGGAGATACTCAGGTTAGTATTCCTTGTAGCTTTCGCTAAAGCTGTAACAGAATAATTCCTTATGCTCAACAGAACCAAGTTTCATTTCTAAAGTTCCATTCGGGATTAAAAATTTTGCTTTATCTGAGTCACAATAAGTAATATTGCCGTTTCGTGGAGACCAAAACTCGCAAACCGAAGGTGATTACTGTAGCATGACTAAATAATTGTGTCACCCACACGATAATTTTCCAAGATGGTAAAGCTTGATCGCTCAAAATCCGCACGAGAACTCTTCAATATTTCCAAATTAGCGATTCAATTTTCGTGGTTGACGGTGAGTTTTTGGATTGCTGTAACGGTAGCTGGTGTTCTGGCTTTCAGTTCTCTCAAGTATGCTTTGTTTCCAGATATTACCTTTCCAGTGGTGGTTGTGAATGCTACAGCTCCCCTGACAACTGCCGTGGATACAGAGGCGAAGCTCACCAAACCCCTAGAAGAACGTCTGCGCTCCCTAAAAGGACTGGAGAATATCCGCTCATCCACTTATCCTAGTCAAACTGCTGTTAGCCTTTCTTTTGCCGTTGGTACGAATTTAGAAACATCGACCAAAAAGGTTGAAACTGCCCTCAAACAGTTGACTTTGCCTCAAGGAGGAACTGCCAAAATTATTCCCTTGAATCTAAATGAGTCAGCCGCCATTAGCTATGCCATTGAGAGTCCCTCAAGGAATCTTACAGATTTGACAAAGTTGGCGAAAGACGAGATTGTAAGTGCGATCGCTAAACTACCAGGAGTCCTGAAAGTCTCACTACTGGGCGCTGCTACCGCAACTCCCCTAGCTCCAGCGAATGCAAGTGCCGCGGCTCCCCCCCAAGCAGGGGCGACATTAGTCAGGTTTAACGGGCAAGATGCACTGGCATTTCAAGTGATCAAACGTGGCAGTGCTAACACCTTGGAAGTAGTGAGTCAGGTTGAGAAAGAAGTCCAAAGGCTGCGATCTAGCCTTAATGATGTCAAACTTACTTTAGCTGCTACCCAAGCAGAATATATTCGCCAAGCCACCCAGTCAACAATCGATGCTTTGCTGGAAGCAGTCTTGTTGTCTATCGTGGTAATTTTTCCTTTTTTGTGGAATTGGCGAGCCACGCTGATTTCTGCCTTGGCAATTCCTACGTCTATTTTGGCGACGTTTATTGTCATGGCAATTTTTGGTTTCAACTTAGAAACGATTACGCTGTTAGCTTTAGCTTTGGTGATCGGTAGTATTGTTGATGATGCGATCGTGGATGTGGAAAACATCATGCGACACGTTGAAGATGGGGAAACTCCTCGCCAAGCAGCACTTTTAGCTACAAATGAGATTGGATTAACAGTCACCGCCGCCACCTTGACAGCAGTAGCAGTTTTTTTACCTATAGGTTTGATGGGTGGTGTAATCGGTCAATTCTTCAAGCCTTTCGGCATCACTGTTTCAGCGGCGATGCTTGCTTCTATGCTAGTTGCTCGGACTTTATCTCCAGTTCTGGCTATCTACTGGCTGAAACCTAAATCCTCGCTTTCCCCGCGTCGGGAAGCAAAAATCTGGGTGGCGTTTACTCAATCTTACAGAAACTTGCTGAGTTGGTCTTTGAATCACCGCAAGATAGTTATCGGATTAGCTGTCCTCAGCTTCATTGCAGGTATAGTGCTGATTCCACTAATTCCTAAAGGGTTTATTCCCAAACTCGATCGCGGCGAATTCAATATTGCTTATACGGCTCCTTTGCCGAGTATCCCCGGAGGGGCAGGGGAGCAGGGGAGACCCAATCCGCAGTTCCCAATTCCTAACCCTTTGAATGATTCTCTTGAGGTTGCTAAAAAACTAGAAGATGTAGTGAGAAAATCACCGGCAGTTGAAACGGTATTTACTACTATTGGTTCTCGCGAGGGTGAGCCGAATAAAGGCATACTATATGTAAAGTTAAAGGGCGATCGCACAATCACAACTGCTGAACTACAAGACCAATTCCGCTCCTCCTTACCTGTCCTTTCTGGGGTAACTACCAGTGTGGAAGATATCCAATTTGTCGATTCTGGCGGTCAAAAACCTCTACAAATAGCATTACGAGGTGATAATCTCCAAGCTCTGAGCAAAGCAGTCAAGGCAATTAAAGAGAGAATTCAGAGAATACCGGGATTTGCCGATGTCACAGTTACAGGTGAAACGAATCCACAGGGCACGGTTTTTCAGATCGAGCGTCTGAATAATCAGCGGGTGGCCTATGTCAGTGCTAATCTTGGCAAGAATCTATCCTTGGGTGATGCTACTGACAAAGTGGTAGCTGAAGCTAAGGCGGTGTTACCGTATAATGTTTCCTTAAATTTAGGAGGAGATTCTGCTAGTCAAAGTGAGGTTTTTAGCAGTTTCGGCAGTACTTTAGCTCTATCTGCCCTGTGTATTGTTGTAGTACTAATTTTGCTGTTCAAAAGCTGGATAGACCCTCTGGTAATTGGTGTCTCTTTGCCCTTGGCACTGGTGGGGGCAATGTTGGCACTACTGATCACCAAGAGCGATTTTGGGATGATCTCACTAATCGGTTTCGTCTTTTTACTGGGGCTGGCAAATAAAAATGCTATCTTGCTTGTGGATTACATCAACCAGTTACGCAGTGCTGGCTTAGACCGCACCGAGGCGATCCTCAACACGGGGCTAGTGCGCCTTAGACCAATTATGATGACCACTGCCTCCACTATTTTAGGGATGCTACCGATCGCCTTAGGTTTTGGTGCAGGTTCCGAATTGCGATCGCCTATGGCTGTAGCGATCGCTGGTGGACTCGTAACTTCAACTATCCTCAGTTTGATTGTTGTGCCAGTAGTCTACACTATTTTGGATGATTGGTTTCCCCGCAAGAAATTTTAGATTTTAGATTTTAGATTTTAGATTTTTGGACAGGTATGAATGGTCTGATTGAGAGATTTACATTACTAAATTCCACTTAATTATTGCAAAATTTGTGTATACAAAATTACAAACTTTGGGGATTATAAGTTGATAAATCCAAAATCCAAAATCCAAAATCCAAAATCCAAAAGGGTTTTTGTCACTGGGGGTACGGGCTTTATTGGTGCCCACTTGATACGGTTGTTGTTGCAACAAGGATATGCTGTCAAAGCACTGGTACGCTCAAGCAGCAATTTGGAGAATCTTCGTGGTTTGGAGGTGGAAATTGTCAAAGGCGATTTGAATGACCCAAATCTCTGGCAACAGATGGGAGGTTGTCAATACCTATTTCATGTGGCAGCCCATTATTCCCTATGGCAATCAGACCGAGAGTTACTCCATCGTCACAATGTCCTGGGTACGCGCAATGTGTTGGCAGCAGCTCGCAAAGCTAACATTGAGCGCACCGTCTACACGAGTTCAGTGGCGGCAATTGGGGTAGGATCATCTAGTGAAGTTGTCGATGAAACACATCAGAGTCCCTTAGATAAATTGGTGGGTGACTACAAAAAGTCTAAGTTTTTAGCTGAACAAGAAGCTATGCAAGCCGTTGCTACAGGTCAGGAGGTAGTTATTGTCAATCCCAGCAGCCCGATTGGCTCGTTGGATATCAAACCTACCCCAACGGGTGATATAATTTTACGGTTTTTACGACGGCAAATGCCCTTTTACTTGGATACTGGTTTGAATTTTATCGATGTGCGGGATGTGGCATGGGGGCATTTACTGGCTTTGGAGCGAGGCAAATCAGGCGATCGCTATATCTTAGGTCACCAAAACCTCAGCTTAAAGCAACTGCTAGAACAACTCGCCGATATCACAGGTTTAAGCGCACCTCAACGAACAGTACCCGCTTGGTTACCCCTTAGTGTTGCCTGGGTTGATGAAAAGATTCTCGCACCTCTGGGGAAATTGCCCTCAGTGCCATTGGATGGCGTTCGGATGGCGAAACAACCTATGTATTATGATGCCGCAAAGGCTGTACGAGAGTTGGGTCTACCCCAATCTTCGCTGAATGCAGCCCTCAAGGATGCTGTGGATTGGTTTGTTGCTCAGGGATATGTCAAATGAAAAATATAGCGATTTACGTGTGGATGCAATAGACAGTAGGGGCGGCCTTGCGCCCCTACGAAGGTTTTATGTTTTCCAGTGGTGTATTTATATCTAAAAGAGGAGCGATCGCAACAATGGCAGTTAATCTACAACAAGCTATGGATATTGGGAAGTATCTGGTTACTCAACGTTTGAAAGGACGTAAACGCTTCCCTTTAGTATTGATGTTGGAACCTCTTTTTCGGTGTAATCTAGCTTGTACTGGTTGTGGTAAAATCCAACATCCAAAGGAAATTTTAAAGCAAAATCTCACTCCAGAACAGTGCTTTACCGCAGTGGAAGAGTGCGGCGCACCGGTTGTCTCAATTCCTGGGGGAGAACCTTTGCTGCATCCCCAAATTGATCAGATTGTCCAAGGATTAATTGAGCGCAAGAAATATATTTACTTGTGTACCAATGGTTTGTTGTTAGAAAAGAGCCTGGATAAGTTTCAACCTTCTCCTTACCTGACTTTTAGTGTGCATTTAGATGGGATGCGGGAGTTGCACGATCAGTGCGTCGATCGCAAAGGTGTTTTTGATATTGCTGTCAAAGCTATTCGCGCCGCTAAAGCTAAAGGCTTTCGTGTCACTACTAACACAACTATCTTTGAGGGAACTGAACCTAAAGATATGCAAGAGTTCTTCGACTTTCTGAAAACACTAAATACTGACGGGATGATGATTTCTCCCGGCTACAGTTACGAGTGGGCACCAGATCAAGATCATTTTCTCCATCGTGAACAAACCCGCGCCCTCTTCCGGGAAATTCTAGCTCCATACAAAGCTGGTGAAAAAAACTGGAACTTCAATCACAATCCGCTGTTCTTAGATTTTCTCACTGGTGAGAAGGACTACGAATGTACGCCTTGGGGTAGCCCTAGTTATAGTGTTCTCGGTTGGCAAAAACCTTGCTATCTGCTGAACGAAGGTTATTACTCTACCTTCAAGGAATTACTGGCAAAAACTGACTGGAGTCAATACGGCCAGAAGAGTGGTAATCCCAAGTGTGCGGATTGTATGGTTCACTGCGGCTACGAACCCACTGCTGCAATGGATGCAATGCAACCGCAAAATATGGCACGTGCCCTTGGTAGTGTGTTTGGCAGGAATTAGTAAGTAGTAAATACTACATATTTAGAGTGGGCGATCGCTGCTTGGAAATATTATGAGGTAGTTCGTAGCGATCAATGAATTGGTGTTAGCAAAGGGGGGCGTCAGCACTTGCCCAAATTACTTTTTAAGCTCCGCTTCTCCCCTCTTTGCCTCCCCGTTTATTCTTAATTAGATGTCTGGAAAGTTTTGAACCTTTTGCTGCCCTCTTCAAGCTATTTTTGGCTAATTGATTCTGGAGTAATTGCCGCATATTGTTCAGGTGTCAACACAGCTTCCTGAATATTGACTTGTTTAGGAATCACACCATATTTATAGAAGTAATCTGCAACTCGTTGTTGGTCTTTAATTAACTTTGGGGAAATAGCTCTCAATCCATAGGGGCGGCGGCTAACTACTTTTTGCATAATGTCGGGAGGTAGTTTTTGGTATGGTGCGATTAAGTTTGCTGTTTCTTGGGGATGTACCTCAGCCCAGCGCTGGATTTTATCAATCTCCTCAATCACTATCCGCAGCACTCCAGGATTGTCAATCGCAAACTGCCTCCCACCAATATAGTATGCACCAGGGGTGTCAAGTCCTTGGGCAGTCTTGATCACTCGGATTTTACCTGCTTTTTCAGCCAGAGCCAAATAAGGATCGCCAGCCACCCAAACGGGAATTTTTCCTTCTAGAAAAGCACTACTAGCTTCTACGGTGGGTATACTCAAAATTTGAATATCACTAGGTTTCAAACCTGCATCTTCCAAAGCTCTGAAAACGAAATAGTGAGATGCAGAAGCTTTTTGAAAAACTATTTTTTGTCCTTTGAGATCCTTGACGGTTTTAATGGGAGAATTTGGTGGGACAGCGATTACACTTGATATACCCGTTTTTTCAGTGCGGCGAGAACCAACAACATAAACGATTTGAGCGCCAGCAGCTTGGGCGAAGATGGGCGGGGTTTCCCCGACGGAACCCAAATCGATTTTACCGACATTCATCGCTTCCATCAGTTGTGGCCCTTGGACAAATTGTGCCCACTCCACCTTTACTCCCAGAGGTTCCAGACGCTTTTCTAATACTTTAGTTGTTCTGATCAAATCCCCTGCTGATTGATACCCCATGCGAAGTACTTTGGTCTTGATTCCAGATGAATTGGTTTCAGATACATTTGTAGCAGAAGATGGGGTTTGAGCTTTTTGTCCTTCGGCTGTGCAACTAACTAATGTTAACGAAGTTGCCAAGGTTAACAACCCAGGTGCTAAAAGCAGCGTGAAACGGCGAAAGATGTTTATATACTGAGGTTTAACTGTAGCGGTCATAAGTTTTTTGTAAAGAAAGTTTTAGAGGCATTATTTATCTGGCTTTACTTGGAACACCAGTAAACGCGAACAACTGTTGCTCTTTGGGTGCAGCCAAACTTTCACCAAGGTAACGATGAATACCTACTCCCATGTCTCCTGTTGCAGTGAGTTTGAAGTTCACTTCTTCAAATCCATATTCACGGAAAAATTTACGGACAGCCTCAGAGTGGGGAATACCGTTAGAGTGTCCACGAGTCCAAATCACAAAAGCACCTTGTTTGCTTAGAAAACTCAGGTTTTTCAGCAAGCGATTGAGTTCAGATTCATCTGCGAGATTGCCGAATACACCACATACAATCACAATATCTGCTGGTACTGCTCCTACATAGTTAGAGGAGATAGTTGCATCACCATTGATAAACTCAATTTGTTTTGTCAAACCCAACGATTCTATTGTTTCTTGTCCACGTTCAACTAGTTGTGGATTTAGCTCTACTAGTCGAGCATAAACATCTTTTGTCCGTGGGTGATTTGATAACGTTCCTAGCAAATCTCGTCCATCACCCGCGCAAACACTAACTATACGGATTAACCCTGGTTGGGACAAGTTCAAGCTATGGGAAATGTATTCTTGCACAATTTGCAGGCGTTGTTGCAATTTTGGTTCGTTCTTGTAGAGGTCATGCCATTCAAACCAATCTTTTACCATAAGAGGTGATTTCCGTTTCCATTAACTATGAGGAAAGCAAAGTGAAAAACAAACTGGGTAATTTTAAACTACGGTAAATTTATCGATAAACCGTATTTTATGATTGAACGCAGACTATCATGGAAATTCATTCAAGATCAAGTCTTTTTTCTTTGGTTTGTGAATCTGGCAATTTAACAGTTGAGAGCTTGTGAGATAGCTTTGTATTCCAATCAAGGAAAGCGTCACAGAAATACTGGGCTGGAGTCGATGCGACAAAATCAACACAGATGCACTACATATTTCAGTCCGATTCGGCCAAAATTCAAATTTGTATTACTCAAAACTTAATTGCTCTGTATTCCTCCAGTCGGATAAAATGTACTACGGTAACTCGATAGTTAATTAGTAGTACTTATGTTGTCTAAAACACCAATTTAGTAATTCTGGAAGAACCTTTCCCCCTACCCCTCTCCTACGCGAAAAAGTGAGATCCTCATGAAATGAGCTTTCTTGCGTAAGTCCTGTAAATGTGGGTAGTTTACCCTAAAGCTATTCTTTGTAACCCGCCAAAGCAGGCTTTATTTATATTGGATTGCAAATCTAGAGCTTCGGCCTCGCTAGTTATAATCCTAAGTCTGCCGATTGTATGGTTGACAGCGGCTATTAACTCATCCCTGCAATGGATGCAATATAGTCGCAAAATATGGCATGTGTCCTTGGCAGTCTGTTTGGCAGGAGCTACGAAGTAGCCAATACTACGCCAATAAGTGTGCGATGCCTGCGGCAAGCTACGCTTACGCATTCTTTAAGGGATTTCTCACAAATAAATTATCCCATCTTTTGGGGTGGAGAAAAAAATGTTAAGTTATGTAACTAAAATTAACAAACACAACAATAATTTGTAATAAATAATGAGGCTGCTGCATTGTATAAAGAGAACTTGGGAGTAAAAAACAACATCTTAATCAGGTTTTCCAGTCGTTCACAGAAGTTTTAAGTTTTTTAACAAAAGTTTTAATCTGAAAGCCTGGAGATCGTAAACTTATTTTTGGGATGTCTGTTTTAAACCTTTCGGAACTCGTCAGGCAGTGCGGGCATCAAAAAAAACTGAGCCATTCAGTTTTGAGTCCAACTATTCTTAACGAAGCAAATTAGGAGATTTAAGGCAATGGTTTTAGATGCATTTGCAAAAGTAGTTACCCAAGCTGATACACGTGGCGAATATCTCTCCGATGCACAATTGGATGCATTGAGCGAACTAGTCAAAGATGGTAACAAGCGTACAGATGCCGTTAACCGGATTACCAGCAATGCGTCTGCTCTAGTTGCAGCTGCGGTTCGTGATTTGTGGGCAGAACAACCCCAATTGATCGCTCCCGGTGGTAATGCTTACACCAGCCGTCGCGCAGCTGCTTGCATCAGAGACTTGGACATCATTCTTCGCTATATCACCTATGCTATCTTTGCTGGCGATTCAAGCGTACTAGATGACCGTGCCCTCAATGGATTGCGGGAAACCTACTTGGCATTGGGAACTCCAGGAGCGTCAGTTGCTGTTGGTATTCAGAAGCTGAAACAAGCTTCCCTGGCCATTGTCAACGATACAAATAACATCACCAGAGGAGATTGCAGCGCTCTGTCATCTGAAATAGCTAGCTATTTTGATCGTGCTGCTGCTGCTGTGGCTTAAGCCAAGCATTGCTGATGTTGACTAAATAATTGTCCATCGGACAAAACAAAATTTCAACCATAAAGTTTGTGAAAGGGAAATACCAAAATGTCAAAAACACCTCTAACTGAAGCAATTTCATCGGCTGACTCTCAAGGTCGCTATCTCAGCAGCACTGAGATTCAAGTTGCTTTTGGTCGCTTCCGCCAAGCGCCAGCTAGCTTACAAGCAGCAAAAGCATTGAGCGCTAATGCTCAACGCTTGACCGAAGGTGCTGCTCAAGCGGTGTATAACAAATACCCTTACACCACTCAACAACAAGGCCCCAACTTCGCAGCTGATGCACGCGGCAAAAGCAAGTGTGTACGTGATATCGGCTACTACTTGCGGATTATCACATACGCTTTAGTTGTTGGTGGCACAGGTCCCTTGGATGATTTCTTGATTTCTGGCTTGGCTGAAATCAACCGGACTTTTGATCTATCTCCTAGCTGGTACATTGAAGCCCTCAAGTACATCAAAGCTAACCACGGTCTAAGCGGTGATCCAGGTGTTGAAGCAAATTCCTACATCGACTATGTAATCAATACTCTAAGCTAGAGTGTTTCTTTAGCCCGGAGAGGAAATCAGCTCTTATGACAAGTAAGTTCTATGAGTTGTTTACCTCTCCGGGCAGTTTTATTTTCAAAAGACTGTTAAAAGACTAGAAAAAAATTTTCTAAAAAGTTTTCAGTTTTGCAGTTAAAACTGAGGAGGTTTTAAAGATGGCAGCTTTGGGACAAGCAGCAAGATTAGGAATTGGAGCATTTGAAAACTCACCACTGGTAGAACTACGTCCTGATCGAACAGAAGAGAATGTAGCAGTGGTTATCCGGGCGGCTTACCGTCAGGTTTTGGGGAATGCATATATACTGGAAGGAGACCGTCTAGAGAGTGCAGAATCACTGTTGCAGCAAGGTACAATCTCCGTGCGGGGATTTGTGCTAGCCATTGCTCAATCAGAACTTTATCGGGATAAGTTTTTCCACTCCAACTCCCAAACTCGGTTTATCGAGTTGAATTATAAGCATTTATTGGGGCGTGCCCCGGAAGATGAGTCAGAGATTTCTTACCATGTTGAGCTTTACAACTCACAAGGTTACGAAGCTGAAATTAACTCTTACATTGACTCATTAGAATATCAAGAGAATTTGGGCGAAAATATTGTGCCCTACTATCGAGGCTTTAAAAGTCAAGTAGGACAGAAAAACGTTGGCTATAGCCGACTGTTCCAACTGTATCGGGGTTATGCCAATAGCGATCGCGCCCAAGGACAAAAACAAGGACGGCTAACCTGGGAAGTAGCTAAGAATCTGGCTTCACCGATTTACCCAGTCTCTGCCGGAGCCTTAACAGGCCTCTCTACAGGTGGTCGCGGCGAAACATACCGGATTAGAGTGCTACAAGCAGCTTCCCCGAACTCAGCTGTAGTGCGGCGGGGGACTGCGGAATTGATCGTTCCCTACGAGCAACTTTCTAGTAAATTGCAGCAGTTGAATCGCAAGGGTAGTAAAGTGATTAGCATTACTACCGTATAAATAGAGAATCGAAGGGGAGTAGGGAGTGGGGAGGAGCTACTGCGGTCTTGGAGTTTACCCAAGTGGAGCAAGTAGCATTAGGGAGTAGGAAGGTTCACCACTCCCCATTCTCCACTCACTACTCCCCTTAGCAATTACTAATTACAAAAGGAAAATTACCAATGGCTATTACAACAGCAGCGTCTCGTCTGGGGACAGAGCCTTTTACTGATCAGTCTCCTGTGGAATTGCGTCCGAATGCAACCAAAGAAGACATTGAGAGAGTAATTGCTGCCGTCTATCGTCAGGTGTTGGGCAACAACTATATATTGGCAGCTGACCGCCTCACAAGTGCTGAATCTATCCTGCGTGATGGAAAAAGTACAGTGCAAGAGTTTGTGCGTCAAGTAGCTAAATCAGAACTATACAAATCCAAGTTTTTCTACGACAATTTCCAAACTCGCGTCATCGAACTCAACTATAAACATTTGTTGGGTCGTGCTCCCTATGATGAGTCTGATGTGGTTTATCACTTAGACTTGTATCAAACCAAGGGATATGAAGCCGACATTGATTCTTACATTGATTCGCCAGAGTATCAATCTAACTTTGGTGAAAATATTGCGCCTTACTATCGCGGGTTTGAAACCCAAACAGGACAGAAAACTGTGGGATTTAGCCGGATATTCCAACTTTATCGCGGCTATGCTAGTAGCGATACCTCCCAACTCAAAGGCAAAGACTCACGCCTTGCTAGCGAACTAGGTCGCAATAGCGCATCCGTCATTGTTCCTCCCTCCGGTGGTCCCTCAGGCTTTTCATACGTTGCTTCCGAAAAAGGTGTTACCCCCAACAGTACTTTCGGTGGTGCCGGAACTTTTGGAAAAGAAGGCAGACTCTACCGCATTGAAGTGGCAGGCGTTTTTGGATCTGGGTATCCGAGCACACGCCGTGTCAATCAAGCGGTGGTTATACCATATGAAGAACTATCTAGTTACTTCCAGAGAGTGGTAAAACAAGGTGGTAAAATAGCCAGTGTGAAACCCCTTTAGTGTCATTTGTCAATAGTCATTAGTCATTAGTCATTATTAAAAACAAAAGACTAATGACAATTTAAAATTTGGAATTAATTTTATGGTTGGACAAATTAGTAGTAGAAATAGTAGTCGCTACTTTCGGTATGAAGTAGTCGGTCTGCGCCAAAGCGAAGAAACCCAAAAAGTAAACTATCCGATTCGTTCTAGTGCCAGTGTGTTTTTCACAGTGCCTGAGAATCGGATGAATCAAGAAATGCAGCGGATTACTCGCTTGGGTGGCAAAATAGTCAGCATTCAGCCATTGAACGCTGAGACTAAAACAGATAGCGGACAGAGCAATCCTCCTTCTTCTAATGAATCCCAGTCCGCAGAAATTTGAAGATTTATCACCGACAGGTGGCTTTGCCAACGATGAATCTTTAACAGTAGAGCAAGCGATCGCTAATCTGGAAAGTGCAGATTTAGGCTTGCGGTTTTATGCTGCCTGGTGGTTGGGTAGGTTTCGGATAGGTGAAGCAGCTGCGATTACAGGACTGATCAAAGCTTTAGAGGATGAAGCCGACAGGACACCAGAAGGCGGATATCCTCTGCGACGGAACGCAGCTAGAGCCTTAGGAAAACTAGGCGATCGCCAGGCAGTATCACCTTTAATTAGGTGTTTAGACTGCTCAGATTTTTATGTCCGGGAAGCAGCGGCACAATCCTTAGAGATGCTAGGCGATCCGGTTTGTATTCCCGCCCTAATCAAGCTATTACAAGTAGGTTTGCAGGATGGGCAACTCATATTAAAGCAGCCTGATTTATCTCAACCCTACGACGCCATTTTAGAAGCCTTGGGAACTTTGAGGGCAACTGAGTTCATCCCTTTGATAAAGCCATTCTTAGAGCATCCAATCGAATTAGTGCAATATGCTGCCGCACGAGCCATGTATCAATTAACCCAAGAACCAGTTTATGGAGAACGGTTGGTACAAGCTCTGGCGGGAGAGAAATTGCAATTGCGTCGGGCAGTGTTAGCAGATTTGGGAGCGATTGGATATCTACCCGCAGCAGATGCGATCGCCCAGACTCTTGCAGAAAATAGCCTAAAGCTAATTTCTCTCAAAGGATTACTAGAACATCAAGTTAACCACATAACACCAAGCACTTTCTCAGAAGGTGCGATTAAAGTCATTAATTTGATGGATTCGCTGTTGTAGTGATAAATTCTAGATAATCAGTTGTCATTAATCCGTTTAAACTAAATATTTACTACACATAAACCCCCAACTCAACTGCAAAATCAGGGCTAGGGGGTTTATGTATGATGTCAACTACGGATAGCTTAAGCTACAATTGGCTGACGACTAATTACCGATGAAAAATTATTATGAATAATAGTGATCTTGTTGAAATATTGATCCGGGCTGTGGAAGAAGCAGATTCCTCGGATCGCTTATTAGATGCAGTTCAGGAGTTAGCAGCAGCTGGTATAGAGGAAGCTGTTCCCACACTAATTGCAGCTTTGGGCTACAACAATCCAGGGGCGGCGGTGGCGGCGGTAGACGGATTAATTGCGATCGGGGAAGTTGCAGTACCGCCACTATTGGAACTAATTGATGATTACAACTACGGCGCTAGAGCCTGGGCACTTCGTGCCTTAGCGGGAATTGGTGATGTCCGGGCGCTGGATACTTTGTTAGAGGCAGCAAAAAACGATTTTTCCTTAAGTGTACGGCGGGCAGCTGCCAGGGGATTAGGCACTTTGCGCTGGCATCAAGTCCCGTCTGAAAAAGTGGAATCTGTTCAGACTCAGGTATTAGAGGCGCTATTACTAATTTCTCAAGATCCAGAGTGGGTAGTGCGCTATGCGGCAGTGACGAGTTTAGAAACACTAGCCGTTGCAGTGGCAGTGACTTCACCTGATCAAGCATTGCGGATTACAAATCAACTCCAGCAAATGCTCGATACAGATGCCGATCTTGGAGTTCGCACCCGTGTAAAGTTTGCACAGGAAAAAATTCAGCAGCAACAACATCAAGAACAACAACATCAAGAAGTGTTTGCACCTAAAAGAAAGCTAGAAGACACTGACGTGACTGAAGTGCCTTATCGTGGCCGTGGAAGACGTTAAGCAATTCGTTTATTGCCGATTCCAATTGCATAGAATACAGCCTGTCGTGAGTGTTTACTGAAAGTTTCACTTTCCCAACTCGAAGTTTCATGTTACAAGCTTAGAGCTTTCTGGCACTATAGTATTCGGGACAAAAACGATATTGAGGAAAACTTTTTGGATGACAAGGCAGGTGGCTTTGAGTTGGAACGCTCTCAATTTAAGCAAAATTCCCCTCAAAGTTTGCTAAACAAAAACCTAAGACTCTGGCAGCCAAAAGGTAGTCGCTAGATGCAGACGGTGTTGAGTTGCATTCAAGGAAATAGGGGAAACCATGTGCCAAGAGCGATCGCAACGGACAATAGCAACTGAATATTGAGACAAGGGTGGAACTTCTTTAACTACAGATGTAGTCTGATTATCTTTGAGAACTCGGAAACATCCTCCCCACTCTGGGTTCCATCCTTCATTGAGATAGAATAGTTGAGTTACATGTTTACGCGGGATATCTGTATGAGGACGGTTCCAGAATCCTAAATCATGTCGTGTTAAATAAATTGTTAGTGAATGGTTTTTCAAATCCAAATTAGTAAGATGCTCCATCGCCTCTCGATAATCAGGAGTGAGAAGTTGTTCAATCAATTTTTG
Organism: uncultured Nostoc sp.; assembly: GCF_937863485.1. Classification (GTDB taxonomy): domain Bacteria; phylum Cyanobacteriota; class Cyanobacteriia; order Cyanobacteriales; family Nostocaceae; genus Nostoc. Next base: position 33,613 of record NZ_CALMFY010000230.1, on the reverse strand, counting down.
CCAACTAAGACTCAGATCCTTGATATCTTGTAAACCTTTGTACTTACTTTCATCCAGAATGCAGCGTGCAAAAAACCTGTAGTCATCATATGTATATTCCGGGTATCCATCTGGCTCAAACTCTCTAGCATGATATTCTTTATAGTTTGTAGTCGGAAAACTATTTGCTAGTTCAGATTGTACTGAAGTGTCAAGCAAATTTTCAAATACAATCCATTTATAAGGAATTGACTGCATAGTTGCATTACTAATTGCACTCAAGTTCAACATAATCCCTCTTAAAAAACTTTCAAATAGTTTATTGCTGTTTAACTAAATATTGCTCCAAATCGTCTATCATCCGATTGGCTGCAAGGGGGCCAAACTGAACCCAATAAAACCCCACCTCATGAACTTTTTCCTGTTGGACAACTTTCAACTTTGACCACAACGGTTCTGCTTTCAGTTGCTCAAGTATTGGGTGTAAATCCCTTGTGCCCAGTACGTCTTCTGATACTAGAAATAAAATATCCCCATCTAACTCACTCAAAAGTTCGTTTGATAAAGCATAGGCAGCAGGGCCACCCCCTAGACTTAGGGTTGCTTGACTATCCAAAGTTTGAGAGTAAGGACGTGCAACACCCGCATCTTTAAGAATAACTCCTGAAAAACTTGCCTTCGCCCACAGCCAAAGTGCATCAGTACGCAATTCGGCAACCGAGACTAAAGTTGTGTTCAGGCGATCGCCCATTTTTGCTTTAAACTGTGTCAAACGTGCATAATAATTATCCATTACCTGTTGGGCTATTTTAGTTTTACCCAGAACACTGGCTGTGAAAGCAAAAGATTCTTTCCAAGCTCCACTGGCTCCAGGAGGAGCCAAAACAGTGGGTGCAATGTGTGATAACAGTGGATAAATATCTTGATGAAAATGCATACCAAGAATTAGGTCTGGTTTGAGAAACAAGACTTTTTCGATACTAGGAGAGAGCCAATCTACATCTTCAATACCTGATAGCGGGCCTACTAATCGCTGCAATTGTGAGACAAATGACTTTGAGGCAGCTATAGGTTTGATCCCCAACGCCAAAGCATTTTCTAAACAACTACCACTAAGCACAACAACTCGTTGAGGATGAGCAGGAACTATTGTCTTACCCATTAAGTGCTGAACTACTCGAACCTGATTTAAAGAAGAAACACTCTTGTTATGGCTAACTTTTGGGTAATTAAAAAAGAAACAACCGTTTAGCCACACTACCACAGCAAGCAATCCTAAAAGGGGCAGGCATCGGACAAAACACTTGGTTAACCAATGAGTTGTTCTCATTAAAATTCCCACTTCACTGTCAACTGTGCTGTATACGGACGACCAGGAATAATTCTTTGGAGATAATCAAAGCTTGCTTCATAATATCGAACATTAAATATGTTGTTGAGGTTGAGTCCAACGCTAAAGTTGTTATTCCGATAGTACAGAGCTGCATCGGTAAGAAAGTAGCTTGGGATCGTATATGTATCAAAACTATCTGGCATTTGATCTCCAACGTAGTTAAAGCCAATTCCACCTCCAAAACCTTTGAGAGAGCCAGTAAGAAAGGTGTAAGTTGTCCACAAACTAGCGACATGAGCTGGTACTCCTTCTACTCGATTCCCGACTGGAAGATCATTGTCTTTGGTAATGCGTGCGTCTGTATAACCGTAGAAGCCAATCACATTCCAACCGGGAAGAATCTCTCCGGTGACACTCAGTTCTACTCCCCGACTTCTTTGTTCTCCTGTTTGCACACTATAATCGGGATCGGTAGGATCGGTAGTCAAAACGTTAGTTAGTGTCAGATCATATAAAGCAAGTGTTGCTGAGAGTTTGTTATCGAATAAATCAGTCTTAACGCCCACTTCATACTGAGTACCCAGCCGTGGTTTAAAAAGGTTGTCATTTTTATCTGCACCCGTTTCTTGTTCAAAAGAACGGCTATAGCTGGCGTAGAGTGAGACAGGCGCTACGGGTTGATAAACTATGCCTACCCTTGGACTAAAGGCAGAATCAGACTGGACACTCGCCGTTGATGTAATCCGATTAGCAAACTCATTCTCTACCAAGTCATAACGTCCACCCACAAGCAATTTGAGGTTATTGGCAAGTGTCACTTGGTCTTGAAGATAAAAGCCTAAAGCATCATCTCTAAAGAAGACATCAACTCCTCCAAGAGTATCACCTAGTGGTTGACCATACACTGGGTTAAAGACATCAAGAGGGGCCGCAGCTGTTCTAAGTACACTAGTTCTTCGGGTTTGTCTAAATAAGTCAAACCCCACCAAAAGTTTATGTTTTATATTACCAGTGTTAAAATCACCAATAACATGAGTATCTAAAGTATAAGCTTCATACTCTGTTGGCTTTGGAAAAGTAGTCTGATCTCTTTCGACAGTGCGGTTGTCTGCTTCCAGCAGACTGGTAACAGATGTTTCACGTAAATCAAGGGTTAAAAATGCAGCTTGAAATGAATTACTAATAGACCAGTTATCGTTAAAGCGATGTTCTAGATTGTAATTATATCTATTAAGCTGGCGGTTAAAGAAATCAGTCGGTTCCCCTAAATAACGGTTAATAGGGATTTTGCCATTTGGGTTAGGAAGTATAGTTGCACTAGCAATCTGCTCCAAACCAGTGCCTAGCGACTGTTGTATGTCTTCATACTCTGTATCAAAAGTTAGATTTGTATTTTTCCCTATACGCCAATTAACAACAGGCGAAACGAAAAAACGCTTTTCATTATAAAAATCAGTAAAGTCTTCTGCGGTTCTGTAAGAAGTGTTTAAACGATACGACAGACTGCCATCTTTTGTCACAGGGCCAGAAAGGTCAAGTGAAGGTTCAAAAAGTTCATAACCACCACGCCTTACCTCTAAGGCATAGTAAGGTTGACTCAAAGGCTTTTTAGTAACTATATTAATGATCCCACCTGGATTGACTTGACCATAAATTACAGAGTTTGGCCCTCTAACAACTTCTACTCTATCTATATTTGTCAGCGAACTTGATAAAGCAGCAACATCTGCAAAGCGGTCTTTGACACCGTTTCTATAAACGTTTCTGGCTCTAAAACCTCGAATAGAAAAAGTGTCTGCAATTCGAGATGAAAAATTATTTTGGACAACGCCAGCATTTCTGAGTATCCCAATTAAGTTACGCGGTTGTTGGTCTTCGATAACCTGCTGAGGAATCACCTGAACTGAAGCGGGAATATCACGCAATGGTGTATCTGTTTTCGTTGCAGTAGTTGCATCTGGAACGCGATAGTCTGTATTTGGTGGCGCAGTCACCTCTAGTTCTATAGGTGGTTGCTTTTCCCCTGTTGGTGGTTTTTGCTCAGGCGTTGGCTGCTGTACAGTAGATGTAGTACTTGTCACCCCAAACACCAAGCCCTCAGTTTGGCTATCAAACAACTCCACCACAGGCGCACCTGCTTCCCCTACAACTGTTACGCGCAACGTATTAGCTTCTACATTTACAACCGTTACTTCTGCAATTCCGGCTACTGGCTTTTCCTGTCTTAAACTTTCCCCACTTCTTAGTTGCAACTTGGCGTTAGGGATATCTGCAATGTAGGAATTGCCCTCAATTTTCGGTAAAACTTGTAGCTTAAGAGAATTAGCTGTGACTAAAATTAGCTCTATCCCTTTATCAGTAGAGTTAACCTTCACATCCGTAACTGATACTACATCTGTAGTTGCTTGACTAAGTTCGGGAAATTTATTCTGTCTGGGTACTCTCCATAAATATGAAGCATTAGTTTTAGGAAACTGTAGCTGATTCAATGTTTGAATTTCTTGGAAGACTTCACCTGAACGCACTAAAGTTTTTTTGACTAACGCTTGTTGAGAATATGCTGGATTGGCTAAAGTAAGAGAAATAACAGATATTAACCAGCAAACAGCAGTATATTGTAGTTTAATGAACATTTATACATCCACTCCTCAACGGGTAAGCTAATCAGCATTTAAGTTGCATAAAAGCAGGGCTGAAGCCCTTACTACAAGCGAATCATCCTGGAAAAATGAATGACGATTAGCTTACTAAGTCTTGAAATTGGCAATTAAGTATAATTTCCTTCTCAGCCCCTAGTTCCCAAGTACTGTTACTAATTAAGTTGGTGAAAAAAATGTGTTTATACCAACCTGATTATTGTAAAAATATACAACTTTTAAATATTTGCGTCTTATTCGAGCCGGAATTTTTTTATTCCATCCGGAATTTTTATTTCTGGCAGGACTTAGGAGTTACCCCAAACTTCTTACGAAAAGCATTACTAAATGAAGGTAGGCTAGCATAGCCTACTGTCTGTGCAACTTCTGTGACTTTCATATTTCCTTCAATAAGCAGCTTATAAGCTAGTTCCATCCGGCGGTGGTGCAGATAGCCAAATACCGTAGTCCCAAAAACCTGCTTAAAGCCTTGCTTCATTGTGCAATCATTTAAACCAACTTGTCGTGCTAGTTCGATAAGAGAGGGTGGATTGTCTAAATGTTTCAACAAAATTTCCCTAACATCATAGATGCAGTCAATATCTGATGGTTTGAGTGGATTAATCTGGAAGCAACCTTGCTTGATTTGTACTTCTTGATCAACTACCATTGCAACTAGTTCCCAAATCTTACCTTCAAGATAAATTTGTTTAGTAAAGCCTTGGTAGGGACATTGAAGAATTTGCTGCACTGCTATTTGCATTGCAGGAGTTTGAGTTCCATAGCGTTCATAAGTCGGTTGATCCCAACGTCTAATAAGATGTTCTAATTCTTTTGGAAGTTTACCAGATGTATTTTCTGTAAAGTAGCGAAATGCATTTGGATGTATGTGAACACCTACTTCTACTATTCGCTGTGATTTAGCCTCGAATACATCACACTCAGATGCCATCCCACTACCACTCAAAAAGTATTCTCCGGTCTTGAACTCAAGGTCTTTAAATTCGCTCTCTACCAAAACAAAGAATCGAAATTCTAATGGATGTTTTCGCTCATGACATTTTAAAATTAATGATTTGGGCTGCTGATAATTGGAAATGTCTAAAGATATGCCATCTCGTAGCTGAATATGTCGCCAATACCCTTCTCCAAATTGATACTTTCTGGTGATATCAAAACTATCTAAAATATTATTCTGAATTATGTCCGCTTTATCCAGTAATTTTAAATAATCTGATTGTAAAAGGATAAGTGTCATAGTAATAGTAACTTGGTAACCTTTTGAGATATTATTGTTATTTAGATTTTATAATTATTGATAGCTGTACTAAATTGTTGAATATCAGAATTAAATAAACTTTTTTATAGCGATGACACTATAGGACTGATATTTGATTTTTGAAATATACGTAGGGTGCGTTATGCCAAAGGCTAACGCACCACCTCTGATTCTAGGTGCCGTACTCAAGGGCGATAACACACCCTACATATACTTAGATTTTTTCACGCAATCAAATCGGATTGCTATAGAATTTATAATTATCTTTTGGGTAGATAACATCTTTTTCAGTAGCAATGAGTGGTTGCCATAAATAAATGTTCTTTTTATTCAGTTCATCTGGTAATGTTGGTGGATCTATCTGTCTTAATAAAGTAAAAATAAAAAAAGCACATTGATTAATTAAATTTGATTGTGTTGGACTAAAATGTTTACAATCACAAATTAGCTAAAAATCCTTTGAAACAAAGGATTATAGCTAGTACACTACGGCGTAAATAGAGCAACCATTTAAAATCCCTAAAAAACCCATTCCATAATACTTTTGACTTTTGACTTTTGACTTTTGACTTCCGCTGCCGTTGCCAGACTAACTAATAATAGTTAAAATTATCACTGAAGCAAGTATTGAAATGTAATCAATTTAACAGTTTAATCAATTTTTACCAACAATTACGGTATAGTAACAAAGCAAGTCTTAATTGAAGAGATGGATTACAATGCCGTTCGCAAAGCGTCTCGTAGAGAAGGCGGTTCGCTTCGCGACCATCGCACTTACAAGATGACGAACAATTTGCCAGGTGATTACCCAGTCTTTATCAAAAACTACATCCTGAAGCCAAAGACTGAATTTCTGCTTGGATATTGCCACGGGCACATGGTTCGGCGAACTCTAACATTAAAGGCGTAAAGTAGATAGGCGATCGCTGTAAAAATCGTTCTAAAACCTGCCGACGACCTGTGATATAATCTGCCTCTGCCACCCAGCTATATTCCTGGCGAATGGCATGGGCGTATTCTAGATATTGGATTGGGTTAGTAGCCAAAATCGCTAAGTCTGCATCAAGTAGGACTTGGCTATCACAGTCATCCACCGCAGCTTGGTGGGCTTTAGTGTTCAGAATCAGACGCGTAACAGTAGTTATGGTACTTTCTGGAATATTTAAGTTACTCAGCAATTCAAAAGCATAGTCTGCGCTTCGTTCTTCGTTATCTTGAGCTTCAGTGTCATACACTACATCGTGAAACCAGGCAGCTAGTTGAACAGCAGCTAAGTTGTTCGTGTAGCCTTGCAAAATCTGAATTATGCTCAGGATGTGATTAATGTGTTTGAGTGTATGGTAGTAGCGACCAGGGGTAGAGTAAGCTGCAACCAAGCGATTAAAAGCTTTCTCAGCCGCTACCTGGTCAACGCCAAAGGGTTGGAGTGTGTGTTGCCAGTTAGAAAATAAAATATCCATGAAGTTTTCTGTAGGCATAGAGTGAGTATACCCATTCTTAGTATTAGAAAGAATAAGTACATCCTGTTAAAACGACAGGTGGAAGACGCAATAATAAAAGAGGTAAGGGAAAATCCTTCCCAATATATTTCAGTTAAGGATAATTGTAGATTGGGTTGAACGTAGACAAAGGAGGCAGCTTAAGGCAGGGTAGTGAAACCCAACAAATGCCCGTGTAGGTTAGGCATCACAGTTTACTAGATATGGTGACAGCTAAATGAAAGCGTCAAAATAGAAGACACAGGCTTAGTACAAAAAGCCTTGCCTTAATTAACGGAGTTTATTATCAGTGGTATTACAAGTACAAGCAAGCACCTACGAAGCTAAAACCCAAGAAATTGCTAAACAACTTCTAGCAGCAACCCAGGAAAATCGTTCGTTTTTTTCTTCCCTGCGGGATCAAATGCGCTGGGATGATAAATTACTAGCTTGGGCGATGAGTAATCCTGGGTTGCGGGTGCAACTATTTCGCTTTATAGATACGCTACCGGCTTTGCATAGTAAATCAGAAATTGCCTCACATTTACAAGAATATCTAGGAGATGAGTCTGTAGAATTACCGGCAGCTTTGAAGGGAATGCTAAACTTTGCTAACCCCGACTCTATGCCCGGACAAGTTGCTGCTACAACCGTTGGTACAGCAGTCGAAACTCTTGCTCATAAATATATTTCTGGGGAAAATATTAAACAAGTCATCAAAACAGTTGAACGACTGCGAAAAGAGAAAATGGCTTTCACCATCGATTTACTTGGTGAAGCCGTAATTACCGAAGCCGAAGCGCAGTCTTATCTAGAACGCTATCTAGAATTAATCCAACAACTGGTGGAAGCATCGAAAAATTGGGCAGTTATCCCGGCTATTGATGAGGCTGATGGCGAACCAATCTCAAAAGTTCAGGTTTCTGTGAAGTTAACGGCATTTTATTCGCAATTTGACCCTTTAGATGCTAAAGGTAGTGAGGAGCGAGTTAGCGATCGCATTCGGATTCTTTTACGTCGTGCTAAAGAGTTAGGCGCAGCTGTGCATTTTGATATGGAACAGTATGCCTATAAGGATATAACTCTCAGCATCCTGAAAAAACTATTATTGGAAGAAGAATTTAGGCAACGCACAGATATTGGCATGACAATTCAAGCATATCTGCGTGATAGCGAACAAGATACCAAAGACGTAATTTCTTGGTTGAAACAACGTGGTTATCCCCTAACAATCCGCTTAGTGAAAGGCGCATATTGGGATCAAGAAACAATAAAAGCAGCACAAAAGCATTGGCCACAACCAGTTTACAACGACAAAGCGGCAACTGATGCTAACTTTGAAACCATCACTCAGTTATTGCTAGAAAATCATCAATATGTGTATTCTGCCATTGGTAGCCATAATGTGCGATCGCACGCTCGCGCCATTGCCATAGCTGAAAGTTTAAATGTCCCTCGTCGTCGCTTTGAATTGCAAGTCCTCTACGGTATGGGGGATAAAGTTGCAAAGGCGTTGGTTGACAAAGGTTATCGGGTCAGAGTTTACTGTCCCTACGGTGAATTATTACCTGGGATGGCGTATTTAATTCGTCGGTTATTGGAAAATACAGCTAATAGCTCTTTTTTACGGCAAAATATGGAAAATCGACCGATTGAGGAGTTATTAGCGCCGCCGATTGTCAAAGAGGAGAACGTACAGACGCAATTAATGAGCCAGCGCGTTGCGGGGGTTCCCCCCGTTGTAGCGACTGGCGTCGCGTCTCTCCAAACTCCTCACTCTCATTTCCTTGGGGCGGCGGATACAGATTATGCGGTGGAAGAGGTGAGAACGAAAGCAGCGCAAGCTTTCCAAGGCGTTCGTCAACAACTGGGTAGGACTTATCTACCGTTGATTAATGGGGAGTATGTTAATCCGCCGGAATTTGTTGATTCTCTCAATCCTTCTAATTTCAGCGAGGTAGTTGGTAAAGTTGGATTGATCAGTGTTGAACAAGCAGAACAGGCGATGCAAGCTGCGAAAGCGGCGTTTCCTGGGTGGAGGAAAACACCAGCTAAACAACGCGCTGATATTTTGCGGAAAGCGGGTGATTTGATGGAACTCCGCCGCGCTGAACTTTCAGTTTGGATAGTTTTGGAAGTTGGGAAACCAGTTAAGGAAGCTGATGGAGAGGTTTCTGAGGCCATAGACTTTTGTCGGTACTACGCTGACGAGATAGAACGGTTAGACAAAGGTGTTAATTACGACATTCCAGGTGAGACGAACCGTTATATTTACCAATCACGGGGTATTGCTATAGTGATTTCTCCCTGGAATTTCCCCCTAGCGATCGCTTGTGGGATGACTGTCGCAGCTTTGGTTTCAGGTAATTGTACTCTCCTGAAACCGGCCGAAACATCTTCTATCATTGCTGCCAAACTCACAGAAATCTTGGTAGATGCTGGTTTTCCTAAAGGTGTATTTCAATACGTACCTGGTAAGGGTTCGCAAGTCGGCGCTTACTTGGTAAATCATCCAGACACTCATGTAATTGCTTTTACGGGTTCCCAAGAAGTAGGTTGTAGAATTTACGCAGAGGCGGCAACTTTAAAACCCGGACAAAAGCATATGAAACGGGTGATTGCTGAAATGGGCGGCAAGAATGCCATTATTGTAGATGAAAGTGCTGATTTAGACCAAGCTGTTGTGGGGGTAGTACAATCGGCATTTGGTTACAGTGGCCAAAAATGTTCTGCCGCCTCAAGAGTGATTGTGCTGGAACCGATTTATGATACCTTTGTGCAGCGATTGGTGGAAGCGACAAAATCCTTGAATATTGGGGAAGCAGAGTTAGCGAGTACACAAGTTGGGCCGGTAATTGATGCTAATGCCCGCGATCGCATCCACGAGTATATTGAGAAGGGTAAGGCAGAAGCAGAAGTGGCGTTGGAATTACCAGCACCCGAACAAGGATATTTTATCGGGCCTGTCATCTTTAGTGAAGTATCGCCAAATGCAGTAATTTCCCAGGAAGAAATTTTTGGCCCTGTGCTGGCGGTAATTCGGGTGAAAGATTTCCAGGAAGCGTTAGCAGTCGCCAATGGAACTAACTACGCTTTGACTGGAGGACTTTATTCTAGAACACCTTCGCACATTCAGCAGGCGCAGACAGAGTTTGAAGTCGGGAATTTGTACATCAACCGCAATATTACAGGAGCGATCGTTGGGCGGCAACCTTTTGGCGGATTCAAACTTTCTGGAGTCGGTTCTAAAGCAGGCGGCCCTGATTACTTACTGCAATTTCTGGAACCACGCGCGGTGACAGAAAATATTCAGCGCCAAGGTTTTGCACCAATTGAAGGTGCAGATTAAAGTATAAAAGTAGGGTGGGAAAAAACCCACCTTTTTTATCTATTAACTGTACATAGAGTTTGATGAGTAATTTAGTTATAAGAGTTGCTGAATTACCTAAAGAATTTCCAGCAATTCAAGCAATTAGAATATCAGTTTTTCAGCAAGAGCAAGGGGTAGATCCCGCTTTAGAGTTTGATGGAAAAGATGATATATCTGACCATTTGATTGCTTATTTAGATGGAGAAGCTGTAGGTACTACTAGAATTAGATATTTAGATGAAAAAACTGCAAAAATAGAAAGACTTGCCGTTTTGTCTATAGCTAGAGGACAGGGTATTGGTAAGAAAATTATGGTAGAGGCATTACAGATTATAGCGAGTAAAAATATTCCAGAAGTTGTGATTCACGCCCAAGAATATGTGAAATCTTTATACCAAAAATTGGATTTTGTAGAAGAAGGAGAAATTTTTCAAGAAGCTGGTATTGCCCATGTGATAATGAGAAAAAATTTTATATTACAATACGGTTCAGTTAAGCCGAAAAAATATATTGCGTAGGTTGGGGAGCCACTCATGTGGGCGGGTTTCCCGACTTGAGTGAAGTGGCGTTTGAGGAACGTAGACCCAAAGGGGCTTAAGGCAGGGTAACCCAACATTTTTAGGCATTTGTTGGGTTTCACTTCCCTACAGGACGCTGTTGGCGTTCGTTCAACCCAACCTACAATTATCCTTAACTGAACTGTATTGTTTTATATTGGACAATTCTTCCTGTAGGTGGAAAAATCCCCAGTCTGAGTGCGACATTGTTTATTCACATCTGTAACCAATCAATTTCGCCCTATCTACCCATATCCTTTTTAACAATGAGTGGTATGAGTGACGCTAGTCGTAATATACCAGACACAATGAACACTTCCCCTATGCCAAAAGACCCAGCAAATTGAGCGATGAAGCCACCTATAGTTGCTCCTAAAGCACCACTCGCCCCACCAATAGCAGCAGCGATCGCAAAATAGATAGACTGATTTTTTACTGATGCAATCTCTATCTGGAGATTATTGCTGCACAAGTCGACTGCTCCCCAATTAATTCCCATAAAAATGTGCAATAGCGGAAACCACAGCCAGAGATCGAGGGGACTAGAACCAATCGTCAGCCACAGCCAGGGGATGACGGCAATTAGAATTCCACAATAAATTAGAATCGAACGATTGCCTATTCTATCTGCTAATTTACCCCACACGAGGAGCAGTAGCATATGTGCCGCTGCTCGCAGACTGGTGTAGAAAGTTACCCAACTCACATCCAGGTTCAGCGTATCTAGCAAGTAAAGGTTAAAAAACGGGGCACTTAGGCTAACAGCAAACGCCCATAAGCCGAAATAAAGCAGAAAGACCAAAAAATTAGAGTTTTTCCAGATGCTGCTATCTATCTGATTTTTAGGGGTCGGCATTTGCGGGAGATAGATTGCTTCAGATATCTCACTAGATTCATTTGGTGCTGAGTCTGACTGAATCTCACTTGTTTGAGATAAGCTTGCATGATAGGTGTTTTGTAATTGGGGATTGATATCTACCTGGAAATACTGACACCCCAAGCTCACCATTCCAAAGATAATCCCGAAGAACAAAATCACTCCATAACCTTGGATACTCCCCCCATACCAATGTGATACAGCTAGACCGGCTATTGGCAAGGTGAGTAACTCGGTGAGGTTGGCAAAGCTATTGCGTAGCCCAAAATATCTACCTCGTAATTGCCGTGGGACTAACATTGCTATCCAACTGAACCACGATGCAGTTCCTAGTCCTCCTAAAAGATGACTGCATACGAGAATCAAGAGCGACAATATCACCAATTGGTTTGAATTAAGCCCTCCCCAACTAAAGCTAGCAATGCCAATTACTAAAATCAGCCACAGTAGCCGAGCAATTCCATGAGTGCGAAGGGAATTCTGAAAGCGGCTAGTGCTGCGTTCAGACAAGTAAGCACCCATCGGCTGAAAGAGATTCGCTAACATCGGGATAGAGGATATCATGCCAAACACCACCGGACTGGCATCCAACTGCACCAAAAAATTACTCAGCAAAACCCCGCCACTGGCAATATTGAAAACTGCTGCGAAGATACCATCGGCAGTGGAGGCTTTCAAACTGGTGCGAATAGCATCTTTGGAAATTCGCGGGGTGGGTGTTGAGGTAGGAGTGAGTGTTGTTGATGGCGAACCAATCTGAGCAATTTCTAAGGTTAAAGGCACACCTGTGTCAGGTTGAAAAGAATCCATAAATTTAAGATTTAAGAGTATAAGAGGTTGTTTGAAAAGTGGTTGGCTGTGATTTTAGGCACTTATCAATCTCCCCTAGCCCATACCAGTCGCTCCACTTGGGAAAACCCCATACGCTCTCGCGTTCGCAGACTCGTTGGCAGAGCCTCTGGTAGAGTTGAGGTTGCGCTATGTGCATTAATACTAATAATTATTAATGATTTACGATTGCTATTTAACCACCATTAGCCAGATATTGGAAATCTTCGTGTATTACACTATGAATTGCTAAATGTGGCATAAAGTGCTAAACCAGTAAAAGTATTAGATAAAATACTTAGAATATAGAATATAGGTGCTGTATTGGCGAATTGGGACTAAAAATATGAATGCGATCGCCTAGTGTTTATATTGGTGTTTCGTTCATCCGAAAATCGCTATGATTTAAATATCGCATCAATATTGACTCTAATTGAACTACTTGAATTGGTTTGAGAAGATAGTCGTTAGCACCAGCTTGCACAATAGAAAGCTTCTCTGGAGGTTCACTAAAGCCCATCATCACCACCTGCATATGTTGCAAAGAAGGTTCTTGTTTGAGAATATTTAGCAAATCCCAGTCCCTAAGATCATCTACTAATTGGACATCCAAAAAAATTAAATCTGGCTGTAGGGTTCGCACCTGTTCCAAAAATTTGTTTTTGTTGTCTATCCACTTGACTTGGTAGCCAATTGTCTGGAGATAATTTTGCAACACCATGCCAGTGTTTTCTTCTTCGACTACCAAAATAGTTTTATTTTTGGGAAGAACTAGGGAGGATGAGGAAGATGTTGCTTCAGTATCTTTTTTAGCTTCATCTGCTGCTCCCAGATGTACTGGGTTTGGTAGAAACAAAGTAAACTGACTCCCTTCTCCCAAAATCGATGTAACAGTCACATCTCCACCATGCAAACGCGCTAATTTGCGTGTTAAAACTAAACCCAAACCTGTGCCTTCATACTGCCGATTTAACTGACTGTCAAGCTGTTTAAACGGTTCAAATAGAAATTGAAACTGATTTGAGTCTATACCAATTCCAGTATCTGAAATTGTAAAGGTCATCCCTTGCGGTACTTTTTTGACTACCAGCGATACCTGACCGGCTGGGGTGAATTTAATCGCATTAGTAAGTAGGTTGAGTAGCATTTGCTTGATGCGCCGCTGATCAACAATCAGAATATCCGCTTTTAGGCCAATTTCATGTGTGAGTTGCAATCCCTTTTCTAAGGCGCGATCGCGCACTGTCGATATGGCATAATTACATAAATCTGACACTGGCAAAGGTGAGAGTAACAGTTCCTCTTTGCCTGCTTCCACCTTAGATAAGTCAAGGATATCGTTAATCAGTTCTAGTAGGTGTTCACCACTACTATATATACAACTTATATATTCGTTCTGCTTTTCATTCAGAGAGCCAACTATTTTTTGTTGCAACAACTCTGATAAGCCCATAATTGCATTCAGAGGTGTCCGCAACTCATGGCTCATGGTTGCTAAAAATTCACTTTTTGCCCGACTAGCAGCTTCTGCTGCTTCTTGAGAGGCACGCAGTTTCAACTCTATTTGCTTGCGTTCAGTAATGTCCTCAATCATCGCTAGAAAAAACTCCGGTTCACCATTGCTGTCTGGTATAACAGAAACAGAGATATGAGTCCAAACTAAGCTACCATCTTGATGCAGGCAGCGTCTTTCCATTTCAATGCGATGTCTATCGACTAGCTGTTCCTGAAGTTCGGAGTGTTGGAAACCGAACCTTGAAGTTTTCCCTGAATTTGTGCGAATTCCTGACACCAGTTGTTTGTAAAGTTTTAAATCCCCCCTTTGTATAGAAATGTAATCTATAAAGTGCTTGCTGGATAACTCTTCTCGGCTGTATCCTAAAATCTCGCACAGTGCCGGATTAGTATCGACAATCTCCGCTTTCATATCTATAAGTCCAATGCCGATAGAAGAACGCTCAAAAATCGCCCGAAATTGCGCCTCACTCTGTCGCAGTGCTTCCTGGACGACGTTTCGCTCGCTTGCTTCTATAGCCAGGGTCACGAAATCTGCAATCGAGCCAGCAAAAGTCTCTTCTTCCAAAGTCCATTGGCGACTTTCGCCTATGTGTTCGTGACAGACTACGCCCACCAAACGACCCTCTAGCCAAATTGGTGCATCCAGCAAGGATGTGATGCCTAAAACAGAAAGATAAGACTCAGATAATTCTTTGGTTCTTGTATCGTTTCTGGCATCATTTACGGCAATGGTACGTTCCTCTTCTAAAGCCTGGAAATAAGCTGGATAATTTTTTTGTGAAAGCGAGTTACCAAAGCTATGCTCCTTAGTACTTACATCATATAAATCGATGCATTCAATTTTTGAACGTTCTTGATTATATAACCACACCCCAACTCGCTGCACTAAGAGCGTCCGAGCAGTAGTTTCTGTAATTTCCCTTAAGACTGCGTTGAGATTACCTTGCTGAAATGTCTTGCTCCTTGCTAGTTCCACCAGTGTCTGACTTTGTTTTCGCCGACCATTTTCTTTGATTTGTAAAGCCTCTTGGGCCTGCTTGTGCTCTGTAATATCTCTAGCTAACACCACCTGCATTAGTTGCCCTCAAGAAAAAATAATTTTGCCTTGCAGTTCTAAGGGAAAATTAGAACCGTCCTTGTATAACTACAATTACTTCATAGGGTTTTTCATAACCGGAAAGTATATTTTTTCTAATCAAATTTGATGATTCTGGATAAGGAATTCCAAACTAGATTTTCCTCATAACTTCTATTACTTCATACCAGTGATTTTTGCTAGGGGATAATTAATATTTAAAATAATTTCACTATCAAGTAATTCTACTATTAAGTAGTATAGTAGTATTTTGAATTTGGGTCTAGGAAACTGTAGGAAGTATGAAGTAGGGAGTGGTGTAGTTTCATTACTTGAAAAGCGATGTAAGTCAATTTGTTGCTTAGTGCTGGTAGCAATTCTTTGTGAAACTGCACAAAACCAAGCTTGGTGAGACGAACTTGGGGCAAAATCCCCAAGTTTCAGGAGCAACCTCACAGATAATCGGTATGACGACCAAAACAACCTTGATTCTCCTAGAGAAAGATACTTAATGACTCAAATTTTGCCAAAATCTAAGATGACGGAAGCTTTTATGGAGGTGAAGCGATGACGGATAGTAATGTGAGAATAGTTTCCCTAATTCCCAGTGGAACAGAGATTTTAGCGACACTAGGGTTGGTTAATGCTATTGTGGGGCGATCGCACGAATGCGACTACCCTCCAGAAATCCAAAATCGCCCCATTTGTACCCAAGCCCGCTTAAACTCCAATGCCTCCAGCAGCCAAATTCATGATGACGTGAACAATTTATTACAATCTGCTCTCAGTATCTATGAAATCAAAACAGATGTTTTAGAGCAGTTGCAGCCTACCCACATTCTCACGCAAGACCAGTGTGATGTTTGTGCTGTTAGCTTAGACGAGGTTGAAAAGGCAGTTGCCACACTCATTCATAGTAAACCTCAAATAATTTCTTTACAACCTAATATTCTCCAAGATGTTTGGGCTGATATTGAGCGAGTCGGCAACACCTTTAAAGTAGACTCGGTTAAAGTTCTAGAAAACTTAGAAGCTCGCGTCAAAATTTGTCAGCAAAGAATCCAAGGACTTTCTTTAAATGAAGTGCCTACTGTCGCCTGCATCGAGTGGACTGATCCTTTGATGATCGCCGCCAATTGGATTCCTGAATTAGTTAACTTAGCAGGAGGGCACTCTCTGTTTAGCCTTACAGGTCAGGCTTCTCCTATCTTACCGTGGGAAACACTAATAGCAAGTAACCCAGATATCATTGTTTTTATGCTTTGCGGCTTTGATTTAAATCGAACTCGTCAAGAAGCCAATTTGTTAACTCAACGTTCAGACTGGGAAAAACTGCACGCAACCCAATCCGGTAGGGTGTACATTACTGATGGCAATTCTTACTTTAATCGTTCAGGGCCACGATTGGTAGATTCTCTAGAAATTTTGGCTGAAATTTTGCATCCAGAAATTTTTCAATACGGCTACAAAGGAACCGGTTGGGAACCTTTGTAATTTAGCTGGATGTGCAACCCTGGTCATTTGGTTAAGGTGAGTTCGATAAACTTCTCCTTGACTTGAATTAAAGTTCAAGTCTGTCCTTCTGGGACTCCCAGAGGGACGACTTTGGGTAGTAAAATCTCTGGTATTTTGATTGAGCTAGTACCGCAAGGCGGAAGTCAAAAGTAAAAAGTCACTCATTCAAAAGTATTATGGAATAAGCTCTTTAGGGATTTTAAATGGTTGCTATATCTACGCCGTGGCGTACTAGTTAGGCAATACCACATGAGCCGTCGAACTCACGTTTGGTTATGGTGTTTGTTCAGAATCCGTCGATGGTTTATTGTTAAATAACAGCAGGCGTGCAGCGAGGACGGCAAATCCCACAGCAGCGATCGCTTTTAACAAGCGTGTAGGTAATAATTCTGCTACTGCTCCCCCTGCTAATGCTCCCAACAAGCTTGTCAACAGCAGTGCGCCTGCTGCGCCAAAAAATACTGCACGCGGAGAATTAGAACGCCCTGAAAGTGCGATCGCCGCTAGCTGACTTTTGTCACCCAATTCTGATAAAAAAACTGTAATAAAGCTTAGTCCTAAAAGATGCCAATCCATATAATTAAGGGGGATGGGGGAGCAGAGGAGATGAGGAAGCACAGGAAGCGGAGCAATTACAAATTACCAATCCAAAATCTAAAATCTAAAATCCAAAATTTAACGACTTCTAACTAACCTTGCAATATATCCCAAAACAGCATTAGGGAAATCACCAACAACATTACGCCTGCTGATTTTTCTATAGTTTTCGGGCTGAGTCGGCTGGCTATCCAACTACCTAAAAGCACACCTAATAAGCTGGTGGTTATTAACGCAGCCGCAGATCCGATAAATACAACCCACGGCGAATGAGATTGTGCGCTCATTAACAGCGTGGATAGCTGAGTCTTATCTCCAATTTCTGCTAGAAAAATAGTTACAAAAGTTGTACCAAAAACTACCACCACTGATTGCTGCTTTTGAGGACTATCCGCAACTACAGCCTGAACTGGCTGGGCGATCGCTGGAGTTAAGTTAAAATCAGTGCTGTCTTTCAGTTCTAGCTCAATCTCAGTCTCAGATATGCCAGAAATGTCCAAAGGAGCAGAGTCAAGTTTCACGAGCAGTAGTTTTGTTGTTAGGTTGCTTTCATATTTCTATCATATTCTCAGATTGTTGTAATAAATTGCAACTCCACAGATGAAGACAAAAAAATTATCGGGTGTGTTTGCGTCCTTGCATCCTCTTGACAACCCAACAGCTTTATTGAAGCGGATTATTTCCAAACTGCGATCGCCATATACTCCCTCTATTTGCTGGCGACAGCAGTCAATGGCAAAATCGTTGACTTCTTCTGGTTCAACCCCATACATATCTTGAAACACTTCTGATTCCACACGGCAGAAACGAGGACGATCTGAGTAGATGCGGCATTCTCGCGTGGTATGGTCGAAATTAACGCACCATCCCCCTTCACCTACCATGCTGAGATAAAGTTCTAGTTCTGGTGGAGAGAGATACTCATCCAAATCTGGACGCTCTGCTGGATCAAGATTACAGCAGGCTCCACATTGCTTTACACATTGCCAAGTTGCCATTTTGTATTAGGGAGTAGGGGATTGGGGATTAGGCGAGTAACGTATCATTTAGAATCGGTCACGGTCTTTGACATTGGCTTTAGCAGGATGCTCCATGACAACCTACAACACGAACTTAGTTTTCAAAGCTTCCCTGCACGCTGCATTGGGAGAAGAAGTGGGATTCATCACAAACGCGGCTTCTACATCTCTAGCACATTGCGAAAATACAAGAGCGCCATGCCCGAAATTGGGAAATTCTATCAATGTGCCATTTGTTAATCCTGCTAGTGCCTGTTTGCCCACATCTGTATCACAGACACTGCTTTATCTGTTCTTGCGATCAAAATGGGCTTCTTACCAAGTGTTTTTAGGAGCGCGATCATGCGTGCTTTGAGATTGGGATACGCTGCATTACAGGCGGTGTGCTTCTGAGAGTCTTCGATCAAATTCTTGGTGATTGGTAAAGAACTTAATCTTGGTATAAATATACTACTAATTTGTATTTCATTTAGGATTGCTATAGGCAATTAAAGTAGGACGATGACCGACACTAATATCAGCTACTCAATCACTTTCCCATAGATATGTTCCTGTTTAATCGCTTCCTCCATTCAGTAATTCGTTTTGTGCTAGTCAGTGTAATGACGATCGCAATGGTGCTTGGTTGGAGTGCGATCGCTCACAGTCAACTACCTTCCTTACCTACCGCAGCCTCCAACGATCCGCACAAACCACCTAGTGGTGTTACCCGCCTCGGTATGTATGAAATTGCGTCTGTGTATTCACCCTTAGACAGAAGCTTATTGTTTGAGATTGTCTCTCCCACTGTTTTTAATCGTAGCCAACCGCCAGAGGGATCTCTTCCAGTAGAGGTACGTGCTGAAGAAATAACGCAACGGCTCATGCGAGCGCTCAACCGAACTAACAAAGCTAAACAAACTCCTATAGTTTCTATTGCCATTCTGAATCAGGATTTAATCCTCCAGCTCAGTGACGATCAAACAACTCGTCCTTTAAGGCTGGTAACAGTAACAGAGCCAGATGCTGACTACCACGGGAAAACTCTGGAGGTATTGGCGCAGGAGTGGCAAAAAATATTACAAGCAGAAGTCGAACGCATTAATAGACTCTTCTCGCATAAGGTATTGTGGCAACGAATTGGACAGGCACTGCAAATCAGCATCGGCTTAGTGTTGGGGAGTGTTGTGTTGTGGTTATTGCGGCGAACTTTAATTCGTAAACAGACGGCATTGCAAGTTCGCCATCAAGAGCAGAAAGCTGCGGTAAAACAGGGTGTGGTCAAGCGAGCTGAGGCAGAAACATCCACAACTATTCACACAATAGAGACCAGCGAAAAGAAAACAGATGCAGACATGATCGCCCATCAGCGATCGCAGTTTCTAGAAACGATCCGGCGACAGTTCAGCCTCAAGCGCCAACTGGGGATCTATTCTCTGCTCACATGGCTACTGTTTTGGGCATTTATTCTGATGTGGTACATCGGAATTGTGGTGATCATGTATCGCGTCCCCTACCTCATGAGATGGTCTACGGAGGCTTTAGCCAGACCCCTAGCGCTACTGATTATTTGGTTTTTCATCAGTCTTGTAATTCGGATTGGCAAAACCTTAATTGACCGCCTCACTGATGTCTGGACAACCCATTCCTCTCTACCTTTGAGTGAAACTCAACGGATTGCGCTACGAGCTGCAACAGTTTCCGGGGCACTAAAAGGATTAATCACTTTTGTTTTCATCACCTTGGGTATCTTGCGGTCTCTAAACATATTTAATATGCCTACCAGTTCAATTTTGGCAGGGGGCGCTGTCATTGGTATCGCCATTTCTCTTGGTTCTCAAAGTCTGATTAAAGATTTGGTCAATGGCTGCTTGATTTTGATGGAGGATCAATTTGCTGTGGGAGATGTAATTGAGATTGGGGATAAAAGCGGACTAGTGGAAAATCTCAACTTGCGGGTAACTCAACTACGTAATAACGAAGGTAAACTAATTACCATTCCCAATAGCAATATCACGAATGTCAGCAATCTAACCCGCCTCTGGTCGCGGGTAGACTTTTCTATTGTAGTGGCGTATGAAAACGACCCCAAGCAGGTTTTAGAGATTCTCAAGCAAGTATGCAAACAATTGTATAGCGAAGTAGAATGGCGCCATCGCCTACTAGAATCGCCCCAAGTGTTGGGGATTGATGACCTATCACACATGGGTATGTTAGTGCGCGTTTGGATTAAAACGGCACCTATGGAACAATGGAGTGTTGGGCGAGAGTTCCGTCTACGGGTACGGCAAGCCTTTGAAGCCAACAATATTCAAATTGACGCAAATTGAGGATTATCAGCCGGAAACGAATAACTTATCAGAACTGCTAAAACCTTTTGCGATCGCTCTGGATTATTGGCTTCAGTTAGCTTATTTTGAATTCAAAAACTGTATCTCAAAATACTGACTTTACCATTTAACCTCTTGGTAATAGAGTGATCCAATCAATTTATATTTATTCAAAACAACAATTAACATAACAATGAAAACATTGCGGGCTTTAACGCCGATCGCGCTGGGTTTACTTACACTTACAGTCGCGAGTTCTGTGAATGCTCAAGCGATGATCGACACTGTAGACAACGGTAATTTCAGTGTGACGGGGATGACGCGAGGAAGCGGTTGCACTGTCCTTTTTAGCCCTCAAGGGGAGCTACTTCAAAATGGTCGTTCCTGTAGTTCAAGAGAAATTGGTAAAGCTCAAACTGCGATCGATACCTATCTCCGGGAGCAAGGCGCACCTGAGCGCAACAGTGACAACTCAATGCTGCAAAGACTGACCTTAATCTGCTACGGTGAAGGTCGCAAACCAAGTCTTGAAAACCGCAACAGCTATGAATGGAACTCACGTCGCGATCGCTATGAACTGCAAAATCGTGTAGAGTCTTCGACAGACGAGTTCGATTCCGAGGTTCAAGTCGAGATTCGTAATATGCAGGGAAAAATTCATCTGGGCGGAAAGCTCATCCCGCCAATTAATTCAGGAGGTAGTGATGGATGGTGGAACCTCAACAATCTCCGTGTCACACCTGAGCAAATCACGGGAAAATACCGAGTGAATGGGCTAAATCATCCGCGTGTTGAAATCGATAGACGCAGTGGACGGATTGCCATTAATGGGATTGAGCATTTCCGTGGTACTTGTGATTCAGGCGACTGGAGCAGTGGCAGAACTCGTTTCTAGTCTGCTGTATTGTTGGGTTTCGTCAAGACAAAGATGAAACCTATGTCTTCGCAGTTTTTATCTCGCTCCATCGGTGGCATCAAGACCTTCTTGTTTGGCAGTGAAGACTTCATGTTGGTGCAGACGCGATCGCAGGAGCAGTTCCTCTTTTGGCTAATTCCCAAACTGCCCACTAACACAAGCAGCAGTAGTAGTAGTAGCTAGCAGCCGTTAAACCAAACCGTGATGTTTTAATGATGCGCTTTTCCCGATTGTTGTAGCGGTGCGATGTAGAAGTTGAGTGTTAGATGTAGCGATCTGCAATGCTAATCGCTCAGACCTGCAATCAAATATGGGAACATCCACTCCTTAAAGCACAATGTATGAAACGCTGATTATTTCGTGAATAAGCATCGTCCAAGGGAATTCTCATACATTGTGCCTGAATCAAGGAATGCGAGTTTCACGTTTCTCGGCTACCTTTTAGGACATCCTCTCAGTGCCCTCCAAATTGGATTGTTTGTCCAGATAGCAACTAATTCTTACAATCCTGTGGACCCCCCGTGTAAACAATCGATTGGTAGCGTCCTTGGTCTGTTTGGATCGTTATACAGTAGTTGGTTTTGCCTTCTAGCCAGTAGCTGTAGCCCGAATCATCACTCTTGACCCATCGATAGCCCCGTTCTTTCACTGTGTTTTCTGCCTGTCCTGCCCGTGCACCCACTAAATCACTCAACCGAGCGACGGTAGTACCCGCTTCAGGCTGACGCCTAGCAGCAGCCCTACGATTTCTGTTACCTGAGTTTTGTCTAGAGGAAGCTGTATCCCAATAGACATAAATCGACTCAGTGGCAAGGCGATAAATCTGTCCTTTGTCACCCAGTCCAGCTTGTCGATAGGCAGCATCACCATTTTGATCGCGATAATTGCCGGGTCGATTACCCGAAGGGAGCAGGTCATAGCTACGACCATTTTCTAGTTGAATGCTAACCGCACCCTGACGTTGGGAAAAAGTACAGGGACCAGAAGATGTGGCGCGGTCTTCTCCTTTTGGGAATACATCGCAACGGGCATTCACAGTATCGGCTTTGACAGATACGGGAAAACTTACTGAAGCGATCGCCAGTGCTACCACTAAAAACGAATTTGAAGATTTCATTCCCATAAAACCCTTGAGTTATGACAACGAAGATGACATTTTATATCATCCCCTAGATGTGCGTTTGCTAGTTGACATTTGCAAACCCTTCTTAAACGGACAAGGGGGACAAGGGAGAAATTAATTTCCAATGCCCAACACAACTCTTCTCTACGAGAGGCTGCGCCAAGGAGAGGCTGGCGCTTAGGGCGTAGCTATACCGCAGGCTTTACGACAACTCTTGGAGACGCTACGCGTAGCTTGCTTCCCCGTAGGGATACGCTCAGTACAAGTGCCGCATCCCCCATGCCCAATCTTCCTATTTTACTTTTTTATGTCTTTTCTTATAATTTTGTTAAGTAAATTAAATTTAGCAGGCCATAGCCAGATATGATCGATTGCGGGTTTTATAACTAAGTTATTGAATTTTTCAAGACAATTGGCAGGAGAAGAGGAAAAATGTTTGACGCTGTGTCTGACTTGTTTAACGCTTTTATCAGTATCAATTGGGAAGTTATTTTCCAATTGCTGTCCG
Organism: uncultured Nostoc sp.; assembly: GCF_937863485.1. Taxonomy (GTDB): domain Bacteria; phylum Cyanobacteriota; class Cyanobacteriia; order Cyanobacteriales; family Nostocaceae; genus Nostoc. Next base: position 10,696 of record NZ_CALMFY010000230.1, on the reverse strand, counting down.
TGGCGCTAATTGTGATTGCTGGGCCAGCAGTAATCTTTTTGCTGGCATTTCGCAACGGCAACCTATAATAGTGCTGAGTGCTGACTAAGGAGTTGACAGTTAAGAGTTAGGAATGAGAAGTTAATTCATAATTCATAATTCATAACTCATCACTCAGCACTCAGCACTCAGCACTGATAACGCCTGAAGGGCAACTTGAATAATACTGTCATACTGTGGCTGAGAAATATCAACTTCTTTGGCGTTTTGACGATTAGTGCCTAGCAAACCGATTGTATGTCCTGGCTGCATGGCTAAAACTTTGCCTTCAGAATTTTTAATTCTTAATTCTGCTTCAATACCGTTTTTATAGAAACCACAAGTATAATGCCGCTGGTTGTATTCAAAAGTTGTGCTTGATGGGGTAGGTGGCGAAGCAAAAAATTGTTGAAGCTGAATTGGCAGTCTAACACCTATTAACTCTAGCTCGATGGTGGTGTTACCGTTAAAGTAATTTTCTCGCAGTTTGTAAGCGACATCGACTCGCGGTGGTAAGCGAAAATAGTCGCCCCAACGCCAAGCGATCGCTTTAATTTTGTACTCCTGATTATCAATAGTTTGAGCAATTGTCAGTTTAATGTGACCCTTACCAACGATTTTTTGCTCAACCACTTGAACATTAGGTGTCCAAAAAACTGGATCGGGGTTGTCCATACCGCAGGGGTGTAAAGCATTAAGCTGTTGATAAAGCTGCTGATTAATGTGATTGAGATTGACTTCGGCATCAATTTTGAGCAGAGGCTTGAGATGCTGAGGTTCAAGACACTGGTTAGCAAACTCAATCAAACGCGATCGCAACACCTGTAAATTCGCTGCTGGTAGAGAGAATCCCCCGGCTGCTTTGTGTCCGCCAAATTTCCCTAGTAAATCGTGACAATATTCCAAAGCTTCAAATACATGAAACTCTGGAATTGAGCGTGCTGAACCGCGTATATGTTCCTCATCCTCATAAGTACCGATAAACACGGGAACGCCATAGCGTTCGACCAAGCGGGAGGCAACGATACCAATAACGCCATGATGCCAATTGGGTTGAACAACAACTAATACACGGTCTTTTTGTAGGGACGCAACAAATTCTGTCTCTACATAAGCGATCGCTTCTTGTTCAATTTGCTCACACATTAGCTGGCGAGAGGCGTTGATTTGTTCGCACTGCATTGCTCTTTCTAGCGCCACCCCCATATCATCTGTAGTCAGCAATTCAATCACAGTCTGGGGATTACCAATCCGACCAATAGCATTAATTCGTGGCCCCAGGCGAAACCCGATATCTTCAGGCTTTAGGGATTTTGGATTTTGGATTTTGGATTTTGGATTTTCTTCCTTGCTCCCCTGCTCCCCTGCTCCCCGCGCCTGTACGCCGCCTACCTGAATTAACGCCTGCACCCCAGCCAAGTTGGATTTGGGTAAATGCTGTAAACCACGTTTTACCCAGCGGCGATTCACACCAGTTAAGGGAGCTAAATCTGCGATCGTTCCCAGTGTAAATAGTGCTAACATCGGCTGGATCAAGCCTTTAGTCTCCCCTAGTTGTTGTGCTAGAGACACTGCCAAAATGTAGGCAACACCAACACCAGCAACACCCCGATAAGGTGAGGATTCAGCTATCAGTTTAGGGTTGAGGATAGCATTCGCTGGCGGTAATTTTTGGGGGATATCGTGGTGATCGGTGATAATCACTGCAAGACCAAGTTCTCTAGCTCTAGCAACTGGTTCAAACGCAGATATGCCATTATCTACAGTCAGAATTAGTCCTACACCTTCGCTGTGGAATTCTTCAACTATGCGTTTATTAATACCGTAGCCTTCGTGCATCCGACTAGGAATAGCATAATCTACTTGTGCGCCTAAAGTGCGGAGACTACGTAAAAGTAGAGCAGTGCTAGTCATTCCATCAGCGTCGTAGTCACCGCAAATAGCAATTTTTGTTTGAGAGGCGATCGCATTTTGCAACAACTCCAAACTAATCACCAAATCTGGGAAATCTTCCAACGGCGAAGGCAAAACTAAAGACTCTGGATTTAAAAATGCTTGTACCTGTTCTGGTGTTTCCATACCCCGATTAATCAGCAACTGACTGATAATGGGGGAAATATTTGTCAAAACCGCCAGCTTTTGGGCAAATTCTGGTTTTTGTGGATAAATTTGCCAGCGCTGATTAGGTAAGCGCTTGTTAGGTTTTGATAGTTCAGATACAGCTCGGTCTAGCACAATAAAAGTTAGGAGTTTTCAGTTATGAGTGTTGAATCGAAAGTTGTTTCTTAACTCATAATTAATAACATTATTTACTATCTAAAACACGTTAATCCTACCATCATCCATAATATATAACGAGCGATCGCCCGGAGAACGCAAAGTCGGACGCAGTTCCAGCCGCAATGTGCCAAAGTTAGGTTTAGAGACAATTGCTTGTAGTGACAAACCCTTTTCGCTCCAAAATATCAGAGATGTATTTGGTTCTGTACCCTCTATTTGTTCTAAATTTAATTTCTGTCCTAGACTTAAGGATATTGCGTCAGTTCCAGAGGGTTTTTGGATTTTAATCAAGTTATGATATGGAACATGGTTCCGGCTTCCAATAAGGATAGCAGGCTGCCCATCCACCTCATCAAGGATAACATCATGCCAAACGAACGCGTCGCTTTGGTTACCGGAGCCAATCAAGGAGTCGGTTTTCAGGTCGCCAAGGAACTTGTAGCGAATGGAGTTACTGTGTTCGTCGGATCGCGCGATTTCGAGCGTGGCAAGACCGCAGCCGAAGAGATCGGGGCGGGCGCGACTGCTCTCCAAATCGATGTTACCGATCGAGTTTCGCTCGATGCTGCGGCGGAACGCATCCGCAAGGAGTTTGGTCGCCTTGATCTTCTCGTCAACAACGCGGCTATCTCCAATACAAATAAGGGGAACTTGTCGTTGGAGGAGTACTTCAAGATATCCCGCGCGAGCAACGCCCCTCTCGATGAGATTCGCGCGGTGTGGGAGACCAACGTGTTTGGCGCGCTCTCGGTATACCAAGTGATGCTTCCGCTTCTTCGCGAATCCTCAGACGCCCGCATCGTGAATGTGTCTAGCGGAGTCGGCTCGCTGACGACGAACGCGGATCCTAATTTTCCCTCTCACGCCTCCTATGGCCCGATCTATCCGGCGTCCAAGGCCGCGCTCAATGCGATGACGCTGGCCATGATGATCGAACTGGAGTCGACCGGAATCAAAGTAAACCTCGTATCGCCTGCCTTTACCAAGACGAACCTCAACGGATATGCAGGCACGGAATCCGTCGAAGATGGGTCCCGTGAGGTGGTGCGCGTTGCACTGCTCGGTCCGGATGGCCCGACGGGGACATTCACGCGCTGGGAGAACACAACGATCCCGTGGTGATCGGCAAGGCCGAAAGCACGACGCTTGGTGTACCTACTTGTAGCGGCTTGCAAATATAAACACTCCGGCTTGCAAACAAGATAATTACTGGCTCACATTAATTGCAAATAAGACTGCACTCCGGCTCCAATTAATTGCAACTGGCTTGCAATCATAAATCTCGGCTCATATTAAATGCAAATAGGCTCATGTTCAGTAGATCACAAACTTTTCCTAAAAGGGCGATCGCCAGGGCGATTTAGCCAACACTTTTGAAGTACCAAGTTACTTCCGCACTGATGCTGCCATATTTTACAAGCGAAACAACTTCCGCGCACAGGTCAATTTTAGGAATCTCTTCAACGTGGACTATTTTGAGAGTGCCCAATCTAGATTGCGCGTTTATCCTGGTGATCCATTCACCGTGCAAGGCACAATTTCTTGGGAGTTTTGACATACACAGCTATCAGTCATTTTAGACGATACTCTTTGTAAGTCACTTCTCTACCTTGGGCTGCGTCAACGTAAACACATTACTTGAAAAAGCGTAGACGCACGGTGAAGGAGTCACAGTCTTCTCTACGAGACGCTTTGCGTTCGCGTAGCCTTCCGTAAAGCCTGCGGCATAGCTTCTCTACAAGACGCTACGCCCAGCCTTGCTTTCCCAAAAGAGTACACAAGTAAATATGCAATCTTTTATGCGTAACAGCTTAGAAGTGTAATGTCTCTTTAACCAAAGCGTCCACTGATATAATCCTCAGCTTCTTTGGTTTGAGGAGAACTGAAGATTTGCGCCGTAGGATTAAACTCAACTAATTTTCCGCGACGTTTGCCATGCTCGTCAATTTCTGTATTGAAGAAAGCCGTGAAATCTGCGACTCTAGAAGCTTGCTGCATATTGTGTGTCACCATGATGATGGTATATTGCTGCTTGAGTTCTAAGCAGAGTTCTTCTACTTGACGGCTAGAAATTGGGTCGAGAGCAGAACATGGTTCATCCATTAATAATACATCTGGCTTCATAGCGATCGCTCTTGCTATGCAAAGTCGTTGCTGTTGTCCGCCAGATAACGCAGTCCCCTTCTCTTTGAGTTTGTCTTTAACTTCATCCCAGATAGCAGCGCGTCTGAGGGAATCTTCCACCAATTCATCAATGTTACCTTTATAACCGTTAGCACGCGGCCCAAAGGAAATATTTTCGTATATTGACTTGGGGAAAGGGTTCGGTCTTTGAAAAACCATTCCGACTTGGCGGCGTAATTTTACAGAATTTATCTTGGGATCGTAAATGTTGCGATCGCGATAATTCAGTCTCCCTTCTACCTTAGCTCCAGGGATTAAATCATTCATCCGGTTGAAGCAACGCAGTAAGGTACTTTTACCACATCCTGAAGGCCCAATAAAAGCAATAATTTGTTTATCAGGAATCTTGAGATAAACATCTAAAAGTGCCAAAAATCCCCCATAGTAGACCTTCACACCTTCAACGTTGAATACACCCTTGCTTTGGTCGATTGTGGCACTATCTGATTGACTTCTACTATTGCTATAAGTCACTTGGCTATTCTCCTAATATTCGTGAATGTATCCAACTAGATATTTAATTACCTAATTTATTGAGAAGCTTTGTCGAATATAAATTGCTACACCATTTAAAACTAAAATCAAGAGTAACAACGCAATAATTGTCGCTGCTGCTGCACTAGCAAAACCCGGTTCAGGACGAGTGATGTAACTATAAATTTGAATGGGTAATGCCATAAATCTCTGAAACAAACTAGGGTTAAAGGTGAGAAAACCCACAGCACCTACAACAATCAATGAGGCTGCATCACCAATAGCGCGGGATATAGAGATAATCACCCCCGTCAAAATACCAGGAACAGCATAGGGTATGACATGACTGCTGATAGTTCGCCATTTTGTGACACCTAATCCGTAAGAAGCATTTCTCAGGGAATCTGGGACAGCGCGAATTGCTTCTCTAGCTGTCACAATAATTACTGGTAAAGACAACAAAGATAAAGTCAATGCACCGGAAATTAAAGCGGGGCCAAACCCAAGTAAATAATTGAAAACTCCTAAACCTAGCAATCCATAGACAATAGAAGGCACACCCGCCAGATTACTGATATTAATCTCAATAATCGCTGTCCACCAAGCTTTAGGTGCATACTCTTCTAGATATAAAGCTGCTCCAACACCAATTGGGACAGTTACTAAAATCACAACAGCTCCTAAAAGCATACTGCTGATAATCGCAGGACGAATACCACCTTGGTCAGGAAAACGAGAAGGAGTTTCTGTGAGAAAGCCGGGTGATAAAAATCTGCCTAATCCGTCTTTCAAAATATCAAAAAGTAGCAACGCTAGGACAAATAAACCAATTAGCAATCCTAACAAAAAAAGTACTTCAAATACTTTCCCTAATTTATCTCTACTCTCAACATTATCGCTAAATTCTGCCGCAGATTCTAAAGAATCATCTTGTTGATAACTTGTAGCCATATTTATTTAGTCGTATTTTTCTTTAAAGCGATTAGCAATCCAGTAACTAACAATATTCAAAGTAAGGGTAAGTAGAAACAGAACAGCACCTACAGCATATAATGTCTTGAAATTAAGACTACCACGCGGACTATCTCCACCAGAAATTTGCGCCATGTAAGCTGTCATTGTTTCTATTGATTCCGCAAAATTAACAGTTAGTCTTGGTTGTTGTCCGGCGGCGATCAGGACAGTCATTGTTTCACCTACAGCGCGAGAAATACCCAAAATAATTGAGGCTATGATTCCAGAAAGTGCGGCTGGGAGAACTACTTTAAAAATGGTTTCTAGTTTAGTGATACCTAAAGCATAAGCTCCTTCTCGCAAAGAACGGGGAACTGCTCGGATAGCATCTAAGCTGATAGAACCAACAGTAGGAGTAATCATTACCCCCATCATTAACCCCGCACTCAAAGCGTTGAATATTTCCAGAGGGATAAAATTCCGCAGCAATGGTGTAAGGAACAACAGCGCAAAGTAACCATATACTACCGTTGGTATTCCTGCCAAAAGTTCCACCGCTGGACGTAAAATTGCCGCAACTTTAGGTTCAGCATATTCACTCAAATAAATAGCAGAAGATAAACCCAAAGGAATAGCAACTGCCATTGCAATAGCTGTAGTTAAGAAAGTGCCATTAATCAATGGCCAAACGCCAAAATGTTTATCGGCAAATAAAGGTGTCCATTTACTATCGAGAAAGAATTGGGCAAAGGAGACTTCTTGGAAAAAACCGAATGTCTCCTGAAAGATAATTATGACAATCCCAAAGGTAGTTAAAACTGAAACTAAAGCACAAGCAAATAAAACTGCCGCAACAATCTTTTCTGAGATATCTTCAGATGGATTTTTATCCAGTGACTGTCTGGATAGTAGATAAGGCTCGTCTTGAGAATTGGTATTTTGCATAAACAGTTAAGTTTTAACTACATTCAGACTACAATGACTAGGACTTTATTTAAATGAAGTTTGTGATCGGTTCACCTGGTTTTGCTTTTTTAAACTTTGTCCCAGTTTCACCAGTAGCAAATTTTTGTTTGACTTTGAGGTAAGCTTCATCAGGTAATGCTACATAACCAACACTATCAACCCACTTCCAAGAATTTTCTAGATAAAAATCTACAAATTCTTTGACTGCTGGCTTAGTATCTAAGGATTTTTTACTTACATAGATGAACAGAGGACGAGACAAAGGTGTATAGATATTTTTAATTACATTATCCACCGGCACTGGTTTTTCACACTTTCCTGTAAGACTTTCTACAGCAACTAGATTCAGTTTTTCTTGATTTTGAATATAGTAAGATATGCCTACATAACCCAAGGCTGATACATCACCTGACACTCCTTGTACGAGAAGGTTTTGATTCTGAGTAGCAGTGTAGTCTGTCCGGCCATTCTTGGCTTTGCCAGTCACAGCTTGAGTCATATAATCGAATGTTCCCGTATCAGAAGATGGAGCATACAGCTTCAGTTTTTGGTTAGGAAACTTGGGATTAACTTGATTCCATCTCAATACTTTACCGTCTGATTTGCCGCCCCAAATCTTACCCAGTTCCTTAATAGTTAAACATTTGGCAAAGTTATTTTGGCGGTTAGCAATCACAGCGATGCCATCTAAAGCTATAGGTAACTCGACAAATTCAATATTCTTACTTTTACATTTTTTGATTTCTTCATCTCTAATAGTGCGAGAAGCACCAGCTATATCAAGATCGCCATTACAAAATTTACTGAAACCACCACCAGTACCGCTTGAGGCAACGCTTACTTTAGCTTCAGATTTGACTTTCCCGTATTCTTCTGCAACTGCTAAAGAAATAGGAAAACCTACAGCTGCACCATCAATACTCACCTGACTTTTCTTTTCCTCGTCGCTGCTACAAGCAGTGCTACTGCTGGCAATAATCATTAAAAATATCAGGAAAAAGCTATCCTTAAATCTGCTACGAAAGCTCATAAATTATTAATTGAGTAAAGTGACTGAGAATTCCTTATGCTTGGCTATCTGCTAGTAGATAATTTTGCACGAAAAGTATAGATATCATGCTTTGCTAGCAGCTTTAACTTTGTCAAAAATAGCCCCTTCTCCAAAAAACTTTTTCTGGATAATATCCCAGCCACCTAAATCTTGAGATGTGAATAAAGTTTTAATAGGCTGATATTGTGATGCTACTTCTTGGGTGACAGTGGGGTTAACAGGACGATATTGTAATTTAGCAAATTCTCGTTGAGCTTCTGTCGAGTAAAGAAAATCAACAAATGCTTGTGCAACTTCCCTTGTACCGTGTTTATCAACGTTTTTATCAACTACGGCTACAGGATTATCAATGGAAATATTGACTTGGGGTACAACATAAGGTAGTTGAATCCCATTTTTTCCTGCTAAAATTACTTCATTCTCGTAGTTGATTAAGACATCACCCTGATTTTGTTGGAAAAATAAATTGCTAGCTTCACGAGCATCTTTCGTCAGAATAGGAGTGTTTTTATAAACTTTGGTGACGTAATCTAACGCTGTCGCTTCGTCACCTCCGGTTAGACTCACGGAACCCCAAAAAGCCAAGAATTCCCAGATAGCAATACCAGAAGTTTTTGGGTTAGCGGCAATCACTTTTACGCCATCTTTTGCTAAGTCTGCCCAAGTATTGATGCCTTTGGGATTGCCTTCGCGGGTGACGATCGCAGCAACCGATTTACTAACAATACCATTTCTTGGAGCTTTGGTTTCCCAACCTGATTTAATCAAACCTGCAAGAGCAATTTTACTGACATCCAGAGGAAGTGCCAAGTGTACTATATCTGCTTCTTGCGAACCAGCAATCACAGCCGCCGCTTGAGCGCCAGAACCCCCATAACTTTGCTCAAATGTGACGTTTTGGTTGTGTTCTTGCTTCCATTTTTCTACAAATTTGGGAATTATCTGGTCATGAGCTGCTTTGGTAACAGAGAAAGAAACGAGTTTCAGCTTGACATCATTTTTGCTAGCTGAACTGCTTCCAGAGCAGGAGGCAACTGCTATACTCAAAAAAGCACCTACTAAAAACAGACTCACAAAGCTTTGCACAGTGTGTCCATTCAACCAACTTTTAATTGTCTGTTTATACGAGAGTTGTATAGTCTGCAAAGCTTTCATGGCATAAGCCTGCATCCCCTCAGTCAGGAATTTACTTAATTGTGTCAGTTGTTGCGACTTGCTCATCAGAATACACCCCTAAATCTACGGTATTTCTAGACGGATGCCGTAATTAAAATGATTATAGGGTATATAGAACATTAGTTCTCATCTGGCTTCAATTTTTTTTATTAAGTCAGCATTTGATCATCAAAGTAGCAAAGGTAGGGTACAAGCTCTGTACTCTGCCCAACTCCAAAAAGCTGATTTATTTACAGCCTACATAGGTTATTTGTGTATAGAATTGCCACTAAAATTTATTGGTAAAAATTGGGAAAAAGCGAAAATTTTTCCTCCTTTTGTCTGTAAAAGAGCAAGACCAGTGCAACTTCACAGACGCAGAATCTCGGATTCTGATAAATAGCTCAGAGCAGGGATTTAACCAACATTAGTTCAGTTGGTGACTTAGCCAATTCTGAAATAATCGATATAATTCGTAAAACAGCTATAAGTATCTTCACTAGTTATTACGTCGTCTACTCTACCCGTATTGCTACAACTAGCTTAGGATAGACTAAAAGCACTTTTTGCAAACAATGGTAGAAAAAATCACAGCTGTGTTCAATGGCAAAGTGTTCTATCCGGCTGAACCGATCGCACTGCCAATCAATACCCGCGTGCGAATCAGTATTGAAATTTTACCGCCAGGTGAACATGAAACGGTATCATTTCTGCAAACGGCGCGATCGCTCAACTTAGATGGGCCACCTGACTGGTCTACCAATATAGATAAATATTTGTACAGTAAGTAAACTTTCCATGCATTCTGAAGTCTTTCTTGATACATCATTTGCCATTGCCTTATCTGCACCGAGCGATCGCTTGCATGACCGAGCCTTACATCTGGCTAAAATGTTACAAGCGGCAGAAACACGTTTGGTGACAACACAGGCGGTGATGTTGGAAATTGGCAATGCTTTATCCCAACGACCTTATCGTCAAGCGGCAATCATATTATTAAATTCTCTAGTAGCAGACTCCAAAGTCGAAATTGTTCCTCTCTCCCAGGAACTCTACGAACGTGCTTTCGAGTTATATCGGGAACGAACAGAGAAAGAATGGAGATTTGGGGATTGCGTATCTTTTATTGTGATGCAATATAGCGGAATCACTGAAGCACTAACTGCTGATGAGCATTTTCAACAAGCAGGCTTTCGAGCATTACTGCGAGAAAATTTACCTTAAAGATGGGGGATTAGGGAGTGGGATTAAGTATTGAGAAAATGAATATTTTGGAGGTGGAAAGAAGTCGGGAATCAGAAAAATCTGCAACTCTCAGTTTGCGATCGCAACTTTATGACTATTGGATAATGACTAAAAAAGTTAGATAACTGACATGGTATGTATGTAATTCATCAAAATTTAGCTTTTCTAATAGGGATTGATTTAGCAGGGATACCTTATATTCATTCATAAAAATCTCTACTGGTAGTTTGGAAAGTTCTATTGTTATTTCGTGGAGCAAGAATTACTATCGCCACAAATTGGTGGAAACCAATAGACATAGGAGTGAAATTAAATATGCGTTATTCAGAACCTTTGTATAAATGTAGCAGTGCTACGTCTCTACATTAG
>NZ_CALMFY010000229.1 GCF_937863485.1 uncultured Nostoc sp. | reverse complement strand
ATGGATGTTCTTCTCCCAAGCGTTTTTTAGTGATTTCTAGACATTGTTTATACCAGGGTAAAGCTTGGTTATATAAACCTTGGCCATCGTAAAATCTAGCGTTACCGATGAAAGGCCAAAATAAATCATCATTGCTGACGTATTGAATTAGATTCTTCGCTACTTCAGCTATATGAGGAATGGCGGGAGAAACAGCAGTGATTTGCTCAAGGGTGGGCGAGTCAGGAATATATTGGGCAACTGCTACGATTACTTGGCAAAGCGATCGCTTTAATTCTTCTGCCTGTTCTAAATCTGTAAGCTTATATTGGAAAAACTCCCTTAGCAGTGGATGCAGTTGGTAAATTTCCTCACCTTTACGCTGAAGTAAATGCAGTTTCAGCAAGGTATCATCTCTAATTTCCTCTAACTCTTCCTCGTCTTTTTCTAGTAAACATTGTTCCACCAACTTCCAAGATATAGGTGCGGCGGCAAATAAACTCAGCAAACAGCCAAGCTGCTTATCGCTGTCTTCTAATTCCTGCCAACTCAACTCAAAGGCTGCTAATACACCTCCTTGTGCGGTCATATCGGCTTCTGGTTTAACAAGGGCGGGTTGTTCTAGCCGCTTTTTCTCCAACCGCCGCAACATTTCTGTGAAAGAAAGGTCTTGTTTTCGTGCCAAATATCGCCCGACTAATTCCAAACCCAAAGGCAAATATCCCAACCACTCACACAACTGATTTGCAACAGCCAATTCTTGCTCAATTCGCTGTGGTGTTTCTTTAAAAAATGACTTTAATAACTCCAGCGCTTCTTCTGGTTGCAATACATCTAGAGATAATATCTTTATAGATGCTCCTAAGTATTGGCGCGTGGTAATCAACACTTTAAACCGGGAAGATGACGAGGGTAAGTAAGGCTTAACCTGCTGATATTCCCCAACATCGTCTAACACTAGCAGCACATCGCCCTCACGCCAATGCCGAAAGCAGTATTGCACTTGTGTGAGGACATCCAAATCTTCTGGTGGGTTTAAGTTAAGCTGCGTTCTGGCAAACTGCACAATTTGAATGCCCACATCTCCAGCCTTTGCCAGCAACCAGCAAATTCCACCTTTGTAGTTTTCACGGTAATCCTTTGCATATTGTAAGGCCAGTTCTGTTTTACCCAGTCCACCCATGCCAGCGATCGCTGCGATCGCTACTTGATTATTTTCCTGCAACATATGATGAAGGGTTTGCAGTTCGTCTTCACGTCCAACAAACTTCACCACCCAACTCAGGGGCAGATTTTGCGGTATTTCAGTTGAGAGATTTGACTTTACCTGTTTCTCTTCAGGCGAGTACAGTCAGAATTGAACAGGGCCAGTGAAAGTACTTCCCTGAATGACGGTTCTAATAGAGTCAGCTAACTTTGTAGAATTAATGACGGTTGCTGGTTGCGAGTTTAGCTCATTTGCTAACGCCTGGACTTTCGGCGCTACTTGGGGATCAGCATTTGCGGCTGCTTCCACTTCCCGCACAGATTGAGCAATTTCGGTATCTGTGTCTGCTGCTGCTTTCAACTCCAGCACTGCTTTGCCATAATCTAACGGCTGCTGTGGATTTTGCTGTGTCGCATCCGCTAACAAGGGCAACTTATTTTTATGATGTAGCTGTTCGATTAACTCATGACTTTTATTTAATGCAGTTTCACCAAGCTTTTCGCCAGTTTTTTCTAGAGCTTTAGTTAAAACTATAGTAGCGATCGCTGTTGCAACAGCCGTCAGTGTTACAGGTTCCATAATTTAGTAATGAAATACGACATCGCACTGGGAGATACAAATGCAGTTCTGTCTATTTCGGAAATATATCACACACATTTAGCAATTAACCCCCTATCTTGCCTTGCAATCAATCGCAAAGCTAATAGCGCAAGTCCATTCAAGTGGACTCAAACCTTTTCTCAGTCTTCTTTAGAAGACTTTAGCTATTAATCGGTTTATAACCTATGGCGCAATACAGTTCAGTTAAGCATTTCTTCCTTCTCTTTGCGTCCTTTGCGTCCTTGGCGGTTCGTTAAAAAAATAAACACGGAACTTCGACCTCTGAACACGGAACTCCAACCTTTGAACTCGGAACTCCGACCTTTGAACTCGGAACTTCGAGATAAAAACTTGAACGTTGAGGCTGAGAACTTGAATTTTGCTACTTTGAGGTGAAGCAATGCCTGAGTTGCGCTACACCTACGCAAAAAATTGCTGGAACCACAGGAGATAGAGGCGGATGATTTGAAGGAATAACCGATAAAAGTTACATTTTCCACTGTAACAAACCCTTACCCGCAGCCCCATTCCTTACAATAGAAAGTGGTTTTATTCACTTTCCTTCTTGAGGGAATCTCAAAGTCAACATACCAACTGATGCAATCTGATACCCAACTGCTACCACGGATTAATGCCACATCCAAAAGAGAAAATGGTAAACAATATTATGTAGATGCCAAGGGAAATCGCTTTCCCAGCGTGACTACAATACTTAATGCCACCAAATCACAAGCAGACCGAGACAGATTATCAAACTGGAAAGCGCGTGTTGGTACAGAAGAAGCTACCCGCATTACTACATCTGCTAGTCGTCGGGGAACCCAAACACACAAACAAATTGAGCGCTACCTCCTTGGACAAAACCCTGTTTGTTCCGAAGCGAGTCGCCCTTATTGGGAGAGTATCAAGCCAGTTTTACAACAAATCGACACAGTTAGACTCGTGGAAGGCTCTGTTTTTCATCATGATTTGAGCTATTCTGGCAAAGTTGATTGTATTGCCAGCTATCAAGGTATTCCCTGTATTTGCGAGTGGAAAACAGCAGACAAACCCAAAGGCTCAATTGAGCATTTATATGAACATCCACTGCAACTTACAGCGTACATAGGAGCAGCTAACGAGTATTATCGAGATTACGGCATTCAGCTAAAGCACGCTCTGTTGGTAGTAGCGATTCCAGAAATGCCAGCAGAGATATTTTGGTTTGAATCAGCACTCATCAAAGATTACTGGGAGCAGTGGGAAAAAAGAGTTGCCGAGTATTGGGAACGCAAAAGTGTTTGGAGTTAGTCAGTGGCATTGCAGACAATACGCTTGGTTAAAGCCAAAAACCAAAACCAGCGTAGGTTGGGTTGAGGAACGAAACCCAACATTTTTCGTGGTTTGTTGGGTTTCACTTCGTTCAACCCAACCTACAAATATCTTTAACCCAAGCATATTGGGATTGTAGAGAAGTTTTTAGCAGATATGGAAATTTCCCGATTTAAAGGTAAAGGCAATTATTAGTAATTAAAGTAAAGGAGTCAGCAATCGAGACACTCTCACAGCTAACTTGAACCAAAAAGGTTTTTTATCGTACTCATCAAGATCAACAGGAACACAGACAGCTAAATCATCCTCTAACATCTTTTTCACACTTTGGACAAACCGAGGCTCGGTAACAAAACCCATAACTTCAAAGTTGAGGGAAAAAGAGCGACTATCTAAGTTAACAGTTCCTACCCCTGCTATATTCTCATCAATGACTATAATTTTCTGGTGCATAAACCCATTTTTGTAACGATACAACTTGATACCGATTTTTTCCATTTCGGTGTAGTAAGAGAAGGAACATAAATAAACAAATAAGTGATCGGGTCGATTTGGTAAGAGAATTCGCACATCTACACCTCGCATTGCTGCCAGTTTTAAGGCTGACAATGTTGCCTCGTCCGGTACAAAATATGGACTAGCAATCCAGAGATGAGTTTGAGCTTGATTAATTAGTTCGACGAAAAAAAGCTTACAAGCTGGTAGCGTATCTGCGGGGCCTGTAGGAAGAATGAATGCAGTTTGATTAGTTTCCTGATTAATTTTTACCTGCCAATTAACTTCGAGAAGTTTTCGAGTCGCCCAATACCAATCTCGTACAAAGGAATTTTGTAGGCTTTGTACAGTTGGGCCTTCGAGCATCATGTGGGTGTCACGCCAGGGACTCAAGCGAGGATTTTTTCCTAAATATTCGTCACCAATATTCAGTCCACCGACAAATGCTATTTCTCCATCCACCACCAAAATTTTCCGATGATTGCGAAAATTATATTGGAGCCGATTACCTTGACCTTGGGTGGTGTTAAATGCACTTACTGCAATTCCATGCTGTTCTAAAGACTCGATATAAGGGCGAGATATTTTCTTGGAACCAATTTCATCGTAGAGAAAGTAGATGTTTATTCCTTGCTTGGCTTTAGCAATCAATGCTTCTTTAAACTCATTACCAGCTTGGTCATCGTTAACAGTATAGAATTGGAACAAAATATAATTTGTCGCCGATGCAATCTTTTTCAGCATCGCTTCAAAGGTTTGCTGACCATCAATTAGTAATTCGGCAGCATTACCTGATGTGAAAGGAATTTCTGTAAAAGCCTTCGCTAATGGTTGCAACTCGGCTAGATTATCTGGTGGCGCAACCTGAAATTTAATAAGGTCACTATAAATCGGCTGAATAAGGTTGTAGTGTTGTGCATAGACTGAGCGCAGTGTTTCAGCATATCCATGAAATTTAGTTCTTCCTAAAATCCAATACAACGGAATAGCTAGCCAGGGAAAGGTAATTAGAGAAATGCTCCAGGCTATTGCCCCTTGGGAAGAACGTACATTCATCACTGCATGGGCTGCATGTGCAACTCCCACGACATGAACAACAACTGTAGTTGTGCTAAAAATAGCTAAAACACCAGCATCTACAAGCATTTTAATTTTTTTGAGGATTGATATAAGTAAATTCTGCCAGCAATGGCTTATGATCGGATGAACAAATTTGGTCTAGCACCTTAGCACTGGCTTTCTTCACACTGAGATTTCGATAAAAGATATGATCTAAAGGGGGTGATAACAGGAAGCGTTTAATTTTCTCCTGCTCATGAGGTGCGAAAATTACTGGCGTTAATCCCAATTGAGTTGTTACTTGATTGAGGATAACTGCTCTTTTTTGATTCCAAGTATTGAAATCTCCTGAAAATATTATTGGCCCACAATGTGTAGATAACACTAGCTCTAATTCATTTAATTGTATTTTAAATTTATTTAAATCTACGAAATTGATAAAATGACTATTTATTGTCAGAAGAGTTGTACTTTTATCAGATAGCAGATACTCTGTAACTAAAGAAATTTTAGGAGTTCTAACAATTGGCTCATAATGTTTAGTAGTTATAACTTTTTTTGTAACAGGACTGATTGTCGCTGCTGTGAAAATTCCCGAATAAATTTGATGATGAATATCTACAAAGTTCGGGGCAAAATTCCAATTCATTTTCAGCCAATTTTCTAATTTATCTGCTTCTAACTTTAGAGAAAACTCTTGTAAAAATATGAGGTTGGGTTGGTAAGTTTCAACTATTGTTGAAAAATCTTTTAACCAAGTTTTATTATAGTTTTGTTTAGCAATATTCCAACTGAGAACTTTAATTGAGTTACTATTAATTTCTGTTTGGAGGGAATTATTTTTATCAATTGTGAGTTCTTGTAGACGAAGAAATCTATAAAATGGAACAAATTTCGTAACGAGAGTGTTTACGTGTTCTTGAATATTAGGCATCACTAATATTAAACTAAATTTTTTCTAGCTTAACGCTATTGGACAGTCGTTACAGAGTTATGTTGCCCAAACTTGGAAAGCTTGGATAGATAGATAAGCTGTACCCCTCACTACTGAGATCATCTTTACCACTTTGCTATTTAGCATAACCATCTGATGTTCACCTTCTGCAATATGCGGTGGTAATTACGCTGTGATTTTACCATCTTTGGTAACTGTGGCAATTGTTACTATACTTTTCATCTCATTTTCCTTAATCAATCCATTACAGCTAATACAGCTTTCGGCAATAACTTATCTTTAAACCAAACAATTCTCGCAGGAACATCATTTAATTTTACTCCCGCCTTTTCTAAATTAAGGCGCTCGGAAATTGCCAAAATTAAGTCGTCACGTTCAGCCCGTCGCACCTGAGAAAACTTCTTTTGTAAATATTCTGGCCGCCAATAACCAACAATTTCTAATAAGAAGGTGCGTCCATCAGAATGTACCAAGCGAAAATCAGGAATCATCACACTACCGGGGATTGGGATCAAATCAACTTCTCGCTCTAACGCCCAACCACTTTTCAACGCATCCCACTTATCAGCAAAGGATGCTTCTAGCATACTATCGTAGGGCTTTCCTGGTGGATAATGGGATACCAAACCACATTCAGAATTAAGAGTGAAACGTCCAGTTTTCCAAGTATTTGTATAGGCGTCGCGGCTTTGGAGAATGGACGAAAGACTCCATTTGGTAACGTGAAGTAAAGCGGGAATAAGTTTAGCGATCGCTAACCCATAACGCGTACTAGGATTAAACAAACTCGTCGGCCCGTCAATGGTAATTGTAAACCCGTGGTCAGCATCGCCCTCAATATAAGCCATCAATTGAAACAACTTTAGATAGCGAAACAACAGCTTATATTCTCCCGGAACATTGCGATGAGCATTTAACATCAGTTGACTGGCTTTATAAAATACACCCTGCACCTGAGATAAGTTATATCGATTTAACAAATCTGGCGCTGTTGGTGCATCAAAAACAGTCAAAATCTTATTTTCCGATAAATCAGCATATAATCCATTCCGAACCTGTTCTAATAAAACTTCCCGTTCAAGTTCTTGAGTTAACTCATCAGCAACTTTACTAAGAGTAACTTGTGTTGATTCCCGACTAGAAACAGACTTTGAAGCCAACGAAAATACCCGTTCTCTTAACATTTGTGGTTCCAGAGGACTAATTACCTCAAAAGTGCAAAAACTGCTTTTGAGAATATAAGCTAATCCCCGCTTCACCCGATAATCTGTAGAATCTCCTTCAAAATCAGTCAGCTGTCGCTCAAGCACACCCTGAGTCTTCCCCACCGCTGATTGAAAATAATTAATTAACTCAATCGCCAACTCCGAAGTTTTCTGATCAATCTTCAGTCTCTTCGGAATAATCTCCTCCCCGTTTTGGCGATGCATCAGTAACTCTGTTGGTAACATCTGAATTTTGGATTTTAGATTTTGGATTTTGGATTGAATAATTAATTTCTAACTGTTCCGCAACCTTCAAATTCCTTTCCTTTCCACTCCCGTACACAACCTGTAACTTCTCTTTCTTCTCCTCCTCCTCTCTGCGTCCTCCGTGCCTCTGCGGTTCGTTTTCTCTTTCCACACCTCTTCGCCTAGCCGAAGTCCCCTCCTCACTCGTATCCTCCGCCACTACCTCATATAAAATCGCCTGCTTATTCTCAATATTCCCCTTCCGTAAAACCCTCCCCAACCGCTGAGTATACTCCCTAGCCGAACCAGTTCCCGATAAAATAATTGCCACAGAAGCCGCCGGCACATCAACACCTTCATTCAACACATGAGAAGCAACCAAAGTATTATATTTACCCTCTCGAAACTTTGTTAATATCTCATGCCGTTCCTTCACAGGAGTTTGATGAGTAATTGCTGGAATTAGCAACTCTTGAGAAATGCGGTAAACCGTCGCATTATCCGCAGTAAAAATTAAAATTCTTGCCGGATAATGTTCTGCCAATAAATTAACCAGAATTCGCAATTTACCATCAGTCCCCAAAGCGATATCTTTCGCTTCCCGGTGCGCTAACATAGCTCTCCGTCCAGGTTGCGATCGCGCACTCATTTGCACGAACATTTGCCAACCTTGCAAACTCCCTAAAGAAATTTTTGATTGCTTCAAAAAGTCGTTGCGCGTTTGAATTAACTGGTTGTATCTTTCCCGCTCAAGTTGGGATAACTTTACCTTAATTTGGACAATTTCATGTTCTGCTAACGCTTTCCCCGCCAAATCTTCAGCGCGTTTGCGATATACTTCTTCACCAATGAGGATATTTAAGTCAGCGTGTTTACCATCAGTGCGTTCTGGTGTAGCAGAAAGTCCTAGTCGATAGGGTGCGATCGCATATTCAGCAATCACCCGATTAAAATCTGTCGGTAAATGATGACATTCGTCAAAAACAATCAACCCATATTGATTCCCCAACGTTTCGGCGTGAATAGCAGCACTATCATAAGTTGCAACTAGAATAGCTGTTCTATCCCGCGAACCACCCCCCAGCAATCCCACCTCAGCATCAGGGAAAGCCGCTACCAAATGTGCATACCACTGATGCATTAAATCCAAAGTTGGCACTACAATCAGCGTCGTGCGTGGCGTTGACTGCATCGCCATTTGCGCCAAATAAGTCTTTCCCGCCGCCGTGGGAAGCACAACGACCCCTTGTCTACCCGCCAGTTTCCAAGCCGCTAGCGCCTCAGTCTGGTGAGAATAGGGTTCCATTTCCAGACTGGGAACCAAATCTACAGGATAAAATTTCTTCGCCTCATCAATAAAATTAACATCTTCCGCTTGTAGTGTTTCCACTAGCGATCGGTATCTAATTGCTGGAATGCGGAATTTTTGAACTCTATCATCCCATGTAGCATAGTCCATCCAACCTTTACCGCGTGGTGGTGGATGCAAAATTAATGTGCCACGATCAAAATTTAATGTAGGGGTACGAGCCATTTATGGGCATTGGGTATTGGGTATTGGGTATTGGGGATTAGAAAAACTCTTCCTTGTCTGCCTAGTACAGCGCGGCGGAAATAAACAACCTATTCAAAATCAACGAAACGCTTACGCTGTATTCATTTTGACTTTTGACTTCCGCCTTGCGGTACTAATCCCTATTTTCTAGTCCCCAATGCCCACTCTATTGATTACTAATAACGCAAAAAGGTATCGGCTCAATCAATAATTTGGGGCAAGCAGTTACTCCATCTGCCAATTTTGGATTTTGGACTTTCCTGCGGAACGCTACGCGTAGCTTGCTTCTCCGTTCGCGGAGCGTCTCGTAGAGAAGGAGTACGGCTACGCTCAGTCGAACGATTTTGGATTTTGGTGAAGCAGCGCGGTCTTCTATCTAAAATTTAAAATCTAAAATCTAAAGTTGTTACGAGTCGTGGCAACCAGGGACATAAAAGTATCCCAAGCCTTGGTTCCATCAGAGGTCTGAATGCCATAACTAATGTATCGGCACCTTAAATACAAAAAAACCAGCCTCCCACAGCTGGTCTGAAAAATGTTTTTTGTGTTGTCTTCTCAAGAGAGTTAAAACCCAATTGCGCGTTCCCAAAATGCAACAGGCAACTTTTCTTAACAATATTGTAACAGCCAACACAGATTTTTCTTGAATATTCATCAAAAAAAGATATGAACAAAGCTAATAAGCCTCTATCTATCAGGATAATTCAGCAAATTGTAGGGTATAGATGGGGAAGGTGAGGGGCAGCAGAGGGGAAAGATGTAATTTTTCATTCTGCCCCATGCCCAATGATGACCATTTGTGGTTTTCCCCAGAGGATGCTCTCCTGCTTGTAAATTGCAATTCCCGGTTTTGCTCCTTTGGGTTTGTAAACGTGTTTTAGCTGAGTGTAAATTACTGGCACTTGATCACTCTGACGGGCGCGACTGTAGTATGCAGCAAGATTAGCTACAAATTGCAAATCAGCTTCTTCTGCAACAGCACCCGGTTCTAAACGTAGTAGTACATGGCTCCCTGGAATTTCTTGAGCGTGGAACCATAAGTCATAATCCCCAGCTACACGAAAGGTCAATTGGTCATTCTGGCGATTGTTGCGACCAATTAATACTTCAAAGCCATTGGGGGTAAGGTAACGATGAAAGTTGGTGCTGGGGACTTCATTGGCGCTGCGGCTGCGGTATTCTGGATCTTCTAGATACTTTTGTCCAATCAACTCTTCGCGGATTTCTTCTAAAGTTCGCAAATCTTCTGCTGTTTGGTAGGTGTCTATCTGAGCGATCGCAGCTTCTACTTGCTCTAAATACTCAATTTCTGTCTGCACTGACAACAGTAGCGGTTCGACAGCAGAACGAGCGCGTTTGAGCTTTTGGTGCTGTTTGTAAAGACTTTGGGCATTTTGGACAGCATTTTTATCTGGTTGGAGGGCGATCGCTACTGGCAAACTTGTATCAAAATCAGAAAGGATAATTTCCTTCATCCCCGGTTCCCAGTTTTGCAGGTGAGCCATCAATAAATCAGCTTTTTGTCGATACTCATCGGCTTGATCTGATTGCTGCAAGCGCGTCTTAAAGGTTTGCGCCTTATTCCGTAATTTTGTCAGAATATTATTCAATTTCTGACTCAATTGATGGCGTAATTGAGAAAATAACTGTTGATTGATCTGGTTACTGTAGTAGCGGTTAAGTAACTCCTGAATATCTTTGACGTTTTCAACTCCACCCCAACCCATTACGGTGTAGCCATCTTTTGTCCAAGCGGGTTGAAACTGACTGGAATCCAAGGCTTGCAGCCATTCTTGCCAGCGCTCAAATAGCCGTTGCCAATCGTCGGGGTTGAGGCTATCGGTGGATGTTTCTGGTGCAATATTTGCTTCTAGCAGCATTAACTCTAGTAAGGCTGCACTCAAGCCACTATAACTTTTTAGTAATTGCCGCTTGATTGCTCCTGGCACTAAACTTACCCGTTCTTGCCAACGTTGTTGGGATTCGCTCAAACTGGGGACAGTTCCAGTCAGTTTCGGTGGTGTTTCATAAAATTGTCCGGTTTGGATGGGACGGACACTAGATTGTTGCTGACTGACTTGATGAGCAGCGGTGATAATTATATTGCTGGCGTCGGTGAGAATGACGTTACTATACTTGCCCATGATTTCTGCATAGACATGATACAGGGCGCTTTCTCCGGGACGACGGGCAAATTGCAAATCAATAACCCGCTCCCAAGGGGCGATCGCTTCAATAGCCACCAATGCCAAACCACTCAATTGGTGTATTAGTTGTTGGCTAAAGGTAAAGGTATCTGGCGATCGCGGTGGTGGATCGCCAATACAAATATGTGCAGCTTGAGGATGCCAAGAAATCTCTAGCCAATCTCGCTGTTTGAGGGTGCGTAATGCCATAGCAATAGTGTAGCGATCGCGCTGGTAAACCTGTTCTAAGCGTGATGGTAGCCAGTTAGCGCGGATTTCGCTACAAGCAGCTGTGAGAGTGGTAAAGTCAACTGGTTGCAAAGCGATTAGTTATTAACATTCAAATGGTAGCGATCGCTATGCTTTTATTTTTGTTTAGTTAAAGCATAGTAGACCTCAACTATCATAGCGGTTACTTGGTTTGGTGATAGCTGCGAATAAAAAAACGCAGAAATCTATCATAAAATAGACTTCTACGCTTAAGTAATAACTTACTTTTTTATACAGGTTGCTTTTAGTATCTAGTTTTGCAAGCTGAAGCGATCGCTGCCAAAGTTAAACCCAAAGTACTGTAATTGTGACTGCTTTAATTTTATAAGCAAGATTTGATTGTGTAAGTGTTATAATAATAAATCTGATTTTTGTAATATTAAACCTGAAGTTATAAGTTTAGATTACAGAGACATATACTTATGGTTACTAACGCCATCAATTCGGCAGGAAGTCTTGGTAAATTTACAATTGCTATTAATAACTGTTAAAAAGGCAAATTTGTCAACCAATTTATATAGGAATAAATTGGCTAAGTAATTCTCACTAATTAAACCAATAGTGCAAATCACTCACCCTAGATAAATATTTAGCAGAAATGATTGAGTAATGGTGACTGAAGACTAGGAAAAGAAAATTATTGCTTACTTCCGAGTTACCGATTCACCATTATCTGTTACACAAGAGAATTATTTAGTAATAAAAACTGGCTGTTTTACTGTTGACTGCACTAATTCGGCAGTTGACTCTACTAGTTCTTTTGCTGTTGATTGCACTAATTCGGCTGTTGACTGCACTAGTTCTTTTGCTATTGACGCTACTGGTTGTGGCTGCAACAGTTGGCTGTAAAGTTCACTCAGTTGATTTGCTACGCCATCCCAACTAAACTTGCTTTCGACGCGCTTTCTGCCAGCTTTACCCAATTCGTCTCGCCACTCTGGATTTAAGAGAATTCGGTCAATGGCAGAGGCAAAGGCATCTACATCTTGTGCTGGTGCCAATAAACCAGTTTTTTGATCAACCACAGTAAACTGAAGTCCGCCGACATCACTAGCGACAACTGGTGTACCGCTTGCCATCGCTTCAATCGCCACGAGTCCAAAGGGTTCGTAGTGACTAGGAACAACGCAAACATCGGCAGCTGCATAATAAGTTGGCAAAATATCTTGACTGAGACGACCAGTAAAAGTGGTAAAGTCGCTCATCCCCAATTCGTTGACGATTTGCTCAATGCGATCGCGCTCAATCCCGTCGCTGTTACCTGGAGTACTACCACCACCAATAATTAGCTGGAGATTGTTGGAGTCACGTAGCCCAGACTCGTTTACTGCACGCACCAAGGTTTCTATACCTTTGCGTGAGTCAAAACGTCCTACATATAATACAACTTTGGCTTCTTTCTCAATACCCAATTTATCTCTGGCTGCTTCTCGGGAGATCGAACCAAACCGCTGAATATCTGTACCGCAGGGAATGATGTCGATATTGCCTTTACTGGAAACTAGCGATCGCATATGTTCCTTCTCTTGCGGACTTGTCGCCACAATTCGATCTGCTATTTCCAAAACCTGTTTTTCCACTGCTAATCGCTGACTAGCAATCAGAGGAATATTTTCTATAGTCTTATACTTGACTGCTCCTAAGGAGTGGTAGGTGTGAACCTGTTTACTATTTTGGATTTTATTTAACTTCATCCCCACCCAACTAGAATGCCAGTAGTTAGTGTGAACTAACTGGTATGTAGTTTCATTTTTTACTTGGAATTTAAGGAAATTATCTATAAATTCTGGCAGAAAATCAAAAAGATCATCTCGTGGCACAAACTCAAGGGGGCCAGCTTTTAAACGAATAGTTCGACAATTATCATTATGTTCAACAATTGAGTCTTGCTCCAGACTCACTTTGCGGGTAAACATATCAACTTGCCATCCTAGCTGCGCTAGTGCTTCACCCACGTGGCGCACATAAACATTTTGTCCCCCAGCTTCTTCTTTCCCTATTTCAATCGCCGGATCTCCGTGGACGGAAATCAAGGCAATACGTTTTTCGGTGGTAGAGTTCATAGTTTGTGTGGTGCTGATTTTAACAAAGTTTTCAGCTATTCCAAGTCCGTGTATAGCACACTTTCCTGAATTGTTTAGGAACTTTGATTAATATTGATTTTAATTTATTATGTCTAATATTTTTTTACATCCTCTGCCAGAAGTATACTCTTAGGGCAAATATGAATATTTAATTTCTTTAGATAGATGAAATTACTATAGTTATATCTAATACTTTTGATAGATGAAAATTATACTTTTTTATTGTATGTATAAAATTCCATAGATGAGATGCATTGACGTGAGTTCGACAAAGTTACAGTCGGAGTCAGGATTAAAAAAGGTTTTCTATCAGGCTTGTAGACCAAAGCACGTAGCTTACTAACTTGCAATCCGCTGTAAAAAGCAGTGACAGCCAGAGCAGGTATAGGACTTACGCAAAAACCCTCTCAAACTCTCATTTCTCCGTGACCTCTGCTTCCTCTGTGGTTCGTTTTCCGTTACCTGTGCGTAAGTCCTAAAAGTATCGTTGCGATCGCCAAATAAATTACTAAGACTTAATAGTGTTGTGTTTTTTACCCGCAATTAATTCTTGTTGGTATTTGATAATCCGGTATAATTTAAAACTAAAAAACACTTACTTCTCACATTGAAGTTCAAAGCAGTTACTACAGTCAACTTACCGCCTTGAACTCACGTTGTATTAAGTAGTAAGAATAACTGTTAAATATTGATGCAAAATTGGGTACTTTCTGGAATTTGCTTCGGAAAGTTTCAGATTATATTTTCAATCATTAATAAATTTCAGGAGCAAATCAGGTGTTTACTTCAACCTTACTCGCTGCTGCAACTACACCTCTGCAATGGAGTCCGACAGTTGGACTGATTATCATTATTGCCAATATCATTGCCATTGTCATTGGCAAATCTACCATCAAGTATCCCAACGCAGAACCAAAACTACCCTCAGTCAATTTCCTTGGTAATTTTGGTTTACCAGCCCTTTTAGCAAGTACCGCCTTTGGTCATATTTTAGGAGTGGGCGCTGTCTTAGGGCTGCATAACCTGGGAAGAATTTAGGTTTTTACCTAAGTTAGCCTTTATTTGATGATTCTTTTGTCTCCAGCTTTGAGCCAGAAAGTTAGTTCTCTGGCTCTTTATTTATTGAATACTGAGTTTTAATGTCTTAAATAGTGAGTGCAATCATAAGATATGGCTCTATTGTAGGGATCAATAAAAAAGCAAGTAACAGATTTTTTTAGCTGGATGAAGCTTATTATCCTGTAGAGCTTTCTCAGAGTGCTTGCTATTCCAGATATTAACCAACGTATTGCTATCCCTTTAAGAAGATATTTGAAAAGTTGTAAAGTATACTAAAAACCCCACTTCCGAACCTCCTCCCCTTGACTCTAACTCTTAACAAATGTCCACTTTAGCACCTTGATGGGGGCTTCTTGTAGTGCTTGAGCTAATTCGGTGCTACTCTCAAATTTTACCTGGGAGATATCGCAGGCTTCGACGTTGACTGTGAATTTATCGTCCTGGAAGGTTTTGATTTTAAGTTGAATTAATTTCTGAAGTCAGAAATGTTGATGTAGATATTGAAGGGCGATCGCTCTGACTTCTTTAGTGTGGCTTAATATTTATAGCATTCTCAATTGAGTGTTAGATAGTCTATTCTTCATGGCGCATATGTATCCACAGTACATGTTGTACCAAAATTAATGTCAGCAAATACTGCTAAGTTTAGATTCCCGACTTCTTAAAGAAGCCGAGAATCTTGGTGTCCAAAAATGATTTAAGATTGCTATAGGTTGAATATAGCTAAATTTTACCTAAAAAATCTTTGGTATGGGCAAACAACTCAATAATGACAAAATAAAGTGGGCTAGTTGCCCACCGGATGATTGAGAATTTTCAACACAACAATCTGTCAAAAACATTTGTGCCTCAATCAACCTATACTCTAACTACAGCTTATGCAATTAAGAGTGACTTGCTAGCGGATCAGCAACGTATTTGAATGTTGGCTCAGAATTCCAAGGGCCACGCTCATCCTTACCATTACCGTTTGTAGATAGGTTGTAGTAAAGAGCAACAGTTTCATCTGGCTTAACATTACCAAAGAATGGCTCTGTCAACTTACCCAGTGAATCTAGAGCTTTCATAAACATCTGAGTATGAGAAATTTCTCGTGTTAACAGATGGACTAATGTCTCTTGGGTTCCTTGGTCGGTTGCCAACTTGATCAATGCTTCGTAAGTCTGACGAGCACCGGCTTCTGCTGCAATGTTAGCTCTCAAATCACGCACTACATCTCCGCCTTCATTTAAGTAACTTGCAGTCCAAGTATTACCCTGGCTATCTAGAAAATGAGGCCCCACCCCTCTAACTGCAAATAGAGTGCTCTTAAAAGCCTCTGTTTGATCCACATCTTTGGTATGAGCTTCGATGAGTTTACCAACCATTTCTAAATGGCCGAATTCCTCGAGCGCAATATCTTGGAGCATGTCTCTAATTCCAGCATTTTCAACATGGAATGATTGAACCCAATATTGCAGGGCTGCGCTAAGTTCTCCAGTAGCTCCACCAAACTGCTCTAGAAGTAATTGAGCATAACGAGGATTTGGTTCACTAATCTTTACTGTATGGATCGGGTCTTTTTTGTGAAAAAACATACTGTTATTCTTCCGAAAATAGTGTTCTTACAGAATGGATCGACTGAATTTTTTATCTGCGAGGAATTTTCAAGTTTTTTCTAGCTAATTAGAGACTTTATATGTTTCTAAAGCTAGTTAGCTAGAAGACTGAAAAAACACAGCATTCGTCTAATGGTTGATAACTACCGATTAACAGTTAGGCATTGCTGCTTCTTCTGATTAATCCCCATAGATAAATAGCAGCAATTGCGCCGAGCACAGCCACTAAAACACCAGGAAGAGTTAAAGCAGCAGCCGCAGTATTTTGCAGAGTTCCTGCTTGTATCAAGGTAAATAGACTTCCACCGACAAAAGCACCAATGATACCCAAAACTATTGTCGAGATAGTTCCACCACCTTGATAATCAGGATGAGTAGCCTTAGCGATCGCACCTGCCAAAATTCCTAAAACTACCCAAGCAATAATACTCATAACTGCCTCAACCATTTCACTTATATATAACTTATCAACTTTTATTCACAATTCTTTCTACCACATGGGATAAATGCTAAATCCAAAAGTTAGACAAAAAACTTTACATCCAGATTAGATATAAATCTGCGCTTATACCATTAAAATGCTAAATAAAACTTTTTTCTAGATTAAGTCATGAATTATTCAAAATATAATCTTAGTCCTGATTGACTGGAAAAATAAATAATATTAAAAAATTAATTTATCTGATTTTATATCTATCTTAAGAGAGAAACACTTTATCTAACTTTTTGGGGATGCATCAAAAATATTTACTTATAAATAAAATGTATTTTTTTGATGATAATTCATCATTAATTATATATTATTGCACATAATAATCAACTAGGCTTATGTACAACTTTTATTTAACAACTTTATAAACTGAGCAAAGATTAATTTTCTTAATCACTAATGTTTTGCGAAAATTAGTATATGTAGGGGAGCCAGCCGTCTGGGCGGGTTTCCCGACTTGAGCGGACTGGCGTTGTGTTATCGCCCTTGAGTACGGCACCTAGAATCAGAGGTGGTGCGTTAGCCAAAGGCTAACGCACCCTACGTATATTTCAAAAATCAAATATCAGTCCTATAGCAATCCTAAATCATTCGTGAAAAGTTAGATCCCCGACAACTTTTACGAAGTCGGGGATTTGGACAGCGCAAATTTGAACGAAATCAGATAGGATTGCTATATCATATTCCCTCAACCGTTATTTTGAAGGTAGATTGAGGAGATAATATGTAGTCAAAATTTGCAGAAGTTACCTCAAATGGCACGGGAGAATTTTGTCTCTCGCGTTCTTGTGTGAGTATCAAATATGACGGCAATATTTCTGACTAATAATCTACCGATATCTGTAATATGGATATGATTTTTTGATAAACTGACCAGGCTATCGGCTTCTAATGGTTTTAACGCCTCTAGTTCATCAGAGAAATATTCATCAAAATTGATATGATATTTGTTTTCAATATCTTGCTTATGAAGCTGAAAGTGAGACATAATCCCCATGATTACATCCCGTCTGATAATATCATTTTGAGTAAGTTTGATACCTTTACTAACAGGTAAAGCACCCGCTGCAAGTGTTTGATAATAATCCTTTAATTCCTTGTGGTTTTGAGCATAAGCATCTTCTAGCATACTGATGGATGTAGCACCAAAACCAAACAGTTCTGTTTCAGCATGAGTAGTGTAACCCTGGAAGTTGCGCTTGAGAGTACCATTCCGTTGAGCGATCGCTAATTCATCATTAGTTTTAGCAAAATGATCCATCCCAATAAATAGATATTGGTTATTCGTTAATTCTTCAATGGTCATTTTCAGAATCTCTAACTTTTCCTCTGCTGGGGGTAGCGCCTCTTGAGGGATATTTTTTTGCGTCGGTTTGAGCCACGGTACATAGGCAAAGTTAAAAACAACAATTCGGTCAGGGTCTAACTCAATAGTCTTTTTCACCGTCTCCCGAAATGTCTCACGGGTTTGATAGGGTAAACCATAAATAAGGTCTACATTCACACTTTCAAAGTTAGCTTCTTTGACCCAACTCATGACATCAAAAAGCATTTCTTCTGGCTGGACACGATTAACAGCTACTTGAACTTGACGATTAAAATCCTGAATGCCAAAACTAATGCGGTTAAACCCAATCTGTCTGAGAAATAAAATGTAGTTTCTATCGATATAGCGGGGGTTAATCTCAATTGAGATTTCTGCTTGTGGATCGATGTTGAAATAGCGATTGATGTTTTTCCATAAATATTCTACTTGGTCACAATCCAAGTAATTAGGAGTACCGCCTCCCCAGTGGATTTGCAGCACTTTTCTGTCTGGATCGATTAAAGCGGAGGTGTTTTTGATGTCTTGAATTAAAGACTCTAGGTAAGGTTTGGCAATATTTTTGTTGTTGGAAATTACCGTGTTACAGCCACAGAAGTAGCAAGCACTTTGGCAAAAGGGGATGTGGAAATATAAAGAAAGAGGGGTTTTGCGTTGATTCGAGGCTGCGATCGCGGTCTTAAAATCAGTTTCAGTGAATGTTTCGCTTAACTCTGTAGCGGGCGGGTAACTGGTGTATCTGGGGGCGCGAGTGTCGTACTTTTGGATCAGATCCAGATCAAATTTGACACTAGGTAATACAAAAACCATTGGGTTGCTTTCCAATAAATGTGTGAGGGGAAGGGGGATGAGGGAGGCAAGAATAATTACTGATTCCTGACTTTTGTACAGAGGCGATTAATCGCGTCTCTCCTAACTCCTGTACAGAGGCGATTAATCGCGTCTCTACTCCTAACTCCTGTACAGAGGCGATTAATCGCGTCTCTACTCCTAAATTAGCCGCAGCTATTTCGGTGCTACCTGAATTCTGGGAACGAGTGAGGCTATTAAACAGAACTTGACCGAGTGCTTTGATTAAACTTCCCTCTAACTCCTGAGCCATCTGTAAATTGAACCGAAAGGCATTATTAGCTTCTGCAACAATCCGTTCTGCTGTTATATCATCAATGGATAATGCATTTAATGCCTGACGATACTTATCCTTAAATGCCTTTTTGTCAGGAATTTGCTCAAAATTGTAAAAGGACGTGCCTTCATAACCAGAAAGCTTCAGGGCTGACTGAGCAACTTTTTGTAGCATTTGACCCCCCTTAATCCCCCCTTTATAAGGCTACGGTGTACACTACAAGTCGAATTACCCCCCTCAATCCCCCCTTATAAAGGGGGGAAGCCGGAAATCTAGTTCCCTCACGCCACATGCTACCCTGCGGGAACGCTAAAAGCGAACAAGTCGGGCATTGCCCGCCCAACGCAGTGGCTCCCCTTTATAAGGGGAGGGTTAGGGTGGGGTAAAACCTTGGTTAATCAGATATTTCAGACTTGTGTGTACACCGTAGCCAATATATCGGGGGGATTAAGGGGGGTCTATTCGACTTATGCAAGAGGTCTACTGCATTATAATGTCGAGTTTAATCCCGATCGCATGTATGACGATTTGGGACACTGGATGTATTGCACAGAGGTTATGCGAGGAATTCTGGAATCCCTTGGGGTGTCCAGCAAAAACCTCTTCTGGTGTCCACCCAAAATACCGAAGGGGTGAGAAACTAGGTAGGAGCGTTCGCATTTGCTATTTCGGCGAACTCATTTGTTATTTCGGCGATCGCATTTGTTATTTCGGCGACTGGGTTGTTTGAGTGGCTGTGAAATGATCTGCCGATTACTTGCAGCTTGCTTTTGTCTCAAATCATCACAAATTGCTTGTAAGTCGTAGTTGAAAGCCTTTGCATGTTCTTCTCGTATTCTATAAATCTCTTCAAGAATTTCATCTTTCCACATATCTACTATCCCATTAGTAGCAGGACTTACGCACAAGTCATGGAAGAACGAACCACAGAGACACAGAGTACACGGAGGAATGAGAGTTTGAGAGGTTTTTTGCGTAAGTCCTAAGTAGGTAAGTTGTGCAATTATATTTGAGGCTCTTGCAAGAAAAGTTTTTAGCTTTAATTCTGTAGAACCTGTGCGATCGCCTGAGAAATCGGTAAGCCAGGACAGCGTTCTAACCAGAAAAACTCGCCAACTGGGTTAACTTCAAGAAATACATGACGACCATCAGGGGTCAAAATAATATCAATAGCTCCGTAGTTCAAACGAAATTCTGCCATGAGTTTGAGCAGTTTCTCTTCGACATCTTCAGGCAGAGTGTATGACTCCCAAGCATCGAGTAAGGCAATTCCCTGTTTGCGCCAATCGTAACGCGCCTGATCCAAAGCTTGAGAATCAACCGCAGCTGTCAGCACACGCTTACCAACAATAATTGTCCGCAATTCTAATGCCTTGGGGATTTTTTCTTGAAATGTCATTGGGCAGAAACGTAATCCATCAAGGTTGTCCAGATCCTCAGATGAAATTGGATTTGTAAACACAACTTTTTCTCGTCCTTGTTCATCGTAAATGGCAAAGGAAGAGAGCATCTTTGTAATCATTCCCTGCTTACACTCTTGGGCAAATTGCTTCACTGCCACTGAATTGTTTGTAGTCAGAGTGCGTGGCGTATCTAAACCGACCTCTCGTGCTATTTGTAATTGCAGTTGCTTATTTTCGGCTCGGCGAATATTTGGCAGAGGGTCGAGATGGAAACCCTTAATACTGGCAATCATTCCCTCAATGGTGACGCGAGATTCTTTCAGTGAGGCTTGTCTGAGTTGCTTGTCCATCGAGTCGGGAATTTTTGACCCAATTGCAATACGCCGATACCAAACTGCTGAGACTTCACTCAAATCTAATGTTTGGTCATCTACGAGCAGAGTAACTCGTTCACTTCCAGCATAGTAAACATCTAAAATGATTTCTGTGGGAAATCGGTCTGTGTCAAAACGAAATGCTTTCCCTCCTTGGGCTTCAATTGCCTGAATAACTAGAGGAATACTTTCGTTGTCTTCGCTGTGAGTAATGATTAAAACAGTCACGTCGCTTCGCTCCGAATTAAAAATTAAAAATTAAAAATTAACAAGCCCCTAAATTTATAAAGGCTGTCAGTTGGTTGTGAATTTTTAAGTAAGAGCATTTTGCTTAGGACTTTTTGAAAGTAGTGCAGATGCGATCGC
Source organism: uncultured Nostoc sp. (assembly GCF_937863485.1). GTDB lineage: Bacteria > Cyanobacteriota > Cyanobacteriia > Cyanobacteriales > Nostocaceae > Nostoc. Next base: position 13,731 of record NZ_CALMFY010000229.1, on the reverse strand, counting down.
ATCTGCGATCGGGTATTCTAAATCTCTCTCCAGCATCCCCCACTCTCCTGTAGGATTAATTTCTAGAAAAACGTATTCCCCTGATGGCGTTTTGATGAAGTCAAATGCTCCAAAAATCAGTCCAAACCTTGCCATAAAAGCATCGAGGCAACGGATTAGTTTATCAGGTAATTGATAGGGTTGCCAGGTGAGAGCCTCTTTTGTCCCACGTCGCCAATCTTGGGTGGATGCTGCATACTCAGACGCATCCAGTGCGCCGACAAAGAGATTACCATTCACATACACTGCACGTAGTTCTAGCTGTTTGGGGATTTGTTCTTGAAACACAACTGGACAATAGCGCAGTGTTTCAGCATCAAGTAAGTCTTCTTCTTTAACGGCGCTGGTATACATGAAAAAAGAGGAGGCTTGCATCCCATAAGAAAGAGGTCTGAGTAACTTGGCAACCATTTTTCCTTTAACTTCCCCAAAAAACTCTCGTGCTTGTTGAGGATTGTTGGTGACGATAGTCCGAGGTATGACAAGACCAACTTCTGATGCAATTCTCAGTTGGCGTAGCTTGTTTTCAGCTGCACTAATCCGTTGTAAATCATCCACCCAGGTAGCTCCCCTCAGACTGTCCCAAAAGCCATCTAAGACTGCGAGTGATTCACTAGAGCAGGCTGCTTGGAATTGGGGAGCTAATTCTTTACCTAAATCAGGTTCCCAGATCCGTCGCATCCATACAGCTTGCACTTGCTCGGTGTTCAGGGAGCGTAGACGCGGAGCGGCTTGTCGTAAGACATCGCCATATTCCAGTTTATGATTACTCCCAGAGTTACTTAAATTCGCCTCGATTTGTACTGTCATTGGAAACTTATCAGTATTAAGGCGAAATGGCTGTGCGCCTCGTTTTGATACAGCTTCTGCAACTCTATCTATTGTAAAGTAATCACCACTATGGGTGATTAATAAAACTACATCACGGTCAACGTGCATAAAATATCTTCATTGAGTTCTTGTATTGTCAACTATTAAAAAAATAAAGCATTAAAAAAATAAACTTAGTTTTAATGGGAAGCCAACCCCTAGATGGAGTTGGCAAAGTTAACAGTGTTTTTCCTCTCAGAATATTTTTTAAAACAGCATCTCTGGTGTACTCAAAAGTATGCAGTTATTTTATTGCCGCTACATGCTCCTCGCTGTCTGAAGGGAACTTCAGAGTAGTAAAAACCTGTTCATCACTATCATAGGGATACTTTTCCGTTACTACATCATCTTTATCGGATGGGTACTTCCGAGTTTCCCTCAATTCATCTTTATGCTTATTAGTTACACCACAACTTCCACCGCCAATCCCTTCTGATTCTTGATCAGATAGGTCTTCAAAGCTTTGCCCTTCTAAAAATCGGGCAAAGAAGGGTACTGCTTGTGAATTTAGTTCTTCTGGTTTGTTTTCAGACATAATTTTTTCCTCAGGTGAAGTAATATAAATTTACACTGTCTCAATGATGTTACATAGTATTTCATCTATGATTAAGCATTAATTTCATGTGAAATTATTTGTAACATTTGTGTAAAAATACTTTTGATTCTCCTGTGCAAATATTCAATAGCCCAATGGATGGCGGAAATCACCAACCACTTTGTCAAGTTGTTGAGCGATCGCCAACAACTCCATCTCGCGCCATCGCTTTCCCACAATCTGCATTCCAATCGGTAAGCCATTGTGAGTTTGCCCTATGGGAATCACCACCGCCGGATGACCACTAAGATTAAATGGTATGGTGTAAGCCCCGTTTGCCACCGCATGAGGATAGGATTTGCCCTCAATATCAATGGCGCTCCAAGCCGGACGATGAGTAAATGCAGGGGTTGCTGTCACAGGAGTGAGCCATACATCCCATGCTTCTAGGGCTTCATCGATTTGGGCAATGAAGCGATCGCGCTCGGTGAGTGTCTCGAAATATCCTCTTAAACTGGGATTCAAAAGTTCTGGGAGAAAGCTACTGAAATTTCCCAATTTTCGGAGTTTTTTGTCGCCTTGAGTTGCGGTGCGAAAGAGTAACTCTAAACTGCGTCGCAGATTATAGCCATCCTTGGGTTGGGCGTAGTTGTTGATGTATGCTTCCATCCTCCCGTGGAGGTTCCACACTGTCGATAGATCAAAGTCTTTGGGAAGCCAGCGTTCAATATGAGTACCTGCTTGAGCAAGTTTTTGCACGACTGTCTGTACTGCGCCTCGAATTTGTGCAGCAACGGGAACCTCCACCCATTCATCAATCCAAGCAATTTTAAGATCCTGCAAAGACTTTCCAGATGGGGTATCAAGGGTTATCGGTGGCACATCTGGGCGACGCAGATCAGCACCAGCTATCAGTGAAAAACAAAGGCGAATATCTTCGAGCGATCGCCCAAAACAGCCAATAGTCAACATTTGTCGCAAACATAGCGGCATTCCCGGTACTTCAGGGATACTTCCTGCGGTGGAAATCCGGCGATCTGTTGGCTTTAAACCATACACACCACAGAAAGTTGCAGGCTGGCGCACGGAACCCGCAATATCGTTGCCTATATCTAATGGTGAAAGTCCGGCTGCAACAGCAGCGGCACTGCCTCCAGAACTACCACCTGCTGTGTAGTCAAGATTCCAGGGATTATTTACCCGGGGAAACAGAGAATTTGTACTTTGAAAATCACCAGCCAGTTCGGCCATGTTCGTTTTTCCCAGGATAACGGCTCCTGCTGCCCGCAGCCTTGCTACAACGGTGGCATCTTGTTGAGGAATGTAGTCTTTGAGAGGAATATAACCTGCTGTGGTACGGAGTCCAACTGTTTCAAAAATGTCTTTTATCGTTACAGGAACACCGTGCAGAGCGCCCCAGTGTTCTCCTCTGGCTAGGGCTTCATCAGCAAGCTTGGCTGTAGCACGAGCATTGTCTTCGTCTAACGTGCAAATCGCATTCAGCTTTGAGTTATGTTTAAAAATCTGCGCCAGGTAAGCATCGAACACTTCAAGAGCAGAGACTTGGCGATCGCGAATCATCTGAGCAAGTTGATGAGCGGGTAGGAAAACTAAGTCACTCATAGGTCGATTTCACCTCATTAATCCAGTCTTTGATTGCGATAAAGCCTTTGTTTCCCGTAGCAACCGCCAAGGTGAATAAGGCAAGGCACAGAGCGAGGCTATGGCACTTTATAGACTAACTTTTCCCTGTTTATTATATTTTTACTAATATTACTAAATGCTTAATAATTCTACAGCACAATTAATCGTTCCTGAAACCTTCAGGACTTACGCAATAACTCTCTGAAACTCTTATTCCTTTGTGTCCTTCTCTACGAGACGCTGCGCGAATGCGTCCTTTGCGGTTCGTTTTATCATGATTTTGCGTAAGTCCTGACCTTAAAAAAACTCCCTACTTTTCCTACATGAATTCCATACGAGTAGGAATTCATAACTACTGGTTGTTAGGCTGAGAAATCAAGTACACACACTGAATTCTACGCAGAAACCTGTTTCTACCAAAAATCGTTTGAATAGTTCTCACAGGGAGCTTCATTAAAACTATACATAAGAAGCACTGGGGTTGTGGTAAGTTTACGCCAGACAAAATTTGTTTCTCAATTTGCGCTTACAAATAATACCCCTTTTTGAAGAAATTTCCGATCATGTTTAGACAAGTTGCTTTTAATGGTATTACGGTAAAAGCTCCCAAGGTACATGCAGCTTCATTTGGATCGATTTCTCAAATTTATGCCTTTGGCGATAGCTATTCAGATAACGGAGCAGCATTGCAAATTTCAACCAATGCCGTTAATGCAGGTGTGCCCGATTCAACTCTTTTACCTGCCGATCCAGCTTTAGGATTGTATGATGTAGGGGGACGCTGGACTAATGGATCAACAGCAGTTGAAGTGTTAGCTAGAAACCTCCAACTAAACCTGACAGATTACGCGGTGGGTGGTGCTAAGAGTGGAAATGGAAATTATCACACTTGGCTAGATCCATACCAAAATACTGGCGTATTCGGTCAAATAGACCAATACAAGGCAGGACTTCAGGGACAAACTGCCGATAAGAATGCTCTATATATTATCTTCGCCTCAGCAAATGACTACTTCCAGTATAATGACTTTAATCAGCCTGGTACAATTACACAACTTTCCGCCCAAGCTGTAAGCAATATTGAAGAAGACGTGTCTAAACTAGCTGCACTAGGTGCAAAGCAATTTTTGGTAGTGAATTCTTTAAATCCTGCTATAGTGCCTGCGATAGTAGATGAAAATAAAGTTGATCAAGCAACTGAGTTTAGGGATTCATTTAATACGCTTCTTCGCTCCCGATTAAATGCTCTTAGTCAGCAGTTAGGCGTTGAAATTGCTGACTACGATTATACTGGCATTAGTAACTTGATTCGCTCCAAACCAGGAGACTATGGTTTGATCAATGTGAATGATCCTTGCCAACCTACCTTTCCTGAGATTAAGCCTGCGTGTTCAACACCCGATCAATACTATTTCTGGGATGAATATCATCCAACTCGTCGTACACATGAAATTATCGGTGAGGACATGACGAAGTTTGTGGTATCTCAACAAGTAAAATAAAAGCAGTACCTGAACCATCCAATGTTCTCAGTTTGGTCTTTACTTTGGGTGTGATCGGCACAGTTACCAGACGTAAGAGAATATTATCTGGCCCAGCCACCATCAATAATTTTTCCCAAGTCCAAAAGACACTTCATTATTAAATTGACAACTTGTCTGATTAAACTCTCAATCGCACCACTACCAATAGGTAGTTTTTTTGCTAAAATCCTAGCGTAATTTAAACGCCCTTCACCATATGCACCTAAAATATAATCTCTCTGTGAAACTGTTGTTTTACAACGCTCTCCAGTGGCTGAAATGATAAATTCATCTGCTTTATTAAGTTTAAAACATTAGCTTTTTTTAAAGTTTTGCGTGCTTTTTGAAACCAAGATTTACGTTTTTTTTCATCATTAAAAGTAGCATCTGCAAATCTTTGTAAATGTTCGCTGACGTGATAAAAATCATATTCCAGATTTAGGGCGAGTAGTTGGTGCTGGTGCTGACTTATTTTGCAGAATTGCAATTTCTCTCTGTGCATCTTGATAACTATCTTTTTCTCCTTGCTGTTGGAATAGTTTTGCAGCTTTTTTGAAATCTGCGATCGCTCCCTGTTTATTTTTCTGCTTGGTGCGAATCACACCTCGGTTATAGTAGGCTAAGGCATTGTTAGCATTAATGGCGATCGCTCGTGAATAATCCTGATTTGCAGCTTTTTTATTTCCCAGTTCGAGATAAGCATTACCACGGTTATTGTAAGCTGTTATATTATTAGGATCTAGTTTCAGGACTTCGGTGTAATCTTCAATAGCGCCTTTATAATCTCCGAAAGAAAAGCGGTGAATACCTCTGTGGATATAAGCTGCAATAAATTTAGGATCAATCTGTAAAATAGCGTTGTAATCTTCAGTAGCTTCGAGTTTATCTCCCAGATCACTGTAAACATCACCACGATTAAGATAAGCTTCTATGTATTTAGGATTGATGCTAATTGCATCCGTGTAATCTTTAAGCGCTATATATTTTTGTTTATTGAGAGATTGAGTTAAACCCCTTTGATAATAAGCTTTGGCATCACTAGGATTAATCTTAATTACTGTATCAAAATCTTGGATTGCTCCAAGTCTTTGTCTGAGGCGACGGCGGAGAATCCCTCGCTGCAAGTAGGCTTCGCTATACTGAGGCTTAAGAGCGATCGCTTTGCTAAAATCTCCAATTGCGCCTTTATTATCCTTGAGTTGGGCACGGGCTAACCCCCGGCCATAGTAAGCATATCCATTCTCAGAATTTAACTTAATTGCTTGGGTATAGTCAGCGATCGCTTCTTTGTATTTGTTTAATTCAGAAAAAGCAAATCCTCGGTCAAAATAGGCATTAGCATCTTGAGGATTGAGTAAAATGGCTTGGCTAGAGTCTGCTTGTGCTTGCTCATAGTCTCCTAATCGATAATAAGCATCGCCTCGCCGATTATAAGCCAAAGCGTTATGTGGATCTAATTCAATAACCTGATTGAAATCTTCAACTGCTCCTTCATAGTTTCCTGCGTCATATTTATTTACTCCTTCTTGATATAATTGTTGTTGAGCATCACTTACAGGTTTTAGTGAATGCAAAAACCATGCTCCAACACCAAGTGTGATACAGCCAGCTACCCCCGCTAGAATTAGTAATAATTTTTTATCATGCTGTTTTTGCTGATCGCGATCAACATTTGTTATATTTTTCAGATCGTCTAAAACTTCGGTCGCATACTGGTAGCGCTTACGATAGTCAAAACGCACCATCCTATTAAGAATTTTTGCTAATTTTCTGTTAATTTTTATATTTTTGTGACGCCAAACTATTTCACCTGTTAGCTTATTTTTCTGACTTTGCAGTTGAGATATTTCCTTTGCTGGTAAACCTAGAAGTGCTGCGATCGCAACTATACCTAAAGCATATATATCGCTGTTGTATTTGAGGTTGCCGTTAACTTGTTCTCTAGGCATATATTCGAGATTATCAACGGTTTTAGTAATGGCTTCGTTAACAATAGCAAAATCAACTAAAACTAACTTTTTATCTGACTCACGACGAATAATATTTGCTGGTTTAATATCCTGATGAATTATCCCATAACTATGTACAATCCTCAAAATTTCTAATATCTCTGATAAAAGAAGAATAACTTGGTCTTCGCTCAGAGGTTGTCCCTGGATAATTTCATTAGTTAAAGGATTACCGGGGATAAATTCTTGGACTATATAGAATTTTTCATTTTCTTCAAAACAAGCAATTAACTTTTGAATTTTCTTGTGTTCCTGTCCTAGTTTTTCTAAAGTTGCTGTCTTACTGGCAAACAAGCGACGCAGGATGGTTAAAGTTTGAGGATTGCTACTATGCGGACATAACTGCTTTACTACAAATTGGCTGCCAGGAAGATTAACATCTTCAACTAGATATGTTTTCCCCTTTTCACGATCATTGAGAACTTTTAGTATTCGATAACGTCCATCTAAGAAATGACTATTCATCAATATAAATATAGTTTTATAAATTGTTTGATTATAGCTTAGGTGTTATTAATGTTAAAAATTAAAAATCAGATAAATGTGTAGACTGCTACGGCGTAGTTCGAGGAACCTCTCCCACCTAGCCTCCCTCTCTTTGTAGGCTACGGTGGACACACAAGTTCTAAAAACCTAGCTTAATCAGGCTTCCCTCGTTCCCTCGTTCCCATGCTCTGACATGGGAATGGGAATGCATTCATTGAGGCTCTGACTCAATATCTAACTTGAGGCAGAGCCTCTAATCAGCCATTCCTATGCGGAGCATAGGAACGAGAGAAATCTCTCCCTGCTTTGGGGAGAGGTTTGGAGAGGAGTCATATCAAATCTATCGAACTCACGTTAACAATACAGGTCGATGTTATGCCATTGTAAGTCGATATTATGCCATTGCAGGTCAATATTATGCCATTGCAAGTCGATATTATGCCATTGCAGGTCGATGTTATGCCATTGTAAGTCGATACATTAACAATGCGGCCGATGCATTAACATTGCAGGTCGATGCATTAGCAATGCAAGCAGAAAATAGTCTCTGTACGCACAACAAAGAGGGAGTTAGAGTCAGATTTTACGCTGGCACGACAAATTTCTCACTACCAGCCAGTCCAAAGGCTGCATGAATGGCTTGCAAAGCTTTAACACCTTGCTCTTGCGCCACGACACAACTAATTTTGATTTCTGAAGTGGCAATCATTTGAATATTAATTTGTTGTTGGGCTAAAGCTTCAAACATTTTAGCGGCGACACCTGGTTGTCCTACCATACCTGCACCGACAATACTCACCTTAGCGATCGCACTATCTAAAACAACTTCACCCCATCCTAATTCTGCCGCTACTTGGGTGAGCATTTGTTTTGCATTTTCCCCATCCAGCCGCGAGATTGTGAAGGCAATATCCCGCCTGGGAACACCATCAATTACTCGACAGCGCTGAGATTGGATAATCATATCAACGCTGATATTATGTTGCGCTAATAGTCCAAACAGCTTCGCCGCCATCCCCGGACGATCTAGCAATTGGCGAATAGCAAGACGCGCTTGGTTCAAATCTAAAGCAACGCCGCGAACGGGAGGAGTGGGGGAGGAGTGAGGAGAGACGCGATTAATCGCGTCTGTATAGGGGTTAGCAGGAGAGACGCGATTAATCGCGTCTGTACAAGGGTTAGGAGTTAGAAGTTCTCCGCTTTTTGCTTCGATCTCAAAGGCGGTGCAGAGTGCTAGGACGGCGCGATCGCATTCGGCTGTATTTACTACGCAACTTACTTTCACTTCGCTGGTGGAAATCATTTGAATGTTCACCCCAGCTGCTGCTAAGGTGGCGAACATCTTCGCAGCCACACCAGGACGCCCAATCATTCCTGCGCCTGCGATGCTGACTTTGGCAATGTTATGTTCTACCATTACCTCGGCTTCGTCAAATTTGGGGTTAGATTGACTCCTGAGTGCTGGGGCGATCGCTGCTGTTACTGCTTCTGCCCGTTTTAATATTGGTGTGGTGACCGTAAAGGCAATGTCATTACTGTTACCTTCATGAATTGACTGAATAATCAAATCTACGTCTACTTTTTGCCGAGAAATTTCGCCAAATAACCTTGCTGCTACGCCTGGTTTGTCAGGTACGCGCAATAAAGCGACCTTTGCTTGGTCAGTGTCAAATTCTACATGATCCACCGGACGGGCAATTTCTAAATTGATCAGCGATCGCCCTTGGGGTTTAGCTGATGTTACCCAAGTACCGGGGTCATCCGTCCAGCTAGACCTAACTACAAGGGGAACACCATAGTTACGAGCAATTTCCACAGCGCGGGGATGTAGCACTTTTGCGCCCAAGCTAGCTAGTTCCAACATTTCATTGCAGGTGATGGCATCCATCAACTGAGCTTCGGCAACTAAGCGGGGATCTGTAGTTAAAATACCGGGAACATCTGTATAAATTTCACAAAAATTTGCTCGTAATGCAGCTGCGATCGCCACCGCCGAAGTGTCGGAACCACCACGACCCAAAGTCGTAATTTCCATCTCTCCAGCGCTAGATGTGCCTTGGAAGCCAGCTACTACAACTACTTTACCTTCATTTATGTGGCGAGTTAGGCGAGTAGTTTCAATATGCAAAATCCGAGCGCGGCTGTGTTCTGCTTCAGTAACAATTCCTACCTGAGCGCCAGTCATCGAGATTGCAGGCTGTCCGAGTTCCTGCAATGCCATACTGAGTAAGGCGATCGTTACTTGTTCGCCAGTAGAAAGCAGCATATCCATTTCCCGGCGGTTAGGATTTGGAGAAATTTCAGTAGCTAGTTTGACGAGTCCATCGGTGGTTTTGCCCATTGCCGAAACCACTACGACAATAGAGTTTCCAGCTTTAACAGTTTTATAAACACGCTGTGCAACAGCTTGAATCCGTTCGACTGAACCGACAGATGTACCACCGTATTTCTGAACTATGAGCGCCATAACTTTTTATTTAATCAATTGTGCCTGCTTTCATCAACGCTTCCGCCTGGTAAGGAAGCCTTCAAGGCTTATCAGTTATATAGTTTACTAAATATCGCGGCGAATGCCCCATCATAATTAGATTATTCAAAAACTACATCTTCGTAGAGTGCTGCCATTGTTTCCTCAAAATCCACGCTGTTGAGTCGAAATGATTCATGTTCTGCTGTGTAGGATTGTAAAACCCACAACCCTTGCTCATTGCGTCGAAAACACTCAACTCGTTGACGCTTTGTATTAATTAAAACATATTCTTGCAGACTTTCCAGGGTTTGATAATCAGCGAATTTGTCGCCCCGGTCAAAGGCTTCAGTAGAATTAGATAAAACTTCGACAATTAAACAGGGAAATCTTTTATAACCTGGCGTTTCTTGATCTCGTCGATCGCAAGTAACCATCACATCGGGATAATAAAAGCGATTTAGAGATTCAATTCTGGCTTTCATGTCAGCGATGTAAACACGCCTTCCAGAGCCGCGCAGATGATTACGGAGGAAAGATGCCAGGTTAAGAGCAATGGTAACGTGTGGATCTAGCGCTCCAGCCATTGCGTAAATGTAGCCGTCTATATATTCATGCTTGATATTGCTCTGTTCCTCCACTTGGAGGTATTCTTCAACGGTGACGTAGTTTTGTTGGGGCGAGGCTATCATAGTTTAATATATCTAGTTTGAGTTTGGAGCAAATTCACGCTACTATTACTTACTATCTCCATAATCCCGCCAATATCGCAGCTTATCTGTCACGTCTGGCAACATGGCGTGAGCAGCGTTACCAAGAATCGATGAGCTTTTTTACAACTTTCTCTAAAGAAAAGCGATCGCCTCTAGCAGTCAGGGCAAACGCATCTAAATTACTCTCGATCGCAAACAAGGTTAGGACTTACGCAAGAACTCTCTGAAACTCTTATTTCTCCGTGCCCTCTGCGGACTCTGCGGTTCGATTTTCCATTACCTGTGCGTAAGTCCTGAAGGTTAAGAACCAACGACAAAATCGGCATTTCTCGTTTGGTTTAGTTTCTAAAACTTAAAGCGATGTCTACGACGGGCTATGACGCTCGTTCGCCCTTGGCGTCTCCCCTTGGGAGAAGACTCGCTAACGCTTCTCTACGAGACGCTGCGCGAACGCTATCGGCGTTACTAAATTTATGTGAATAAGCGGCGATTAATACAATTACTTTCCAGCCGATTGAGAATAAAATCTTCTTGTTGATATGATGCATTTGCCCTGCACTGATGGTTGATTAAACAGCGTCCACCTTGAAAACTGTAGTTCTTTCCATATGAACAGAAAAAACCCTCATCCCCCAGCCCCTTCTCCCAATAATGGGAGAAGGGGAGCTAGAAAGAAGTCCCTCTCCCTACTTGGGAGAGGGATTTAGGGTGAGGGCAAAAACTACAGTTCTCAACATAGATGAAGTTCAGTTTGCAGTCGTTATATGAAATCATCAGTCATTACTGAACGGATATATAGTCAAGCTCACTAACTTTGCATTTCCCCCTGTTGTATACATTTTGAACTGTTTATTGGATGCATCAGGAAAGAATAAACCGCTTAACACGATTCGTCCATCGCCGGCAAACACTTCTACCGAACTTCGATCCACGAGAATCCGAAGTTTTAAGATGCTATTATTCTTACCAGATACCACAACAGGCACCTGAGCGATCTGCGATCTTGTACTGGGTTGGGCGTTCTTTGAACCTGACATGAGTCGCTGAACTATTGGTGCTGCAAGCGGAACAGAGGTAGACAACCATTGACCGATAAACCCAGACTCTTGTTGAGTTAATTCTGAAGTCGAACCACCCGCTTCAGAAGCAGAGCGCGTTAGTGATAGCTCTCCCTTGTCAGCACCAGTACGTCGCCATGTCAACACCATTCCTTGCCCTGTATCACCCGCTCGAAGCTGAATCTTGATTTGGGAGTTGACTTTGGGCAAACCCGCGACATCAATTGCTAGGTCAGCATCGAATGCCGTGGAACGAAAATTCTTCAGTTCATCTGGTGTCCTGTTGGTCAGGGGTTTATCCCGTAGCCGAGTAACACGCCCAAGCGCAGAATTTCTTAAAGCCGCTAGTTCTTGAACTGGAGTTTGAGTCAGCCAATAGGTGCCATTATCTCTAATCAGCCCCAAATCTCGCGGAATGCTCAAGTGTCCTCGCCAAGGCGTTGTTGGAACTTGGTGGGCGTAATGCCAATTATTTTGCCAGGCCGCTAAGATTCGTCGTCCTGGAGTGTTAGACCAGGTTTGAGGTGCATAAAAATCTGACCCAAAATCTAAAAGTCGAGGCTGTGACTCCTGCTTGAACTGCTTACCATCAAATTCGCCGATGATATAGAGACTACGTGAGGTAAAATTTCGTGACCTTTCACATTGCTTTTTCAGGGCAGGGGCAGTGAGCGGCATTCCGGTACTGTCTCGAAAACCCTGGCAGGCCACGGGCGGGAGGAACCCTTCGCTATAGGTCAGCACCCACTTGGTTTCGTTAGTCTTTGAATTGCTCACGGGTAACTCAATCAAATCTGGGGTTTCGACAAAAGGGCCTAAAGTGGTGAGGCTGCTGTAGAGCGGGAGAGAGGACAGGAGATTCCACTGTTTGAGATTCGCAGACTCGTAAAGCTCGATTTTGTCTCCAACAGCTAATACCATGATCCAGCGCCCCTTATAGGGGAATACCTTCGGATCTCGAAAATCTGGTTTCGGAGGTGTCAAGTTAGGCAATACACTCTCCGGTGCTTTAAAGGATTCGCCTCCATCGCAGCTAGCAGCAAGCCATTGATCCTGGAGGGTGATAATCGGAGTGTTCTTCGTGAATATGGAAGCAACACAAAGGTTTGAGCAGTCGCAGGATGACTGTTTTGCAGCTTCACCACTAACGACTACAGCCGACCCCGAAAAGGGAGACCAGACTTGATTTTGATCGTCACTACTGCCAAGAAGATCCATCGGCGGATTGAACATAGCGTCTCTGCGCCCAGACCAGTGAACCAAATCAGTGCTAACCGCATGTCCCCAGTTTAGTTGACCTCCATTATCCCGGGAGAACGGAACTGCTTGATAATAGAGATGGTACGTCCCATTTACGTAGACAAGACCGTTGGGATCATTCATCCATCCCCATGAGGGGGCAAAATGAAACAAAGGTCTCCATGAACTGTTGGGATATGCCTGCACATTCAGCCGAACCGTTTCAGAACCTCCCTTGGAGTAATAAAGGTTTGGGGCGATTTGAACCGTCAGGTTAAAATTCTGATCTTTAGGAACATCGAGAGACACAGCAACTTCCAGTACAACCTGCCCTTTGGCTCTACCCTGTGCAATTCCTTTCTTACTAAGAAGCCTGACACCAATTCGTGCATCTGAGGAAGCGACCGAAGTCGCAAAATCAATCCCATCTCCTATGACAGTAATACGACGTGTTTCACCTTGATGAACACCACCACCTCCAACAACCTTTTCGATCGCAGACCGAGCAGGAGCAGGAAAAATCAACAAAGCTGCGGTCGCATAGAGCATAGAAACAATACGCACCTTCATCACTCTTCTCCAAAGAATATCCCTACAATTCCGGCTGAAACTTCACCACCTTGACGCAAGGAAGTGAATGGATGCATTATATAGTTTTAAATTTTCATAGTAAAATTTAATCCAGCAAACAAAGCTTCCACTCTTCTAAAAATTAATAACTCCTAACAATTTGGACTTTATTTTGCTTGCCGAAAACACCAAAATGAGAAAGTAAAAGCTGCTTTTGCTTGCGGAAAACACTAAAATGTGAAACTAAAAGCTGCTTTTGAGTATGTAAAAGCTTCTTTTGCTTGCGGAAAACACCAAAATGTGAAACTAAAAGCTGCTTTTGAGTAAGTAATCAGGGATTTTTACTTAGTTCAATATGAATTTTAATTTAGGCGATCGCAAATCTAACTTTTAACTTGATACGCTTTGCACAAAACTTGCCTATTCTTGATTTGAGGAAAGGCGATCGCGTAAATCTGCCAAATTTCCACGCACAGTAACAGTATTAGGATGATTTGCACCTAACCAAGGCTCTAAAATATCTAAAGCTTGGATGAAAAGGGGTTCAGCTTCGCTGTATCTGCCTTGGGAGTAGTAGA
>NZ_CALMFY010000228.1 GCF_937863485.1 uncultured Nostoc sp. | reverse complement strand
GTGCGATGCCTACGGCGGGCTGCGCCAACGCTGTTTCACCAATCTCAGGTGATGTTGCAGTCACTTTTGGTGCGATCACATTTTCACCAATTTCAGGCGATGTGTCCCTAACTTGTGGTGCTTCACCAATTTCAGGTGATTTGGCGCTAACTTGTGGTGCGATGCCTACGGCGGGCTGCGCCAACGCTGTTTCACCAATCTCAGGTGATGTTGCAGTCACTTTTGGTGCGATCACATTTTCACCAATTTCAGGCGATGTGTCCCTAACTTGTGGTGCTTCACCAATTTCAGGTGATTTGGCGCTAACTTGTGGTGCGATGCCTACGGCGGGCTGCGCCAACGCTGTTTCACCAATCTCAGGTGATGTTGCAGTCACTTTTGGTGCGATCACATTTTCACCAATTTCAGGCGATGTGTCCCTAACTTGTGGTGCTTCACCAATTTCAGGTGATTTGGCGCTAACTTGTGGTGCGATGCCTACGGCGGGCTGCGCCAACGCTGTTTCACCAATCTCAGGTGATGTGGCAGTAATTAATGGTGCGATCGCTGTTTCACCAATCTCAGGTGATGTGGCAGTAATTAATGGTGCTTCACCAATCTCAGGCGATGTGGCGCTAATATTGGCTGAGGTAGGTGTTAACTGAACAGGCGCACTGGCTGGAGATTCACTCGTTACACTGGAGTCAATTTCTTGTTGTATTGCAATAGGGCTTTTTGCAACTGAAGACTCAGAATTAGGTACAGCAACATGTGGTAGGGGCGCATAGCTATGCGCCCCTACGCTATTTTCATCATTCGCTAAAGGATTGAGTAAAGTAGGTGCATCATCTACATCAGGCGAGGTAAGTGGTGAGGACAAAGTTAGAGAATTATCAACGACAGCATTATCTGTGACCAAATCATTTGCGGTGCTTTTTAATATTAAGTCTGGTTCAATAGCTGTAATTGCCTCTAAATTACTATTGGTATTTGCTAATAAGCTATCTTCTTTACGATTAATAGTAATTTTCTTTTCATCAAAAACTTGCTCAATATTCTTAGTTGCAGATGATTTAACTGCTTTTTTAGTTCTCGATGTGGATTTTGTTTTTTTCTCTGGTGGTTTTTGAGATTTATTTGTTTTTTTTGATTTAGATTTACTTGGAATCTTTAGTTCTGTCGAAATCTCATTAATCGAATTGTTATCAATGCGATTTGGCTGTATATCTGTAATACTACCTTTTCCTGATTCATTACTCTTAATATTACTTTTTTCTTCTTGAGCTATTGAATCCAAAGAATCTAATGCCAGTAATGGAAACTCATTATTTATATCCTGAGTATCCCCACTATCCCAACCTATTAATGGTTGGTTCGATGCTTCATGTTCACGAAACAATAAAAATTTAGAGGATGTGACTAATGATGGTTTAGTTTGTATAGTACTGATAAAATTACTTCGCGAATGTAGAGAATGAGACTCTTTTCTCAATCCCATTCTATGAGGATGAGATAAAGATGATATTACCCCAAGTGGATGAACATTGTTTCCTAATGGAGATTGAATAATTTGCATAGTTATAATTGAAAAATAGCCAATTAACTAGAAACGAAATATCCTGTTTTCTGATTTCGTTGTACAGAAGTGCCTCCTCCTGTAGCCCTTGCAACTTGTAACCCTTCATAAGCTAAAGTTAATTCTTCAATGGCAACTGCGTTTCCATCTGCTTGGAGTGTAGGTGTTTTCCAAGTTATGGGAATAGCACCAATCAAAGTCCAACTCATCATTGTTTCACCAGCCTGATTGAAAATCAGAATATTGACATTGCGTCGAGATGTCTTCTTTTTTTCATCAAAAACTGTACTCATCCAGTTCCAAAAACCTGGATGATCTGTAACTCCACGTTTAAGAGTTATGTCTGCAAATTCTGTATGACCTAAATAAATTCTTTGCTGGTCGTTGACACCACCTTCATTAAAAACATTTTTCTTAATTTGAACACTTAATCCTGAACATTCAGTAAAAGATGCAGCAATAGTATTGTCTATCTCTACATAAAAACGATTAGTAGTGACATAGTTTAGTTCGTGAGTAATGTTGCCATTATTGGAACTTGGAGTAACCTTGCCATTATTAGAACTTGGAGTAATGTTGGCATTCTTAGGATTTGGAGTAACCCTGGCATTTTTAGGAGTTGTAACCATCACAACCACCTCTGAGAACTATAATTACCTACCCTTTCACGCTGCGATCGCAGGTCTTCTAGCAAAAGTTTATACACGTGTTCTGTCAGTTGGCTCATAAGCAGTGAGTCGTTGAGATATTTACTTGCCGTTTTAGCGACTTTGTTGGCATTATAAGTTACTGAAACCCCAGCGTAGCCAGCAGTACCGCCAACATCTCCATCGAACGTGAAAAAAGTTTGTTGTTGTTTTGAGTCCATAAATAAAAAAATCTCTCCTAGAATCAAGGCTAAAGGTACTGCATCAGAATCAAAAGTAGCCAAAAGTCTAACTTGGTCTTTGCCTGGATTTAGACTTTGGGTGAATTGTGTTACAAGTGCGATCGCTGTATTCTAGATATGCGAACTAGCAAATATTCATCCACCGACTGCTTGGGCATCAGGAGAAAAAAATGAGAGAACATGTAAGCCAGTCCAAAAAAGCTAACACTGCTTCCTTCTCAATACCATCTCTCAAACACCGGATACCCGGCTTTGGTTTAGAATCCTCACAAGCTTCACCCCAAGCAGTTCCATTGGTGCAGCCACTTCATAAACCTCTCACCCACGACATTAGTCGAATACCCTTGCGTAATCCCCAAGCAAAACTCTCAATTAGCCAGCCTGGGGATAAGTATGAGCAGGAAGCTGATAGCGTAGCACACCAGGTAATGCAAAGAATAGTGCAGCCTGTAAATCGCCAGTCTATCCAACCAGAGACGATGCCAGAAGAGTCAGAATTGCAGATGAAGCCTTTGGCAAATTTCATCACGCCTGTGGTGCAACGACAGTCAGCGCCAGGGGATGAAGAAGAATTACAAATGAAATCTCTGGGCAATAGCACACTCCAACGGCAAGAAGTGCCAGAAGATGAGGAAGAATTACAAATGAAGCCGATGGTGCAGCGTCGGGCTGAGGCTCTTATGGCTGCTGCGCCAGACCTGGAAGCGTCCATTAACCAAGCAAGGGGTGGAGGAGTGACGATGGCGGACAATATCCGCCAACCGATGGAGGTGGCATTTGGCGCTGATTTTAGTGGGGTGAAGGTTCACACGGATGGTCAGTCTGATTTGTTGAATCGGTCAATTCAGGCGCGGGCTTTCACTACGGGACAAGATGTGTTCTTTCGGCAGGGAGAATATAATCCTGGGAGTCGGGGTGGGCAGGAGTTGTTGGCGCATGAGTTGACTCATGTTGTGCAGCAGAATGGAGGTGCAGTCCAAGCTAAACTTGAAGTAGTTCAAAGAGTAGCAGACAACATAGTCCAAAGAGTCTTTGATCATAATAAGCCCGCTACATATGATGATGATGGGGGTCATTCATATACGGATCATGGCAGTCACACAACAGCAGCTCAACACCTAACACGATTAACCACCGGTACGACGCCTTCCGGGCGTAATTCATTGCCGCCTGACGGAAAATCTAGCAAGTTTGCAAGCGATGCAATGCATTTAAAGGCAATGATAATGGCGATTAATGACTTGAACGCCAATAAGCAGAATAGAGCAGGAGGATGGAAAAAGGGGTATAGCAATCACTATACACTAGCTGGAGTCGGAGAGACTTATGAACTAGATACTGGTAGCAGCAATCTTAAACCTACGACTCTTCCTTGTAACACCTTCTACGTAGCATGGAGCAATGACGGTACGGGGGATAACTTTAAGCTCATAACTATGTATCCCAGACCCTAATGGAACCTGATATCTTGATAAGTGAGAGGATAAAATGACAGGCAAACTCGAAGAAGCAATCATTTCCTTAGCTGAAGCTTCAAGCTTTACTCCAGCAACAGCCCAGAT
Source organism: uncultured Nostoc sp. (assembly GCF_937863485.1). Taxonomy (GTDB): domain Bacteria; phylum Cyanobacteriota; class Cyanobacteriia; order Cyanobacteriales; family Nostocaceae; genus Nostoc. The sequence goes on along the minus strand of NZ_CALMFY010000228.1, from coordinate 17,310 downwards.
AAAGACCAAGGTACATGAGATCGTTTGGCAAAACAACTTGGACGAGGATAGTGCAGTGCCACAGTGGTTGCTTGAATTTCTCAAGCAGATAGAACAAGGGAAGCAAACAGAATGGATACCCTATCCTGACTCCGATTACAGTTTTCCGGATGTGTTTGAGGTAATTGCAGAGCTTGACGAAGTCGTTCCGATGAAATACGAACATAAAGAAGAAAGCATAGTTTTGACTATGGAATCTTTGGGTGTTGAAGCAGTCATCTGGGTAGAATCCGGACAATATCAGATTAGAAGAATCCAAGCGGCTTAACTATAGTGCGTAGGCGCAGCCCGCCGCAGGCATCGCTTGATCTTGTAGGGTGTGTTACTTCGTTAACGCACCCACATAAGCGATAATGGTGCGCCAGCGTATTGAAACCCAAACGCCTAACGCACCCTACGCCAACTATGCCAACTAAAATCTTTGCTGATGATGTTTGGTATCAGCTAAAAAAGTAGAAAGAGTTAACAATGATTGGTACTAATATTTACATCAGTCAAGAAACTCAAGAATATCTTACTTTAGAGATGGGGAATATAATCCTGGGAGTCGGGATGGACAAGAGTTGATTACCCATGAGTTGACCCGTGTTGTGCAGCACAATGGTGGACAAGTCCAGACCAAGAAAGAGAATGCGAGTAGAACTCGGACTACACAAACAGCCATAGACCAAGCAGGGATTGTTCAGCCCATGCTAGATAAGCGGATTATGTGTGCCCAATTATACAAAATTATAATAGAAAGCGGTGGTCAATCCCAAATTGGCAGCATAGTAAGGTAAATATCCAGTCTATGTCCCTCACAGAGGGAAGGAGGTAACAAATGACGGGTCAGCCTCCCAGTACTCACGAGGCATTCAAGCAGTTCGAGCGCGACAAATTCTCCCTGGTGGCCCAAGGATATGATCAAGCGATCGCTCAAGTAACATCGCAAGTTGATCAAGCCATATTAGATGCCGTAGAAGCGGGGTATGGGAAACAATTGCTGGATGTCGCTTGCGGAACTGGATGGCTCAGTGCCGCTGCTGTGAGTCGGCAGGCTATAGTCACTGGATTAGACTATGCAGAGAATATGGTGGCCATTGCCCGTTTGCGATGTCCTGAAGCCGAATTCCAGATCGGGGACGCCGAGAATCTTCCCTTTGAGTCGGGCCGGTTTGAAGCGGTGGTCTGTAGCTTGGGCATCCTCCATTTCCCTGACCCGGAACGAGGGATCGCTGAGTCCTTTCGAGTTCTCAAACCAGGTGGGCGCTATGCCTTCACCTGCTGGACACCACCAGCGCGTAATCCTTTTATGGCCTTGATTTTGGGTTCGGTGCAGGCTCACGGCAACATGGAGGTGGATCTACCTCTAGGGCCGCCCCTGTTCCGCTTTGGCGAAACAGCCGAATGCAAAAGGGTCTTGCGTTCCGCGGGATTCACTTCAGTCTCTATTAGCGAACTACCCATCAAGTGGACTTTCTCCACACCCCAGGATGTGATGCCAAGGATTGTTGTCAGTACGGCCCGCCTTGGATCAATCCTGGCAATCCAAACCGAGGAGCAGCGGCACAATATCGAGAACGCTTTTATCGAGGGAGCAAAAAAGTACGTCACGGAGGGTGGTTTGGAAATTCCCGCTTCTGTGGTGCTGGCTGTGGGGCGCAAACCATGAGCTAGAACAACTTTTCTGAAATTTATTACGGCAGAATTAAAATATTTGAACCACATCTGTCGTAGGGGCGCAAGGCCTTGCGCCCCTACCGCGTGGTCTATTTACCTGAAAATAGCTGTAATTACAGCCAGGGGCAAAATTTGTCTAGCCCTCCTGATACAGCATGAGTTAGGAGTCAGGAGTCAAAAAGGCTTTTTATTTGGCTTGTAGACCAAAGTACTGTACCTGACTAACTTGCAATTCGCTGGATTATATGCGCTAAAATAACCGTCATTGCAACTGTTCGCTGAGAATAGTCAACATGATTTCAGCTTGATTTTAGACTTTTGATGAATTGTGTTACAAGTGCGATCGCTGTATTCTAGATATGCGAACCAGCAAATATTCATCCACCTACTGCTTGGGCATCAGGAGAAAAAAATGAGAGAACATGTAAGCCAGTCTAAAAAAGCTACCACTGCTTCCTTCTCAATACCATCTCTCAAACACCGGATACCCGGCTTTGGTTTAGAATCCTCACAAGCTTCACCCCAAGCAGTTCCATTGGTGCAGCCACTTCATAAACCTCTCACCCACGACATTAGTCGAATACCCTTGCGTAATCCCCAAGCAAAACTCTCAATTAGCCAGCCTGGGGATAAGTATGAGCAGGAAGCTGATAGCGTCGCACAGCAGGTAATGCAAAGAATAGCGCAACCTGTAAATCGTCAGTCTATCCAACGAGAAGCATTGCCACAAGAGTCAGAATTGCAGATGAAACCTCTGGCAAATTCCATCACGCCTTTGCAACGACAAGAAATGCCAGAGGATGAAGAAGAATTGCAGATGAAATCTCTGGACAATAGCACACTGCAACGGCAACAAGCGCCAGAGGAAGAGGAAGAATTACAAATGAAGTCGATGGTGCAGCGTCAGGCTGGGATGGCTGCTGCGCCAGACTTGGAAACGTCCATTAACCAAGCCAGGGGTGGTGGACAGGCGATGGCAGAGAATATTCGCCATCCGATGGAGGTGGCGTTTGGCGCAGATTTCAGTGGGGTGAAGGTTCACACGGATGGTCAGTCTGATTTGTTGAATCGGTCAATTCAGGCGCGTGCTTTCACAACGGGACAGGATGTGTTCTTTCGGCAGGGGGAATATAATCCTGGGAGTCGGGGCGGTCAGGAGTTGTTGGCGCATGAGTTGACTCATGTAGTGCAGCAGAATGGGGGGGCGGTGCAGCGATCGCATCAGCTACAGGAGAAACAAAAGCAAAACGCAGGGAAAGATACTTTTTTCGAGCAACTAAGCCAAGAGGTAGTTCAACGAGCAGTTCCCAAGGGAGGAGAAACCGCTAAACCTATAGCAGAGACAGCCGGTTATGTTGCACGTGGAGGTCAAAATGTCCAATTCAATTCTAATGCTCACAAGCGAAAGGATTTTTCGTTTGGAACAAAAACCCGAGACGCTGTTTTTCAAAAATATAACCCTACCTATCAAGGAAATAAAATCGTTACAGTCAGGGCTTCCCACGGTGAACAAGTAAGCGTTACTGGGATACAGTTAGACCATCAAACTAGCTGGGATATGATCACTAATGCAATGGAAAATAAAAACAAAGATCAAAATGGGCAATTCAAGTATTCGTTTTGGGATGCAAAAATGTATTACAATGATGTCACCAATTTGGTTCCTGCCCAAGGTTCAATCAATGCAGCAGCCGGAGCGCAAGGTGTGCATATGGAACAACGGGGGAATTCTGTTATAGAAGCTACTCTCGGCACTGTTGGTCAATCATGGATTCACTTACAGTCAGTCTTGAATGCCATAAAAAATGGCACGCAAACAGCAATGATTAGTGACGATGAATTTGTGCATAGTCTTCTCGAGATAAGCACGCAAATGGGAGAATTGGCAGAAGATCTCATCAGATGATAAGAACAATCGCGGATCTTGTAGTGCGATCGCCTGATCTTGTAGGCTGGGTTGAGTACTGACACCAAACAATAAAATTACACCTAAATTATTTTCCCAGTAACTCAAAGAAAGTTTCCTTGTCAATACCAATATCCTGAATCATGCCCATTAGAGTGCGATCGCCTGCTATTTGTAGAGTGCGTTACTTCGTTAACGCACCGAACCAATAATTTGGTGCGTCACGGCGTAAACAACCAAATCGCCTGTCAAAATATCCAAACACGAACGCCTAACGCACCCTACAAGAGATATTAATTCGGCATGAACAATGGGTATTTTAAGACAATCAACTCATCCATGAGTACCCCTGACTTAAGCTGGATTTAGATCCACGACTTCTTCAAGAAGTCGCGGATCTGGGCAGCAACTTTTGCTTAAGTAAGTGCTATTCCACCCTACATAGCTTCCAGGAGGGCAAAAGTTGCTACAGACTGCGCGAAACACTCAAACGTGAAGCCAGAAGTTACTTCCGGGAAGGCAGTAGTGCGATCCGTCGAGAAATTAAATTGGATGCATCGATTGTCATGCCCAACCATTTATCATGGGATTGTTTTTATTGAACCTGTCACATCCCAAGCAGATGTAGGGGCGAACAATCATAGCGTTGGGATGAATGACCACGCGGTAGGGGCGCAAGGCCAAGATCCCCTACAAACCCATGCGCCCGTACAAACTAGGATGCCCAGCCGAAAACCGTGATCGCTCGGATCTTTGATTGCAGGGTTTAAAATGGTAGTTATCAAGTGGATTAATGTATTGCAACCTACACCAAGCGTGCCAATATGGCAACGCAATTACTACGAACATATTATTCGTAATCAGGTAGCATTACACAAAACTCGTGAATACGTGCAGATAGATCCCCAATCATGGAATTGCGATCAATTGCATCCCGATAGTCCTTCAAAATGGTAATGCAGGGGCATCGGCGCTAGGGGCGCAAGGCCTTGCGCCCCTACACGCTTTTTAATTACACAACATATACAGTGAAATTCACTAGATTATCCTGACCAAATCGCAGTGAATCACCATTAAGCAGTCGATATTGCATACCAGGAGTTAGAGAAGTATTGTTTAAATAAATACCATTTGTACTCATATCAACAATCATGTATGCATTTTGCGACCAGTCCCAATCGACTCGCGCATGACGACGAGAGATTATTCCCTCACTGGGGATGCCTGTCAAGTCAATTTCTGGCGGCGCTATTCCTGGACTCTGACTGCGGCGACCAATATAACCTCCTTCCCCAACGAGGTTAAATTCTCTTCCGGTGGTATGAATCAACTTTAAGAGTGGCGCTCTTTGAGGTGGGGGAGTATAAACAGGCGGTGTTGGTGGATAAGAAACCCGTTGCTGATAGACTGTTGAATAATCAACGGGAGCTTGTTGGGGAACTTCGTAGTTAGGCTGGTTTGTTGGTGGCCGCTGATACTGAATAGGTGGTTGTTGACTGGGTGGTGGTTGACTAGGTTGTTGTTGACTAGGCGGTGGTTGACTAGGAGGTGGTTGACTAGATGGTTCTGGTGTAGAGGAAACTACATTACCCAAAGGAGTGGAACACCAGGGACAAACCTTAGCATTGTTAGGCAGGGCGCGGTTAAAATATTCGCAACTGGGATTAGGGCACCGATTTGCAGGCATAGGAATTTATATCATCAGGCATAGGTTGTAAAGCTACAAGACCTACTTTCCTAAGTAAACACTGACCCTGACGAGTGGTTAGCATCTGGGCAAATGTAGAACCACCAGGCAGGCGGTTGCTGTCTTTAGGGTACACTACAAAAATAGGGTATCCCAAAGGGTAGCTTTGGAAAGTTGTGACATCAACATAATAATCATCATGTTGACACAAATCATCTGAGGGATTAATTGAGCGGCGATCGCGCCGTTGAAACAGAGGTTGAATCGCTGACTTGTTGCCATCTGCGATCGCTAGGGGATAGCCAGTACACTGACTCGAAGTTTTACTGATAATCCCAAAACTGATAATACCAGTGGTTCGCCCCTCTAAAGTCTCGCTGCGTATCTGGTTTTGGATTTTTGTTGTATCACGTTTAGTAACCTTTGCAAATAAAGCTTCGTCCTGAGGGGCGTTTTTAAGAACTATTTCTTGAAATTTACTGATTGCTTCTGGTTCAGTTGGGGCAAAAGGTTTCAGAGTCAGATTTGGAAGTTTGGGGCTAATTTGCTGCCAATTAGTAATTTTACCTGTATAAATTTGACGTAATTGCTCAAGACTTATTTCCCCTCCAAGAGCACTAGCAAGATTTGAGTCTCTCTTATTAAATGCTACAAAAACCAGTAACCCATCATAAGCAACTGGTTTTTTAGCAAGTTTATCTGTGATCTTGTCTACTAAACTAGTAATTGCAAAATCTTTTTTGCTTGTTTGGACTTCTTCGATACTTTTATTCTGATTATCTATATTTGATGACAAAACAGATTCATAGTTAAATGTTGCTGTTGCATCTGACTTTGGTCTGGTCAATAAATCTCCTAAACGACTGTTGTCCACTGGTTGCGTTAAAACAAAGCTCCATGTACTGTCTTTTTCTCCTGTGTAAGTAAATTGTCCGGAAGGAATGTTAGGGACTTCAGAGAAATTCCGCACAAGTCCAGACCATTGTATATATTGATTAGAACTAACTGTTTTCTTACCCCAAAGCCAATACCAAATTCCCCCCCCAAGTAGTAATAAAGCCAGAATTACTAGCACCATTAAGGGGATTGGGAAACGCTTTTCTATTTCTTGAGAAGCTGGCGAACGCACTGAACTTTTGCCATGATCTTCTTTGGGAAGTTCCAGTAATGCTTGACGAGCTGCTTCTGCACTCTCGAAACGAGTTTCCAGCCCAATTAGTCGATAAATAAACTGCTTTAAATGGCTATCGGTATCTGGCCATTGTTGATTATCTCTAGGATCGAGAGGCTGGTTGGATGAAAAATTAGTTGTGCGTCCTGCCCATAAAGAAAAGGCTACCAATCCTAATGATTCTAAATCTTGCTCCGGTCTGACGGGCGCGGGTTGAGTAATAATGGGCGGAAGAAATAAGTTTTCCCAGATAGCTAAATCACAAAAGTATATAGAAAATTTTTGATTATTTTCTACTTTAATTAAAGTACTATCTAAATTGATGTTGCCATGAGTGATACCCAGTTGTGTTTGGTTTGAGGGAAAACGCAGCTTTTGGGTGTGGAGAAACTGGAGAGTTTGTAGACCTTGATTTAGCACCTCACGCACTTCAGGAGATGTCATTGCTCCCTTGTCTATTAGATATTTACCTAAAGTTTGAGATAACTCTACTCCTTTAGTAATTAAATAGCAGCGTTCTCCTTTTTCATCAGCGATCGCTTCTTTAGTTTCGACAAGACGGAAGTTTTGAATTCTACTATCGGCTAAACTTACCCCACCCACCTGTTTGAAAGTCTCTTTCCGCTTCCGAGTCTCGCTTTCATTAAAAGAACGATCGGGTAGCAGGTATTCTTTGATGATTACAGGCTGTTTGTCTTTGAGTTGGATACCTGAATATAAGCGGCCTAAACCCCGGACACCAACAAAACTAGCTATTTGATAAGTCCCCTGATTTCCTTTAATCTCAGCCTGCTGCGGTAAAGTTGCTGGAAAACCACATTCCAAGCAAAACTTAGCACCCTTGATTTGCTGCGCCGTTTGGAAGGGGCGATCGCAAGTTAAGGGAGAATTGTACGAGCAGGGGTATTCTTGATAAAAAGATTCAAATGAAGGCATATACAAAGAGTTTCGTGAATTGCGCCGATTACTTTTGTCGCGCTCAAGCGTGAACTAATCCTAACTTGAGAGCAGCCACAATAGCTTGAGTCCGGCTAGTAACCTTCAATTTTTCAAAAATACTTGTGAGATGCGCTTTAACAGTAGCAACTGTTACATATAAATGTTTAGCGATTTCTTCATTAGAAGCACCTTGAGTTAACCAGTGTAAAACTTCTTGCTCTCTTTGGGTTAAATGCACCTCATGAGATGCTTTCATACTAGAGTCTGAATAAGCCTGAAAAAACCGGAAAAATCGACTAGCAACTTCTGAAGGTAGATAAATTTCTGACCTTGTAACAGTGTCAATAGCTTCACACAATTGTGTTGCCAAACGATTTTTAAACACATAACCTGCGGCTCCCGCCTGCATTGCTCTAAAAATCCAGTCATCTTCTTGATGAGCCGACAATACTAAAACCTTGCCAGTGTAAGCAGTTTCCTTAAGACGTGCCAAAACTGTAATCCCATCACATCCTTTCAATTGCATATCCAGCAAAATTAAATCTGGACACTTCTGGGCTGTTAATTTTAAAACTTGCTCTACAGTATCAGCATCACCCACAACTTCTACAGGTAAAGCAGAATTAATACTATAAAAGTTGAGGAGGGTACGTAACCCCTGACGGAAGCGTTCTTCATCATCTACCAGCAAAACTGAAAGTTTTTTATGATCATTAGTCATATTTGTAATTACGAATTACGTTAGCGTAGCGGGGCGTAGCCCATTACGAATTATAAATTATTTATCTACTCCTTGGTCGAGGCAAAACCAGAGAAAATTGCGCTCCCCTTTCTGACAAAACTTGTGCCCAGATACTTCCTTGATGATCCAGAATAATTTTTTTAGCGATAGTTAAACCCAGCCCTGTACCTCCTCTACGTCGGGAATAAAATGGGGTAAATACTTTTTGTAAATCCTCTTGAGATAGTCCTGGCCCTTGATCTAAGATTTTAATTAAAACTTCATCTTGAAAAATTTGCCAGCTACAGGTAATAGTTCCTGAATTAGGACTAAAATGAACAGCATTACTGAGGATATTGTCAAAGACTTGTTTCATTTGCAATCTGTCTATCTTCAGGATTGTCGATGTATCGGGAATCGATATTTTAATTTTTTTCTGATTAATTAGAGGTTGTAAATTTGTGATACTTTCAACTACCAAATTTCTTAAATCTTGAAATGTTACCCTTAACTTTGCACTTTGACCACAATCAATAAGCTCATTTAAATTAGTATCTAAATCTTCTATACTTTCGCCAATGATTGTTGCTTGCTCTTGCCAAGGACTATCCTTTAACCCTAAGTATAAGTTATGTGCATACAATCCGATAAGTCCTAGAGAGTTACGCAATTGATGACCTACTCGATGCAGGATATTTTCCAGGAGTTGAATTTCAGTTTTTTGTCTTCCATAGTCTAAGTAAATATCTACATACTTACTCAGGAGCATCGCAGAGCGTTTTAGGTATAATTGCAAACTCGATGACAGAGGTTCATGAGTAATGATTTGAATGTATTCAGGTTTTTGATTTCTATAGCCTATGGGGCAAATGTAAGAAATGGATGAAAAGTCCTTAAGTCTAAATTCATGTAAAGTCAAAGCAGGCGGAAAGTCTGTAAGCCATGCTTCTGACCGCAAATAAGCTAAAATTTTTGGCGAAAAAGAAGCTTGGTCTTGACCATAATGTATAACTTCCTGATGATTTTTTAGCAAATAATCATGATAGACAATCCGAGCGAAAAAAATTGGATACTGACTAGTTAACTGCTCAGACTCTAGCTGACAAAAGCTTTGGATATCTGAGGAACTCAAATAATTAGAGCCATTTTCTAGTTTTTGTACAGAAAAGCCTAGTGTCATAGCTTTAACTCGCTTTTTGCAACCAAATATTTTTACTTTTCTGCTGATCAGTATAAAATTATGCAGGATCAGTAATGTTTATTTTTTGTTAAGTTATTTTGTTAGATAATTAATCCAAAGAATTATTAAATTTGTATTCACTGGTGCTCCTCACCTTCCTAATGCTCTTTTTACTCTCATTAGATAATATTTAAACCCTTGTTTCTCCGTGCTAGGTTCCAAAGAAGGATTTTTTGGCTTTGCTGATAAAGCAAGGCTTTGAAAAAAATTCAAGGTCAGCGTCTTATTTTTCTCTCCTCAGAGATATAAAAGAGCCCTAATTTCAAGGGATAGACTGATCTACAAGTTGAAGTTACTGCTTTTCGGATTTTTGAAAAGCTAATATTTTCCAGCCCTCTCAATCATCATTCTGGGGAAACTAGGGAGTAAGGATGATGAAGCAGGGGGGAGATGGAAAATAACTACTAACTAAACGTGAGTTCGACGGCTCATGTGGTATTGCCTAATGATCTGAGTCAAAAGCCTCTAAGAGGTTTTACTACGCAAAACCGTCCCTCTCGCCCGTCGGAAAGGACAGACTTGAACTTTATTTTAAGTCAGGGAGAGGTCTTTTGACTTACGTTAACTAATGCCCAATGTCTCATCCACAAATATCGACAAAAGTCTAATTAACTTTAGAAGGCTGATACATATACTCTAGATGCATCTGGATTAGCTACCAGCACAACACCTTCATGCTTATCTTCGTTCTTCAAACTTTAGCCGAAATTCTAGCTGGAGGAACCTCACTTACCAGTACGGAGCAAATTGACTTTAGCCATCCTGGTAATCGAAGGGAAGAGGGAGCAGGCCCGACTCTCAATTTATACATTTATGATATTCGTGAGAGTAAGCAGTATCAACAAGCCGGAAGGCAAGTTGAACGTAATACTACACGCCATCTACAAGCTGGCACTGTAACTTGGGCACCTGCTTGGTTTGATGTTTCGCTGCTATTAACAGCCTGGGATAGGACGACTTTAGGCGAACATCATTTCCTTAGTGAAGCTTTGACCGTACTTATACGCCATCGAGCTTTGGAGGAAGAGTTTTTAGTTCCTGAATTGCGGGGTAATGGTAGTTTGCCTATGATGATTGGAATACAGCCCTCACTTGAGGTTGGCGGCTTATGGAGCGCTCTTAATGTACCTTTGCGTTCAGCTTTATACTTAACAGTAAGCGTGCCTTTTAATATGCAAGGAACTACAACACCTTTGATTTGGGAACGAATTTTTCACCTGCGAAATAACATGCATGAGAATGGTAGCAACCAAATTCTGAGCAAGCGAGTAGTAATTGCAGGTGTTGTCAAGAGTGCAACAACAAATCTGCCATTGCTGGCGACAAAAGTTACTCTGCTGGGAACTAGAAAATTCATGGAAAGCAACAAAGAAGGACTGTTCTTTTTTGAAAACCTTGAGATAGGTAACTATGTTTTAAATCTAAATTGTCCTGGTTATTTACCCCAAAATATTAATGCATTGGTAGATAACCAAAGTCATACCTTCAAGGAGATATTTCTAACTCCTGAATAATTAACTTTTTACTGACTTGGAGAGACTTTCATGGCTAGACTTGATTACTTTGCTCCTGGTGTCTATATTGAAGAATTTGACCGGGGGAGCCGACCGATTGAAGGTGTTAGTACAGCAGTTGCCGGGTTTGTAGGCTTTACAGAAGATGTTCGAGATGATGCTGAACTCTTTAAGCCAATGTTGGTGACTACTTGGACGCAATATCTGAACTATTTTAGTCGTCCTAATTCTGATGGTTTCACCGATTTCAACGCCTACTTACCTTTTGCAGTTTACGGCTACTTTATGAATGGTGGTGGTCGTTGCTGGGTGACAAGCATCGGTACTCAGTTACCAGGCGCACCCAAACCCGCAACTCCAGAACCTACCACTTTAAGAATCAACTCTCGTGGGAATCGTCCAGCCCTTCGGTTTACTTTGCGCCCCGAACAAGCAGGAGGCGGATTAGTAAATATCTTAATTATTGATGGTTCTCCTCGTGCCCTACCTGAAGGTACTGAAGGAGAAGCTCCTCCAAATACAGGAGAATATTTCACAATCGAGATTCGTCGGGGAGATGAGCTTCTAGAGCAATACCAGAACTTGACGATGAACCGCGAGCCTGGTACTCAAGCAGCATACGCGCTGGCAGCATTGAGAAATTCTATGTATGTCAGTCTAGAAGACATTACTCAAAGCGGACAGCCTTTAACTCGCCGTCCGGTTAATGGTCAGTACGAACTAGCGCCACCAATTGTTGCCCCCTCGCTGGATAGATTTTCACGAGATATAGAAGGGGTTCGGGACGATCGCACAGGGGTACGCGGTATTTTTGAAATTGATGAAATTACAATGCTGGCTTGCCCTGATTTACTGAGGGCTTATCAAGAACAAGTGCTGAACTTGGATCAAGTCCACGGGATTATGGAACTGATGATCAGCATGTGCGAGGGTTCTGCCAGTGGCGATATTCCCAATCCACCCAACCGCATGGTTGTACTTGATGCACCACCGGACGCCGTTAAACCCCAACAGGTGGTGGATTGGTTGAATAGATTTAACCGTCGTTCGATGTTTGCAGCCCTTTATTACCCTTGGATCAAAGTTGCTAACCCGCGCGATCGCGGTAATCCAATTCTAGTACCTCCTTGTGGTCATATGATGGGTGTTTGGGCACGCACCGACGAAACCAGAGGTGTTTATAAAGCGCCTGCAAATGAAGTACCCAGAGGCGTAATTGGTTTGGGTTACGACACCAATTTCCGCGAACAGGAACTATTGAACCCCCTGGGGATAAATTGCATTCGTAATTTCCCGAACCGAGGTATCCGCATTTGGGGGGCACGAACTTTAGTTGAGCCAGATAAAACAGAGTGGCGTTATATCAGCGTGCGTCGGTTGATTAGTTACATAGAAAAATCAATTGAACTAGGCACTCAATGGGTAGTCTTTGAACCGAATGATCAAGATTTGTGGGCACGTGTCATCCGTACTGTCAGTAACTTTTTAGAGCGTATTTGGCGTGAGGGTGCTTTATTTGGAGCTTCACCAGAACAGGCATTTTATGTTAAATGCGATGCGGAATTGAATCCACCAGAAACTATGGTTTTAGGTCGTTTGTATGTCGAGGTAGGTGTTTGCCCGGTTAGACCAGCCGAGTTTGTGATCTTCCGCATCAGTCAATGGAATGCACTTGATGAGCAATAACTGATTAAGCTAACCTGCTTACATATTGCACTACTTTCCATCAAGAACGTCATTAGTCATTAGTGATTATTCCTTTGTAAACACAAATGACAAATGACAAATGATAAACAGAGAAGTCTGAGCGCCGACTTTTGGTGTTGGCGCAGACCACTGTTTGTGTTGGTGTACCTCTTTGGGGAAGCCTCTCGTAGAGAAAAGAAGGCATCAGAATTTCTCTTAAGGGAGAGGCTGCGCGAACGGGGACAATCCTTAATTGTAATAGCTTAGTATTTTCTGCAATTTTTCCCCACTATTAATTTATTAGGAGATGAGATATGGCTGGAGAATATGTTGTTGCTTCTGTATTCTACTTTGAAGCAGATGGCATGACTGACAAATACGTTCAATCAGTCGCAGGGATGGGGTCAAAAAATAATGCTACTAAAACCATTAGAGGTTCAGGCAAAAATGGTAAAACATTACGTCAAAACCTTCCTGGACAGGCTGAGTTTAATAATGTCACAATTACTGTGACTTACAATGGTGAAGAAGACCTACACAAATGGTTTTTAGCTTGTAGCGAAGATGGAAAACCTCGTCAATGGGATGCGAATCGTAAAGAAGTTTCAGTTGTTGGTTATAGCCAAGATAAGTCAACTGAAATAATCCGTTATAATTTTAAAGGTTGCTTTCCCGAATCATATACAGGCCCAGAATTCGATGTTACGAACAATGATCCGGCAACAGAGAAGATTGAAATGTCGATTGAGGGTTATGAGGTCAAAGCAAAGAAAAAAGACGTAAAATCAGCAACTTGAAACTCAATTATTGGGTTTTATCAAGGGATGAATTAGCTGTCTTTTTTTGACAGGAGGTTGCTATCTATAAGCGATAGCAACCTTGACTGCTAAGTTAAATTAGATTCGCATAACAATTTAAATTTCCAAATTCACTATGAAATAGAATGGCTCCAATCCCACCTGAATTGCTCACAGGTTATCATTTCTTTTTAAGATTAGACATAGGTACAAATGATAGTGATGGCTACTTTTTAGAATGCCAAGGTTTTAAAAGAACCCAGGATGTAATTGAAATTTGTGAAGTCACTTCTCAAAAGTGGGGAAGTGCATCAAAAGGAAAGGCGGTTATAACTAAACTTCCTGGCAATGCTAAGAGTGGTAATATTACTTTACGTAAAGGTTTGAGCAACTCCAAAGATTTTTGGAAGTGGTTTGAAGAAATTGAAACAGGGAAGTGGGCTAAAAAGCGTGAATTTATTTCTTTATCTATTTACGATCAAGCAGCCACAGAACAAGCTAGATTTGAATTAGCTGGTGCTTGGCCTACTAGTTACAAAATTGCTGATTTTAACGCAAACAGTCATGAGATAGAAATTGAAGAGTTGGAGATTGCTTTTGAGGAATTTAAACGCGTGAAGTAATCAGGAGGACTATGTTTCCCACAGAGTTTGAATTTACACTGCCTAAGGGGTATCTAGACTCTGAAGGCAACCTCCACCGCAAAGGTGTAATGCGGTTATCAACGGCGATAGATGAGATTGCACCTTTGCGTGACCCACGCGTTAAAGCTAATCCCGTTTATGCCACAATTATTATCTTGGCGCGAGTGATTACCCACTTGGGTGCTTTATCAGAAGTGACTCCTGCAATAGTGGAAAACTTTTTTGCCCAAGATTTAAACTACCTCCAAGATTTTTACCGTCGAATCAATGGATTGGAAAGCGAAACTTCCCTACCAGAAGATACAATAAATTCCCCTGAGCCACTTCTTCATAATTGAGTTGGGGAATGGGGAATAGGGAGATGAGGGAGCAGAGGAAGAACTATTGATTATTGCCTAATGCCCAATGCTCAATACAACTCTTAGAGAGGCTGGCGCTTAGGGCGTAGCTATGCCGCAGGCTTTACAACGTCGGCTCCATCGAGCGAACGCAAGAGCGTCTCTAAGAGTTGTCGAGATGCTCAGTACAAGTGCCCAATGCCCAAATAAAATTATTTATGCGCCGTAAAAAGGATACTCTCTGCACAGAATTTGCCTTCACTCTTCCTAGAGGGTTAAGTGATGGTGAAAACCGAGTACATCGTCAGGGGGTGATGCGTTTAGCCACCGCCAAAGATGAAATTTTGGTGCAACAAGAGCGCAGAGTTCAAGAAAATCCAGCTTACAGCGTCTTGGTGATGCTTGCACTGGTTATTACTCGCTTGGGCAGTTTCAACTCTGTTAGTCCTGATTTACTCGAAGGACTGCTCTTACATGATATTGCCTATCTCCGAGAATTTTACAATCGAATCAATCAGCAAGGCAATGTACACATTCCGACACAATGTCCCCACTGCAATACCCAATTTTCAGTGGAGCTAGAACTAGCGGGGGAGTAGTAAGCTACCCCTCTGATACTTTATATGAGGAGGTAGCTTTTATTGCTTATCATTTTCACTGGTCACAAGATGATATTTTAAATTTAGAACACACTACCCGTCAGCGCTGGGTAGCAGAAATCAATAAAATTAACCAAAAAATAATATGAAAGTAAAAGTTAGCTACTCACCAAATCTAAATGAAGTCAATGAAGTTGACCTGACCATAGAAACTACAACCAGAGGAGAATGGTTAATAGGTCGTTCTCCTGATTCTGATTTAGTCTTAGACAGCCCTGATATCAGCCGATTACATGCTAAGTTTTTTGTTAAAGGTGGAAATTACTACTTCTCTGACCTTGGCAGTAGAAATGGCTCAATATTTAACGGTAAACAGGCTGAAAAAGACCGACCATATTCTTTGAGTGATGGAGACGTTATCCGGATTGCAGATTACGTTTTGATCTTGGAAGGAGTTACTCCCGCCTATGAGCAACCAGAGACAGTTTTTAGAATTATAGATCCTTCACTGTTTTCTCGGCCGCGATCGCCTGAAAATGTCAGCGCTTCCAATGTTGCTAATCCAGCCCCAGAAGTAGTTAACGAAGTTCCAGCGCCAATTAGTAACGAAGTAAAAACACCTGAAATTAATCCTCCTTCCCCAGAAATCAGCAAAATCTCAGAAGTTGTTTCTACTCAAACTGATGATGTCATCCCTGAAAACATCATTCAGTCACCAGAAGCAGTCAGCGAAGTTCCACACGATGTCCATGATCAAGTTGGGGATTTGCGGACATCAGTTGCAGCAGAAGTCAGCGCAGACGCTGAAGAAGTAGAAGTTCCAAAAGTCAACGAAGCCTCAGAAGTTTCTTCTACTGTAGCTGATGATGCGATCGCTTCACCTGAAAACATCATTGAAACTCCTAAAGAGGAAAGTGTTCTTCCACAAACCACTCACGATGAGGAAGCAGCATTGGCGGCAGAATCTACTTTTGTACAGCGGCGTGATATAAGTGCCACTCCCGAAGCTACCCACGATGAGGATGCAGAGTTGGAGGCAGCACTGGAAGCAGAAGTCACCTTCGTTCAGCCACGTGATAATTTCAGCGAAGTTCCTGCAAAAGAGAGTACCGTTCCCGAATCTACCTCCGATACAGAGTTGGAAGCAGCACTGGAAGCAGAAGTCACCTTCGTGCAGCCGCGTGATTTTTTCAACCAAGTTACTGCACAGGAGAGTGCCGTTGCAGAAGCTACCCATAATGAAGTAGTAAATTTAGATACACTAGTTACAGAAGAAGTTGATTCAGATGTTGACGAGGTTGTCAAGGAGGTTGCTGAAGATGCGGACATTCAACAGCAAGAAACATTGAGTAAAGTACCAGAGGAAGAGAGCAAAGTTACACAAGATACCAATAATGAAGTAGTAGATTTGGCTACGTCAGTTACAAGAGAAGACAGCGCAGATGGTGAAGAAGTAGAACCTAGTTCTGCTATTGATGAAACAGAAAGCGAAACTCCTGAGATCATCAGTCAAACTATTGAAGAGGTTTCTGAAGTAGAAGCAACTCAATCTGATGAAACTCTAGAAGAAACAAATGTAAGTGAGCCTTCTCAAATGAGCATTGAAAGAAACATAGTACTAATTGCTCACGAAAGCAAGAAATCAGAACTTGCGGAATTTGTTTCTCAACATCAGGAATTTTTCTCGCAGAGTTTTACAATTACCTGGCCATCTGTTAGCGAAGTCTTACAAAAACAGGCGGGGATAACTATTAGTCAAGAAACCCCCGCACCAACTTCTGGAGGATATCAAACAATCGCTTCATTGGTTGGATCAGGAGAAATTTTAGCATTTATTTTCCTGAGAGATTTGCTACAACCTCAGCCTAATCAAGCAAATGAAGAAGCAATGCTAAGGTTATGCAATATTAATCAAGTTTTACTGGCAACTAATTTGCCAACAGCAGAGGCGATCGTGCATTATCTTAAATCGACAGCAGACTAGCACTAAATTATTCATTGAACAATAATATCCCCGACTTCTTTAAGAAGTCGGGGATATGGGTATTTCGTTGCTATATTTTTTTAAAAGTTTCAAATCTCTGCGAGACGCTGCGCGTTGGTGGTTCGTTAAAAAATTGACTTTGATAAAGAGTTAAGCCTTAACTGAACTGTATTGAAGTAAAACCTATTTAAAAAAATGGTTGCAAATTTTAAAAGTTTTTTTAGACAAAAACGGTAGAGGCACAGCATTGCTGTTTGCTGTGCCCTGCATCCAAACCAGAACCGCTATATCTTACCGTAAGCGCTATTATCGTTGATACTAAAAAGCGCCCTCCCAATCTGGGAGAGCGCTTTTTGATTTAGCTAAACTTTACTATTTAACCGTTG
>NZ_CALMFY010000227.1 GCF_937863485.1 uncultured Nostoc sp. | reverse complement strand
TTTATGGGGATTAAAAATGTTTGACTTTTGACTTTTGACTTTTGACTTCCCCGAACGCAAGAGCGTCCCGTAGGGAAGGGGCTGACTTCTGTTCAAATAAGACTGCGACCGATACTTGCTCCACCATCGACAAATAAGGTTTGTCCTGTGATGAACGCTGCTTCCTCAGAACAGAAGAAGGCGATCGCGGCAGCAATCTCGGAGGGCTGACCGAACCTACCCATTGGAATCATGCCGGTTGTTTTACTTTCGCCGTGCTGTACTATAGCAATCCTAAATCATTCGTGAAAAGTTAGATCCCCGACTTCTCATAGAAGTCGGGGATCTGAACACCGCAAATTTGAACGAAATCAGATAGGACTGCTATAGTCGCTTTCCATTCTCCTTAATCTCCGTAGACTGACACGATGAATATTGTAAAGTACACAATCTCATGTTATGTATGCAACGCCCTTTTTTCCAGTGGGCCGCGGACAGTTGATCTGAGATAGATGCTTCTTAAGGGCACCATACATACTACATACTGAGCAATCAATCAGTTTGCAATACTTAATGTTCGAGAAACTAATAATTAGTATTTCATGATATTGTGATCTCCAGTACATATTTTTTTGTATCCATCGTGTAAACTTTATCTGCGGACTAACATTGCTAGATAAATTTATGATAATTCGAGCGCCAAGCAGCAGCATCCCTAATTCTGCTGTGGTATTAACCTGACTTAAAGTTCTGTTATTTCATTCCTTGTAGAGGAACTAGTAGGCAACTAAAGCGTAAGTTTAGGTGCTGCCAAAGCATTCGATTATTAGATTCAGTGTCTAGCAAGAGGTGAATACCTGGGAACCAGACACGAGTATTTCAAAGCTTTATGGGGAAAGTATTTTATCACTCTGCCATCCTTTGTATTTTTTGGGCGGATGTCAGCGGTTGAAAGTAAACATGCTGTTGTCTACTCATCAGATATTTGCCACGTAGCCATGAAGGTTTGACCAAGATGTGTCAGACATTTGAGTAGTTAGGAATTAGCCAAGTGCAGCAGTGAAAGTAATAGCTGACATTACATGAAAAGCCATTAGTTATACGCAAATTAGCAATCACACTATAAAAAACAAAAAACAAAAAAGCATATGAGCATAACACGCAAGTTTCGTTTAGGTGCATTTATTCAAGCCACTGGTCATCACATATCCGCTTGGCGTCACCCCAATTCACAAGCAGATGCTGGATTTAATTTCGAGCATTACAAGGAAATTACCCAGACTGCCCAACGCGGCTTGTTCGATGCAGTTTTCCTTGCTGATAGCCCAGGAGTCTGGGGCGGCGCTCCAGAAACTCAGCATCGCAACGGTAAAATCGTCCATTTCGAGCCGGTCACCCTCTTCTCGGCCTTGTCCTCTGTGACCCAAAACATCGGGTTCATTTCCACCGCCTCGACTACCTATGAAGAACCCTACACCCTGGCGCGGAAGTTTGCCTCCCTGGACTACTTGAGTAATGGCCGGGCGGGGTGGAATGTAGTCACCACAGGGAATGAGAATGCCGCTCTTAATTTCGGACTTGAGCATCACCCAGAACATAGCCAACGTTATGAACGTGCCGAAGAGTTTGTGGAAGTGGTGAAAGGATTGTGGGATAGCTGGGAAGATGATGCTTTCATCCGTGACAAAGAATCTGGGATCTATTTCGACCCAGATAAAGTACATACACTCAACCACAAGGGCAAATATTTTTCTGTAAAAGGCCCTTTAAATGTGGGTCGTCCGCCCCAAGGCTACCCGGTGATTGTTCAGGCTGGAGCCTCCGAATCAGGACGGGACTTGGCTGCACGCACTGCTGAGGTAATTTTTACTGCCAATCAAACCCTAGCTGATGCCCAGGAATTTTATGCTGACCTCAAAGGTAGGCTGGGGAAATATGGGCGCTTCCCAGACGATCTAAAAATTATGCCTGGTGCTTTCCCAATCATTGGCCGTACCGAAGAAGAAGCTCAAGAGAAGTACGAATTCCTGCAATCGTTGATTCATCCGGATGTGGCCTGGGGGATTTTAAAGAACTATTACAAGGGTGAGGATCTGGCGAAATATTCCCTAGATGATTTAGCTCCCGAACTACCCAGCGACACCAACACCAACAAAAGTCGTCTCAAACTAGTCAGGGATTTGACTACTCGTGGAACTCTCACACTGCGCCAATTGTATCTCTCTCTTGCCAC
Source organism: uncultured Nostoc sp. (assembly GCF_937863485.1). Taxonomy (GTDB): domain Bacteria; phylum Cyanobacteriota; class Cyanobacteriia; order Cyanobacteriales; family Nostocaceae; genus Nostoc. The sequence goes on along the minus strand of NZ_CALMFY010000227.1, from coordinate 6,204 downwards.
CGCCCGAGGACATCGCACCATACTTGGTACTCCCGAAACCATTGCTGATCAGTTAGAAGAATGGTTCAACAACGGTGCGGCAGACGGCTTTAATATCATGCCACCAATCCTCCCCACAGGATTAGATGACTTCATTAACCTAGTCGTTCCCGTTCTCCAGAAACGCGGACTGTTCCGTACTGAATACGAAGGCAGTACCTTGCGTGAAAATCTGGGATTGCGTCGTCCGGGCAATCGTTTTGCCGCCAAACAAGTAGATGAAAAATTGGTGTTGGCATAAATGACTTTTAATATCTGCACTGTGCTTAAGCAGCCCACCTTCTGTAGATCGCCGCCCTATAGAATCTGAAGATTGTAGCCAAAATAACTTGACACAAAATATGCTTACTCCCTTGCCTTTTCCTTTGCAATGGGGAGGCAGTCTGTTGTGCGGCTTTGCAGACATAGACTAATACAAATTAACCAGCATCCAATGCTGCGACAAAAACCCTGTAATTTTTTTGAAGGAAAAAAACATGAGTGAATATAGCCGATTGAAGACTTCGCGCTCTGCGGCAATCAAAGCAACCCTCGATTATCCAGTAATCGACACCGACGTTCACACCAATGATTTCACCCCGGCATTTGAGGATTACATCGCCAATTACGGCGGCGTGAAACTGGTAGATGAATTACGCAAGACCGAAGATTCGCGTCTCAACTCCAAGAGTGGGGGTAAAGACTGGTATCAACAAACCCCTGAAGAACGTCACTACAACCGCACAATCCGATCGCCTTGGTGGGCCAGAGTCACCAAAAACACACTGGATCTCGCTACTTACACCCTCCCCGGACTGCTCTATGAGCGTCAGGCGGAGCAGGGGTCAGACTATTCGGTGCTATTTCCGAACAATGTCCTGGCACCGGCTGGAGCCAGTCCAGAGAACCGTCAGGCACTGCAACGTGCGGTCAATCACTATCATGCTGATATCTACCGGAAATATAGCGATCGCCTGACACCGGTAGCTGGCATCCCATTAACTACTCCCCAAGAAGGCATTGAGGAGCTAGAGTTTGCAGTTAAAACACTGGGATTGAAAGTTATTAATATCACTGGGGGTGTGAAACGGCCAATTAAAGCGATCGCTGATAAGTATCCAGCTGATAAATTCCCTGAAATCGCCAAGTATGCGTCTTATATCGACTTTTATGGACTGGATAGTGAATACGACTATGATCCCTTCTGGGCCAAAGTAGTTGAACTAGGCGTACCCGTCACCACCCATTACGGCAGTCAGGGTTGGACTGGACGCTCCTCCACTAGTAACTACATGAACAACCATATCGGCCACTTCGCCGATGGTTCGCAAGCCTTTGCTAAGGCGCTGTTCTTCGGCGGTGTTACCAAGCGTTTTCCGCAGTTGCGAGTGGCTATGCTCGAAGGTGGTGCAGATTGGGGTGCCCATGTGTACATTCATCTGGTGGATCGCTTCTCCAAGCGCAATCTGAAGGCGCTGCAAAACTACAATCCAGCGCTGACGAATGCCGATGAACTGTTTGAGATATTTGAGCGCTACGGTGCGGAAATCACTCAAGGGCATTCCCTCGACAAGGAGGAATTGACCAAGAGTGTCTTGGGATCTTCATTCAGCCGTTTTAGTCGGGCGCCGATTGGTAGCGAATTGGAAGATTTTGCAGCAGCAGGCATTGAAACAACCGAGGACATCCGCGATCGCTGGGTGAACAGTTTCTTCTTTGGTTCCGAGTCCGACGATCGCACGATCGCTGCGGCATTCAATGACAAAGCTAATCCCTTGGGAGTCAAAATTAACGCGATCTATTCCTCCGATGTTGGTCACTGGGATGTGCCAGACCTCACCGCCCCCTTGGCTGAAAGCTGGGATTTGGTGCAAGAAGGGGTTATTTCCGAAGCCGACTTCAAGTCTTATGTATTCGCTAATCCCTACAAGTTTTACACCCAAGCCAACCCCGAATTCTTCAAGGGTACGGCGATTGAATCCAAGGTAGGTAACACCGAATTTAAACAACTGGACAAGAGCCTGGTAGTGGTATAAAAAGCAAAATGAGGGAGAAACATGAAAAATATTCTCCCTCATCACCTTCTTCGATAACAAAGATATACACTTTCAGCCTGGGAGATCGACATGACGATAACGACTGACCCTGATGTTGGGGCCCGGGAGGCGCTACGCCTAATCGGCCCCGATCCCGATAACTGGATACCTGACCGCCCAGGCATCGATCACAACGTCACGCTGGTGGGTGGCAGCGGCAGTGGCAGCACCTTTGCATTTGCGCTGCGGCGTGCCGGCATCGGCCGCGTGACAGTGATCGACGCGGCTGATGATGAGGCTCATGCTGGCGTGTGGCTCAACCGAGCGCGGATGAATAAACTACGCACGCCGAAGAACCTGCCTGGCCACGAACTTGGGATTCCGGCGCTGTCGTTCCAAGCTTGGTACGAGGCGCGGCACGGTACTGAGGCATACGCAGCGATCGACCGCATCCCCCGCTTGCTATGGGCTGAGTACCTCAGTTGGTATCGGCAGTTCCTGGGCATCCCGGTTCGATACCGGACGCGGCTGGTGCGGATCGAGCCAGCAGAAGGTTTCTTTCGCCTGCACCTTGAGGTAAATGGTGTCGCGCAGGTGGAAACCACGCGCAAGATCATCTTCGCCAACGGTGTGGCTGGCACTGGTGGCCCCCACGTGCCATCGGTGCTAGCTGGACTGCCACGCACGCTGTATGCACACACCGCCGATGCCATCGACTTTACGGCGCTGCGCGGCAAGACTGTGGCAGTGCTGGGCGCTGCGGCCTCGGCCTTCGACGCCGCAGGAGTGGCGCTCGAATCGGGAGCAAAGGCGGTGCATCTGTTCGCGCGGCGACCAGCGATCGCATCACTGCCTATAATTCGCGTGCGCGGGTATCCTGGCGCTTACTACAACTATCCAGAACTGCCTGATGCAGCTCGCTGGTTCCAGGCTTGGCGTTTTCGCAAAGTTGGTTCTACGCCCCCACCCGACGCAATTGAGCGGGCGATCGCCTTCCCGAACTTCCACCTACACCTGTCGGCAACATGGAGATCAGCGCACGAGCAGGGCAACCGCATCGTCGCGCAGGTGAACGACGATGTATTCGAGTTCGATTTTGCGATCGCTGGTACTGGTTACTTTGTTGATCCGACGGTGCGACCCGAACTAGCCGACTTTGCACAGCACATCGCCCTCTGGCGCGATCGCTACGAACCACCAACTGACCAGCGCGACGATGAGCTAGGCACGCACCCCTACCTCGGCAGTGCCCACGAATACCAGGAGAAGGTATCCGGCAGCGCACCTTACCTGAAGGATATCCACGTCTTCAACCCCGCAGGCTTTGTGAGCTTCGGTCTGCCCATTGGCGACGTGCCCAGCATTCGGCGCGATGTGCCGGCGGTGGTGGCACGCATCAGCCACGACTTGTTCTTCGCTGATTGGGCACAGCACGAGACACGGATCACAGGCGACAACATCGCGCCAGACTTTGATGCCTCGCTGTACGCCGCGGCACTGTGGAAACAGCCAGCCAAGGCGGCAGTTAGCTGAGTCTGGGTAGTACACAGGAATTTTAGATTTTGGATTTTAGATTCAATTGCAAATCCAAAATCCAAAATTTAATTGCCCAAATCAAATTAGGAGTCACAACTATGCCCGTCGAACAACGTCACGACACCAGTAATGGTTCCTTGCCTTATCTTTTCTCGCCTGTTTCTGACAATGCCAACAAACCTGCAACCCTCGTGCTATTTTTGCACGGAGCACGCGATCGCGGGACGGATCTGAATGTGCTACTGAAATGGGGTCTACCTCGTTTCGTAGATTTATCCGACTCGTTATCTTATGTCTTCGCCGCACCCCAGATTCCAGCCGAACAGACTTGGGTAGATCGAGCAGATGATGTGCTTGCTTTGCTCGATGAACTGATCGCCTCCCAGCCCATTGATCCAGCGCGGGTGATATTAGCCGGGTTCAGCTTAGGCTCGGCGGGTATCTGGCATATCGCTGCTTTGCATCCTGATCGCTTCGCAGGTCTGGTACCTGTGTCTGGACGTGTACCCAAAACATTAGGAGAAACCGAACTAGCTGCACTCAAAAACATTCCCATTCAGATATTCCAAGGTGGACAGGACAAAAACCTGCCGATTGAGGATACAAAGAATTTTGTTGAGCGCTTACGCAAAGTAGGAGGGAAAGTCGATTTGACAGTCCTACCGGAAGGCGATCATTTTATTGCAGATGAGGTATACAGCGACTCGAAGTTGCAACAGTGGCTAATTTCACAGAAACGTCGTGAAATTTCTGTAATTGTCTAATGGATTATGTCTTACGCACCACCCGATCACTGGAATCAAGTCTTTGCTAAATGGAAGGATGCTGGCACCGATCTAGATTGGGGAACCCAATGGACGAAAGTTCATCTTCCCTTCCTCAAGTCCGCCAACGTTAAAACTGTGCTTGACCTTGGTTGCGGGACAGGGAACGACGTGTTACGTCTTGTAAGGCAAGGTTTCACAGTAATTGGTGTGGATTTTTCAGATGAAGCAGTGCAACAAGGACGCGAGAAAGCAAAAAAGCTAGGACTAAGCGCACAGTTTGTAGTTGCGGATATGGCAAAACGTTTGCCTTTTGATAGTGCAACATTGGATGCTGTCATGTCCAATGTTGCCATCCACATGTTTTCAGATCAGATTACACGCCAGTTGTTTAAAGAAATTCGACGAATAGTACGCCCCAACGGATTATTTGTTTTCCATGTTAATTCTACAGAAGACGCTTTAGTTCGGGCAGAACGCCACCCACCCATACGCGAAATTGAGCCAAATTACTTTCTAGAACATGATGGACAAACTATGCATTTTTTCTCTAAAGAATATTTGCTAGACCTTTTATCTGACTGGAAAGATGTAGAGCTAAAACATTACGAAATATTGCATGAGCAAACAGGCAAGCCGTTTAAAAGAGTTTGGTGGGGTAAGGCAATACAGCCTGACTAATCGCCTCGTTAAGAGTTTTAAGAATCGGATGTATTACGAGAGGGTTGCTGCGTCTGGATGGGAACCAGTCAATATATTAATATCTTCGTGAGATGGAAAATAGAATCATGAACATAATGCTTCGTCCCAAGTCAAAATCGAACTTATTCGCCAAAATTCAGTTGACCAAAAAAGACTCATGATACAAGCCCCTAAATTTATTTATGGAGAAGAAAAATATGTATGTAGTGACGCATTGCGCGAAAAATACGGCGCCCAGGCGAACCGCTCCGCCTCCGGTCCGTTTACTTGCCCCTAAATTTATTTATGGGGATTATTAATTTTGACTTTTGACTTTTGACTTTTGACTTCCCCAAAGGGGCTGACTTATGTCAGATTCTCGCAAAGAAATCAGAATTTGTTTTATTGGTGAATCGTTTGTCAATGGCACAGGTGATCCAGAGTTTCTGGGTTGGACAGGTAGAGTGTGCCGCAATGCTGAATCAAGAGGATACGCTATCACCCATTACAATTTGGGGGTGCGGGCAGAGACGAGTCGGTTTCTCAAACAACGTTGGTACTCAGAAGTCTCTTATCGTCTCCCAAGAGAATCCGATGGTCGAGTAGTGTTTTCCTTTGGCGTAAACGATTCAGGATGGGCGGGTAAACAGCAAGGAATCGAATTGTCAGAGTCAATTGCAAATGCTCGCAGTATCTTAAGCCAAGCAAAGCAACTCTATCCGATCTTGATGGTCAGTCCGCCACCCTGTGGTGATGTCGCTCAAGAAAAAAGAAATCAAATTCTTGCAAATCTGTCACAGGAATTTGCATTAGTTTGTGATCAACTAGATGTTCCGTATCTCGATGTGTTTTCCAGTTTGGTGAAGTCACCAATCTGGCTAGCAGAAGCAAAAGCCAATGACGGCGCTCACCCAAAAGCAGATGGTTATGCAGAATTTGCAGCGATCGTACAAAACTGGGAACGTTGGTTAAATTGGTTCACACCTTAAAAATGCTGACATCGTTATCCTATTGGCTAATCATGGCTTAGTACAGTTTTGCGTAAAAGCGTAGCATTAACAATGCAAGCCGATGCATTAACAATGCAACCGACGCATTAACAATGTAAGCCGATGCATTAACAATGTAAGCCGACGCATTAACAATGTAAGCCGACGCATTAACAATGT
>NZ_CALMFY010000226.1 GCF_937863485.1 uncultured Nostoc sp. | reverse complement strand
CCCTTACCAAGGGAAGGGGCGGTTTTGGCTTTAGACAAAACCGGGATGGGGTGAGGCGGATCGTAAGAGTAAGTGAATGAACTCAATATCACCTCTTGACAAGGGTTTCACGTTAAGTTGACACCTATGGGCACTGCCGTGCCCCTACAGTTCGCATCAACCTGTTGGCTGTGAAATAGGCGATCGCCTCACCCTCTGAACACAAAAAACAGCGTAGGCGCAGCCCGCCGTAGGCATCGCCCCCCTTGACTATCCGTGAGTTTGACAATTCAGCTGGTATTCACTAATTAGTCGAATAAAAAGACCTCTAAAAGGTTTTACTACACAAAACCTGTCCCTCTCCGACGGGCGAGAGGGACAGACTTGAACTTTGATTCAAGGCAGGGAGAGGTTCATGGAACTCACGTAAAATTGTATATGTGCTTTCCCTGCTCCTCTGCTCCCTGCTTGCTCATTTCTACCCGATTGGGTAGAATCACTGCGCCGGCAATTTTGGGTGTGTAGTCGAGTACTTTGCAACAATGCCAGAAATCTCAGGGTTGTAAAGTCTCAAATAATTCCAATAGTTGCCAAATACTTGACGCACATAATTTTTGGTTTCATCAAAGGGAATTTCTTCAACAAACTCATCCGGATCTTTTGTAGTTAGAGTTTGTAGCCATTTGGAGACATTGCCGGGGCCAGCATTGTAACTGGCGATCGCCAGCAAGGAGTTATTGTTATATTGCTGATGCGTATGATCCAAATACCATGTACCCAGCATGATATTGTCGTTAGGATTTTCGAGGTTTATTGTTTTGACATCCAACTTAATTTGTGGGGCGATCCATTTAGCTGTACTCGGCAACAACTGCATTAAGCCAGTAGCGTTAGCGACGGATTTGATTTTTGGCTCAAACCGCGACTCTTGACGGATGAGAGCGGTGACTAGCAGAGGATTGAGTTTACGCTCAATAGACCACTTTTCAATCTCTCGCTGATAGGGAAACGGATAACGCGCTTGCCAGTAGGTGATTTGTTTACTCAGAGTCTGATATTGGGCAAGTTCAGCTGGTGTTTCCCGATCTTCCAATTTAGAAATTTTATCAATTCCGATCAGATTTTCTCCCTTTGCCTGCCGGATCAACCCTTCAGTAAATTGCTCTGCTACTGTTGGCTGAATTTTATTCTGAAATTCTGTTTGCCATTGTAACCAGGCATCGCGGTCTTGACCCAACAGATATAATTCTTTTAAAGTTTCAGAACCAGCCGGCGGTAATGGACGCTGGGGTGCGATTACTTCCGGGTTCATGACGCGCACGTTGTCAAAGTTGCCAACATTTAGCCCCAGCATCGTCGCTGCTCGCCATGCATAGTAAGAGTAGGGAAACTGGCTAATCACATACTGATAAGCAGTTTGAGATTCCTGCTGTTTCCCTAGTAAAGCTGCCCATTTACCTACCCAAAAGCCTGCTCTTGGAGCCAAAATACTATTGGGATTATTGGTGACAATTGGTTCTGCCCATTGCCAAGCACCGACGTAATCTTTGGTATTGGCTTTATCTTGGGCGATTTTCCAGCGATACTCTGCGGCTTCATCAGAATTTCCATACTTGGCTATAAGTAATTGCCACGCCTGGCTAGCTGACTTTTGATCCTTAAGGGTTTGGAGAGTTTTGGCTTTTTGTACCAGTGCAGTACTAGCTTGTTTCGGAAATTTACTAATTACCTGCTCAAGATAGGGTAAGCCGTCTTTAGGAGTTTTTGCGGTTTCTGCTAACCGCAGTAGTGCTGTGCCAGTTTCCTCAGTATTTGGAAATTGCTGCACTAGTTGCTTATAGATGGCGATCGCTTTTTCTTTATCTTTGCCTCCTACCTGTAACCCCCGTGCAGTGCGGTAGAGGTTGCGCGATGTTTTGGGTGCTTTGGCATAAGCATTCGCGGCTTTCAGAAATTGACTATTTTCCCAATAGCTTGTACCAATCAGTTCCCACTCTTCGGGTTTGAGGGTAGGCTGTTTTACTAGCTGATCTAAAACGCCCACTATGCCTGGTTGGTCATAGGCATATTTAGCCAACATTAATTGTAATTGTGGCTGATTGGGATTATCTTGCAAGCGTTTGCGGATAATTTCCCAAGTCAGAGGATTGGAAGGAAATTGAGCGATCGCGGTTTCTTGTTGCTTCGGTTGGGCAATCAAATATAGCGCTTTCACCGTGGCCGCTTCTTTGGGATACTGTTTCAGCACACTTCGCCTCAGATCCGAGGCTTTGCCGTCCTCGCCCAGGATATCCTGTGCCTGAGCTTGTTTCAGCAAAATGTAGGGCGCGAGAAGCGGATAGTCTTTATCTAATCCTTCCAGTAAAACCAGCGCTTTTTTAGCTTGGGTTCTTTCAATGTAATCACTCGCTAAAAGATAACGAGCGCGATTTCGGTCTGGCGAGCGCGATTGCCCGGCGATCGCTGCTAGTTTTGCCGCCCGTTCTGGCAGGGATTGTGAGATCAGTGGAAAGACGGCTGATTGGGCAATGCTACCCTCTGATGTTTGCCCTGCTTGATTCTGACTCAGTTTGAGCCATTTCCCCAGAGATTTGCCAATCTCAGGTGCTGATACCATTGCCCCAGCTAAAAAGGCAAACAGTGCCGCACCCGCAATTATCGAAATTTGCTTTTTCTGTAGTTTCTTCAGCATGAATACCCGCTGAAAAGTTCCGGTGAATTTCTTGAAACTCTAGCACTCCTAACCATCAGTGTTACCAATTTTTCATTTTAGATTTTTAATTTTATGTAGAAAAATCCTAATTTTCAATCCTACAGTTAGCAGTATTGTGTAAATAGCATATATTAGAT
>NZ_CALMFY010000225.1:20502-33761 GCF_937863485.1 uncultured Nostoc sp. | reverse complement strand
TAATGATGCCGATAGCGATGTACAGCAAGCAGTGACAGAGGCATTGGGACAGATTAAGGATGTACGAGCAGTTGAACCCCTGATTGCCAAGCTTAATGATACCGATAATAATGTGCAGCAAATAATAGAGGCAGCACTAGTAAAACTTGGGGATGCTAAGACTATACAAAATTTGCTAAACAGGTTGTCATCTGAGAATAAAAATATAAGGGTAATAACACTCAAAGCATTATCTTGGATTTGTCAGGATCAAATAGATCGTAAGCTGCTTTCTAGGGATGTAGATGCTCTTAACCCCTTTCTAGATCCCCAAGAAGAGATTGGTGAAGAACGAGTTAATTATGCTGCTGCTCAATTAAAAATATCCGTCGAGGATGTGCGTATGCGTTATCAAACACTTGCCCAGCAATTTGGTCTGAAATTGAACTTTACTACAAATGCTTCATGAGATTACTAAATGTCATAGCATAACATAAAATTACTTAAATCTATTTAACTTAAAAGACTTTCAATTTCCTCATCAGTAAAACCAAACTGCCTAAAAATACACAAAACATAAGCAGGAGACATTTCTCTTGCACCCATATTTATAAGAACTACTCTCCTTTTACCATCAACTTCACGAGTATATAAGCAATGCTCACCTTTTCATTGGCAATAAAATGTGCAACCTGCTTGTTCTAAAAGCTTTATTAACTCTTTAGGTTTAAGGGAAAGTAATTTTTAGGCATAAACCTTCCTTAATTCGTATATATCCGAATCTTGTGCTTTTTCCTCTATTAGTAAAAATTCATATAATTCTTCTATAGAAATAGGAGATTTGTAAGTATTAGGTTCAGATTCATAAACACTTTGAAAAGACTCAATTGCTTCCGTTATCTTCTTAACTGTATCCTCTTGCGTCTTTCCCTGTCCGACAACACCATTTTCCAAACATAAAGCTACCCAATAGCCAGAACTTTATCTAATTACAACGGTAAAAAAATTCATTTCTTCAACTTAATAGCTGTTTTTTAAGGTTTCTTCTAATGTAAAAGGAGATTCTTTAGGAAAGAAATTTAATTTAATCCCTGTTTCATCCGATGCTTTTAAACGAGCTTTTTGATAACAATCTTCAAATACTTTTGTAAGTAGAGGTTGCAAACTGGGACTATCTTCTAATAATGTTTCAATACAGATACGTTGTTCAGAAATGGTGCTGCGCCAACTTTCACTACGTTTTTCTGGTTGATATTGCCATTTCAGCAAGTGCATTAATAGCACAATTAATCGATTTTTTAACTCGCGTTTTTCACTTCTCCCCATGTTTTCAATTTCTTCAATTAGATTAGGTATATCTATTTCATTAAAATTATTTTCTTTTAACTGTTGGGCAATCGTTTGTGTCCACAAGTAAAAATCTTGTTCATAGAGATTTTTGTCATTGATAAAAGATGGACTGGTCATTAATATTCCTCTTGTAAACGTTAAATATTAGGTGGGCATAACACCCACCTAATTAAACTATACCAACAAAGCCTGCTCCTCTTTAGAAATCACGCGCCCTTCATCCTCAAAACCGACGATTTGATCAAAGTTCAAATACCGATACAAATCATCTGCAAAAGGATGAATTCTCCTCGCCACAATATCCAAATATTCCTGCACTGTCGGAAGCCGTCCCAGCAGCGCACAAACTGCGGCTAATTCGGCTGAACCAAGATACACTCGCGCATCTTTACCCATGCGATTATTGAAGTTGCGGGTAGACGTAGAAAATACTGTTGTGCCATCAGCAACTCGCGCCTGATTACCCATGCACAAACTGCATCCTGGTATTTCTGTTCTAGCACCCGCACCCCCAAAAATGCTGTATACACCTTCTTCTTTAAGTTGGTGTTCATCCATGCGGGTTGGTGGTGAAATCCACAGGCGAGTTTTCACTTCACCTGCACCTTCTAAAACTTTCGCTGTTGCCCGATAATGACCAATATTTGTCATACAAGAACCGACGAATACTTCTTGCACTGGATCGTTAGCAACTTCCGATAATAATTTAACATTATCGGGGTCATTGGGAGCAGCAACAATTGGTTCTTTGATTTCGTTCAAATCAATTTCAATTATTTCGGCATACTCAGCATCGGCATCGCCTTCTAATAACACGGGATTTGCTAACCATTCTTCCATCTTTGCCACACGGCGCAGCATGGTACGCGGATCATGATAGCCTCGTGCGATCATATTTTTCAGCAGCGCGACGTTAGAACGCAGATATTCCGAAATTGTCTCTACACTCAGCTTAATTGTACATCCGGCACAAGAACGCTCGGCACTAGCATCGGTAAGTTCAAAGGCTTGTTCAACTTTTAAATCTGGCAAACCTTCTATTTCTAAAATTCGCCCGGAGAAAACGTTTTTCTTATTTTGCTTCTCTGCTGTCAGCAAACCTTTTTGAATTGCCACGTAGGGAATAGCATTTACGACATCGCGCAGGGTGATACCTGGTTGCAATTCACCTTTAAATCTTACTAAAACTGACTCTGGCATATCTAAAGGCATGACACCCAAAGCCGCTGCAAACGCTACTAATCCAGAACCGGCGGGGAAGGAAATACCCAAGGGGAAGCGAGTGTGAGAGTCGCCGCCAGTTCCCACGGTGTCAGGTAGCAGCATCCGGTTTAACCAGGAGTGGATGATACCATCACCGGGGCGGAGGGCAACACCGCCACGAGAGGCAAAGAAATCGGGGAGTTCGTGATGGGTTTTGATGTCTACTGGTTTGGGATAAGCAGCAGTGTGGCAGAAACTCTGGATCACTAAGTCTGCACTGAAACCAAGACAGGCAAGTTCTTTCAATTCGTCGCGGGTCATGGGGCCTGTGGTATCCTGGGAACCAACGGTAGTGATGATCGGTTCGCAGGATGTGCCGGGACGCACACCTGGTAATCCGCAAGCTTTACCTACCATTTTCTGTGCTAGGGTGTAGCCTTTGCCTGTATCAAAGGCTTGCTGGGGACGGGTAAAGACAGTGCTGGGTTCTAAACCAAGTGCAAGACGAGTTTTGTCGGTGAGGGTACGTCCGATAAGTAAGGGGATGCGTCCACCTGCGCGAACTTCATTGAGGATGGTGTCAGGTTTGAGGGTAAAGGTGGAAATGACTTCGCCTGTTTCATTGGTGATTTCGCCTTTGTAAGGATGGATGGTAATTACCATGCCGGTTTCCAGTTGGGTGACATCGCACTGAATAGGCAAAGCACCGGCATCTTCTGCTGTGTTAAAGAAGATTGGCGCGATCGCACCACCTAAAACATAACCCCCAGCACGTTTGTTTGGTACAAAAGGTATATCATTTCCCATGTGCCACAATACGGAGTTGATCGCAGATTTACGCGAGGAACCTGTACCAACTACATCCCCAACGTAAGCTACAGGATGCCCTTTTTTCTTCAATTCGGCAATGGTTTTCAAACTTCCCGGTTGCCGTGACTCTAACATCACTAAGGCGTGCAAGGGAATATCTGGGCGAGTGGTGGCGCTTTGGGCGGGGGATAAGTCGTCGGTATTAGTTTCGCCAGGAACTTTAAAAACGGTGACAGTGATAGCTTCTGGTACTGTGGGACGAATGGTAAACCATTCAGCTTCAGCCCAAGAGTCAATCACCCGCTTGGCGAAAGGATTTGTTTTAGACAACTCCAAAACATCGTGGAAGGCGTCGTATACTAAGAGAATTCTGCTTAAGGCGTTGGCGGCGTAGGCAGCGATGGGTTCCTTTCCTTGTCCACCCATCACCAGAGGTGTTTCAGATGAGTCTGAGAGGGATACGGTGGGCCATTGCAGCAAATCGATTAAAGATTGCACATTATAACCACCTACCATCGTCCCCAGCAATTGCACAGCTTCTATGCGCGAAACCAAGGGACTGGTGATTTCCTTTTTGGCGATCGCGGTGAGAAATCCAGCTTTGACATAAGCTGCTGGATCAACACCTGGAGAAACGCGATCGCTCAATAGATGCAATAATATCTCCTCTTGACCCTTTGGCGGATTTTTCAGTAATTCACATAATTCTGAGGTTTGCTTCGCATCCAATGGCAAAGGGGGAATACCGAGTGCTGCTCTTTCAGCAACGTGTTTACGATATGATTCCAGCATTTTTATGTTCTCCATTGGGATATTCTCCATTTAATTATGAAATATTTTTAGGCAATTTTTGGCTATAAAAGTTTACCTGATTTTTATAGCTGAAAGCCTTATGAGTAATCGGTTGTTTGCAAATCTTTTTTATACTGAAGGTATAGTTTGAAAAGTATTAGGCAAATAGAATTTGCTACTACACAAACTCTCGTCTTCCTCCGTGGACTAAGAGGAAATCAAGGATTTTTAACCCACCTCCGTGGGTTTTGTCTGTATAGCCAAGCCAGTGCGTTGGGCGGGCAATGCCCGACTTAATCCAAAGTTTTATTATATAGCAGTCCTGAATCATTCGTGAGACAATAGATCCCCGACTTCTTTGAGAAGTCGGGGATCTAGACACCTTGAATGTCACCTTCGGCTTATTACTTTTAATTTTTCATGCCTCGCCCAAAATGCACTTAACTTTAGTCGCTTAAACTTCCGCGCAATGGTATTAGTACAGGTTGGCGGAAATAAACCTACCATTTCATTACAGCCAGGAAGCCCAAAATTAAAACCTTTTGAATGAGTGACTTTTGACTTTTGACTTCCGCTTTGCGGTACTAGGCGGTTATTGCATTTTCATTTGATGTTTTATCTGTATTAGATTTTAAACGTGTCAATCTGCTTTTACGGATGCGATCGCTGTCTCGAACGCCACCTGCAAGTTCATATTCATCGCTGTTTTTGCCGTATTTAAAACCAACACCCACCAGCATTTTATCTGAAACCTGACTTAAGGTTTTTTCCATCTCATCCAGCTTTTTTCTAGAAGAGTCAATCATAGCTATAGCAGCATTATAATCATTAAGCATATTGTGAAACTGCTCTATTAATTGACTCAGGTTTTGCAAGCTGTAAGTATTATCAAAATTGATATTTGGATCGATAGCTTTCAATCCGGCAACTCTAAACTCAGCTTTGTCTAGAATCCGGGAACTACGTTTTGTTCGAGGCAAAATTTTACACCTTTAATAGCTCTACAGAACTATTTTGTCTTAATTGACTTGTATTCTGGTTCAGCAAAAAGCGCATTTTTATGAGTAAAAATTTTTATTAATGCCCGTGATTTCTCGGAATTTAATCACGAAAGGTTGATTTTCAGTGAAATAATATTATGTTTAAGTTGTACGAAAACTACAATGTTGTTGCAAAAGCGTAGGCATAGCCCGTCGTAGACATCGCACTTTTACTTCTATAGCGGTTCTTGTACCCTGCGGGTAGCCGCTACGCGTCTATGGATGCAATACACAATAGGGCATAGCATTGCTCATTGGTGTCAGTTTTACCCCACCCTAACCCTCCCCTTGGAAAGGGGAGGGAACTAGATTTCCTGTTTCCCCCCAATAAACGGGGGGATTAAGGGGGGTAATTCAACTTTTGTGTACACTGTAGCTTGGTAAGGGGAAGGGTTGGGGGTGCGGTAAAACGTATATTGGGTAAGCATTTTAGCTTAAGTTGACACTTCTGAGCATTGCTGTGCCCCTACAAATGGTCTGTATTCCATGCAATTGAGAAGCGCTATGAGTGATCGCTTTAACTTTAAGGCTTAATGTTGTAACCTTAAGGCTTAATGTTCTAGCTCTAAGGCTTAATGTTGTAACCTTAAGGCTTAATGTTCTAGCTTTAAGGCTTAATGTTGTAACTTTAAGCCTTAATGTTCTAGCTTTAAGGCTTAATGTTCTAGCTTTAAGGCTTAATGTTGTAACATTGATGACCAAAGTTTGTTGGTGAGTGCAATCATCGCTACATAGTCTATATTGTTGATTTACAGCGATCGCAGAGTTGAAAAAAATTTCAATAAAAATGAAAAGCTTATTCTATAAGCCTTTTGACTTTTGACTTCCGCGTAGCGGTATTAGTCTGTGATACATTAACAGAGATACTGCCAAAAATTTCATTAGTATGACAACTACTACAAACTCTCACTATGTTACCCGACAGCCTGATATTTTATCAGGTGAACCGATTATTAAGGGAACTAGAACTCCTGTGAGAGCAATTGTTGAAAATTGGCGTTTAGGTATTAGACCAGAAGAAATCCCGCTACATTTACCTCATTTAACTTTAGCGCAAGTCTTTGATGCTTTGAGTTTTTACTTAGATAATCAAGCAGAAATTAATGAATATATCGAACGCAATCATGTCCCTGATGAATTAGTCCATCCAGCTATTAAAGCTAGATTAAATCAAAAATGACGATTTTTGCTCTAGTTTATATTGATGAAGATGTAGATATTCTAGTGGCTACTTTACTCTTAGCAAGAGGTTTTGATGCAACAACAGCACGAGAACAGCAAATCTTAGGAGAACCAATTCAGGCGAACTGTTATAACCCCGCACGAGTGCCAGGTATCGGAATTATTGTTGATTCTACCGTCCATCTGGGCTAGGTAATAAATCTTTTTAAATGTCTGAAAGCCTTAAATGTTACACTTTACAAGTCTCGATGCGTTTCAGAATAGAGATTTAATGTAACTAATGTTACAACTTTCAAGTCTCGATGCGATAATAGAGATCCGCGTACCCAGCGACGATTTGTCTTTAAATAGAAAACCCACACTTAATGTTCCTAGTAAAGGGAGGCGTCCATTATCTTTCGTAGTAGGGAGGTATCCCTTAAGTTGGGAGGTGTCAGTAAAATCAGTATAAGTTTTATTCTCAACCATAAAAAACCACTTACTATTCACTCTCCATCCTACGTGATCGCCAAACTTCTCCCAGGCTTCTGGATTATACTTGCCGTCAGCTTGACCGCCAACGCTCAAGTAAATTTCCTTCTGGACGCTGAAGCCAAAATATCCATTGCTGTATTTTATCCATAAGTGGTTAATTGTGCGTAAGTCAGTGCAAGGAAAATTTAAGAGTTCGTCTGAGGTCAAAAAGTCGTCATCCTTTTTACCGTAAGCCTGAATCATCACCCCATAAGTTTCTTTGTCAGCTTCTTGCCACTTTCCTGCTTTTAGGAGGCCGTCCAGTGTGGTATAGTCAATGCCTCTCTCTGATTCAAGTGGGTTGCGTTCGCCCTGCTGCTCCCTTCGAGAGATGCTGTTAGTAGGCTGTGTTTCTGGTGTTGCAGTCTGAGCTACTTTAGTATTTGTTGGAACGGACTGATGTAGTTGATTCCAAATTTCTCGACCTACCACTGATATTCCTAAGCCTAGACTTCCCCAACCCACCCATTTCAAAAATTGTCTTCTAGGCGGTGGATTGATCAGAGATATTTCAAATGGTGCTTCTGAACGTATAATACTTTGTATCAAATCTTGTAATGCGGATTCGTCATTCAAACTATTAAACTGAATCCAACGCCATATCGCAAGATGCGCTATTTTATCTGGTATGTTGGTTACTCCAGGCAGGAGGATAGGAATCACACGAAAACTTTTTGATTTTCCCTGCTGCCTAACAAACCAATTTATTACTGTGTATAGTTCGATATTCTCTTGAAAATTCCCCAATCCATTTCGACCAATAAAAAAAGCACCTGTTCTAGATTGAGTAATTCCGCTGTAAACTTTTTCTAAAATTGTGTCTCCCCCAAGAATTTGCTCTTCATCTAACCAAGGCTCTAGTTGGTACTGCTTAAGTTTTTGAGCAATTGCTCTCACTAGAGGTTTATCCAAACTATTGTGAGCCAGAAACACATCAAACATAGGTTCTTGCATTTATCACTCCTCCACACCTGCAATTTTTGCCAACGCCTTGGCGTAATCTTCCAACCCACCGCGCAAAACTTCCAACTCACTTCGCAACTTGGGTTCCTCCGACCAACCTTGCTCATGTTCTTTGGGACTCACCCCCAGAGGTCGTCTAGCTTCCCACGCTTGCAACAACGGATGCCATTTAGCCAAAAACGGCCTTAACCCATTATTCAACACAGCGATCGCAATTCCCCCCACTGAATCACGAGAAGCACCCACATCCGGCCCGGCGGCTTTGAGAACTTCGCGGGTAGTGCCAAATAAACTATAAAGAGAGTTCATCGCTTCTCGTACCAAACCCTGGTCAACTTCTAATGGTTGCACAGCAATGCGCGTCACCAATTCCACATAAAGCGACCAAGCGGCTTTCCGTTCTGTGGGGTCAGTATTCCAAGACATCGAACCAATGCCAAAAGGCAGACTTACAGATACAGTTTTTAAGACAACGCGATCGCGCATATATATTTATAGTAAATTTAACTACTAATTATAATTATAGTAATTAATGTTACTAGTCTAAAAATTGTTCAGAATTAGTGACTATAATCTCAGTATTTAACCTAAACTTTTATGCTACTATCTAGATATTTTTAACTAATTCAGATAGAATAATAAATTTGTTCGTTGCATCACCTTTCTTTGTATATGCCCAAAAGTTACACCGTAGAAATTCATCACCAAGGCGAAATTCACACCTTGCAAGTTCCTGAAGATGAAACTATCTTATCAGTTGCCGATGCTGCTGGTTTGGATTTGCCGAGTTCCTGTCATACAGGTGTTTGCACAACTTGCGCTGGTCAAATAAGCGAGGGAACTGTGGATCAAACTGATGGTATGGGCGTTAGTCCAGATTTGCAAAAGCAAGGTTACGTATTGCTTTGTGTTGCCAAACCCCTTTCTGATTTGAAAGTTCAGACGGAAAAAGAAGATGTAGTTTATCAGTTACAATTTGGCAAAGACCAATAATCAGTAAATAGTTATCAGTATCGGAATTGATTATTGATAACTGTTCACTTACATTACCAAATCTGATAAATAACATAAGTATTTCAGAGCAACTGATATCAGCTATTCTATAAACTACAAATCAACAGGATTTACCAAGATGACGACTCATTTTATTACCGCAGAAATTGATTTACAAGAAACTCCCGCAGAATTACTAAAAGTAATTGAAACAGAGTTGAATAAACAAGGGGAACCCCTCCGTTGGGCAGTTACCTCTGTGGACGTTGACAAACAAAAAGCTATAGTTGAAGCCGTGGTGACAAAGAGTGCCCAGTCTTGAGTAGTGAGTGCTGAGTTAGAAGTTGATAGTTGAGAGTAGGCAAAGACTATTTCATTTTCATCTAGCCCGCCTCAGAATGAATTCTGAGTCTAAAGACGACTGAGAAAAGGTTATAGTCCCTTAAAACGGACTTTAGTTATGAGGCGCAAAACTTTAGTTCTGGGCAGTTCATGTCTAGAACGAAATAGCCCTGGAGAGTGAGAAGTAATTATAATTTTTACTCATAACTCACAACTGGGCACTGATAACTATAAGATGAATCGTCCATACACAGCTATCTTAATTGTACCAACTGGCGTTGGGGCTGCCATTGGGGGTTATGCCGGAGATGCTTTACCTGTTGCCAAAGTTATAGCACAGGTTTGCGATCGCCTAATTACTCACCCCAATGTCCTTAATGGTGCAAGTTTGTATTGGAATCTCCCAAACGCCTTCTATGTTGAAGGTTATGGGCTTGACAAATTTGCTTCTGGATGCTGGGGGTTGCGTCCAGTCCGCACCAACAAAGTAGGTTTGCTTTTAGACCAAGCCATTGAGCCAGAGTTGCGACTACGACATATACAAGCAGCAGATGCAGCTAGAGCAACTTTGGGATTGACCCTCACAGATTATGTAATTACTGATGCACCATTAAATGTAGAATTACGGACTACAGCATCCGGAGCTAGTTGGGGAACAATTGGCAACCCAGATAGCTTGTTACGGGCAGCTGAGATATTAATTAAGAAAGCGGGAGCAGAAGCGATCGCAGTTGTTGCCCGTTTCCCCGATAATATAAATGAGGAAGCAGTACAAAAATACCGCCACGGTGAAGGCGTCGATCCTTTAGCGGGTGCAGAAGCCGTAATTAGCCATTTGCTAGTGCGAACCTTTCAAATTCCTTGCGCCCATTCTCCTGCCCTTTTGAGCGAACCTCCACAACCTGATTTATCTCCCCGTTCCGCCGCTGAAGAATTGGGCTATACCTTTTTGCCGTGTGTGCTTGTAGGATTAAGTCATGCCCCACAATTTATAATTGAGAAAAGACTGATCCCATCAGAGCAAGAAGATATTTGGGCAGATCAAGTCGATGCTGCGATCGTACCTGCAACTGCTTGTGGTAGCAGTGCCTTACTGAGTTTAAGCCAAAGACGATGCCAAATAATTACAGTAGAAGAAAATAAAACCCTTATCAAAGTTCCTCCCCAACCCTTGGGGATCAAAACTATACAGGTAAACTCATATTTAGAAGCAGTGGGTGTATTAGCAGCACACAAAGCAGGCATCAATCCCTTTGCTCTCCGTCCCAATTTATTACCTTTGCAGCCAGTAGTTAAAAGACGCGATTAATCGCGTACAGGAGTTAGGAGTTTGGAGAGACGCGATTAATCGCGTCTGTACTTTGGAGAGACGGGATTAATCGCGTCTGTACAGGTTAAAAATTATAAGTTATTTCTCCCCCTGCCCCCCTGGTTACTGAGCGCAGTCGAAGTATGCCCCACTCCCCTTAAAAACCCGTGGTTGAACAACACAAACAAGAGCCAGAAATTCCATACCTGACGCGCATCCAAGTACTTGGGGCGATGGGAGCGACTGCAATCATTTTGTTGATAGTCGCCAAAGTTTTGTTGCACTTGGGCAACTTTTCCCTATTTTCTTGGGACTTGAACCAAAGAAAGTTGCTGTTGGGTGTAGGGTTAGGGTTCGTCATCACCGCGTTAAGTGGCTTAACTTATCGCCTTTGGACTGCCTATCGTAAAAGTGCAGATTATTACCTAGAAGTGGTACTGAAACCCTTAGCCTTACCAGATTTAATTTGGCTGGGGTTACTACCGGGGTTGAGTGAAGAATTATTATTTAGAGGTGTGATGCTGCCAGCTTTAGGCTCTGATCTTACAGCTGTAATTTTATCCAGTCTTTGTTTTGGTATCTTGCATCTCAGCGGTTCCCAACAATGGCCTTATGTGATTTGGGCAACAATTGTTGGGATGATATTGGCATATAGCGCCCTGCTCACAGGCAACTTATTAGTGCCGATTGTCGCTCACATTATTACCAATTGGATTTCTAGCTATTTCTGGAAAATGTCGCAATTGTCGGCAATTAAAAAATAAATTTTGAGCTATTTTCAGGTAAATAAACCACGCGCTAAGGGCGCAAGGCCTTACGCCCCTACGACAGATGTGGTTCAAATACTTGAATTTTGCTGTAATAAAGCTCTTGTGATCTAATCCCATCCACTCTCTCGATGCGTAGTTTACCGCCGTAGGCATCGCTTGCGTGGAAATAGAATCAAGAACCTGTTTCAGCTTGTGTCTTAATTGATTCAAGTGGGTGGAATATTCCCTAGACAATTCCTAGAAACCTAAGGAATCACTACTAAGCTTATCTCCTGTCAAGGGCTTAAAGGCTTATTTTCGCATTATTCCTTCCCTTTCTTACGGGGGAGGCTAACTGTGAGAAGTCTGTATAACTTCTGTATAACTATTGTTGAAAAAGAAAGATTGTTTGGCTGTCTTGCCAAAAAACCGCAACAGCTGATGAGAAAATAAGACATTAAAACAAAGCGATCGCCATTTGATTGTTAACAAGCCCGTTAATCAGACCAGATTTTTTGAGGTCAAAGCCAACAAAAGTATTATGGAGCATGACGTAAAAAGTTAGTGCCTCAAAATACTCCTGAAAGCCAGTCCTTATTTAAGAAATTTTATGTAGAATTTGGTGGTGAAGTTATTTACTTGATTCTGAATTGCAGGAATCCAGGTTTCATTTATGAGTCAGTCTTTTTCTCAAACCCAAGCAAGACAAAATCGTCAACAAAAGCTGTGGCAACAAAAATGGAGTTTAAAGACTAAAGCAATAGTTTGGGCACTAAGCATCAGTGTCCTTCCTGTGGTTGCAATTGGAACAGCTACTTACTACTACGGCATTAATTTAATTACCAAACAAATTCCGCAAGTCAAACAAGAGAGTCTGAAAAGTTCAACACAAACTGAACTTGCTCTACAGGGACAACTCTCACTCTTGTTAACTGCTATGGGGGGAACAGCAATTTTGGCTGGTGCGATCGCAACTTTTATAGCTAATCGAGCTATTAGTCGAGTTAGCAAGGCTGCTGTAACTTCTAATATTATCAAAAATAAGCTACGTCCAGACAGTGACTTTACTAAAACTTTCATCGCTAGTGAAGATGAATTAGTGATGTTAGAGAGAAACATCAACTTATTCACAGAGCTGCTTTCGGTTATGGGACAACAGAAAGAAGCCGAAGCTGATTACTCCCAACTATTGATGAAAATTACCCGTTGGGTTCGAGAATCATTCAATGAAGAGGATGTTCTCAAAACTACATCAGAAGAAATTCGTAAAGCTTTAAGCATTGATCGCGTAACCATCTTTTGCTTCAACTCCAACACTAATGGAACCTTTATTGCCGAATCAGTAGCAGCTGGTTTACCGAAAATGTTAGGGGTTACAATCTCTAACCCTTGGTTCGAGGCAGGGTATATAGAAAAATACCACAATGGTCGCATCCGTGCTATTGATGATATCTATCAAGCCGATCTGAATGATGGTGATATTGAGTTGCTGGAGCAATTTGGTGTCAAATCTAATTTAGTAGCACCTATTCTCAAAGGCAAGCAGCTATACGGTTTATTGATTGCACATCAGTGTTCTAGACTTCGCTATTGGCAGCAGTCTGAGATTGATTTATTCGCTCAGATAGGTATGCAAGTGGGATTTGCCCTTGACTACGCCAAGCTTCTAGAACAGGTAGATACAAAGGCAGATAGAGCTGAGGTATTTATCGAAATTACCCGCAGCATTCGCCAATCGCTCCACGAAGAGGATGTGCTCAAAAGCACTGTAGATGAGGTTCGTAAAGCACTGAGTGCTGACCGAATACTGGTTTATAGTTTTGATGCTAATTGGGTTGGAACTGTGATTGCCGAATCAGTGGTTCCAGGTTATCCAAAAGTTTTGCGAGCTGAAATCCAAGACCCATGTTTCGCTCAGAACTATGTAGAAAAGTATCAGTCTGGTCGTGTTCAAGCTACAAACAACATTTATGAAACCGATTTAACTGATTGTCACATTAACCTACTCGAATCCTTTGCTGTCAAAGCAAATTT
>NZ_CALMFY010000225.1:0-20402 GCF_937863485.1 uncultured Nostoc sp. | reverse complement strand
CAAGTGGGATTTGCTCTCGACCATGCAAGACTCCTGCAACGAATCGAAGCTGAAAGGATGCGAAGTCAGTTACTAGTGGATATTACTCGCAGCATTCGCCAATCGCTCAACGAAGATGATGTAATCAAAACCACTGTAGAAGAGGTTCGCAAAGCCCTGAGTACTGACCGAGTACTGGTTTATAGCTTTTACGCTAATTGGTTGGGAATTATAATTGCCGAATCAGTGCTTCCAGGTTATCCCAAAGTTTTGCGGTCTAAAATCCACGACTCCTGTTTCACTCAAGGCTATGTAGAAAAGTACCAGTCTGGTCGCGTTGTTGCAATCAACAACATTTATGAGTCTGATTTGGCTGATTGTCACATTCGCCTGCTCGAATCCTTTTCTGTGAAAGCAAATTTAGTAGCACCCATTATCAAAGATGAGCAGCTATTTGGCTTGTTAATTGCACATCAGTGTTCTGGGCACCGTGATTGGCAACAGCCTGAGATTGATTTATTTACCCAGATAGCCATGCAAGTAGGATTTACTCTCGATCATGCTAGGCTCCTACAAGCGTATGAAGCTGCTGAAGCTAATAATTAATAGCTTTGTGGCAGAGTAACAGTGTTCATAGGTGTCAACTTAAGCTGAAATCTGCTGACTGTATGAGTTTTACCCTCACCCCCAGCCCCTCTCCCAAAATTGGGAGAGGGGAGTAAATTCTCCAGTTCCCCTTCTGCCAATATGGGATTCGGGGTTAGGGGATGAGGGCAATCCTAGAACGCTTGCTAAACCTAACTTCTACGTTAAGTTGACACCAATGAGCAGTGTTGCGCTAATTTTAGTTGAAGACATGGAAATTATTCTCCAGTAACTTTCTTCAAATTAGAGTTCCCACATATACAACTCAAATTTTCATATCCCATTCCTCTGTGACCCAGATTTTTAAACCACAAAGGTAGAAGCGCACAGTTGTGCTGCCATACTGTATCCTCAAAGTGAGAATATTTTTTACCTCAACAGGACTTACGCTAAAATCATGAAAAAGCTTACAGCAGAATTCAAGTATTTGAACCACATCTGTCGTAGGGGCGCAAGGCCAAGATTCCCTACCGCGTGGTCTATTTACCTGAAAATAGCTGTAATTTATCGAACTGCCAAGAACGCCGAGAATTCGTAGAGTGTGCGTAAGTCCTACTCAAGTTTCTGCAATGCCTGAATTTTGAATTTTTATGTCTTCTTCTCAAAAACTGCGACAGTTACTTGCACGTCCTGAAATTATCATCATCCCAGGTGTTTACGATTGTCTGGGAGCCAAGCTAGTTGAGCAGACAGGTTTTGAAGTAGTGGTTACAAGTGGCTTTGGGATTGCCGCTTCCACGCTGGGTTTACCAGACTACGGTTTTGTTACTGCTACCGAAATGCTCTATAGTGTGGGACGAATTGCTCAGTCGGTGAATATTCCCCTAATTGCAGATTTAGATACTGGTTATGGCAACGCTTTAAATGTTGTCCGCACAATTAAGGATGCTGTCCAGTTGGGGGTGGCTGGTGTATTACTAGAAGACCAAGAATGGCCGAAAAAATGTGGACACTTTGAGGGCAAACAAGTTATTTCCCAGGCGGAACACGTTGGTAAAATCAGGGCAGCTGTGGAGGCGCGGGGTGATAGCGGTTTGGTGATTATTGCTCGTACTGATGTCCGTGCGTTACTAGGTTTAGAGGAAGCGATCGCTCGTGGTCGGGCTTACATTGCCGCTGGTGCAGATATACTATTTGTAGAGGCTCCCCAGTCTATTGAAGAATTAAAAGCGATCGCCGCAGCTTTCCCGGATGTGCCACTAGTAGCTAATATCGTTGAAGGTGGTAAAACTCCCGAAGTTTCTCCAGCAAAGTTACAACAGTTGGGCTTCAAAATTGTGTTTTTCCCTTTGACTGCTCTCCTAGCTGTCACAAAGGTAATGACTGCTTGTTTTCTTCATTTAAAAGAACAAGGAACCACCACTGAATTACCTGATTTGGTTAGCTTTCAAGATTTTCAAGAACTCGTCGGCGTTCCTGAATATCTGCAAATAGAACAGAAGTTTAAATCATGACTGTTGTTCCTCGTCATACCCAAATGCAACAGAGTTAACTGTTTATTTATGACTTTTTATATTATGTCCGCTTGATTACTTATTAAACCCCAAGAACCTCTCCCCGAAGAGCCTACAGTGATGTACACAAGTCGGAAATATCTTACGAACCTGGGTTTGGACTCTCGTATTACCCCACCCTAACCCTCCCCGATGGATTGGGGAGGGAACCAGATTTCCGATCTCCCCCCAATACATCGGGGGGATTAAGGGGGGTAATACGACTTGTGTATACACGGTAGCCCCGAAGAGCGGGGAGGGGTTCTTTTATTATCGCCAACAACATCATGTATTTTTACGTTAGGCTTAGTGCACCTTTTCAGGAAGAGGCCGCCAGAGCGATCGCCAGTGGCAAAATCCGATGTTCCTGAATTTGAATCCTGGCGTGGAGTGTTTCTGCTGTATCATCCGGTAATACTGGTACTGCGGCTTGCATTAATATTGGGCCACTGTCCATTTCTAAACAAGTTATATGCGCTGTACAACCAGTGATTTTTACTCCAGATGCCAAGGCTTGTTCTACAGCATGAATTCCTTTGAAACTAGGTAACAAACTAGGATGGATATTAATAATCCTCTCAGGAAAAGCATCAATGAAAACTGACGTTACCAGTCGCATCCAACCTGCCAAAATCACCCATTCCACATCGTAGTGCCGCAATGTCTGCACAATTTTCTCATCAAACTCTTCTCGACTTTTATAGTTGCGGTGATTCAATAAAACAGCTTCTACACCTCTATTGGCTGCTCTTACGGCTGCTTTCGCCGAAGGGTTATTGTAAATTAAAACTTGAATTTGGGCATTTAGCTGCCCATCTTGGATAGCTTGAGCAACTACATCAAAATTGCTGCCATTCCCAGAAGCCATAATTCCCAGTTTTAGAGGGGCAACTTGTTGGCAATCGCTAATGCTGGGAGAAACTAAGCTAAGGGTAGAATCAGGGCACAGGGTCATAACAGCTAAGAGGGAAAATTATAGATGTCAAAAAAATATACTAAGTCTTGGTTGGATAATGATACAGTAGCTGCCTGGATTTTTCTCACATAAATAGATAGAATTTCATCCTTGTTGCGATGTCTACGACGGGCTACGCCTACGCCTGATGAGGTTTTGCTGTAAAAATTTAAACAAAACTCGTCCAATTAATGCCACGATCTGCAAAATCTCCAGCAAATTTTGGGGCTGCAGAATGAGGACACGATGCCGATTAGAGGCACTAGTGACTGCACGGTTTAAGACACATCAGCAAAACCTGCAAACATATCAGCAGGCGTTTACAATAGCAGTGCGACAGGAGTTTCCGCTAAGTGCAGCAAGCCGCGATCGCTTACGGCAAACCCAGCAGCAATTAGAGCTTGCGGATAGAGATATTAAGGTGTCAAAGCTATAGTTGTGAAAGCTGTTGTTGCTCCACCAACAAATCGATAAAACTAACAACAATCAAAGTGAGTAGGCAGCTATAAATAGACTTACAGCAGTGGGAAAGAATTTGTGTAGGTTGGGTTGAACGAAGTGAAACCCAACATCATCAAGGCTTGTTTGGGTTTCGTTCCTCAACCCAACCTACAATTATCGCTAACTGAACCGTATTCCTATATAGAGATAATTATGAGCCAAGAGCTTACCCAAGCGATCGCCTCAGAAGTTCAGCTATTCCACAGCATACAGATACCTCGAAGTCATGTTGAAGTACTTGAAAGTCGTGTTGAGGTACTACAAAGTCGTGTTGAGGTACTTCAAAGTCGTGTTGGAGTACTTCAAACTTTTTAGGACCGAATTCAAGTATAGAGGTGCGACACATTTTTATTTTTTAGGCAAAACCTACGCAGTATTGCATCAAAATTGCTACCATTCCCAGAAGCCATAATTACCGAGGCGACTTGTCGGCATACATCGCTAATACTGGGAGAAACCAAGCTAAGGGTAGAATCAAGGCGGAGAGTCATAACAGCTGGGAGGGTTAATTATAGATGCCAAAAATATATACTAAGTCGTGGTTGGATAATGATCCAGTAGCTGCCTGGATTTTTCTCACACCAGCACTAATTTTGTTGGGCGTTTTTATCATTTGGCCGATCGCCTATTTGTTTTACCTCAGTTTCACCGCTGGTAGTTTTACTTTAAAAGGTATTTATTGGATAGGCTTAAAAAACTATTGGCGCTTGCTACTAAATCCCGACTTTTGGCAAGTTCTGGGTAACACCTTTTATTTTACAGTTGCCACCATCATTCCCAGTTTAGTTATCTCCTTGGGATTGGCAGTACTATTAAACCGCTCCATTCCCTTGCGGGGCATCCTGCGAAGTGTCTATTTTCTACCTTCAATTATCTCACTTGTGGCAGCAGGTTTGGGATTTCGCTGGCTGTTTCAAACATCAGGGCCAGTTAACAGACTTTTAGATTTTTTTGGCATTTCACCCATACCCTGGCTAGGAGACACATTTTGGGCAATGCCGGTACTTATTTCAATGAGTATTTGGAAACAACTAGGTTTCAATATGGTAGTTTTTTTAGCAGGGTTGCAAGCAATTCCTCCTAGTCGTTATGAAGCAGCAGATTTGGATGGAGCAAATGCTTGGCAACAATTTTGGTATATTACTCTGCCCGGATTGCGCCCGACTGTGATATTTGCAATCATCACCACTGCGATTTTTACATTGCGGAGTTTTGAGCAAGTTTATGTGATGACTGACGGTGGCCCACTGAATTCGACTAATTTGCTAGTTTACTACATTTACCAAGAGGCTTTTGGTCAGTTTGATTTTGGTTATGCAGCAGCAGCCGCGACGGTGTTATTAGCAGTGACGCTGGTACTAGTTTATTTGCAACTGCAAACTTGGGGAGAGGAGTAGAGGTTATCAACCTAATTCATAATTATTAATTCAT
The DNA here is from genome assembly GCF_937863485.1 of uncultured Nostoc sp. GTDB lineage: Bacteria > Cyanobacteriota > Cyanobacteriia > Cyanobacteriales > Nostocaceae > Nostoc. Next base: position 15,398 of record NZ_CALMFY010000225.1, on the reverse strand, counting down.
AATTCATAATTAAAAAGGATTTGTAACCAGTGCTTGTGCAAGTATTTAGAGTTCTAGTTGGGGTTTTGGCGTAAGCGCTTAGTCGAACGGTTTAAATCCCCTCACATAAGATAATTATGAATTTTTACTTCTTATATAGGCTGCGATATTCCCAAGGATTAACAAATTTAGTATCACTCCAAACGCCAAGCCGTTGCTGCTTCGCTTCAACTTCGGCTTGTTGAACTAAGTTTTTACTAGGACACTTGTTTAAATAGGGACGATACACTTTTGCTAACCCTTCTTGCAACAATACCTGTTGTACAAAAGTGCCATTTTTTAACCGGACTTCGGCAATTTTGCGCCCATAACGATCGCTATCTGTGATATTCAATGTCACGCGATCGCCTCCTTGTTGCACCAGTTCTTGCACCCGTTGTTGGGCTTTCACACCCCAAGTAAATTGATTGCGATCGCTAATGCGTTTACTCTGCTTTTCTTTGTTAGTATGAGCTATTTCTGGCGCATCTACACAGGCAAAGCGCACGGTAAGATTTTTGCCGTTGGTATCTTTAACTACTAAAGTATCGCCATCACTGACTCGCTCAACCGCGTCTCCAGAAGTACCGATAAAACGATCGCAGCCGATTAAACCGAAAATCATGATAGTTGCACAAAGCCAAAATCGCACTGGTTTAGTTAATTTCTCCATTCAAACTCACCTGCATTACCTCTGTGGGATGATATTAGCAAAATGCAAAGATATATTTATTAACTGTAGGCAATTCAAAATCCCAATTGGTAAGACCCTTTGGCGACAACCGAATAGAAAATGCGGATTAGTATAAGAATTGTAACCCTCCAATTGTCAGCGGGAATTCCTGATGAACTTCTTAACTCACATTCTGCATCTAGCTGGTTCAGGCGTCTTTGCCTATTACTCTGCTGCTCAAATTCGTGATTTGAAAACCCGCCCCAACATCCTTGCAGGGTTTCAGTTGGCGGAATCTGGCTCTGTGCCGTTTTTAACTGCACTTGGCGATCGCGCAGCTGCTGAAGGCGATACATGGCTAGCGGAAAAACTAGCAAAACATGCATCAGATGAAACTAGGCATGGTAAAATCTTTGCCCACGCTTTACAACAGTTGGATAAACAAGTTATAGATTTCAAGCGTCAACCCCAAACTCCATCCACAAAAAAATCACAACAGCAGCGTAGTCCCTTTTTCGCAGCATTCTTTGAGGGCTACCCTCAAGAACAGCTCAAACCTGATGTGATTGATTGGGATGTATTTATGGCTAGCACATACATTCTGGAGTTAGATGCTAGCAAAGACTTTAAGCGAATGGCGAAAGTATTACCTGATAACGAGCCAACTGCTCGGAACTTGAAGTTAGGAATGCTAAATATTGCCGAAGATGAAACTGGACATGCTGCTTATCTCTACGAAGCGATGATGCGACGGATGTCTGCTACTAAAGTACAAGAACTTGTAGATATGTGGCGAACCCGCAAGGTAAACGCCATCTTGGCAATGGTTGGCGGTATTCTCCAGCGCAACGGTGAAACGCGATCGCTAGTCCAAGATAGTGCGCCATCGGAAATCGATTCTGAGTTGGTAGCTACGTAATTATAGATATCCTTGAGTATCTAATGTTAAAAAATTGAGAACATTTAACATCTAGCTTTCAAGGTAGGAGGTCTACCTCTTGCCTTCTTCAAATTAATTCCCCACTTCTTTCCTTGCCGATAGGATTTCGCCATAAACGAACCATCTGCCGATTCATATTTAAACTTTGGGTAATTTCACAATGGTTTTGACTATCAAATGCCATGATAATTATTTTTTAACTCGTAGTGCTAGGAAGTTGTGGCATGTTGTGTCTGTTTATCAACTGTTGGAGTTGATGACACTCGCCATCGCTTAAATTGGGTTCTAGGTTCTACCGAGACGATGGGTATTTGAACATACTTTGGGTTGGTTAGGACGCTATCAACATCTAAGTAAGGATTACGAATAACTAGGTCGGCGTAAAAATTTGTTGTTGGTATCAGGCAGGAAGAAGGAGGCAGGAAGCAGCAGGGAAGAGGATTTTAGCCTAGTTTATCTTTGTTTACATAGTTTAGTTTTATCATGCCAACTTACTTATTGCTAGAAGTAAGTGAGTTAATAATTTATGCAGATCTGGTGCAACTGATGCTCCGTAATCTCGCTTCTTGAGTATTAATTTAAACTCTCAACCCGCGTCTTTATGTTGACTTTATAAATTAAAATGTTTACTTTACAAATCAAATTTTATTATCTACCTTTAAATAATTAGGATAAATTAAAAAAAAATATAAAATTTCTGGCGAACAGTACATTTAACTACACACTCCTCTCACTCATTGACTTTTCAAGCATGAATGACAATCAACGAATTATCCACCTAACCGAGATTTCTGCACTCGATTTCCCGGCTTCAAATAATTATAAGTATAAATGCCATTTGCAGGTAGTTTCCGAAGAGGGACAAAGCTTGTTGTCAAGGGATCTGCTGAACCGCACGCAACCCAGTTGGTTGGTAGATTTGAAAAACAAGGGAGACTGCACGATCGCCATTACTCTGCGTTACCGGGAAGGGGACATCACTCAACCTTGGCAGGATGCTGGAACGGTGGCGTTTGCCACCCAGGAGTGCCTGAATGGAGAGCGCAGCACTGAGTTAGAATTTCCGATTACAACTTGGAACCAGGCGCCCCAATTGAAGCTAAAAACTCGCCTGACTCTAAGTAGCACTGAGGGAAGTAGCAGCACCTTTACAATCTTGGGGAATCAAAACAGTACTCGCCGCACTCACGGCAAAGGGACTCAGACAGAGGGCGAGTTCGAGATGCCAGAATCTGTTCCTCTCTCGCCGCAAGAAGAAGTGATTGTCAAAGACGCTTGGAACAAGCTGCGGGCATGGAAAGAATTGCAGATGGAAAAGTTCTTGAAGCGCCTGTTGCTAGAGTCACCTGAATTAGAGTACATCTTCGGGGAAGCGATTAACAGCATCAATGACTTTTTCTTTGAGTTGTTTGATTGCTGCATCCACCAACTTCAGCCTGAAACTCAGAATATAATTGGGGAACCCTTAATGGGCGTACCTCCAGAAAAAGGGGATTCGTTTGACACGGTTGAGGATTACGGTGCGCTGTTTGCCGATATCGGGATGCGTCCCCAGCACTGGTTGAAGGCACGGCAGGTGTGGATGTGGATGCTACCATCGATTCCTTACCTGGAAGAGTACGATCACCAGGATTTAGCAAAAGGCGCAAACTCTGCCCTCTACCGCTTCTTCAATACCCATGTGATTGTGCCGATGGTAGAGGCAAATCACCGCTACAATCGGGCTTTGCCCCCAGAAATGCTGCAAAAGATGATGGGATCTTGGCAGGTGTTTAGCCAAAATAAGCAAGTCATGGGAATGGAGTTTTATCAAATCCTGTTTGAGAAATATCCCTTTGTATTGCCGATTTTTGGACGAGCAGACATGGATTACCTGTCTCTACACCTGTTTCAGGCATTGGAATTTCTCGTCCAATGCCTAAGAAGTGGCAGCAGTGATGAGATGATCCGAGAGTTGCGCTTCTTAGGGCAGGTGCATATTAATGCAGGGGTGCCATCCTGTGCTTATCCGGCAATAACGGATGCTATGTTTACCTTGTTTGAGCGGTACATACCGGACTTCACGCCAGAGTTACAGCAGGGATGGCAGACGTTAATCGATCGCGCTGTGAATGTAATCAAGCTGCCCAAGCTGAATGAGGAACGATTGCTCAAAAAAGCCAAGCAGTACCTGGAGCTAATCGCCACTGAGCAGGCATGGGAACCGGAGGACAGGGCACGACGCTGGGCAGAAATTCAAGAGGAAGTACACGCCACCGGAACCTATACCCACACGTATGAAGAAGTCGCGTATGGGGCACAAGTGTCATGGCGCAATGCATCCAAGTGTGTGGGGCGGATTCAGTGGAATAATATGGTGATCCGCGATCGCCGCCACGTTAGCGACCCTGATGAGATGTTCTGTGAACTCCAAGAACATCTACAGTCTGCGACAAACGGCGGTAACCTCCAGATTACGATGACCGTCTTTCGTCCTAAACATCCTAAGGAACGCTGGGGGCCACGCATCTGGAATCCACAATTAGCTCGTTATGCCGCATACAAGCAACCGGATGGTAGCATTCTGGGCGACCCTGCCAACCTGGACGTGACAAAAGCGATTATCAAATTGGGCTGGCAACCCCCTGAACTACCCACGGAGTACGACATTTTGCCTTTAGTGATTGAAGCTCCGGGTATGGAACCGAAGATGTACCACTGGAATCGGGATGAGATTCTGGAAGTGGAAATCGAGCATCCCACGATTTCTGAATTCAAATCATTGGGCTTCCGTTGGTACGCCGTCCCTGCTATTAGCAACTTTTCAATGCACGTTGGCGGCATCACTTACGCCTGCATTCCTTTTAATGGCTGGTACATGGGCACTGAAATCATGCGGGATTTCCTGGACGAGTACCGCTACAACAAGATGGAGGACATCGCCAAAGTTCTCAAGCTCGATACTAGTTCTGAGCAGACATTGTGGCGCGATCGCGTCGCATTGGAACTCAACGTTGCTATCCTCTACTCCTTCCAAAAAGCGAAGGTGACAATGGTAGACCATCAATCTGCCTCTCGTCAATTCCTAGCGCACGACTTACGCGAGAAGAAAGCAGGACGCGAGTGTCCGGGGGATTGGGGTTGGGTTGTACCCCCATCGGGAGGAAGTGCCTGTCCGGTCTGGCACCACCAGATGCGCGACTTCTACTTAGAGCCAGCCTATCACCATGCTGCCGATCGCTGGGCAGTCGAAGATGGTATTGACCTGGAAAAATTGATCACCACTACCGACGAGGACGACAACAAGCAAGACCGCATCCTGATTCTTTACGCTTCCGAGACAGGTACTGCTGAAGGCTTTGCGCGGAAAGTTGCTCGTCAACTCCAGCGATTCCGTCCCAAAGTGATGGCGCTGGATGAATACAACACCGACACCCTGGCATCGGAGAAACTCCTACTCATCGTCACATCCACCTTCGGCAATGGCGAAATACCTGGAAACGGCAAGAAGTTCCTCCAGTGGTTGAAGAAACAACCTGCGCGTTCCCTCGACGGTTTGAATTACTCCGTTATGGGCATTGGTAGTACCGTTTACGAAAACTTCTGCGCTGCCGGAATTTCCCTAGATAAGGCACTCGCCAAGGCGGGAGGTAACTGTATTGTGCCACTTCACAAAGGCGATGAAATTAAGGGACAAGCCGACACCTTCAAACAATGGTTAGGACTGGTTTCCCGCATTCTGGGTGAGGATCAAAGCTCCGCCGATGCGACAGCCCAAGCCGCACCTCAACTGAAGGTTACATTCTTGAGTGAGACAGAAGCAACACATGTTTCACCAGTAGAAGTGAGTGGAGACAGAGGTGTTGAAGTACCTCTGGTTGCCAATAGCGAACTGCTCAAAGAAGTGATTCCCGGTAGCCGTTCTACTCGCTATCTTCTCTTTGATATTTCTAATACCGATTTGCAGTATGAAACAGGTGATCATGTTGCAGTTTATCCTTGCAATCCGGCAAAGTTGGTGAATCAGTTGTGCGATCGCCTTTCAGTATCCCCCAACACCTATTTTACAGCTCGTTATCTAATGCCCGATGGTACGGAATTAGAAGAAAAACCTCCTGTTACCGTTCCCACAACCATCGGACAGGTTCTCTTGGAAGACCTGGATCTGACTTTGCGCGAACCATTCAATGACCTGCTTACTTACCTATACTCAGTAGCACAAAATCCCCAGGATAAACAACGCCTGGAAACCTGGTTGGAAATTCTGCGGCAAGGAGATGAGCATCCCGACAGCATCACGCTCAAGAAAACGATCACGGACAACTTCATCAGCGTTGTCGATCTGTTCAATGAGTTTCCTTCTGCCCAAATTACCCTAGAAGTCCTGCTAGAGTTGTTGCCGAAGCAGAAACCACGTCTCTACTCCATTTCCTCTTGTCCTCTACTTCATCCTCAGCACATCCAAATCACAGTTGGAGTGTTGCAAGTTAAAACGGATGCAGGTAAAACCCGTCAGGGACTCTGCTCCAACTACCTTGCCGGACTGGAAGCGGGGGCAAAGGTTCGCATCAGTGTCCGCACCTCCGGCTTCCGTCCACCCAGCGATCCACTCGCGCCAATGCTGATGGTTGGGCCGGGTACGGGGGTATCGCCGCTGATTGCCTTCCTCCAGTATAGGCAAGCCCTATTGCAGCAGGAAACACAATTAGGTAATGCTTGCTTGTACTTCGGCTGTCGCGATCGCAGTGACTTCCTCTATGGAGAGCAACTTGTAAGCTGGCAGAATCAAGGCGTGCTGACTGGGTTAGAAGTTGCCTTCTCGCGTTTGACCGAGAAGAAAGTCTATGTGCAAGGCTTAATGGAAGAAAAAGCTGAAGAACTCTGGCGAATACTCAGTCATCCGCAATGCCACTACTATGTCTGTGGCGATGCCAAGATGGCAGACGATGTGTTTGAAGTGTTTATGGCGATCGCTAAAACGGAAGGGGGATTATCGCATATTGAAGCTGTTAGTTTCTTCAACAAAATGAAGCAAGAAAAACGCTTTTCCAGTGATGTTTGGGGCGTGGTGCTGCACTTCAAGGAAGCGATTAAAGAGGTACAGCATGACAACTACTCGAAAGCTGAAAAATGGCTTGAGCGTGTGCAGGAATCTGCTGATAGTCAAGCCGCCGTTCAGGAGGAATTGCAACTGCTAACTATCTAAAGAAGGGAATATCGCATTTGGCTGATTCCACCAATGTCAGCTTCTAGGACTCCGGTGTATACGGTATTTGAAAATCGTCTAATGATCGCAGCAACCGAGGCGATCGTTAGGCGGTATGCAAAGTGTGGCGCAGGTACTACTTTGAGGAATGAAGATGACCATTGACTTTTTAGGATATTAATATAATTACTTATTTATTAAATTAACAAAACAAGTTAATTTAATAACTGTTTGTAAAGCTCACTTATTGAAATAAGAGTTAAAACAAAAACATAAAATTGGTTGAAACTTGCCTTCCAGCAGAAACCGCAGTCATATCAGGAGTTTTAACTATATATCGTGAGCGCTCTGCGACCTCGTACTTATACTTTATTGACAGGTAAAAAAAATACATATAGCTTAAAAATTTTGTGGTATTTTTAGTTTCAGTTTATTATTTTTTCAGGGAGTAATTCATGCTAACTGAACTTCAGAAGAAATTGACCTATTATTTTCATATATTTGACGTTGATAATAAAGGGGTTTTTGGAAAAGTGCGACTTTGATAAAATTATCAATGCTTATGCAGAAGGTTACAACTTAACAATAGAATAGGGATTTATGGTTCGGTTGATTTCTACAGGCTAATAGCGATGTCTACACCTAATTCATTATCAATAAGCGGTGCTTAATGCTATTATTTGGCTCTTTATTGAGATTATGCCTTTCTTACTGACAAGATACGTTTGCCCTGAATCCCCACCTAAAAAATAAAGAACAAGTAAACCTGAGTCAGGTTCTTCCTACAAAAAAACTATGAAAGCTGAAGCAGAAAACCATCGCAGGCTGACTTGTGAAGTAGAAACTACCCTAAAGGTGATTGGTGGACGCTGGAAAGTTTTGATTATTAGAGAATTAATGACTGGCGTCAAACGGTTTGGTGAGTTGCAACGGGCTTTACCTGGAGTTACGCAAAAGATGCTGACCCAGCAACTCAGAGAAATGGAAGAAGACGGCATTATTCATCGAGAAGTTTATCCCCAAATTCCACCCAAGGTAGAATATTCTCTAACGCCTTTAGGAGAAACTTTGCAACCAATTCTCTATGCTATGCATGAATGGGCTGTTCAACATTTAGCTAGAACAAATCACCATTAATATTGAGTATAGGTAATAAATAATTGCTAACTTATAATTTGAGCTAGCAGATTTATCAGTAGGGTTTTGAATTTTGAATTATTTATTAATTGCTTCTTAAATATTCAATCGCTGCCTCTAATTTGGAAGAGTAACTTTCAGCAAACCTTTCAAACCAAAGTCCTTCGGACGAAAGTGGATCTAGTCTGGCTAACCATTCTTTTGCCTGCACTTTCAAAGCCTCTATTTGTTTAGCTTTGAGTTGTTCTTGTCGAACCCTTTCCTGTTCTAGTTCTTGCTGTTTTTTTAACTCAATAGCAGCATCCTGTTGGGCAAAATCAGCCTGAATTTCTGCCAAAAGGTTATCGATGAAAGATGCCGACTTTGGCGCTGGTGGAATAAAGGATTTGGCTGTGGCTGATTTTGACTGCTGCGGTTGAGGTTGTACTTCTTTGTATTCAGCTTGCAGTTCAGCTAACAGCTTATCAAGGGAATCCATTTTTGTAATTCCTAATAATATAGTATAGCTAGTCATTAATGGCATTGAGCAGCACTTCCGATAGACTCAAATCTTCCATATCTTCCATAGTAATTGTGTCACAGATATCAAACTTAGCACCAGCACTTTGGAGTTCATCGTCTAAGACTTTGAGAAAGCGGGTAGCTTGTGGATCTGTGCCGACTTGAATGAAGGAAATTGCTAATTCTTCATCTCGATCGATACGGCGAGAAGCTTCAATAATCACTTTCATGACTGCTTTGCGATCGTCTGGTTCACCATCAGTAACCACTAAAATTGTTTCACCATTTGGCTTTGTTTGACCGGCTGCTTTGCGTTGTAAGTAATCATCAGTTGCGTGTTTTAACACACCTGCTAAGTCAGTTGTACCTGAGGGATCATTTTCTCGAAAAATTTGCGCTACTATGTTGGATGTCACATTTTCGTATCGTTTAAATTTACCAGAAAATACATAGATAGTGATGCCGTCTGGGTCAAATTGCTCACACTTACTAGCTAAAGCTAAAGTAGATTCCTGTGCTGCAACCCATCGACTTCTACCGCCCTTTTGATCTTGGGTTGCCATGCTGCCGCTTTTGTCAATAATCAAGGTATAGTCACGATTTTCTAGCATTATTCAATTCTCCAATTAAGAGTCAATCGATTTTGGATTTTGGATTTGAGATTAACCGTTAACCTAAAGGTAGGGTATTGGGAAAGGAATTTGGGATTTAGGATTTTTCCATAGTTGAAACTAGTTGCTCTGAAACCAGGTTTTAATTTTGAATCCTTCAATCCAAAATTTAAAATTTAAAATTGCTTATTGGACTATGGGTGATCAACAGATTAGTCAGTGATTGCGTTCGTCAATACATCTACAAGGCTCATTTCTTCTAAGTCGTCTAAAGTGACGGTATCGCAAATATCAAATTTAGCGCCAACACTTTGCAACTGGTCATCCAAAGCTTTGAGGAACTTAGTTGCTTGGGCATCTGAACCGACTTGAATGATCGAAATTCCTAATTCTTCATCACGTTCCATCTGGCGAGTAGCATGAATGATGACTTCAAACACAGCTTTGCGATCGTCTGGTTCACCATCGGTAATGACTAAAATTGTCTCTCCGTTTGGCTTCGCTTTCCCGGCAGCTTTGCGTTGAAAGTAATTATTTAGGGCATCCTGAAGTACACCTGCTAAATTTGTTGTCCCAGAAGGGTCATTTTCGAGAAATATCTGTGCGACTTTAGCTGAGGTGACATCATCGTAGCGTTTAAATCTACCGGAAAACAAGTAAACAGTAATACCATCGGGGTCAAACTGTTCGGCCTTTCTTGCCAAAGCCAGAGTAGACTCTTGGGCTATTTCCCATCTACTTCTACCACCCACTTGGTCGGGTGTGGACATACTACCGCTTTTGTCAATAATTAATGTATAGTCGCGATCGCTCATCATAATATTCCGATGATTGTTACCCTGTGGTTCTAGTCTAACTCCGTTTTTTTACTAGTAAGCAAGGCTTTTAAGCTTTTGTATTAATTCTGCTACTTAAAAAAACCACGCCACAGATGATGAATGCGTTGGCGTAGCCCGCCGCAGGCATCGCTAATGTGTCTTTGTTCCTGGAGAGAATAGAAATCTTCCTAGTACAGCACGGCGGAAATAAACAGACCATTAAAAAGCCCTAAAAAGCTTATTCCATAATACTTTTGACTTTTGACTTTTGACTTTTGACTTCCGCCTTGCGGTACTAGTCCTCAGCCCCCAATCCCCTGAAAACACTAAAAGTTAGACATTGCTTTGCTTGTTGCATCCATATTTAGTGTGGGAATAATAAATACTACTCATCTTCACACACGGAGCTAAATAAACGTGAGTTCGACAAACCTCTCCCTGCCTTGAATTCTCGTTCAAGTCTTTCCCTCTCCGACGCAGAGAGGGGCGATTTTACGTAGTAAAACTAGAGAGAGGTTTCTTTATTGCTTAATTTTAGAGATAAATTCTGGTATGAACCATCCTAGATTTTTAGATAACTCCGCACAAAAACAAAACACGCAGCAGCAAAACTTTTCGCCGACATTTCTGCATCAGATGATCAATGGCATATCTGACCCAATTTTTGTCAAAGACCGTCAACATCGCTGGGTATTACTTAACGATACCTACTGTCATTTCGTAGGTCATAGCCGAGAAGAATTAATTGGTAAGTCAGACTATGATTTTTTTCCTCAAGCAGAAGCTGATGTGTTCCGGCAACAAGATGAACTGGTTTTCACTACAAATATTACTAATGAGAACCAGGATCTTTTTACCGATGCTCAGGGTATAACTCATCTCATATCTACAAAAAAGTCTTGCTTTGAGGATGAGACTGGTAATAAATTTCTGGTGGGTAGTATTCGAGACATCATTTTAGAGAATGAAGCCGGAAAAGTTCTGGGTGTGACTGGCACACTGCGCGATCGCCGGCAAGCATCAGACCTACACCGCACTAATGCTGTGCTGCAAGCTCAACAAGAAGCTTCCATCGACGGAATTCTGATTATTGATGAAAATCGTAAAGTTGCATCATTCAATCAGAAATTCTCCAAGTTATGGCAAATCCCTGCGGCACTGCTTGAGACAGGCGACGATCGCCAACTCCTGGGATGGGTACTAGACCAACTACTCAATCCAGACGAATTTCTGGCTAAGGTGGAGTATCTTTACCAGCATCCAGAGGAAAGCAGCCGTGATGAAATTTTCCTGAAGTTTGGAAAGATTTTTGACCGTTATTCTGCACCCGTGCGTAAACACCAAGGAGCTTATGGTGAGACATCACCTTTAGAAGATTATTACGGTAGAATTTGGTATTTTCGCGACATTACCGAATACAAGCAAGCAGAGGCAGAACTCAGAGCTTCACAGCAAAGACTGGCGTTGCTGATTGAACAAACACCTTTAGCCATTATTGAATGGAATACTAACTTTGAGATTCAGACATGGAATCGGGCAGCAGAAAGAATCTTTGGATACACCCCAGAGGAAATGCTGGGGAATCGTTTTGAGATTATAGTACCTGAAAACGCCAGGAAACACGTAAATGAGGTTATCACTGCCCTGTTAACACAACGAGGAAGAAGTTTTAGTGTCAACGAGAACGTCACTAAAGATGGCAGGACGATGGTCTGTGAGTGGTATAACAACGCATTAGTGGCTCCTGATGGCCAGGTTGTTGGCGTTGCCTCAATGGTATTAGACATCACAGAACGCAAACGAGCAGAAGAGGAACAGCAAAAATTTGTAGCGTTGATTGAAAACAGCAGCGACTTTATTGGCATTGCTTCAATGGAAGGGCAAATTCTCTATGTGAACCCTGCCGGACTGAAGATGGTGGGACTTAGTAGCCTGGAAGTAGCCAAAACCAAATCCTTGGTTGATTGTTATTCACCAGAAGCTTTTGCAGAGTTTCAGCAACAGATTACTCCTTTGATATTTCAACATGGTTTCTGGCAAGGCGAGTTTCGCTATAGGCATTTTCAAACGGGGATAGAAATTCCCACTGATTGCAGCCTGTTTCTGGTTAAACATCCTGAAACAGGAGAGCCTTTCTGTCGGGTAGCTGTTATTAGGGACATTACAGAACGTAAACAAGCCAAGGAAGCCCTGCTCAAGTCGGAAGCGCAACTACGACAACAAGCCGAAGAACTTAAAGTTGCACTCCGCGAACTTCAACACACCCAGACTCAGTTAATTCAAAGTGAAAAGATGTCCAGTTTGGGTCAACTAGTCGCAGGAGTGGCACACGAAATCAACAATCCGGTCAATTTTATCTATGGCAACCTCAGCCCTGCCAAGGAATACACTCAAGATTTACTTTCACTTTTGCAACTCTACCAAAGTCATTATCCTCTACCTGTGCCAGAAATTGAGGATTTTGCAGAACTAATCGAACTGGACTTTTTGAAGTCAGATTTGCCACAAATAATCAACTCAATGAACATTGGGGCAGACCGCATTCGGGAGATTGTGCTTTCCTTACGAACTTTTTCACGCTTAGATGAAGCCGAAATGAAAGCCGTTGATATCCATGAGGGAATCGACAGTACTCTGATGATTTTGCAAAGCCGCCTCAAGACTAATGACCAACGTCCGACAATTGAAATAATCAAAGAATACAGCAAACTACCGCGGGTTCAATGTTACGCTGGGCAGCTAAACCAAGTATTCATGAATATTTTGACAAATGCGATCGATGCTTTAGAAGAGAGAGTGGGGAGCAGGGGAGCAGGGGGAAATAACCAATGCCCAATGCCCAATTCCCAATCCCTAATTCCGACAATTCGCATTTGCACCCAACTACTGGAGCCAAATCAGGTAACAATTAGGATTACCGACAATGGATTGGGAATACCAGAAGATGTTAAGAAACAACTATTTGACCCCTTCTTTACTACCAAGACCGTTGGTAAAGGCATGGGGATGGGACTTGCCATTAGCTACCAGATCATTACAGAAAGACATGGCGGTTCCTTAAAATGTATTTCGCAGCCAGGACAAGGCGCTGACTTTGTGATTAATATTCCCCTGATTCAGAATACGTCAACATAATTCGTAATTTTAAGAGCTTTCCTACCATACCGTGAGTAAAAAAAAAGTATTTCCGCTGCCAAAACCACTTTCCTTCTGGAAGTAGTAATTACGAATTACTCTCTCCTGGTGATTATGAATTACGAATTAGTAATTATCTAAATACCTCCACTTCTTCAGGAACCTTGATTTGGTCGAGAATTCCCCAGATTTCCTGTAACATCGGCTCTAACCCGGTGCGAGTAACTGCTGAAATCACAAAAACTGGGGCGTAGGAGAGATGATTAAGTTGGGTAGCTAACGCATCCAAATCGACACTTTCCCGATCAACTGCATCAATTTTGTTAAGTGCCAAAATTTGCGGGCGTTCTGCTAAACCCCGTCCATAAGCTTGTAATTCTTGCTTAATTGTGTTATAGTCTCGAACCACATCATCACTAGTAGCATCAATTAAGTGAAGTAATACCCGCGTGCGCTCAATATGGCGCAAGAAATCATGTCCTAGCCCTGCTCCTTGAGCTGCTCCCTCAATTAGTCCCGGAATGTCGGCGAAAACAGTACCATCGCCAGTAGGTTTCCGCACTACACCCAAATTTGGGATGAGGGTAGTGAAGGGGTAGTCTGCGATTTTTGGGCGTGCAGCTGATAAAGATGAAATTAAAGTGGATTTACCAGCATTTGGTAAGCCAATAATCCCCACTTCGGCCAAAAGTTTTAACTCCAGACGCAGCTGCTTTATTTCCCCTGGTAATCCTGGGAGGGCGTATTCTGGGGCGCGGTTACGGTTACTCAAGAAATGCTGATTTCCCAAGCCGCCTTTACCACCTTGGGCAATCCGCAAAGTCTGCTTAGGCTCAGTTAAATCTCCCAGCAATTCGCTAGTTTCAGCATCATAAATGGTTGTACCACAGGGAACTTCGATGATCAAATCCTTTCCTGCTGCTCCAGTGCAGTTATTTGGCCCACCACGAGTCCCTTTTTCTGCCTGAAAGCGATGGTTGTATCTGAAGTCTAGCAAGGTTTGCAGGTTTTCATCGGCAACGAAAAATACCGAACCGCCTCGTCCCCCATTACCACCAGAGGGGCCACCAGTCGGCACGTACTTCTCACGCCGGAAGGCGACTATACCATCGCCGCCCTTACCAGCTTCAACTTCAATTTCTGCTTGGTCGATAAATTGCATACTTAAATAATAGTGAGAAGTGAGGAGTTAGGAATTAGGAGTTAAAATTATAACTTCTTACTCTAACTAAATATATGGTGAAACATCTTCACCACATTTATCTGCCAGATAGGAGAGGGCGCGGAAACGTAAGCCCACCAATTGCTCATATAACGGGTTAATTTTACACATCGGTGGGATGTGGACAATCTTACGTCCAAATAGGGTGACATCCCGCTCAAAGGGACACTGAGAGGGAATCATTTTACACAAAAAGCGGGCTACTCTTGGGTCTTGGATATCTAGCCGATCGAGCCAGTCGCGCAGGGGGTGTAGTGCATTAATTTGACGTTTTGTAAGTCTAGGGCTGGGGATAGTAGAGGTAATTTGCAGTGGCTGTTCTAGGGTGTGGCGAAGGGCTTCGAGTAAATTCTCTGGCTGTTCTAAGGATTGGCAGAACTGTTGCAAAACCTGATCTTCGCTGGGAGAATAAGTACCATCTGCGATCGCTACCATTATCGCTGTCCTTAAGAAATTTTCCGCTGCTGGTGTACCTTTACCCAACACTGGGGCTAATTCCTCTGGCGTAATTATCTCTAGTGAGTCCCATTTAATCCCAAGAGCTAATTCATCTTTGGTGATGCTGGCAATTAATTCTTGTTCTTGAGGATCAAAATTACCATCTGCCCAAGCAATGGTGAGCAGTCCACGCAACCAAGCGGCAATCTGTTCGCTGCTGTAGGGGGATTGAACGGTACTTGTCATAAACTCACGTCTGGTAGCTTTCCTCAGTCACTACTAAGCTACCACTACCCAGTGACTATGAGGATGGTAGGGACAGCAGAGAAAAATCAAGAAAGTGCGATCGCACCACCAATGCCAAGGGCAAACGCCTTGTGTATAAAGGCGTAAACCAGAGAAATTTCCAAATCACAACAATCGATCTTAAGGTAAAATCCATCTGAGAGTAATCTTGAGAATTTTTATAATTAAATTTATGAATCAAATTAAAGTGATTATCGGTATTATACAAGAATTGTGACTAATTCTCCTCTGAATAACAATGAAGCAGACCCCATCGCACCATATATAATCCCTAATTTTAAGCAGCATTTGATGCTGATAGGAGTAAAATCACTATTGCTAAATAGTCGCATATATTCTCTTTTTTATATCAATTGGCACTATAGCAATCCTAAATGAGTTGTGAAAAATCACAGTTGTTGATAAAGTGAATAC
>NZ_CALMFY010000224.1 GCF_937863485.1 uncultured Nostoc sp. | reverse complement strand
TTCACTTTATCAACAACTGTGATTTTTCACAACTCATTTAGGATTGCTATAGCACTAGATAATGCCTGTGCCCAGCTGTTAGATGCACCGATAATTGCGCCATAGATGGCAAAGAAAATGGAACTAGTTACGAATAAAGAACTGATTTTATTTTGTAGTCGGATTCCCTGACGAATTTCTTCTAAGAAGGACTGGCGATCGCGGAGTAAATTAACCAAAACCCCAAATTGTTGAATTCCGCGATTTGGCTTTTTCAGCATAAATTTATCTGTTCTATATTTTGTTAAATTACTAATGACTAATTAACGGATTCCCAAAAGATAGCTAATAGCTTGAATCACACTTAAATAGAAATTACCTTCTCTTTCGCGGAATAGTTCAAAAGCAGAACCAGGTGTGCCAAAAAACGGTCTGAGAGTCCATCCTAACTGACTGCCTACGAAAGCGTAAAGAAATAGCCAAAATTGTAAAATCTTCTGGCGTGTCTTGCTACCTTCATTATCTTGTTCTAAAACTAAGCTTGTAGCTTGATATAAAGACGAAACACCAATAAATCCAGTTATGGCAAAGATGAAGACATTTAACAGAATTAAAAATTGGTAATTATTCGTGGTAATCAAGAAAAACAGTGTGATTGGGGCAAAGCTAAATAAAAGTACGCTTGTAACTGAAACAGCAGTCAGCACTAATGCTAAATGCTGTCCAAAAGTCCGCTTTGAACCAAAAATAACGTTAGCAAAGTACAACGTTGGTATACAAATCAGGAGTGTGATTAAATAAAGGGCTGGGAGTTTAATGGCGGAAGATATAGCTTGCATCCAACTATGGTATGCACCAATGATTCCGCCATAAGCAGCGATAAATAAAGAACTGCAAACTAGCAGAGAAATGATTTTATTTGGTAATCTCGTACCTTGGCGAACTTCCTCTAGAAATCCTTGGCGATCGCGCAGAAAACCAATCAACACCGCAAAGTATTTTATTCCTAAAGATTTCCGTTCAATCATATTCTCCTCACACAGGTATTATTCTAAGTTTCATCTGAGTAATCACCGCCAGAACCATACTTCCAGGCATCAATCAAACGATGCCAATAATATTGTTGTTCATTTGGTTGATTCTTAATCCATGTTTCTAGCATTGGACTTAACCAAAACAAGGCAGTGTACACACCTAAACTACTGTAATGTAACATCCAATCTAACAAACTTGCCAAACCTACTTGCGGAATTATTTTGACAACTAATATCGGATGATATAAACCAGTTTTTAACAGGGTTTGCGTTAGTGCCGAAAACTGTACTATATCCTGTAAAAATGGTTTTAGCACTGGTGTACCCAACTGTTGCATTTCCTGAAATACCGCTGAGAGGAGTTGGTTAATTTGATCTGGGGCAATTTTCTGATTTATACCAACACTCATCGCTCTTTGAAACAACCAGGTAACAGTCAAACTTGGCTGATAGGGTTGCAGTAGTGCGATCGCTTGTGCAGATAATTGTTCTGTTTCCAGCGCTTCATAAATGCCAAATGTTAAACGCTTCAGGTGACGCACCATTGCCCCAAAACCACCAAAACTCAAGGGAGATTGACTACCACTGCTGTCTCCGGCTGGTAGAATGCGACTCCAAGGGGTTTTTAGGGGACTTTGGCGATAGGTAGGAAAGAAGCCAAATAGCGCTCGTTGAAATTTCAGCTTGCTCAATTCCACTCCCTGATATTCTGGTAAAAGACGCAGATATTCCTCAAATAGAGCTTCTAAACTCAAGCGTTGGGGATGTGCATCCATGTAAGTAAACAGGTAAGTGGTTCTGCCATCCCTGGCTGGGAAGGCTTCCCAGAAGTATTGACATTGATTCTGCAAAGATGTGAATGATAATAACAAGTCGCCTGAGTTGTTTTCCGGAAAACCTTGGGCACAACTTCCCACAACCAAGCAAAGGGCGTCTGGTTTTTTTCCTTGGCGTGCTTGTTGGGTGATGGGTGAAAGATGTCCCATCGCGTCGATTAATAAACGAGTTTTGAATTGGTTATTTACCATCACCCCATCTGGATGAACCACCGTTTCAGTAAAAGGTGTATTTTCTAACAACTTTCCCCCAGCGGCGACAAATCGTGTTTTCAAAGTAGCCA
>NZ_CALMFY010000223.1 GCF_937863485.1 uncultured Nostoc sp. | reverse complement strand
TGCATCTTTAATCTCTCCTAGTGCCCTTGCTACTGCTTGCTGCACATCGCTATCGGCATCATTAAGCTTGGCAATCAGGGGTTCAACTGCCTGCTTTTCACGCTCGTTACCTAGAATTTCCGATATTAGAGCCAATGCTTGTGTATCAGATGTTGGATTACTGATAAAAGAGATTAACTGCTCTTTTTCTTTTATTGATGGTTGCCAAAGTTTCATACTAGGATGAAAATTAACATTCAACAATCGCAGTACTCCGGCTCCGGCATGG
Organism: uncultured Nostoc sp.; assembly: GCF_937863485.1. Lineage (GTDB taxonomy): Bacteria > Cyanobacteriota > Cyanobacteriia > Cyanobacteriales > Nostocaceae > Nostoc. Next base: position 10,255 of record NZ_CALMFY010000223.1, on the reverse strand, counting down.
GAAGTGGGAGAACTGCCCGTAAGCATTTCTAGCAACGCATCTACCATTCCAGACACATCATCCATTGCACGCACATCATCAAAAAAGTGCTGATGAAGCTGACGAATTTGTGAAAATATAATTTTCTTCCAAAGTATTTGCTCAATGATGAGGGCTGTCTCTATAGATTCTTCTTGTCTTAATTTAAGACGAGATGCCTGTTCCACATAATATTTTTCGATAATTTCCGGCTCGGTTGACATAGATGCTGTAGCAATCATTCCTAAAAGACCCCCACAACCACCGCGAACTTTTGCTTCTCTTTGTTGAAATTCTTGAAGAAGGATGGAAGAGAGTATCTTTGCCCACTGAGATTCAGCCAATTCTCTAGCAGCAGTATCTACACTAGTTTGCAAAAATGGTGCATTACCGTCATACTCACCAATATTCTTAACAAGCTCTAGCAATATTTCCATTGCTATTTGCTCACTGACATTAGGCTCATCAGCTAAACACAGAGCAGCCAGCACTGCACGGGGACGAGCCGTAATCTGAGCATCTTCTGTTTCAAGTGGTTTGAGGATAGCTCGCAAAACATTGTCTACATCATCATCATTGCAGGAGGCTACACAAAGACGTAGTGCCTCTCGCCAGTTTTCAGTTACCACTACTTCTTGCTGACTGCCAAGGCGAACAGGATGATCAGATTGCACTTCATTAATTTGAGCAGCAAGTGGGGCTACATAGTCAGCAAGGTTGAGAGAGCGATCGCGGTTAGGGAAATGACCTTGCACAAGTGCCAATCCTGCCAAGTATTCTTGAAATGTCAGGTGACGAAATTCAAATACAGGAATGTCTCTGCCATTATGGGGAATAACACCCGCTTCTACTAAAATACCTGTGCGACGCTCCAACAAACTCAGAAATTCTTTAGGTGTGTGTTTTTTTACGTCATGAAGATTCGGATACTCTTCTCGAAACTTTTCAAATAATTCTATCACTTCATCTTTCCGAAGCTGCTGTACTCCTCTATGACACATGGCATAGGCAATATACTCTAACTGCGGTAATGCTTCATCATCATCAATCGGTTTGTCTACTTCAGAGCGCCAATTCAGTAGTACATCTACTGCTTGTGCGTATAACTTATGTCGGCGAGTCGGCAGTTTACCAACTTTACGCTTAACCAATGCCATTGTAGTCAGCAGCATTGGATTCCCAGTGAGACGCTCAATGCGTTCAGCACTGTGAATGTCTTGAATCAATTCTGTTTTTGCCTTTTCTTTTCGCTCTGGTAATTCGGTAATATCACACCAGCGACTAGCAAAATCATCTTTATCTTCTTTTATCAGTTCGGCTACTGTAACATGCTCAAACTGCCGCCCTATGCGGTAATTCATTTCCCGATAGCCAACAATGCGGGAGGTAACGATTATGGGAGCTTGTTTGTATGCGTCACAAATTTTTTCAATCTGTTCGCAGAATTTAGCTCGTAAAAGAGAATCTGTGATCTCATCCAAGCCGTCTATAAGTAACAGTGCTGTACCTTGTAAAAGTTTTTGTCTTAAAATGCCACGCAGAGCAATGCATTCAGACTCGCTCATCTCGGACTTACGCAAGGTGTAATGCAGAATATCGTCTAGTGAACCACTAAGGCTGACATCTTTCAAATCTCGACAACGGATAATAATTGGTAGCCAATCCTCATCAGGAAGTGTAGATACATCAGGCAAATCCTTCCAGTCTGGATCTTGTTTGAGCCGCAGCAAGTAGGCTGTGGTAATCCAACGAATCATAGTAGTCTTTCCCGCCCCTGGATCTCCTAGCACAACTAATCTTTTAGCCTTAGCCAGTCGTTCTCCAACGGGAACCCGCTTACCTCTATCTTCCCTTTCATCTTTTTCTTGACTACTCCAGCCTGCTCTCCTACGCTGCATCGCAATGCGGCGCTTTTCAATTGCCGCTAATTCTACTTCATCAACTTCAGCTTTGAAGACAATTTCTACTTGAACGCGGAGTGCTACGTAAAGCCGACGTAGTAAAAGTTTCTGGGTGGCAATATGGCGATCGGACTCCGGTAAGTTAGCCAAGTCGATAATGTCGCAGGACTCCAAAGCCAGTTCTCGGTAACGCTGCTCTGCGTCATTTCCCCCCTTAACATAATCGGCAGGTGCTTGCAAAGGATAATATTTTTTCAGAGCAGTAACTAAATCCTGTTGTGCTTTTGTAGGATCTTGCCAATATTGAGCAATGCATTCATCAAATGCCAGTGTCTCTACGTCAGCTTCTTCATCCATTTGTACGCAAAAGACTCGCACTCGATAGTTGCTTCTTGCAGCGTTAACAATCTGACGTGCCCATTTGGTTCCCAATGCTTTGATAGTTCCACAAAGTACCACCGGACTACCACTACTCAAAGCTTTTGAAGCTTCTTCAACGAAAGATTCTCCTACCATTACCGTTCCTCGATGCGCTACTTCATAGCCCGCTTCTCGAATGGGTTCTGCTAATTTTTCGGCAAACTCCTCTTCTCCTTTTGCATGGGCTATAAGAACCTGCTGAAGTATTTCTTTCATTTGATAGCTCTTAGCAAATCAGATACACCTTTAGACCAGTCTTTAATTAAGTCAGCATACTTGATATCAGCCAAAATGGCAGGGGGTTTGCCTCCTGTCAGCAAAACGGGTAAAAGTTTAACACCGTGTCCACTCAGTTGCTGCGCTAAAACCGACATCCATTCACGATTTACCCACGGCGACATACCAGACGAAGAGTAACACAATACTAAATAACTTAGCCCTTCCAGCCCTTCATTAATGCGCTCAACAATGGAATCACCAACATCGATTTTCCATTCAGCAAACCAAACTTGATGCCCAGCACTAGCTACTTCTAAAGCTAGTTTTTCCGCTGGCTCAGTATCAATTTGTCGATAGCTTATAAAAACGTTAGTCATAACATAAATAAGTTAACATTTAATCTATACTTGAATTTCAGTATACTTGGTTAATTTAAAAACTTATATCTAGTCAAATAAATAAAAGTATAAAACAGTGAATACCTATGAGAAATCTTCGAGTTCAATAAAGTTTAAATCAAAGTGCGACGCTGGATAGCCCGTCGTAGACATCGCTATGTAGATTTTGAGCAAACAATATTCTCAATTAGAACTGTTCCTCGTCCTTTTCTGAATCTCCTGCTTCTGAACCAGGCAAAGTGATGAAAATTTTAACCCTGAATGTTCCAACAGACTGATAATTGTATCTGCAATTGTGTTACATCTCCATTTGGGATTTCAGCAGTTCTTCGATAAAAGCCAGCGGATCTATTTGTAGGACTTGGGCAACTTGTAAAAATTCAATCAAGTCAAGCCGACGCTCTCCACGTTCATACTTTGATACATAGGATTGCGGAAGCCCTAGCTTTGCCGACAACTCTGCTTGAGTGAGCTTGGCAGCTTTGCGGGCCTCGATAAGTAGCTGGCGAAACCGATTGTACTCTTCGCTGAAAACTGATTTAGGCACTTTAGCTTGCCTTTTTTCTGGCGATGGTTTATTCGATCTCGATGAGAGTTAGTATATATTGCTGAACTCTGTTAAATTCTAAAACCTAATATGGGATAAACCCAAAATAGGTTTTTGGCTGAAGGGAATTTAGGGTGAGGGTTCAAAGATGTTTCTTCCAAAACGGGATGCTCCCTAATAATCAAAGATAAATCTTTACTTTTTTCACAAGTTCCTCAAATTGTTTTGCTGTATATATAAATATGGGGCAAAAACCTTTAAGAAATTTAAAATTCAAAAGTTGCCAAACATAGTTGAGGTATTGGTCATTTTTGACAATCCAGCATCTGGAAACCCGAAACCGTAAAGACAAATTACTAATGAAATCGGAGGTCTACATGATGTTTAAAAAGATTCTAGTTGCATTAGATCGCTCGGAAATAAGGCAACAAGTTTTTGAGAAGGCGTTGGGTTTAGCAAAGTTAACACAAGCTAGCTTAATGCTACTGCATGTCCTATCTCCCGAAGAAGAGGGTAGTCCTTATGGGCCTATGCTGTCTAATTTGGACTACTATCCGGGATTGAGCAGTCAAAACTTTGAGTTATACCAACAGCAGTGGGATACCTTTAAAGATCAAGGAATCCAGATGCTGCAATCTTTCTCTGCCGAAGCTAACACAGCAGGTGTAACTACGGAATTTACACAAAATATTGGTAATCCTGGTCGCATCATCTGTGATTTAGCCCATAGTTATGGTGCTGACCTAATTGTCATGGGGCGTCGGGGTCGTTCTGGGCTGATGGAACTATTTCTCGGTAGTGTGAGTAACTATGTTCTTCATCATGCTTCTTGTTCAGTGCATGTTGTGCATCTTTCAGCTACTCCGATAACAGATGAAATTATAAAAAAAACTTCAAGCAACTTTCAGGGTTAACTAACTACTAACATTGCATAAATCTTAGCGAACCAAATTTTGAATTTGGTTTATTCTCGCCTACCTCTTACCTGAATCGATGACCTCTGTAGAGTCAATCTCCACAAATGCGCCTTAACTGCACGGTATTAGGCTAAAATTGAGCGTAGGCGTAGCCCGTCGTAGACATCGCTTTTTCAGTGAGAAAGAAAAAGTCCGCTACCCAAAATTAGAGTTGAGAGCGAAAAGTGGATCTATGAAAGAAGATACTATCGAGATCACTGGTTTTCATGCTCATGTTTACTTCGATACCGCGAGTCGCGATGTAGCTGCGCGTGTACGTGAAGGATTGGGCGCTAGGTTTGATGTGCAACTCGGACGCTGGTTTGACAAGCCCATTGGGCCTCACCCAAAAGGAATGTATCAAGTTGCTTTCTTACCGAATCAGTTTGATAAAGTAGTTCCTTGGTTAATGCTCAACCGTGAGGGATTGGATATTCTCGTCCACCCTGACACAGGCGATGCTGTCGCAGACCACGCGGTTCATTCCCTATGGTTAGGAGAAAAGCTAGACTTGAATATTAAGTTTCTTCAACAGCTTAGTTCGACTTTATCCAATTAAGGGAAGTAGCCCAATTTATGGTGTAAAAGTTCTAGTCTGGGGCGGGAAACTTTTTCTATTGTGACTAATTCTGGTGAAATTGAGAAAGTTCAATATCTTGAGAAATAAAGGTTTAAGCCTATGCTTAGACGCTTTTAGCAGCTTGCCGCAGGCATCGCAAGAATGCAATTGAAACAACTGGTTTACTTTAACATTTACTCAACCAGTACTTGCTTGAGTAAAGCTATCCACATATCAGATGGCTCAGAGTAGTAATCAATTTCTTCAACTTGATATTGATAAGATTCACAACCTTGTTGTAAAACAATGTGATCGCGCAGTTTAACACCTTTCCCGATTCCAGTCATGTACCCGATCATTCCTTCATTGAGGCGCTCAAATACGTAGTCGCTTCCCCAAGCTTGTTGGCTATAATCGTGTATTTTATTCTTCTTTTTTAATTCGTTTGCTGGAAAGCTAACTAGGGTTAACTTACTTAAAAAACTAAAACTTAAGTTCATACCTGTTGTGAGCAAAGATATAAGTTAGTTATCCCAAAGAATAAATCTATAACAAAAAGTTCTGGACTCTAAGTGAATCTAAATCTCTTTCAATCACCAATCCAGAATTGAACAGGTGGACAATCTAGTTAGTAATTAACCACATTGACAGCTAGTAAAGGCAATTTATCGCCCAATGTCTAATTAAGCAGTTCGTTGAGAAGATAATTAATAATAATTTTAAAACTAAGATCAATGATTTTAAATTATTTTTTCTTAAATCTTAATTTTTAGTTATTAATGTTTAAATTAATGTTTGAATTAATGTTTGAATTAATGTTTGATTTTACTCCATGATATCTTTTGCCCAACAACTATTTAAATTTACAGTACCATCAATTGCAGCTTCAACTGTAAAATCACCGAATTATTGGACAATAATAGGTCAGATATGACATTCTTTTATTTAACTAGATAATCCGAAAATTTATAAAGCTTTTATGTCTTGAGAATGTCATCTATGTATCTTTTTTCAGATAAATAGCATTTAGTCCTTACTAGTGATTTTTAAGGCTACATCTACCTGCTCTAGTAATACTTCTAGGGTGGAGGAGTTATCTAAAACGACATCTGCATGAGTCACTTTTTCTTCGATAGATAATTGGCTGTTGATCCTGGCTCGTGCCTGTTCTCTATTTAAATGGTTTCGTTGTATTAATCTTTGTAATTGTTGCTCTTGAGAACAATGCACTACCCAGATTTCTCTAACTAAATCAGTCATTCCCGCTTCAAATAATAGAGGCACTACTAACACCAGTATTTGTGAGGAAGATTGGGCAATTGCTTTGAGGAAGCGATCGCGCACATCTGGATGAATCAAATTCTCTACCCAGTTGCGTTCATCTTGACGATTAAAGATAATTTCACCTAGCTTTTGGCGGTTGAGGCTGCCATCTGCTAGTAAAATTTGTTCGCCGTAACGTTGAGCGATCGCACCAAGAATAGACGAACCTAAAGACACTGCCTCTTTAGCATAAATATCTGCATCCAAAATCGGCAGGTTATAAGCGCTAGCTAAATAATTGGTGACAGTGGTTTTGCCTGTGGCAATACCTCCGGTTAAGCCGATTATACGTTTAGACATTGGTCATTTAATACTAAGAATTTGTCGCCCATGTTATTATTGCTTGCGTTAAACCATCTAAAGTATATTCTTCAGCTTCTATATCCACGCGTCCGAATAAAACATGACAAGTTTTGGAGGTTTGAGGCCCGATAGAGGCAATAGAAACTCCTTCTAAGAATTGACTAATATCAAAGTTGCTGGAAAATATGTTGTTAGTAAGTTGACAGAAAAATTGTACAGTTTTAGAACTGGCAAAGGTAATCACATCTACCTTGCGGTTTTGGAGAGCTAACTCTGCTTCAGGTGGAATACCACTAGGACAACAAGATTGATATGCAGCAACTTCTATCACCTTTGCTCCCTTGAGAGTTAATTCCTTAACCAAAACTTCTCTGCCGCCGCTTTCAACTCTGGGAAATAAAACCTTTTTACCATCCAGTTTCTCTGGGAAACTTTCCACTAAAGAATCGGCAATAAAGTTGGGGGGAATAAAATCTGGTTGAAGAGAGTGTTGTTTGAGACTATGGGCTGTTTTCTCGCCAACAACGGCAATTTTGACGCCTGCTAAGGCACGGGTATCTTTACCTTGGGCGATTAGCCTTGCAAAAAAGTAGTCTATGCCATTGGTAGAAGTGAGAATTAACCAGTCGAAGTCAGATAAATGAGCGATCGCATCATCCAAAGCTTCCCAACTAGAGGGCGGGCCGATTTCTAAGGTAGGCATTTCAATCACTGTTGCACCTGATGCGATGAGGCGATCGCTAAATTGGCTCGACTGTCCTACTGAACGTGTCACCAGAATTGTTTTGCCAGTCAGGGGAAGAGGAGATGAGGGGGGGAAGTTACTTAACATAGGTTGGGGTGTGGGAGTACTCTCGTTCCCAGGCAGAAGTTGGGAATGCGTTTCTCCAGGCTCCTGCCTGATAATTTCGTCTAAATATATATTCTCAGGTTGTAAGTACTTGCGTAGCCCAACAACTTCGCCAATAACAATTACTGCCGGGGAAAGGGATAATTCGCTGGTTTGTTCCAGAATATTGCCCAGTTGCGCTGTCCAAATTTGTTGACGAGGAGTTCCTGCCCAACGGATGATGGCAATGGGTGTTAAGTGCGATCGCCCGTGTCGCACTAGTTGATGGACAATCTCTGGCAGATGTTGCCCTCCCATCAAAATTACCAGTGTCTCTAAGCGTGAGAGTGCTTCCCAGTCTAAAACCTCTGGTTCATGAGCTGTAAGCACTGCAAAAGTGCGACTCAACACCGGATCTGTGAGGGGAATTCCTGCTAACAAAGGTGCTGCAAGGGCTGAGGAAATTCCTGGTACTAGTTCAAAATCACAACCAGATGCTTTCAACGCTTCAATTTCGGAAGTACAACGCCCAAAAATCAACGGATCGCCTGATTTGAGCCGGACAACTTGTTTTCCTTGCTGGCAATGCTTTACCAGTAACTTGTTAATCTGTGCTTGGGTTGTACTGGGTTTACCACCGCGTTTGCCGACATCCAACTTCAAGCAATCAGGTGGTACGCACTGCAATAATTGAGCATCTACTAAGGCATCGTAGACTAAAACCTGAGTAGCAGCTAAGAGATTGTAAGCTTTTACCGTCAGGTATGCCACATCTCCAGGCCCAGCACCTACGAGGTAAACTTTGCCCCTTTCTTGAGTCATAGTCATTTGTCATTTGTGATTGGGCACTTGTACTGAGCGGCGTGGAAATATGGGGGCAGAAGAGATATGTTTTAGAATACAACTTGGTGTGACGATATAGTTTAATGAGTCTTTGATACTCATTAATCAGGCTTAGAACTCCGTTAAGAGTATTCCAAAAAGAAACCAATAAAGTTTTTTCTCAACCGCGATGCCTATCAAGAACTTCGCACTGTGCTTGAGTCTCAAACCCTTAAATACTGATTAGATAGTCAGGGATCGCTAATAGGTTTTTTGTTATCCGATTAAGTTCGCGTTTAATATATCGCAAACTTTAGCCGGATTTCTACATCTTGTGAAAAGTTAGAGGTTCGACTTGTCGAACCTCTGCGTCCAGATACCATATCTCATTTCAATAGTCCTTTCGGATCACGGTTATTAGGTTCAAAATGTTTCAGTGTTCATGGCTTTTCCTCTCCAAAGAAGGAAAGAATTTGCTCTACCAGATAGTCAGGGCGCTCTTCAGGGATGTAGTGACCACAATCTGTTACCACGCTACCACAAACGTCAGAGGCTGCCGCCTGCATCGTGTGGAGCATCTTGATGTTTGTAGCTTTTTCTCCACCCAATGCCAGAACAGGCATCTTCAGCTTTGTCTTCATATACTCCTTGTTCTGAGTTATATCGTCGAAGGCTGCACGGTAGTACTCAAACCCAGACCGCATGGCTCCAGGGGCGGAATAGCAGCGGACGTATTCATCGATATCAGTCTCGCTAATTGACTCCGGGTTCGCCGACTTCGTTCGGAAGAACCAAGAGATATATAGCCGTTCCCGTCCCGCTGTCAGTTCCTCCGGCAGGTCAGGAAGAGCATGAAAAAAGAACTGCCATGTTTTCGACTCACGCGACAATTCAAACGCTTGCTCCGGAGTGACGCCAGGGATAGCGGCGTCTAGGACTACCAAGCGGCGCACGCTATGTGGGTAAGCGGCGGCATAGGCATAAGCGACCCACGAGCCAAGATCATGCCCGACTAGGAAGATGCGCTTCAAGCCGAGTTCGCCGACTAACGAGTAGATGTCAGCAGCGACAGTTCGTGTGTCGTAGCCGGACTTTGGCTTGTCAGAATCGCCCAAGCCACGCATATCCAGAGCAATGACGGTGTAATGCTGTGCTAAAGTAGGCATAACTTTGCGCCATGCGTACCACGTTTGGGGCCAACCAGGCAACAGTATGATCGGTTCGCCTTGGCCCCCTGTGACATAGTGCAGACGGATACCGTTTATGTTTGCAGTATGATGAGTAAATGTCTTGGAAAAACTCGTTGCATCGAAACTTGCGGTATTGTTCATTTGTATTTTCTCTCGTTGTGTTTGCCTTCTAGATTATGGAACCTTGTGAGATTTGACTTTGTTAGCAAATCATGTAGACCACAATTTCTAGGGTGAGACGCTAGACATTTTAAGGGTTTTGGAATAGTGATTACAATTCGCCAATAGAGTCATATGTTTGGCGAACCATCTTCCCTAAAATCGATGGCAATGCCACTGCCGCTTGCCAGGGAGCAACGCGATCTATTCTTTCACAGCGATCGCTCACGAGCAAGCTAAAATTGATTGGCAGGATTAGTGCAAGTCAATGCTGTTAACGCTGGGTTGAATCAACCAGGTATGAGGAATTAAGACGATGCAGTTGCTGTTTTTAATATTTGCGTTGCTTGCAGGGACGCTGCTGCCTACTCAAGCTGGAATTAATGCTCAATTAGCTAAACAGCTTGGACATCCACTACTTGCAGCGACAGTATCCTTTTCATTAGGAACAGTGGCATTGTTACTGTTTACTGTCATGTCACATCTCTCATTACCTGCCTTGGGACGATTAATTCAGATTCCCTGGTATTTATGGTTAGGAGGACTCCTTGGTGTGATTTACAGCGTATTGCAGGTTTATGAGGTACAGTAACAACAGTTTGTAAACCAGT
>NZ_CALMFY010000222.1:17063-57881 GCF_937863485.1 uncultured Nostoc sp. | reverse complement strand
AATCCCTCTCCCAAGTAGGGGGAGAGGGACTTGTTTCCGGCTCCCCTTCTCCCAAATTTGGGAGAAGGGGCTGGGGGATGAGGGTTTTTTCTTTTTATACGGAAAGAACTACAGTTTTCAAGGTGGACGCGGTTTAGCTCGAATTTATCCATTTTTGATTCAATCAAGCAGCGGAAACAGCAATATCTCTCAAACGCTCAAATAAAAGACGAGGGACTTTTATCATTTAAGTTCTTTCGGCTCGACTTTATCCATTTTTTTTCGCAACGCGATACTCCTGCGGAGTCGTTGCACGAACGCTATCGCTGAAACCTCTATAGAACGGTAATTTTACTTTTTTAAATTATCGATAATCTGTGACAAGCTTATTTTTTCCTAAAAAATGTTTAAGTCCCGTTAGAAAACAACACCAAAATGTCTCTATTCGAGAATGTAATTGAACCCTCGTAAATTGGCGTTCGCGTAGCGTGTTCTTTAGGACAAGGTATTGCTATACTTCTTAAATTTAGAGAAATTGCAATGATTAGTGGAATTTTTGAAAACTGTATTGGCTTAAAGGATATTGAAGCTACCTTAAAATATTGGACTGAGTTCGGTTATCGAGAGGTCAATAGAGGACAACTCTCAGCAGAACAGGCGGGATTACTCTACGGTCATGCATCAGATTTGACATCGTTACGACTGCAAAATAGTAACTCATCAGATCATGGATTAGTACGGTTGCTATCGTGGAAACAACCTCGTAATCAAGGTCTAGGTCATACCTTGCCAGTAGTGAATGGTAGCCGCTGGTTTGCTTCTTTGGTTCAAGATATTTATGCGCTGGCCGATGCTTTTAACGATGATAAAGCTAACGGTGGAGACTGGATTTATTCAGAACCAGTTCGCGCGATCGAGTTTACAGGCAATTTAGGAGTGGGTTTATATAACCGCTTTGTGGGGGTGCGCGAAATGTTTGTGATTAGTTCACAGACGCGACAGGCGTTTTTTCAGCGATATAACTATAATAGACCCGGTTACGGCACGATTGATCCTAGTTCTCCATTGTTGGTAAGCGAAGGAACTCATTCCAGTTTGATCATCTCGGATCACAGCCTCAGTTCTTTCTACGCAGAGGTTTTTGGACTTGTACCCTTTGAGAGCAACCCCAAGCGATCGGGTTATGAAAAACCTTCTACTCGCCAGACATTGATGCTTGATGAAAAGCAGGAGTTTTATCTTTCAGGTTTTGCTTCACCCAAGACATCTGTGGGTTTATTTCAAGTCTACAGCCCACTTTACCCCACACCAGATAAACGAGAATACTCTCAACCCGGTTCTTTGGGACTGAGTCTTTTCACTTATCAAGTTGACGATATTACCGCTTTTCATCAGCGCATTACCGCCAGCGCTGCTACTAAAGTTAGCCCAATTTTGCCTAATGAATTTGGCGAACCCTCTTTTGGGTTAGTTGCACCTGATGGGATGTACTGGATAATTGTTGGACAAACTCTATAATCTAGAACTTCAGCTGACCTTTGTTGGGGAAGTCTGCGTTTAAATTCTAGCACCTATGAAGTAACTATATGCAGACAAACATTTTATACCTGACTCCAAAAGAATATGCCCTGTTGGAACTGCTGCTTTCTAGCGATCGCCCGGTACTGAGTCGAGGTGGAATTATTGAGCGAATTTGGTCATTGGAAGACCCACCCAGCGAAGAAACTGTTAAATCTCATATCAAAAGTTTACGTCATAAACTCCCAGAAGTTGGCGCTCCTGATGATTTTATTGACACAGTTTACAGACTAGGCTATCGTCTGAAGCAGCTTTAGTTTTTGGCTTGTGATTGTCTGCCCGATTTCTACCTGATATTTCCACAACTATTTTTTAAGCTGATATTCTGAATAACTTCTCGGAACACCACATAGGAAAATTTCCCCGAACCAAATACATAATTTGGTTCGGGGGGTTTTGATTTAAACTATTAAAAATCCTCTTCCATGTTGCTAACAATAAAGTTGGAGGTCTTCTATGAGACATCACACTGTTGATGTCAACTCGAATTTATCTCAATCCAGCTTGACTGAAAACTCAGATGATAACGTTGGGCGAAAAGAATTGTATTTATTATTGGTTTAACCATCACCAATTGCCCTAGCAATGCTGTGATACTCCAACTACGGTGTCAACACCAGCACCAGCAAAATCTCTGGAATTGAAGCGATCGCGCCCTAGTAACTTATTCGTGTGATTATTATATATAGTGGTTGAATGGAATGAGTAGCCAATTGGTTGTCAAGTTTAGAATCAACATGGCACGCATGGGGCAGATTTTTTGGAAGCGGCTCTCCCATAAGCTTTTGCCCCCTAAACGCCTTGCAATGCTGCAAGCTTGTCTGATTGGTTTAGTCTCTGGATTGGCTGCTGTCTTGTTAGGGCAAGGTGTGGGATTGTTAGGTGGGTGGCGACTACAAATATCCCATCAGTTTCCTGCTTTGTTGGCACTACCGATAATTGGGTTAGTGGGCGGATTTCTCGCAGGCTGGTTGGTGGAGCGCATCGCCCCTGAAGCTGCTGGTAGCGGGATGTCGGAAGTAAAAGCGGTACTGGCAAAGGTGCCCATGCCCCTCAACTTGCGAATTGCTGTGGTGAAATTGGTCGGTGCAACGCTGGTGCTAGCATCTGGGATGCCATTGGGGCGGGAAGGGCCTACAGTGCAAATTGGTGCAGCCTTAGCTAATCAGTTTAGTCACTGGTTTCCCACCTCCCCTGAACACCGTCGCCAACTGATTGCAGCCGGAGCCGGGGCGGGACTGGCGGCAGCCTTTAATGCCCCGATTGCTGGGGTATTATTTGTTGTAGAAGAACTTTTGCAAGATGTCTCTGACATCACCTTGGGAACAGCAATCTTGGCTTCATTTATTGGTTCTGTTGTTGCCCGTATTTGTGACTCCCATAGTTTAGATTTAAATCTGCATTTAGCGGCTGCCAACACCAGCTTTTATGTGTCGGAAATTCCCTTTTACCTGCTGTTGGGAATTTTGGCAGGATTCGGGGGCGTGCTGTTCAATCGCGGAGTTCTCGCCAGTTTGGGTTTAAGTCGTCGCTTTCTGAAAATCAGCTTACCTTGGCGGATGGGACTAGCTGGATTAGTGACGGGATTGGTATTTGCTAGCCTTCCCTCATTATTTCGGGACAACGCTGGATTACGGGAACTGTTGCTGACGGGTGAAGCAAACTGGCAATTAGTGGCGCTAGTTTTCTTTCTTCAGTTCCTACTTATCCTGTTTACCTACGCTTCTGGTGCGCCTGCTGGATTGCTGGTTCCCACACTAGGACTGGGAGCAGCTTTGGGTTATTTGGTAGGAACCTTAGAACACCACTTCCTGGCTGTGAGTTTGGCGACAACTTATGCACGAGTTGGGATGGGGGCATTTTTCTGTGGGGTGGCGCGAGTCCCAATTACGGCAGTGATCATCGTGTTTGAGATGACAACTGACTTTAATTTGGTGTTACCGTTGATGATTGTTTCGGTAACTGCTTATTTGGTGGCGGAAGCCCTAGAAACTGGATCACTATACGACCATCTATTAGAATTTAAAGGCATTCATTTGCCAAAAGAAACCAATCTCCAAGCACCTTGGACGCAACTAACCGCAGCCAATGTCATGCAACCGAGTGTGGAAACTCTGGGGAGCCGGATGAGTTGGGATGAGGCATTGCAGGCATTTTCCCAATCCTCCCACCGCCACTTTCCAGTATTGGAAAAGGGTAAATTGGTCGGAATCTTAACCCAACAAGATATCACAAATCTCTCCCGAACAGGTTTAAGTGAGCATCTTACTGTAAGCCAAGTGATGACTCCAGAACCAGTAACTACCTCTCCTGTTGATACCCTAGCCCATGTGCTGCACTTGCTCAACCGTTACAAGATTAACTGTTTACCAGTTGTGCAAGGAAACCGCTTGGTGGGTATCATTACCCGTAGTGATATTATTCGGGTGCAAGCTGCCTATTTCAATGGTTCTGAAGACTTTGCAGGTTCTAAAGCCGAACCATCTCGCGTGATTTACCATACCAGTGCGCCGGAAACTGGACAGGGAAGGTTACTGGTGCCATTGAGTAACCCAAAAACAGCAGGTATGCTGTTGGAAATGGCGATCGCAATTGCCCGCGATCGCCATTATGAAATAGAATGTCTGCATATTATTGTTATCCCCCAGCACAAGATTTTTGCAGAAACCCAAGTGAATATCAAGGCAGCTATGGGCCCACTGGAGCAAGCAATGCGTTTGGGACAGACATGGCATATCCCAGTACATACCCAAATTCGAGTTGCTCATGACTTGTCAGAAGCAATTTTGCAAACTATCCAAGACCGCCATATTAATTTCATGCTGATGGGTTGGAAGGGTAGCACAGCCACACCGGGAAGGGTCTTCAGTCGCGTCGTAGATACGGTTATCCGGCAAGCAGCCTGTGATGTGGTGTTAGTCAAGCTGAATAAGCAAACCCACTTGGAACGCTGGTTAGTGCCGATAGCGGGTGGCCCCAATGCCCAACAGGCAATTCAATTGCTTCCAGCACTGACTTCAGTGAGTAAAACTCCAGTGGTTAACTTATGTCAAGTGTTTGAACCAAATAAAACTGAAGCGGATACAACAACTCTCAAAAAAGCTGCTGATTTTCTCAAACAACGGCTCAAAGGTTTAGTAACAATTGCTCCACTCTATGCAAATTCTGTGTCAGAAGCCGTCTTGGATTGTGCTAAACGCAACCAGAGTGATGTGATTATTTTGGGGGCTTCTCGTGAGGGAATGTTGCAACAAGTAGTGCATGGTAATATCCCAGCAACTATCTGCCGCGATAATAACCAAACTGTGATTTTGGTACGTGCAGCATCTACTATTGGAGAGGGTAATTAATCTACTAATAATACATCTTCATATATAGCTACTATCACACAATGAAAATCAACGCTAGCTAAATGTACTTCTTGTTCTTTTTCATAAGGGTAAAGTACCCAATGTCCTTCCTGATTGCGGCGGAAGCATTCAACACTCATTCTGTCTGATGAAATCAGCACATATTCTTGTAGTGATTCTAAGTGTCGGTAATTAGCAAATTTCTTTCCTCTGTCATAGCCTTCGGTTGAGTCAGAAAGCACTTCGACAATTAAGCAAGGATAGGACTTAAAATACTCAGATTCTCTATCTCGTGGATCACAAGTTACCATCACATCAGGATAGAAATAGCGATTTATCACATCAATTTGTGCTTTCATGTCTAACATGTAGACACGGCAACCACTACCCCGGAGATGGTTTCGTAACAGCATAGATACATTCATGCTAACTGTGACATGGGCATCACTTGCTCCTGCCATTGCATAGACTTGCCCATCGATATACTCGTGTTTGATTTCACTTACTTTCTCGCCCTCTAGATATTCTTTTGGGGAGATATAGTACTCACTTTGGCTAATGACCATTTTAGTACCTTAGTAGTTTTATGAAATATTGTAACTGATACAACAAATTTAATGAGCAACAGCGCCACCAGTTGGCTTCACCTTCTTGAGGAATAAAACGGCAAGTCCACTAACTAGCAAAGCAATGCCAATAAAGTAGAAACAATCGTTAAAAGCCATTACAAACGCTTCCCGGCGGACGATGTTGGATATAGATGCGATCGCTTCATTTTGGGCTGTACTCAAATCTGCTCCGCGACTGACAAAATACTGTGTCATTTGATCAATTCGCTGTTGAGTTTCTGGGTTATATAAAGATACTCCTTCACCCAATTTATTCGAGTGAAATTGTTCTCTATTTGCCAATAAAGTCGCTAAAGAAGCAATTCCGATAGAACCGCCCAGATTCCGCATCATATTAAATAAACCACTTGCCGAACCTGCTTCTTTCGGACTCAAACCACCAGTGGCGATAGAACTAAGCGGCACCATAATTAAAGGTTGTCCCATTGCACGCACAAATTGCGACCAGCGTAATTGATCTAATCCTGTTTCATTAGTCATTCCAGAGTTCATAAATGCACTGATGGAAAACAAAATCACACCAAAAGCTACCATGAAACGCACATCAATACGTTGCATCAATTTCGGGATGAGGGGAATAATAAACAGTTGGGGAATACCAGCCCAAATCAATACTTCACCAATTTGCAGAGCATTGTATTTTTGAATTTGGGCAAGATACAACGGTAAAATATAAATTGAACCATACAATCCTACTCCCAACGACACATTGACAATACTGGCTAAACCAAAGTTCCGCCTAGACAAAAGCCGTAAATTAATAAATGGTTGCTTCCGAGTTAATTCTATAAAGAAAAATATCGCCAAAAAAATTACTGCTATCACAGTTAAGCGCACAATCAACGCTGAACCAAACCAATCTTTACGGCTACCTTCTTCTAAAACAACTTGTAGGGAACCTAATCCAATAGCCATTGCAATAATTCCCCACCAGTCACCTTGTTTGAGTAAATTAATTTGGGGTTTTTCTTGCTTAATTCCATACCAAACACCAGCCAGCATTAATGCCCCTGGAATTACATTTATATAAAAGTTGTATTCCCAACCAAAATTTTCTGTTAACCAACCTCCGATTGTCGGGCCAATTGAGGGTGCAAAAACTGCACTAAACCCAAATGCAGCTAACCCAACTGATTGTTTTGATTGGGGTAAAGTTGTTAAGACAACTGTCATAGCTGTAGGAATTAATACTCCTCCGCTAAAACCTTGTAAAGCGCGAAAGAAAATCATGGAATTAAGATCCCATGCCCAACCACAGCAAATAGAAAAGAAGATAAATAGTGCAGTATTGACTAATAAATAACGTTGCAGAGAAAATACTCGTGACAACCATCCTGTTAGAGGAATTACCACAATTTCGGCTACGAGATACGCCGTAGAAATCCAAGAACCTTCTTCGAGAGTTGCTCCTAAACTTGCTTGAATATCTTGCAGCGAAGCATTGGTTATTTGAATATCCAATACCGCCATAAATGCACCAAGCATACTGGCTAATACACCAATCCAGGTTCTTAGCGGTACACGTTCTGGTGGTACAGCAGGATTTTGCCCTTGCTGACGAATTACACCTGTATTAGCCATAGTCTTTTTCCTGTTTCAAGGTTAAGTAGCAAAAAATATTATTAAATTTTATATCATCTGTACTACTTAGATTACACCTTCACCAATAACGTTATTGGTGACGATTCTATTTTGTATTTACTTATCTTCACATAGTTGGGTTTTTTCGTGCCTACCACTATCACTCTCACCTCATTTATATACGCCTGTCCGTAGATGTAGGAAGATGTTATAGAGACTGACAAAAAATAAATTATCCAAAATTGTTTGTACATTTGTAGGGGTGCAAGGCCTTGCGCCCCGGAGATGGGATATTTTTTTAACTGGAAGTCCCATAGCAAGAAACAGGTTTTTCACCTGTTTGCAGGCAATTTGGTATTACTTGACTTCCACAGCAACTTCCGCAGACATCCCCGGAGTAATCCGCGATTCATACCCTTGAATGCTCTTTTGGTCAAAAACTACTTTTACTGGGATGCGTTGGACAACCTTGGTAAAGTTACCTGTAGCATTATCCGGTGGCAATAAGGCAAACTGAGCGCCGGAAGCTGGCGAAACACTGTCAACACGACCAATAAAGGTGTGATGAGGGAAAGAATCCAGCTTGATTTCTACTGGTTCGCCTGGCCGCATCTTTTCTAATTGGGTTTCTTTGAAGTTCGCAACTACCCAATAGTTGTTATCCACGATCGCCATTAATGGTGTTCCCGATTGGACTCGGTTGCCAATTTCCACGTTTTTCCTCCCGACTCGTCCAGCACTGGGAGCAGTAACATTGGTATAGGATAGTTGTAATTGTGCGTCTTTGAGCGATGCTTCTGATTGGGCGATCGCCGCTTTTGCCGCTTCGTATTGACTACGTTTTACTGTTGTATCTTGTCCGCCAGCAGTCGCTTGTTGCAATCCTCCCTTAGATGCTGCCAATTTAGCTTGGGCGTTGGTGACATTTTCTTGCGCTTGTGCTAGTTGAGACTGGGCTTTAGCTACACCAACTTTGGCAGAAGCTAACTTAGCTTGGGCTTGTTCTACTCCCTGAATAGCGGCATTTTTTTGTGCCGTAGCCACATTATAAGTTGCCTTGGCTGCGTCTAACTGCTGACGAGCGATCGCGCCTGTTTTATACAACTGGTTGTAACGATTGTAATCTGCTTGGGCATTTTCCAAATTCGCATTTGCTTGCGCTACTTGCGCTTGGGCGGCGGGAATCCCCGCTTGGGCTAGTCTGACTTCAGCTTGCGCCGCTGGTATCCCGGCTTGGGCTTCTTGTACTGCTGCTTGGGCTGTAGAAATTGCTGCTACCGCACCGCTGACATCGCCCTGCGCTTGACTTGTCTTACCAGTGGTAGTTTGTGAAGTTAAGGCAATATTTGCTTGGGCGGCTTGCGCCTGACCACGCGCATTTTCTAAAGCTGCTGCTGCTTGTTGTACCTTACTTTCATAGTCCCGTTCATCTAACTTCACTAACAATTGTCCCGGTTGCACCAGTTGGTTATCATTCACAAGCACCTGACTTATAGTTCCAGGAATGCGGCTACTAACTTGGTGAATGTTTCCGGCAACAGTGGCGTTGTCTGTTTCTTGGTGGGTGGAGGCGTATTGCCAGTAGTGAAGACCAAAAGTACCTGCGGCGATCGCACCCACGCCTAATCCTGCCAAAATTAAGCCAGTCGGTTTTTTCCGTTTCGGTTTCGCTGGAACTTCTTTCTCTATCTCAGGAGTTACAATCGGTGCTTCTGCTGTTGCGGATGTGTCTGCTGTCAAAGCTTCTAAACTCTCTAAATCAGGAATTACTT
Source organism: uncultured Nostoc sp. (assembly GCF_937863485.1). Taxonomy (GTDB): domain Bacteria; phylum Cyanobacteriota; class Cyanobacteriia; order Cyanobacteriales; family Nostocaceae; genus Nostoc. Next base: position 48,992 of record NZ_CALMFY010000222.1, on the reverse strand, counting down.
GTTTTTCTAAAACTGGGGTCTTATGTCCGTTGCGTTCGTTCAAAGTATTAGCGCCCATGATGGTTATCTCGCTTGCTCATTCAATAATTTGATTAATAGTCGTTTATTTAGAATGCGTAATATTTCCTGAAAAAAATCTTTTTTCCTTAGTATGCGTACTACTATCTCAAAATAAATCTTCACACTACCTCCCCCGGTCGGGTGATTCTGGGATAATCTTTAGGAGAGGTTAGCGATCGCCCGGTTCAAGATTTGGGAAAACAGTTCTCGGTCAGCGAAGGAAATACCGTCCATTGCTTCATCACGCACTGTTGCCGCAATAGGCGGTAAGACAGCTTCTAGTTGCTTACCTGCATCCGTTAACCAGATTCGCCAGATGCGGCGATCGTGGGTGTCGCGTTCTCGACGCACCAAGCCGCGTTCTTCCATCCGATCTAGTACGCCTGTTAAAGTCCCTCCCACTTGTTTGAGTTTGTCCCCAATACTAGAAGTTGGTAAACCATCTTCTTGCCACAAACAGCACAACACCAGCCAGTGAAATGGCGTAAGTCCAAACGGTTCTAGTCTCTCAGTAAACTTGCGACTGAGCAGTTGTGAAACTAATTTGATTCTATAGCCCAAATTGTATGGTGCCAGATTTTGCTGCCACGACTGTAAAGGTGGGGAGTAATTAGATGTAGAAACCATTTAGCAAAATATTTAGTGTACGTACTATTATTTTACCAAGATTGATCTTTTTTAGCAATAGTTGCTTTGTATCTGTCTTAGGGAAGAACTTGAATCAACTGGTACTCTTTTACTGTACCAAGAATGCGGTGAGGTCGAGATAATTTAGGGGACTGGTCAGTATAGATCCAAGCATAGCTCAAAGCTGGTACTTGAGAAATAGAGACTATTTGTTGGGGGCGAATAGAAAGATAGAAATTAAGCAGTACTTTGGTTTTAGCGTCTATTTCCACATAGTAGGTAGGATAAGTTTGGATAATTGAGGCGATCGCAGGTTGTTGTAAAAACACTTTCAAAGCAGGGTTGTAGTCACTTAACAGCCCGATGCTACCTGTCGCCGCCAAAGCCAGCCAACAGGGAATTAACCAACCTGCAATCCAGTAACGGGCTGTGAGAAACTTTATGTCAAAGTGGTAACGACTAATCCACACTACAGGCAAAATTAACCAACCCAAGCCCATAGCCAAGCCAATAGTTGCATACTTGCGAATATCAGAACCACCCCAACTAAGAACGCCAATACTCGCTATCACAAGTAAAACACCTAACCCACCAAAGCCATAACTGAGATTTCGAGGAAGATTCTTGATCGCAAAAAGGGATAATATATTTATTCCACGTTTTTGAAGAGGGAATTGTGAGGGAATCCCTGTCTGGTAAATATTACCTAACCAGTTTAAACCTACAGATGCAAACAAAGCTATGAACGGATAAAGGCAGAGACTATAGTGAGGGAAACGACTGCTAAAAATACTAAGTTCACAAAATAGGACAAGTGGAAAGCCAACTAATATTAACTGGTAACGAGGAATGGGACGACGGAGAGTCGAAACTAAACCTAAAATCCCGAAAAAAGCCCAAGGAAATGCTATTAAAGGGATATTCCATATATAAAACAGCGGCCCATTATTATAATGATCTTCAGAACCTTGCCGTACAACAAACTTGAACAACTCCTCAAAACTTTGATTTCCATAATGCAACCAGTTTAACCACAGCCAAACACAAGTAGGGATTAAACCTACGAAAAAGCCTAAATACAAAATTGGGTTAGCAAGATGACGATGACGGCGATGTTCCCAAATTAAATAAGGGAATAAAGCTATGATAGGCAAAAAAATCATAAAGCTTCTGACTAAGAAGCCTAAACCTAAACTTAAACCAGCGATAAAACTCCAAAAATAGCGATATTTAGGATGTAGTTCTGTTTTTATTAAAGACAAAATAGCTAAAAGTACCAAGAAAATCATCGGTACATCAGGTGTACTTAAGCGGCAGTATTGCAGCCAGAGAAATTCCACACTTAAAATTGCAGCAGCTAGCCAAGCTAATTTTTTACCTAGCATAATTTTGCCGATTTCATACACCAGCCATAAACTAAAAATGCCAGCAATCATACTAGGAAGACGCGCACTGATATCACTGATCCCAAACAGCTTGTAGAAACTGGCAATTAACCAATAAGGGCCAGGGGTTTTATGATGTGCCCTTTCCCAAGGATCTATCCAATTACCAGAATCAAACATCAGACGGGCACGCGATGCGTAAAGTCCTTCATCATGTGCCATCAAACTATTGTGCCCAGAAGTAAGTAATAATAAGGGCAGTATCCAAACTAACAAACTAAAATAGGGTAATAATCTGACTAGACGGATTTGTCGCCAAATATGCTGCAAGAAGTGTAGTTTATAGAACATTTAATTGAGCAAAATTGAATGCTGCTATTTAGACGAGTTTATGTGTCCTGCTGTTATTAAAATATCTTACATAGTGATTGTGAAAAAATCCCTGAAATTGCCGCATTTTTCGGAAAAAGTAATCCCAAACAGAGATTTATGCAGTTAAGACCAAATCAACGCCTGAAATTAGACGACACAGACGATAAGCTGTTCTATACCTATCCCCGCTTCGTCACCCATGTCGATGAAGGATTTATTCAACAGCTAACGGATTTATATCGCGATCGCCTCAAACCCAACACCCGCATTTTTGATATGATGAGCAGTTGGGTGTCTCATCTACCAGAAGAGATGCAGTTTGACCATGTAGAGGGACACGGACTCAATGGTGAGGAACTAGCACGAAATCCCCGCTTAAATCATTACTTTGTGCAAAATCTTAACGAAAATCCGCAGCTACCTTTACCAGATGAGGATTTTGATGCTGTTCTCAATTGCGTATCTGTGCAGTATGTGCAATATCCAGAAGCAGTATTTTCCGAAATTTATCGCATCCTGAAACCCGGTGGTGTGGCAATTATCAGCTTTTCTAACCGGATGTTTTTTGAAAAGGCAATTCAAGCTTGGCGGGAGGCTTCAGAAGCACAACGAGTAGAATTAGTCAAAGCCTACTTCGCCTCAGTTCCAGGATTTACAACCGTAGAAGTTATAGCTCATAAGTCAACATTACCAAATTTATTACAGTGGTTGGGTGCAGCCGGAGGAGATCCATTTTATGCCGTCATAGCTTACCGCAGTTAAGCCAAGCAGTGGGTACTTCACCGAATTTTAGATTTTAAATTTTGGATAATGGAAAAGTTGGCGGAGCCTCTTGTAGAGAAGATTCAAAATCCGTCTTGGAAAGTTTGCTCAAGTTGGCAGAGCCGCCCATGCAACTTTCCGCAAAATTTAAAAAGGTCTGAGAGCAAGCAAATTTATTGGTGGAATAAATCTAAAATCCGTCTTGGAAAGTTCTGATTGGAGGAAGCCTCCGCACCCTGCGGGAAGCAAGCTACAGACTTTCCGCAAAATCTAAAATTAAATGACAGAGCCAATGACTTGATTGCTCTTTTCAATCTAAAATCTAAAATCTAAAATCTAAAATCTAAAATTGTGTGACGCCCATTGCACAGGATCTAATTGATAGTAACGTTGCAGTTGCTCATAAAGTGCTGGATGCTTGGACAACAATTGGTGCGGTTTCTCAAAGAATGTCTCAGTCGCTACGGCAAAAAATTCTGCGGGATTTGTTGCGCCATAGCTATCCATTACCGTCTTTACGCCTTGGATAACATCATTACAAAGTTGCTGATATGCTTGTGTCATCACCTTCGCCCAAATAGGATAGTCTGAGTTGCGTTGCAGTATCGGAACTCCTTCAGCTTTACCATCCTCTTGATCCAACTGATGGGCGAATTCATGAAGCACAACGTTACGTCCATCCCTCCAGTTATTAGTGTCTTGTTTCACCTGTTCCCAAGACAGTACTACTTGGTCATTTGTCCACGATTCCCCTAATCTTGCCACACGCCTTTCTTCAACAACATAATTTCCGATAGAAGTCGTTTCCTGAACAAAATAAGTATTAGGATACACCAGAATTGAACGAAGTCTGGGGAAGTACTGCCCACGTTCATTTAGTAGGAGTAAACAGGCGACGGATGCAAGGGTCAGTTTCATTTCCTCCGTTACCTGTAATCCTTTACAGCCAATAAATTGCTTTTCTGCTAAGAACACTTGAATATGCCCTTGAAGTCGTCTGAGTTCATTGGGAGAAAGACAAGGATAAATGGGAAGATTATTCTCAATAATGGCATTCCAAAGTGGGGGAAAAGGACGATGTTTTAGACGGTTTCTTCGCTTTTTTAGGAGAATAGGATTGACTACAATCCCAGTGATAATCAGTGCAATGATGAGAAAGACAACTATTGTTTTAATCATTGACTTTTGAGCAATCTTAATACTTCAGTCGCTGGTAATACCAATTTGCAATGAAGATGTACTTAATTATTAAACGAACCGCCAAGTACGCCAAGAGAGAAGGAGTAATCATTAAGTGCAAGCTCACGGAGAATTGGTATAAGCAGAAAATTTAGATAAAATAATTGTTCTTATTGTGGCTTGCTAACTAAATTAAAATTGGGGAGTTCTCTAATTTTGCCCTTGCCAGCACTCTAACTATCGCCATCATTTTTAAATCCTTAGTAGATGCAATCAGAATTTATAAAAGCTATACTTACTGGCACACCTCACCGCTATTGGATCAGAATTATACAAGATTCAACCTTGGTGGAAAGGGTTTTTTGAAGCCCTTGCTCAACTTTGCCAATCAGTTTGTCAAAAGCCTCTTGATCCGCTGTCAGTTGTTCTTGAATAACTTTCTGTAACTCAGGCTTTATTTGCTCACAGATATCCTCGATTTTTCTGTCGCCCAAAAAACTAGAACGAATCCAACCAGGTACATCCACATTTGTCTTGATTACTTCTTGAACAGTCTTGCGATTTAGCTCCATTCCTGCTGCCATAAGCGAAGCCCCATATACTAGTGCAATAGGCCAGGTTAAATGTCCAGTTAGTATTAAAGTGATGATGCTAGCCACAGCGCCTCCACCAATTATTACATTGACGATAAACGCCACTGTCTCAGCAATGATAGCATCTCCAATTCGTAGCTCTGGGTTAACAAAATTTGGGTCAATGCTATCCTCGAATCTCAAGCTACTTCTAGGTATCTGAAACTTTCGACAGATTGGATCAGTTTGTGCAGCTAAATCAGGTTGGATTTTCTTATTAAACCAAGAAGTGCATTGATTATTAATTATCTGCCCAGCGAGATCACTTTTGAGCCACTGTTCTGCCCGACTGATCAAAGATGTTTCCAAATCTGCTAAAGTCCGTATTTTGTTTTTTTGCCAATCTTTTAAACCAGGTTTAACTGCGTTGACAATCAAGCCATCTGTCAAAGGCTTAGTTAGTGATTCGATTAACTCCGGGATATGTCTCTCAATCAAACCTTTAAGCTGATTTGAGGTAAATAGTTTGTTGACTTCTTGTTTAAAAGCAGCAGCGCGCAAATCCCATCGTCCTACTCGTGCTAAACCCATTGCAATGCACCGTTCCGGCTCCGGATCAGGGCGAAGCAGCGTTTCTGGTTCGGGAAACATTTCTTGACAAAGAAAGTGCGTAAACTTCATGCGAGATGCACCGCCAGTCATCAGCACAAGTTTTGGCACAATTCCAAGTTCGTCCAGCTTTTCTTTCGCCTCCGTTAAAGAGTCACGAAACGATCGCACCCAACTATGATGCTCCAGTTCAGGTAAGGGTTGGTTTAAGATTTCCTCCATCATCAATTTATTTACTTGGGGAATAAAATAAATCTGTTCGTTGATAGACTCGAAGCCACGTGCAAAGGATTCAGGATCGCTGTATAGTTGTTCATTAGAAAAGTAATCTTCTTTAGCTTTGCGGCAAGCAAGTTCACAACGAGCTTGGTGATGCGGATATTCCTGAAATACTTTTTCGAGTAATGCTTTTTGCTCGTGGTTGGCGAGAGTCCGGGCAAAAATAGCTTTGTCAATTAAAGATGCTCCTAAAGTATTACTCCCGAAATCTATGGGGATCTCTTCTAAGCTCTTAACCAGAGTAAAATCTGTGGTTGAAGAACCAATATCGACAATTAGCACCGATGCAACAAGTTTGTCATACTCCAGCTTCCCGGCTTCCTTGGCTTGCATGAAAGCAGCCCGCGATTCTGGTACAACATTTAGTTGGGGAATGCCAGCTTCTTGAAGTAGCTTTTGGTATTGTGAGCGATCGCTAACTGACCATCCAGAAGGGCAACCAATGTAAAAATAGCTACCTTCCCCACCTTCAACTTGTTTGCTTTCTTTCAAAAGGCGGTAGTAGGTTGCGACAAAAGTGCTAATTGTTTCCCGATATTTGGGATCGTTGTTGGGTTTTTGCTTAAAAGAAATTGTCAGTTGGGTAACGCCAGCTTGAATTAGTGCTTGTTCTCCGACAAGATAACCAAGTTTAGGATGCCAACCAAGAGCTGTAACTTGGTTCTTCTTATTATTAATCTCCAGCATCTGGGGGGGTTCGATGCTTTCCACTATCGCTTTAGCTACAGCCGTTTCACCGTGTCCCAAATCAAAACCGATTGTTTCTAAAATTTCCATACCCTTATTGTCTATTATTCTCTAGAAGAAGAATACACTGGCTCAATTACCCGACCGCGCCTCAGGAGGCGATCGCCTTTCAACAAAGCAGGAGTTAGAGTTACGTGATCTTTGGTATCGGGGTCGATACTTGGCTCAAAGTCAAAATACTCGCGATCGCTATGAGGGTCATTTTGTCGGTAAATTTGAGCGTTAATTCCCTGAGACATTAAAATCTGTGGCAGAAGCTTCGCCAGTTCATGAGCCATTTGGGGTTTATCAAGTTTTGATGCGCCCATTAGCCTTTGCAGAAAGTTCAATAGCTCTGGCAGTTCTTCTATTGCTAGATCGCCTTCATGTTTATTCGATTCTTCTACTCTAGCCACTGCTAGGTCGATCGTGTTGAGAGCATCGCCAAGGTGATCTAGAAATACTTTGCTATCAACCCGGAGAATAGGTTGAGGTAATTGCAATAGCTCTTGAGACATAGAATTTTGCTGGTTGTTTAAGTCGAGTTGAAGCACAACTTCTAATCCTAGAAGTAGAGAGGTTAGTAAGATAGCCATCCATACACCTGGGGTAGTTTTAGTTAAAGAGAACAACGAACCCAAGATGCCTATACAAATTAGTGCCTGTAGCACTTTCAGGATTAATCTGTTGGCGAAAAACTTTGTACCTGGGTTAGTAATTTGCCTTTGTTCTATTGGAGCAAGTTGAGAATAGTTGGCCGCCGCAAGAGTAGCGATCGACTGCCGTAGCGTATCCAGGAAAAAGGAAGCCAGACGAACTTGAGCCAGATTAAGCTTTTCAATGTAAATTCTTTCGAGATGATCGAGTCGGTTTTGAACCAGCTTAACTATCTGCTCAATGTTGGTTGTGTTATCAATCTCTGTCTGGAGTTGGTTGCGTTCTTCGTTAAAAAGTGAGGTTATTGTTTTCATTGCGTTGACTAAGACTTTAACGTTACTAATAGGGGTGAAATGAACAGTTGTTTGCTCATTTCACCCTGTAATCACATGATGACTGATGTAATTAACTGAGTTGCCTGCTTCTAGCATCTTTTTACTGGAAAATTGCGCTCAATGTTATGTAGAAATCTTGCATATAGTTGAGATCACACCTAGACTGCTAATCAGGTAGGTTGACTGGGGTGTTTCAACACCACCATTGCCTGACCATTGATTGCAAATTACTACCCTAAGGAAGGAGAAGCAAAATGTTTATCTGCGTCATTGCAGACTACGGTACAGGAGATCCGGCATTTACAGAAGTCACACAACGTCTGCTGATGGCTTTTCCCCATGCCCAAATTCATTTGCTTTCGGTTCCAGCATTCAGTACCTTGGCAACGGGATTCTGGATTGCCCAACTGGGACTCAACCCAGGCCCTGGCGATCGCCTAATTTATCACAACTGTGCGCCTCGTCAAGATGATCCCGAAGCCCGACGGGACAATGAAGGTGAAGGACTAACTTATGCCCTTTTATCCAATGGTGTAAAAGTAGTGGGTGTGAATGCAGGTTACACTCTCTCCTTCATCAAAGACTATACAAAGGAGTTGCGAGTGGTTAACGTTTCTCGTGGTGGCTCGCAGTTTCGCTCACGGGATGTGTTTCCTCCGGCTGCGGCTGCGATCATGGGTGAAGATTTTAGCCTTCTAGGAGATAGCCTTAAGAGTGAGCAAATCCCAGATGTTCCACCAGATCGAATTGCCTGGATTGATGGCTACGGCAACATCAAAACAACTATTGGGGCGCATACACTTAATTTGGAGCCTCAAACCAAGATTGTGATCCGGATTGGAGATGTGGTCAGTGATGCAGTGTATTCTGATGGCAGCTTCAAGGTGTCTGAAGGAACTTTGGCCTTTGCTCCTGGTAGTTCCGGTTGGTCAAGAGGCGATTCCGGAGAACCATTGCGCTTCCTAGAGCTATTTCTGCGAGGAGGGAGTGCTTGGGAGCGCTTTGGCCGTCCCCGTGTGAATCAGCAAGTAACTCAAATTGCCTAAAATCGGGTAGTTGGCTTCTGTTACCCAATTTTAGATTTTAGATTTTGGATAATGGAATTGAAAGATTCAAAATTTAAAAAGGTCTGAGAGCAAGCGAATTTAAATGCGATCGGACTTACGCATCAAGTACGAAATATAGGGGCAATTCAGGAATTGCCTTTAGACTAGTCAGGAGTGCGAAACTAAATTTCCTAAAAATAGCGATTAGATTTGTGCCACACCGCCATCGACGAACAATTCGATGCCGATAATATAACTGCTGTCGTCTGAAGCCAGGAACACGACAGCTTTTGCCACTTCATCCGCTGTTCCCACGCGCCCCAGCTGAACGCCATTCAACATCGCCGTATGCATTTCGTCAGTTATCCCAAGGCGATCGTGAGCTGGTGTCGGAATGATTCCAGGGCTGACGACATTGACCCGGATGTGGCGTTCTTTGAGGTCAACCGACCAAGTGCGTGCAAATGAGCGCACGGCTGCCTTAGTCGCGGCATAAACACTGAAGGCGGGTTGACCTATAGAGCCTGATATTCAAGCGTTCAAAATAACTGAACTGCCATCTTTAAGTAGCGGTAGCGCCTTTTGCACCGTGAAGGCAACACCTTTGACGTTGATGTTAAATGTCTTGTCAAAATGCTCCTCGGTGAAAGAACCGAGTGGGACGAATTCTCCCCAGCCCGCATTGGCAAAGAGAATATCGATGCCTCCTTTTTCTTGCTTAATCAATCATGCGTATGTTATGTAGGCAAAAACTCTCAATCTATACCTTCAAAAACCTTACTTTGCTGTGAAATTGCCTATAATGCCACCAGTTTCGAGGGAACAGCTAAAGAGTGTACCTGTTTCGCTATTCCCATCAGGCCCATCATTTACATAAAGGCTACCGAGATTCAGGGTTTGCCAAGCTTTTGGCCCAGAAGTAGTGTAGACTAGAGAACCAACAAAGGCAGCGTTTCCAACACCATTAATCGAAAGTGTTTGACACGAACTATTATTTCCATAAATTCTAATTGATGTTGGGTGATAACCTGGTGACAGTTGCAGGGTTCCTACGACTTGAACGCTGTAAGCACAGTTATTGATAATTCCCCCATAACTCGAAGTGCTTAAACATGAATTGTCTTGGGGATAAGAATTCTTCATAGTAGCTCCTGGTCCCGTTACTGCCAAAGCTTGGTTCGCTACTAAGCTTATGACTCCAGCCAACATACTCACCAAATAACCTTTTATAAAAAACTGCATTCTTGTTAACTCCAATTTTGCATGTATTTCAGCTTGATAATTGAATTTACTTAAGAATGAAGCGCATTTTTGACAAAGTTATTCTGTCGTTACAATACTTTTTCATAACTTTTTCATATAATATTTAAGCTGTCAAAGACTTTTAAAATAATGATAATCAAAAAGAGGCAGAGGAGTGCGACCGAAAGTCATATTCTCTCCCTCTCCACTACACGATTATCATTTTTACTAAACTTATTTTTAGTATTTTAACTCATTGACAAAAGACGCTTTATCTTAAAATCTCACTGATGCGCTTGTAGAGACGTTGTATTGCAACATCTCTACACACTAGTAAATCCCACCAATAACTTTAACTAAACGGTAAGGAATAAGCATCAAGTTCGTTTTGACGACGAACCAGAGATAAAGACATCTGCGCCTTCAGCAGCAAAACGCAGGGCAGTGGCAAGTTTGATGCCACTGTTGCCGCCAGTGACAAGATGTTTCTTCGATTAGGCTGATGCTTAAACGCTGTAGCCACCTTCGACATCAAGCACCGTCCCGCTACAGGCGAGGAAAATGATGCCGACCGCGACTTCCTCTAGACGGCTATAACGCACGAATCTAATTGCCAGTGAGCAACTTATTTACCAATTGGTATAAAACTGACATCACCTTTTAACTCATGTTGTCAAGTGATTTTTATCCTAGAAGGGACGAAAATAGAAAAATCTAATATAGCAATCCTAAATTATTCGTGAGAGATAAAATCGCTGAAATGCCTATAAATACGTACTTTTAATCTCCGTATTTTCTCACGTTTCAATTCAGATTGCTATAGCCAACGTCGGCGCGATCGCTCTGGTCTGATTCGTCACAATTTCCCCACGCCCTACAGATAAACGCTAGATATCTAGTGAAATTAAATATGCGTTATCCAGAACCCTTATAGAGACCCGAAATTGGACTGGGCTGTACTCCGTTCCGCTACGCTAACGCCCTGCTGCGTTAACGCGTCTCTACATTCTTTTCCACCAGATGTCTAACCATAAGGAACGTGTAAGTAAAAATCCTTGTCCGTTCAACTTCTTCTATTGGGATTTAGCAATATTTCTAATATGCACATTTTTCACGGGATTTTGCTGGAGTTTCGGTGAGTTCATCAACCCAATGATCTATGCAGCTACCTTCAGCAAACAGCAACCCACTCCGGTATTTGTTCCCCTGATAAAGGACTAGGATTTAGAACCACGACAAGCGACTTAATATACACTCACTTTTCTCATAATCAACTTCGTGCAACAATTAGGAATATTTCTTAGCTAACTTGCCCTGATACTGACCATCGGAGCGATCGCTATGACTATTCCTATTTGATAATGAAAAATTTATCATTAAACCATGACAAAAATTTTTACAACTATAGATTGGGATGAACTTTGGCAAGAAAGTGAGGAAAATGGCAAAGTTTCCAGTCAATCAAAGGGTTTTGAAACTATCGAGTATGCGAAGATTCCAGATGTGTGTAATTTATATGACTATTGGGCAGTTTTACGCAATAGCTTATCTCTTTCTATACACCAAGAAGAGTTGATTGATGATCTTGTATTGATTAGAGATAACTTGGATGATTCTCGATTTGGGTTGAGTTTTTTTCTCTCAGGAAAAGTGAGAATTGAACGCCACGGTTTAACTGAGGAGACTGATGAACCAGTAGGTAAATACTATTCAGAATATAACTGCGATCTCAAAGAAACTGAGTGGTGGAAAGCTGGAGAGAAGTATTCACGAATTTCTCTAGAAATCAAACCGCAGGAATTTTTTCAAAGTTTTGGTGAACAAGAGTTAGAACAGATACCAATTTACCTGCGCCAAGCTGTGATTGATGGTAAGGTACAACCTTACTACCAGCAAGGGGAAATCACACAGCAAATGTGGACGGTGTTATCTAAAATTCTACAATGTCCCTATCAAGGCTTGATGAAGCGAATGTATCTGGAAAGTCAGGCAATGGAATTGATTACGCTTCATTTCCAGCAATTTCAGGAGCAGGAGATAGATTATCATAGCTTTTCAGGCAAGAATTTGAGCGATGTTGAGAGAATTTACCAAGCTAAGGAAATTTTGCTGCGTAATCTAGAAAATCCACCCAGCCTGATAGAGTTAGCACGACAAGTAGGGCTAAATGAATTTAAATTGAAGCGTGGGTTTCGTCAAGTTTTTGGGACACCTGCATTTAAATATTTGCACGACTATCGACTCGAAAAAGCAAGACAACTTTTAGCATCAGGAGAAATGAAGGTTGAAGAAGTGGCATCGAGGGTAGGTTTTGATAGTCGCAGTTACTTTGCCCTAGCTTTTCGCAAAAAATTCGGCTTAAATCCCAAACAATACTTTCACAATTGCCAAAAATCCCTCTAACGTTCAAAAAAAATCCCTCTAGCGTTCAAATTAAAAATAGAAATCCCCTATTATGCATACACTGCCAGTTCAGTTAGGAAATTTTCTTAATACTGTCAAGTGGTGTGAGGGAGCGTAGGTGGATAAATGAAGTTAGATAAATTTTTTCCAAGTCTGGTGCTGACAAGTGCAGTTCTTGTTTTGATTAGCACTCCTGCAAAAGGTGGGGAAGTAGGAGAGGATGTTCGAGAAGCTAGCAAAAATATTCCCCAACTGAGCGAAATCGAACTTCCCGCAACTAGCGCAATTATGCTGGTACAGTCACCAATACCAAACTCAGCACCTGCAATTCAAGTTGTACCAATCACGGGAGTTAAAGCCAATTCTACCGACAAAGGTGTGGAGGTGATTTTAGAAACGCCTCAAGGTACTCAACTGCAAGTCACAAATCGCAGTACGGGCAATAATTTTATTGCAGATGTGTCTGGTGGGCAGTTACGTTTAGCTGATGGCAATGCTTTCACATTTCGTTCGGACAAACCCCTTGCGGGAATTACTGAAATAACAGTCATAAATGTTGATGCAAATACTGTGCGAGTGACGGTGGTGGGTGAGAAAGCCTTGCCTACAGTTGAGTTATTTGATGATAATGCCGGGCTGGTTTTTGGGGTAGCATCTGCTGCAACGGTGACACAGGCACCGCAGTCACCGCAAACATCACAAACCGAAGACAAACCAGCAAATCAGACACCTTACTCACAGCAGAATGAGCCGATTGAGTTAGTGGTGACGGGAGAGCAGGATGGCTATAACGTGCCAAATGCCAGCACGGCAACCAGAACCGATACCGCCATCCGCGATATTCCTCAATCGATTCAGGTCGTACCCCGGCAGGTGCTGGAAGATCGCAACGTCACAAGTGTGAATCAGGCAGTGGAAACGGTCAGCGGCGTTGTTAGTAACATAAGACCCTACGGTTCAAATACAACAAATCTGATCATCAGAGGAATTGGAGGATTTGGACAGGCAGGAAATTTCCGAAATGGCAATAGAGATGTTGATCTCTACGGACAGACAGGCGTTGGGACAATCGAGCAGGTGGAAATTCTCAAAGGACCTGGCTCGGTTCTGTTCGGAGCATTTGAACCCGGTGGGATCGTCAATGTTGTCACCAAACAACCCCTGAGTGACCCCTATTACAAGCTTGGATTTGAAGCGGGAAATTTTGGCTTTTATCAGCCCAGTATCGATTTCTCTGGTCCATTGAATACAGATAAAACGATTCTTTATCGCTTCATTGCAAGCTATCAACATTCAAGCAGTATTCAAGATGTTGTCAGCGAAAATCTGACCACGATCGCACCCTCAATCACGTTGAAATTCGGGGATAGGACAGACCTGAATCTGTATTATGAATACATTAACTATTATGCAAATCCTTTTGAGAGTCCTAGTTTGCTTTTAAGCGATGGCAATACGGTGCCTCGAAGTCGCTATCTACGCTATCCTGACATCTCATTTAGGGATACCACTACTCAAAGATTTGGTTACACGCTGAATCATAAATTTAGCGACAATTGGCAGATTCGTAACAATTTTTCTGCGAGCCTTACTCATGTCAATGAAAAATATACTGATCCATCAAATCTAGTGGACCTAGTGGACGGTCGCTTCCTAGAATTGTATGCAGACAAACGTGAGTATACGGTTGATAACTATTATGGAAAGATCGACTTGATTGGGAAGTTTAATACAGGATCGATTTCACACCAACTCGTAGTGGGCTTTGATATCAGGCGCTCGGCGGGGTATTATAACATTTTTGAGTCCACTGTTCCCAATCTAGATGTCTTCAATCCAAATTATAATATTCCAAAACCCGACTTTCCTGAAGTTCTTCCTTCCGGCTTTATTTCACACGAAGATACTTACGGAACCTACGTTCAGGATCAAATCGGTCTTTTAGATAATCTGAAACTATTGGTCGGTGGACGCTTTGATTGGATTTCACAATTTGGGGAATCCGATGTGTTTAACGATGCGTTTAGCCCCCGAATCGGATTGGTGTATCAGCCAAGCCAATCTGTTTCTCTCTACACTAGCTATAGTCAATCTTTTTACCCTTCAGGCAGCAACCCTGATGGCGAACCATTAAAGCCGACCAAAGGCACTCAATATGAAGCAGGGATTAAAGCTGACTTTCTAAACGGAAAGCTTTCAACGACGCTGGCAGCCTATCAAATCACCAAGACGAATATTGCAACAGACGATCCTAATGATCCTCGGCCTGGTTACTCCATTCAGGTCGGGGAGCAACGAAGTCGAGGGATTGAATTGGATATTGCAGGTGAGATTTTGCCTGGGCTGAAGGTAGTCGCTTCCTATGCTTATACTAATGCAGAAGTCACCGAGGATAATTCCACTCCTCCTGTAGTAGGCAACAGATTAGTGGGTGTGCCAAAGAATCAGGCTAGCATCTGGACAACCTATGAGATCCAGAAGGGTGATCTCAGGGGTTTAGGATTTGGTTTGGGGCTGTTTTATGTGGGCACGCGGCTGGGAGATTTAAATAACACGTTTGAACTACCCGATTACTTGCGTACCGATGCTGCTATTTACTACCGTAGAGATGGTTGGAAGGCTGCTATCAATGTCCGTAATCTATTTGATACAGACTATTTTATCGCCAGCCAGGATAATTCCAGACTATATGTTCAAAGAGGTCAGCCCTTGGCAATAATTGGTTCTATCAGTTGGGAGTTTTAACTCATGGTGTTGTTAGTCAGCTTATTATTTTAAACCAATACCCTTGGGATAAAATAATTTCCCGATAGTAGAGACGTTGCATTGCAACATCTCTACTATCGGAAAATCTCACCAATAACCTTAACTAAACGGTAAAGAATAAAAGTTTCTGAGAGTTCTTGCCTAAGTGATGGCTTAGTTAAGGTTAATTTAGCGTGATTTCATTCAACCACTGTTACCGAAGCCCCTTCATTTGATGGAGGTACACCGGGTAACTCAAGACAGTATCCGGCACCATATACTGTCTTGATATAGCGGGGGTGGCGGGGATCTGGTTCTAACTTAGTTCTCAAGTGGCGAATATGGACTCGAATCGTTTCAATGTCGTCATCGGGATCGTAGCCCCAAACTTCTCTGAGTATTTCGCTGGGAGAAACCGTTTGACCGTGCCGTTGCAGCAAGCAGTGAAGTAGCTCAAATTCCAAGTGAGTCAATTTCACCGTCTCATTGAACCATATTGCCTCAAATCTTTCGGGAACCAGAGTGAGTGAGCCATAGTTTAGAATCTCACTGTGCTTTGCTGCTTGGGGAATGCGGTCAGTCCGCCGCAAAAGTGCCCGCACCCGCGCCAGCATTTCTTCAACTTCAAAAGGCTTGGTGAGGTAGTCGTCTGCGCCAGCATTAAAGCCCTCCACCTTGTTCTGAGTTTGGCTCAAAGCCGTCAACATTAACACGGGAATCTCAGAGGTGCGATCGTCACGACGCAGGCGTTGGCAAACAGTAAACCCATCTACCTTGGGCAACATTAAATCGAGCATGATCAAGTCTGGTTGTAGCTGGAGAGCCAGCGCTTGACCTTTGATGCCGTCTTCAGCTTGACTTACATCGTAGCCAGCCATTTCCAAGTTGACGGCAACTAGTTCTGAAATCGCTGGGTCATCGTCTATGACAAGAATCCTCGGCATTCTTAAAAAATTATTACTACTTATTAAGGATAAATAACAACCTTTGTATAGATACAAAGATTTTTGAATCGATTATGAAAAAGTTTTAAATCTTACATAAATATTAAGATTAAATGACTGTGAAATCAAGACTTAACTACACGAAATCTTATAGTCTATGATGTGTTATACTGCTCCCTACAATCCGTCTCGATTTTTACAAAACGGTGTAAAGATGACTGTATACACCGCTTTGTGGGGAAGACGTTACTGGAAAAGTACTACTCTATTACAAGAACCGTATTATCAGGAAAAAATCTTTATTGGTGGCCAAGGTGTGCCAATATTTGGCTTGGTTGCCATCCCTGAAAATGCTCATAGCACGATTATCGGTACTTATGGCATTACTGGAGAGTTAGAAACAGAATGGTTTTTGAGAGTGCTAGGACGTAAGGCTTACGCTCAAGGATACGCTGTAGTGTTATTTGATTGGCGTGCCCACGGCAAAACTGCTCAATTGTCCCCGACTCTAACTTCTGATGGACTATATGAGGGGGAAGATTTTGTTCGCATCGCCGCTGCTGCTAAGGCAATGGGATGTCCTGGGAAATTTTGGTTTACAGGGTATTCTTTAGGAGGGCAATTAGCGCTATGGGCGGTGAAGGTCGCTCTTGAAGTGATTAGGGAGCATGGAGATTTAAGATTAGAAGATAGCGATATTGGCGGTGGTATGGTGATTTGTCCCAGTTTGGATTCTGAGCGATCGCTATCTTATCTAGTTACAACGCCCTTCGGCAGATATTTGGAAGCAGGGATTGCACAGAATTTAAAAAAACTGGCATGGCAAATACATGATGCTCATCCTGGAAGCATAGATCCAGCAGCGATTGAACGGGCGAATAGTATCTGGGGTTTTGACAATGAACTGGTAATTAACCGACTAGGTTTTCCTTCTGTGGAAGCATATTACCAAGCTAGTAGTCCTTTACATATATTGCCACAAATCTCGAAACCAACTTTGATTTTATATGCTGCGGATGACCCACTTTTTGACCCAGCCATCATACCGGATTTACAAAAAGCCTGCGATCGCAATCCGGCAATAGATTTGTTACTCACTCAGTACGGCGGTCATGTTAGCTATTTGAGTAGTAAAGAGTGCCAGCGCCAATTACAAGATCCTGACCCTTGGTGGGCATGGAATCGGATTTTACAGTGGTTGGAACAACAGCGTAATTCGTAATTTTAAGACATACAGAATTTGGGCTTCTGTTAGTTGTGCTGTATACAGGTCGGCGATTTTGTTGGAACTTCCGTAGGAATATTAGCGAAGAAATCATATCCAGTTATACTTTCAAGTTGTCTTACAGTGAACTACTCCTAGTTGCCTACGGCTTCCCGTGGAGCTTCTGTAATCATGGGGGAGTGCCTAAACTTAGACTTTCGCCCAAGATTAGGACTTACCTCCCCTCCTACAGCAGAGACGGCTGAACCTTCCGCCTTTAGTATTCTGATGCCCTCTGCTCTAATGTTGACCGATGCGTTCGCATCCCGATCATGATAAGTGCCACAGTTAGGACAAGTCCATTCACGGACATCCAATGACATTTCTGTGACTTGATAGAAACAATTAGAACAGAGTTTGGAACTGGGGAAGAATCTATCAATCTCAATTAACTTTTCACCTGTGCGTTCTAACTTATAGGCTAAAAAATTAATAAACCTTCCCCAACCACAATCAGATATTGCCTTTGCCAATTTATGGTTACGAACCATGCCCTTGACATAAAGATTTTCTACTATGACAGCTTGGCTATTGCTGGCCAACTTATAACTAAGTTTATGTAGAAAATCCTGCCGCGAATTACTAACTCGTTCGTAGACTTTGGCAACAACTTTTCTATATCTGTTTCTTGATTTACTTCCTTTTTGTTTACGAATTACTAATTATTATGAATCTCTGGCTACCTACACCAACAGATTTAACTTTGTTACCGGATGAGATTCATGTCTGGCGGATAGAACTTGACCAATCAGAACCACAGCTGCAAAATTTAGCAGCGACTCTTTCCAGTGACGAAATGGCTCGTGCTGAACGGTTCTATTTTCAGGAACATCGGCAGCGGTTCATTGCTGGCCGTGGTATTCTCCGAACTATATTAGGTCGCTATTTGAGTATTCAGCCGCTACAAGTTCAGTTTAATTATCAACATCGTGGCAAACCAGTATTGGCAGATGCATTTGCCAATACTGGACTGGCGTTTAACTTGTCTCATTCCCAAGGGTTGGGTTTGTGTGCGGTGAATTGTACCCGCCCAATTGGTGTAGACCTAGAATATATTCGCCCAATGTCTGATTTGGAAACTCTTGCCAAACGGTTCTTTTTACCGAGAGAATATGAAATGTTGCGATCGCTATCTCCCAGCGAACAGCAAGAGGTATTTTTCCGTTACTGGACTTGTAAAGAAGCTTATTTAAAAGCAACTGGAGACGGACTAGCTCAGTTAGAGCAAGTTGAAGTGTCGCTGACTCTCACAGAACCAGCCAAGTTACAGATATCTGAAGACTGGAGTCTTTTTGAACTACTACCTGCTAACAATTATGTTGCTGCTGTTGCTATAGAGAATTTTGACTGGCACTTGAAGTGTTGGCAGTATTAATGTTCAGTATTTTAAATCGTTTATTTATCTTCCTGCATATTTCTGACAATTTTTGTCACCAGGTTTCTAGGTACAAATCTGACGCTTTTTGCAAGTAGTTTATTCATAAAACCAGGAATGACAATGGTTTGGCCCTTCATTAAGGCGCGAAAACCAATTTCGGCTACTGTTTGTGCATCCATCATTTTCTTGCCCTTGAGCAAGTTAGAGTCAGCCATTCCGGTTCTTTCATGAAACGCAGATGCTGTTGAGCCTGGGCAAAGAACTGTCACTGTGACACCTGTACCTTCTAATTCATTAGCGATCGCTTCTGAAAAAGATAAGATATAGGCTTTAGTCGCAAAATAAACCGCCATCAAAGGCCCTGGTTGAAAGGCAGCCGCTGAGGCGACGTTTAATATTTTTCCTTCACCTTGCTTTACCATGTCCTTCAGGAATAGCTTGGTTAAATGGGTGAGACACACCAAATTTACCTGTAGCATTTCCAGTTCACTAGCTAGGTCTGTTTCATGAAATAATCCATAGATACCAAATCCAGCATTATTTACCAGTACATCAACCTTAATATTGGCTTGTTGCAACTCTGCAAAAATTTCTTCAGGAGCTGTTGGTATAGATAGATCCTTAACAATAGTTGTAACAAAGTTTCCGAATTCTTTTTGGAATTTAACTGCAATTTCTACAAGCATTACCCCATTTCTATCTACTAAGACAAGATTGTAATCATGAGCAGCAAAAAGACATGCTAATTGATAGCCAATTCCACCTGCTGCTCCAGTAATAAGAGCAGTTTGTTTGTTCTGTCCTTGGTGTGTTGTGTTCATGTAAAAAGGTTGGTGAATTCGACTTGATGAAGCTGCATTACATTTATAGTGGTTCTCGTTCTACAAATAAGTGCGCGTAATATCTGAACCGACGAGAAATGTCTTGAGTTATTACCCTTTCAATTGCTTGTGTAGTGCCTTGGGTAGATGTAGCAGTCTAAACGTAAATTTAGGACTTATGCATCGAATAAGTTGGGCATTAAAGAAGTTCAGTTATTCCAGACTGCTAGTGTAGATGCATGGCGGCTTGTCGCCAGATATCGCTTTTGATTACTCACAAAAGCAAGCGGGTAAAATCAAACTTTTATGCCTGCCACTAACCATTCTATCCTTGATCGCTTCTGTCAAGGGGTGAATCCTAAAAGTTTACATTATTGAGTATAAAAAAACAGGGCAATTAGATTGCCGCTGTTGGTGTATGAGTTGTTGCTGGCATCTGAAATATTGACTATTAAGGAGTACTGAGTCCTAAAGAACGTGGACTAAACAAAACACAAAACTTCTGTTTTGTAGGGGAGCCAGTGCGTTGCGGAAGTTCCTTCCGTTGTAGCAACTGGCGTTATGTTACGGCTTCCGTAACGTACCAAAAATTTCTAGGATGGTGCGTTACATTCCTAACGCAACACACCTTACGAAAGTTGTGAATTCCTAGGCGATATTTAAGAAGCCGCTTTGAATCAAGTAGGCGGTATAAGTCATAAACAATTGAGAGTCAATGGGAGGACAAACAATAGAACTGCCTGCTAGTGCATGAAGGGTATCTTGGCAGCTAATATGGGGTCTTCTAGCTTGTAAGTACAAATCAGGAATAGTCAGTTGTTCATCAGACCAGCGTTCCAGTAAAAAGGGTCGCAGAGTATATAAAGGATTGTCCACAGAAGACACATTATTGATTAACTCTGCTTGCCATTCTTCATAGGGAATCATCTTAACTGAATAACCAAATGAGCGTATCCACTCAACTAGTATTTTAAAAGCGGCAGGTTGGGGATGTTGTAAATTGAAAGCTTTGCCTATGGATTCTTTTTGCCGTGATAGATAAACAACGGCTTTACTTACATAGTCCACAGGAGACATATCTAACATATAATCTACATCAGGGAAACTTCCCATTTGTAGACAGCCCTTGGTCATCAAATTGATAAAGTCATGTGTATTACAAATGCCTGTTTTGCTATCTCCTGAAATCAGTGGCGGTCTGTAGATAGTTACAGGAAGTCCTCGATCACGAGCAATCTTGACTAATTTTTCAGCTACCCATTTAGTTTGGGAGTAACCAAGATAAATACCTTCCCAATGATTGAATTCATCCTGTTCTTTGACAACCTTGCCAGCATAAGCAGTCGATTCAAAAACAGCAACACTAGAAACGTAATGTACAGGCTTGACTTTAATTTGACATGCTAATCTCAAAACTTCTTGAGTTCCTAAAACATTGGCTGCTTTCAGTGCCGAGTAGGGAAAAACATAATTCAACAAAGCACCACTATGATAAATAGTATCAATATTGGCAGCTAAAATTTGAAACTGTTCAGAGCCAACACCTAACAATGGCTGAGATAAATCGCCGACAATAGGAATAATTCTGGAGTTAAATTCTTCCTGCCAAATTGCATACTGTTTAAGATTATTTTGGAGTTTGTTTTTGCCTTCTTCAGTATTACCAGCACGCACTAAGCAATAGATATCCGCATTAGTTTCCTGTAGTAATTCCCGGATGACAAAAGCTCCTAAAAAGCCTGTTCCTCCAGTTAAAAAGATGTTTCTGGGTTCACTTACAGGCACATTAGATGCAGCGCCGGGATTGATGGTGGGGTCAAGAACAGCCTCGGCACTCAAATTTAGAACAGAGGGGGCAGCGTTGGCATTAGAAGATGTCTGACGCACAACTTTTGTGTCTTGAACTGGTGAACCCTCTTGCACTTCTTCAGCTAAACGCTGTGAAAGAGCTTCAATACTTGGGTAATGCCACAGGAGCAACGGAGATGGTTGAAATCCTAGCAATTTTTCTAATTTACTTACTAGAATCATTGCTTGGGCTGAATCCAAGCCAGAGTTTTCTAAATGTTCTTTGACATCTATTTCATCAGTTGTTACTCCTAGTAACTCAGCTAAGTTAGATATCAAAAATACTTGAATATCATCTGCTGTAAAAGACTGTTTTATAGTCATTTTTAAATCTCCACTAATGTAGAAGGGACAGGGTGATAGTGACTGTAATAATCGGAAGCTTGCAGTCCTTGGATTTTCAAATTTTGAACACGATACAAAAAGGCTGCACCAGTCATAATTTGATTAGCAACATCAACTACCTGACGATTATTTGCTTCAGACAGGTAGGAACCCCGTACCCAGTCATTGAAACCGCCCATTGCTGGGCCACACCAAATTTGATAATCGACTTCTCTACCTTTTTCACCAGAACTAGACCAACGAGAAGATAATCCTAGATACCAGCGGAAAATCAACGCCATTTTCAGTTTAGGATTATTGACTGCTTTACCCAGTTTTTCAGGATTTTTCTGGGACAAATAAGCCGCTGTTCCTTCCCATACTTCAGCAATACTCTTACGGAAAACTTGTTTTTCTAATTTCTCTCTTTCTACCAAAGGAATCTCTTCAATCGAATCATAAGCGCGATATAGTTCAAATAATTTCTGCGCTCGCATGGGGAACATCGTACCCCGTTTGAGGACTTGCAATTTGACTCCCATTTCAAACATATCTGCCGCTGGGGCCATCATCACATCAGCCATTTCTGCTTGAGCTAGTAATTTTTTGGTATGTTCACAAGCTCCAGATTCAATACATGACTGATTAATTGAGCCGGTCATTACATAAGCAGCACCCATCATAAAGGCTGCTAATGCTGATTGTGGTGTACCAATTCCCCCTGCTACTCCGATTCTAATAGGTGTTTGGTAATGATATTGTGCTTGAATTTCATCCCGCAAGGCAATAATAGAAGGTAACAAACAAACCAGGGGACGGTTATCTGTATGACCCCCAGAATCAGCCTCGACGGTAATATCATCAGCCATCGGAACTTTAGCTGCAAGGGTTGCTTGTAATTCAGTAATTAATCCCTGTTCAAGAAGTTCTTTGAGAATTCTAGCTGGTGCTGGTTGCAAAAATTTAGTAGCAACTTCTCGGCGAGAAATTTTGGCAAGGACTTTATTTTTGATTTCAATTTGATTGGCGTTATTCAATCCCAATCCAGCAACACGGTAATAAACAATGTTGGGGGTCAAGTCGAGAAATGCAGATGCTTCTACTGTTCTCACTTGATATTTGAGGTATAAATCCACAGCCCGGCGTTCAATCGCAGGTTCATTGGGGCTGTGAATTAAATTAAAGGCGTAGGGCCCTTGAGGTAAAGCTTCTTGAATGCGATTTATGGCTACTTCCAAACGTTCTGGAATTAAACCACCTGCACCAAAGGAACTCAAAATTTGCGCTTTTCCTAGTGCTATCACCATTTCTTCAGAAGCAATTCCGCCAGCCATTGCGCCAGTAGCATAGGCATATTTCACTCCATGAAAGGAGAGAAAATTGGGATCTCCAAACTGTTGAATGTGGATCGGTGCTGCAAATGTCAGCAGTTCTACTTGTGCTGTTGTGCCATTATCACCAGGGGATAAATACCCCTCATTAGTGACACCGATTTTTCCGGCAACTTTCACGATGTAACAGGGTTTATCTAACACCATCAATTTACCTTTGATGGTTTGTTGCTCAAAAGATACAGTTTCTAAAGAACCTTTCCAAACCTGGTTTTTGTTATAAGACCAGGCAGAGAAATTAAGACCATTATCGTGTTTACTTAGCACCGTATCTACGGTTGTCACGGCAGTTATCCCTCTGATTACAAGCAATGGATGATAAAAGCTGAAGGGTGTAGACTCTTTATAGGAGTCTATGTTTTCATACCAATTCTCTATGAAGATGCACGTAATAATTATTAAACGAGCTTCCTGCAGGGTAGGGCGCAAAGGAAGAGATAAGTTAAGAATTAGTTGGTGCAAGTTGAGAGAGAATTGGTATGATTTATTAGGATTCGTCGTTAAGCAAATTTTGGGCGCAAGTTAGTTGCAATTGAATGATTTCGCTCATTTGTTGACTATAATCTTGTCTAGCTTGTAAAAAAGCAGTGTGCGCTTTAGTTATCTTTGAATTATTAGCATTGAGCTTTTGATACTGAGTCTTATTTAAATCGAACATGCTGATGATGCTACTAATTTTTTGAGTGATGACAGGTGGAGAAGAAAGAGGAATTTGCTGCCCAATTGCGCTTGACTCAGAAGATTGTAATTGTTCTCTCGGTTCAAAACCGTTATCAATGATATTTTTCGGTTTAACTTCTTCTGGCTGAGTAAGGGATGGCAAGATGTTAGGGAAATAACTTTCTTCTGGGATTATTTTGTTGGAAGTATTAAGAGAATCTGTAATTTCAGATTGTTGGAGATTAGGTATACTTGGATGCTGTTTTTTGAAGCGTTCGCTCCTAAGATACCCAGCAAAATCTTCAACAATTTTGCGATTTTCATCGCTCAAAATTGTAGCAGCGATCGCTTTCCCACCCAAGGTAACTGTTCTCAATGTTGCTTTAGTTTGATTGGTGGTTTCTTGGACTTTGCTGTACAGTGGTGATAAATCCACGTTCACCTGATGACTGAGTAATTTTGCTAATGCTTTGACTATAGAAGCATGGTCATCCATACCTCTACGATTCAGAGAAACTGTGAGGTGTTCTTTCTTGCCAAGAATTTTATCAATCCATCGTGAACAAACACTACCTGCGCCTGCTTCTAAAAATATTCGCACACCATCATCATAGACACGATTAACTAATCGGGGAAAATCAAGCTCTTGGCACAATCCTTTGGCAATGTTGTGAGCGATCGCTTCACTTTCAAGTGCGAGCGGTTGATAATCAGCAGCAGAATAAAAACCGATATCTGGGAGAGTTTGTGATGGTAAAGTGTTTACCTTCTTGATTTCCTCATACTGCGATCGCATCGCCTCACAATGGATTACATGGTCGAAGGGAGCCGGAAAAGCATTACAACCTAGAGTTTGAATTACTCGCTTACAGGCTGCTTCATCACCAGCAATTAACACTTCTTCTGGTGTATTAATTTGAGTTAAATAAACCCGATTCTCATGTTTAAGACATTCTCTTACCTGGGATGGAGTGGCCATGAGAACATAGGTTACCCAAAAGTTGTTTTGTGAATCAGGAACATCTTTCAATCCCCAATATTCACGCACAGCATTTTTAGGACCAGATAATCTATCTCCAAACAAAGGGGATGAGTTTAAAGTGTTACTTCCACCAGAAAAATTGCTCCAAACTCCTTGGGCAGACATCATGCTAGTTTCGCCCAGACTATAGCCAAAGACACATTGTGGTTTGACTTGGAAATCATCTCGAATAATTGTAGTAATCAGTCGAGAATAAGCGATTTCTGTTTCAAACATGGCTAGGGAATCGTCTAGGAATTCTTTTTCAAGAGTTTCTAGTTGCCTAGTGGAAAACTTATGCAAGCTTCGGGGATAAAGTCGCTGATGAATTTCGACGGCACGGTTGGCAAGACTATTGAATATCGTGTCATCGTAGACTTTCGGGAATAAGCGGAAGAGATTCTGACCGATACCCACATAAGAATTGACAGCTGCTGGATAAACGTAAGCGATCGCTCCGGTTTTACCCAATGGTTTAGCTGTGAAATAACTTCCTATTGGTGTTTGCCAATCTGTGCCGTTCTCAAAGGCATTGTTTACACCTTTACGGGCAGATTCAATTTCTTTGAGTAGTTCTTTTTTATTACGTCCTGTGATTGAGAAAACGTATTTTGCCTCAGGATGCCCTTTAAAATTAGCAAATGTTTGACTAGCGGTAGTGGATAAAGAGGAACTAATTTCGATAGTTTGTTGAAGATTGTTAAGTAAATCTGGGATGTTGGAGCGATCGCTAACTGCGATCGGGAACAGATGAAAAGGCATTTGCTGCAAATATCTATTGTCCCGCTCCTCTTGGCTGGGTTCCTCCGATAAGATTAAATGGGCGTAACTCCCATCTATACCCATACTATTAATTGCTGCTATTCTGCGTGTGGCATCTTTATCGACAAACCAAGGTCTTGATTCCATTGCGACATAGAAAGGGCTACCTTCCCATACTTGCGGTGTTTTGACACCAGACCACTTGGGAGTGCCGGGAATATACCTGTAATAAAGACACAGAGCAGTTTTGATTAAGCTAGCGATTCCCGATGCTGTACAGGTGTGACCGATATTGGCTTTAACGCTGCCCAATGCACAGTGCAAACCATTTCCCACTTTCGGATAAGCTTGAAGCAAACCTGTGATTTCGGCTTCATCCTCTTGGGGAATGCCACTACCGAAAACTTCCACATAATTAACATCTGTGGGTTGAATATCTGCAATCTGGAAAGCTTGTTTGCAGACATTGTTGATAGCTGAAGCATCAGGCTTTACCAGAGCGTTACTGACAGTAGAATTATCTTGAGCGAAACTCATTGCATCAATAACTGCATAGATGCGTTCCTTGTCTTCCTTAGCAGTTTCGTAGCGCTTCAGGACGACAGCACCCGCACCTTCGCCAACCGTCCAGCCATTGGCTTGTTGGTCAAAACTCAACGTATTGACACCCGTATTAATTGGTGCAAATTGGTTGCGGAACAAGACATTCTCCACACCACCTGCCAAATCTACTGCACCAACAACCACTGCATCTACTTCTCCAGTAGTGAGTAGCATTTGTGCAACTTCCAACGCCTTAAGGGCAGAATTTTCGCCAGCCGTCATCGTGAATGCAGGGCCAGTGAAATTCCATAAAGTAGAAATTCGACTCGCCATAATGTTGGCGATGTGACTGACATATTCGCCGATTTCTACTGGGTGGTGAATGCTATCTTTGACAATGGTTTCCAGTTGCGCCAGCTGTTCAGCAGGCAAAGAAACTTCTTGCGCGAGTAAGCCGTCCTTAACCTGCCAAGACAGATTCCATCTTTGCTGTAGCTGATGTACAGAAAACTCTGTCTCAGCGGCGACAATAACCGCTACATTGCTACCCTCCTGTAGTTTCGCATCTTTCACGGCGCGATCGGCAACCTTCAAGAGCAATAATTGTTGTGGGTTTAATTTTTCTATTTCATTAGGTGGGATTTTGCACGAGAAAGTATCGATTTCAAAATCTTTGATGTATGCTCCAACTGGTGCTTTAGCATCTGTTAAACCGTACTCTTTCAGGACATTTTCTTGATTTTCTATACCGTGCCATCTTTGAGGCGGTAGGGAAATAAAATGTTGGGTTCCATCATAAATACTCCGTTCAAAAGCATCTAAGCCATTGCAGCTACCGAAAAAGGCATCCATGCCGACAATGGCAATTTTGGTAGGTGGAATAGGTGCTGTTAATTCAACTGGTTGTGCTGTAGTTCCTTGTTCTAAAATCAGATGAGAATTAGTGCCACCAAAACCAAAAGCACTGATAGCTGCCCGTTTAATTGGTGTATTATTATTGGGCCATGACGTAGCTGTTCTAACAATTTTGTCGGCGGAAATTATCCGATTTTCGGAAGCTAAAGGTTCATTAACATTAATGGTTGGTGGAATGACCCCATGAGACATACTCATAATCACTTTAGTCAAGCCAACCATCCCAGCAGCAGTTAGCAAGTGACCAGTATTTGCCTTGGCAGAACCCACCAGAGGCGCAGCTTGATTTTGACCAAAAAATGTTTCTATGGAGTTGAATTCGGTTGTATCTCCTAGCAATGTGCCAGTGGCGTGACACTCTAGATAATCGATGGTTTTGGGACTAATTTTTGCCTCATGATAGGCTCGTTCAAAAGCTAAGAGTTGTCCTTTAGGATTTGGACTAAGTAGGTGCTTACCTTTGCCATCATTTGAGAGTCCATTACTGCAGATAGTGGCGAGAATATTATCGCCATCTCTAACAGCATCAGAATATCTTTTCAGCATCACCATCCCAACACCATCGGCAGGAATTAGCCCTCTAGAGGACTTATCTAAGGGGCGGCTGATCCCGTTTTCTGGATACCCTTGAACACCGGAAAATAACATCCGCACGAATAGGGAATCGGCACAACTTATGGCTCCAGCTAACATGACATCAGCTTTGTGTGACCACAAGTAATGAGATGCTAGTTTAATAGCATAAAATGATGACGAACAAGCAGCATCCAGGCATAAATTAATCTGGGAGAGTGAGAAGGCTTGAGCAATTATAGATGCTGGTAAACCAGATATCATCGCATTGTACAAAGACGCTTTAGTTGCACTTGGGACAGCTAAATCAAAGTCTTCATACTGCAAAAGTTCTCTGACAGCAGGTGCGATCGCTTTCTGGTAAATTGGAGAGAATAATTGATTAGATAATTTTGTCGGGAATGACAAATTACCTAAAATTACGCCGCATTTTGAGAGAACAGTTTCATTACCCCAATAACCACTCTGTACAATTGCTTGTTTAGCGGCATACAATGACCATTTGAAGGTGTTATCTAAGCCAGTAACAAATTCTGATGGGAGATTGTATTC
This sequence comes from uncultured Nostoc sp., assembly GCF_937863485.1. Classification (GTDB taxonomy): domain Bacteria; phylum Cyanobacteriota; class Cyanobacteriia; order Cyanobacteriales; family Nostocaceae; genus Nostoc. Next base: position 20,997 of record NZ_CALMFY010000222.1, on the reverse strand, counting down.
GGAAGAATTAAATTGAAAGTTGCGGATGTACCCGCCTTTGAGGGAATAGGTTTTGTCTGGTGTTCCTTTAACTGGATTGTGAAAGATTGTCGGATCTACTCCGATTTCTTCGACTGTTGCAGTAGATGTCGAATCTTTTTGATTAACAATATTATGCCAGAATTCTTCGGGGTTTTTAGCATCGGGGAATAGACATGATAATCCGATGATGGCTATTTTTTCCACTAGTTATATCCTTAAGGTTTGGGTATTAGGCAAGAGATTTTAAAACGCAGGATTTACGCTGTTCCCCAAACTTTCAAGAGGCGCTTGCTAAAGAAAAAGCTTACGCACAAGGCAAAAAAGGCGCAGAGAGAAGAAGTTGAAAATTACTAGTACACATCGGCGGAAATAAACTACCCCTGACGCTCGAGGACTCGCTAACGCTGCGCTAACGGGTTCGGCAGTTCCTCATGGGGGAAACCCCCATCGCCCTTGGCGTCTCCCCTTGGGAGAAGACCGGACTGCCTCACCATTCTAAATCAACGAAACACTAAAGCTGTATTCATTTTGACTTTTGACTTTTGATTTTTGACTTCCGCTTGCGGTACTAGCTTCTGAGTAATTTCATCGACCAAATAATTGCTTTTGCTCCGAGTAGACGTGAGTAGACTTGTCCTTCTCGATTGTGGATGATAAAATCGGCGGTTGCACTACTGGGTGTTTTGGCTTTCACTTCACAAGAAACGTAAAAGGGTTCATTGGGTGGTGTGGTTGCAAATTGTTCATATTTTGCGACTTGTCCAGGTAAGCAACCTTCTTGATTAAAATGCTGTGTCCAAACCCAGAGTGCGTGCATACTTAGGTCAGTTGTATATGGATTTACCCATTGGACTGGAAATTGTCCTTGTTGTTTATCTGAGATTTGTTCCCACAGACATTGTGTAGTAATTTTTTCTGTGGTGATATTTAGAACTTTTTGGATTTCTTGAAAAGAGGGGCCATGAAATAATGTAGTTTCTCCATTTTGATAAAAAGATTTGCCAGTGAGAGCGATGATATTATCTGGTTCTAAATTCACCGCATCATAAATTGGGATAGTGGGTATTTCTAGTAATAGTTGGATTTTGGCACTGAAATGATAAAACGTTTTTCCATCTGCATTTTTGCTCGATATTTTGGTGTTGAATGTAATCTGTTGAGCATTAGTTTTAGAAATCTCTTCAACATCTAAAATATATTCACTTGCCAGACTTTCATTAAAAGTAATTCCTTTCAAAATTTTGAAATCTTGAGCAGCAAAAAATCTATATCCTGGATAAAGTTGTTCGCAAGAATCAATCATCCATGATAGAGCGCATGTAGCAGGCAACACTGGAGAACCAGCGATCGCATGATCCAATAAAAATGGATTCTCTTCTACTGTCATTCGGCGGCGCATCCGATAGGTACACAGTTCAGAATCTAACTCCCTAGCAAAGGGTACTAGGGGGCTACCAATAACAACTTGTGTATTTTCTCGATAGGTGGGATGCAATTCGTTGACTAACATTTGTGTCCCAGCTTCTACGGGAATCACTTCGATTCCTCGTTCAGCAAAAGCCTTTTTAAGTTCTGGTGACACCATCCCACTATCCCAAGCTCCCCAATTAATTGCCACTACATGACATGAGGGATATTGTTGTTTGAAAAGATGGCCTGATTTATTGAGAATTTCATTAGCGATCGCATAATCAGACTGCCCAATATTTCCATGAAAACCTGTCACAGAAGAAAACAAAACTAAATGCTGAAGTTGACTAGGGTTAACGCAAGTAAGTAGATTTTCTAATCCTTGCACTTTGGCGGTGTAAACTTTTTCAAAATCCTGTTCTGTTTTCTTTTCAATTAACTTATCGGCTAAATTTCCAGCGCCGTGGATAATTCCTGTAATCGGGCCAAGATGTTGCACAGCATTGGCAAGTTTTTCTTGTAAAGCTTGCGTATCTGTGACATCGACGCTAATATATTCTGCTTTAGCTCCTGTTTTTTGAATTGCTGCTAGGGTGCTTTTAATTTCGCGGCTGGAGGTAATTTTGTTATATATCTTTTGCACACTCATGGGTGTGGGCTTCTCTCCTTGGGAAAGAAGATTTTCCATGATGCATTTTTTCAATGCTGATTCATCAGAATTTTGAGCAAAATCTGGCTCGGTTTCTAATAGTTCGGAGCGACCAAGAAGGATGAATTTGCAGGGTTGCTGTTGGGCTAATTTGATAGTACACTCAGCCGTAATCCCTTTTGCACCGCCGCTCACGACAAAGACAGATGATGGACTAAGCTGGGCTGTTTGTGTCATAAATCCTCGTGAATAACTGAATAAATTGGTTTTTTTTGATATACGAACCGCAAAAGGCGCATAGACGCAAAGCGGCTTCCCGCAGGGTAGGACGCAAAGTAAGAGAAATAAGTAATCTTCTTGTATTAAGAAAGAACTAAAAAAACATCCTAATAGCAGTCCTAAAAAATTTGTGAAACTCTCTGTTTATTTCTTCTCTTTGCGCTCTTTGCGTCCTTTGCGGTTCGTTAAAAACAGTAATTTTCACAACTTAAATAGGACTGCTACATCAAAGAATTGATTAACCTACCTTTTTAATCGGCGATAATGGTGACTCGTCCTTGTGAACCATACCCAACTTCACTAATATAAAGATTGGGGTCATGAAGCTCGGCTATGATGTTTTGTACTGACTGTTTGGCGTCAAGTCTGGGACTTAGGTCGATCGCACGGGTAAACACTTTTGGCCATTCCCATCTCAGAGTTTTGGTTAATCCGAATAAACCAGCGCCGATCGCCCCGAAGTTGACTTTGTACTCTAAGCCAAAAGCGCCATCGAGGTGAGCAACTGTGCAGAAACAACTACGTCCATGACGTGCGGCTTTGTTGAGAGAGGGTTTGAGGTGTTTCGCCATCAAAAATACGTGCTTGACGATCGCCTTTTCCTGTTCGTGATAGGGAATTGTCCCGGTGTGATTTCCTACAAATATCGGATGGAGATGGATGAAAGCCCCAATCGCCCCGCAGTGAGATGCGATCGCTTGCAATTGTTGTTGGAGATGTTCTTCACTCAAGTTTGCTAAGGTGACGCGGGTTACTCCTGTGGGTAACGGCGCTTGTTGGGCGATGAGCGATTGGGGGAAGCTGATAACTACTATTTTCCAGCCTTTCTCAATTAAGGATTCAGTTAATTTATAAGTGGTGAGGGAACCATCATCGGTGATTAAACCGATGTGTCCCTCTGGTAACGTGAAATCCAAATAATCGGGCCGTGGTAGGCTTTTGAGTTTGACGGGATGGCGCTGGATATTATGCTCTAATTCGGGTGGCTGTTGGACAAACTCAGGCTCAAACTTTTTTTTTTCACCTCCAGCTAACTGCTGTAGGTAATCGACTATTTGACCAATGGTGCGGAGTTCTCCGAGTTCTTCGATATTTGGCTTGGGTAAGTTGGGGTACATTTCTTGCATCGCCCCTAAGATTTCCACCCGTTTGATGGAGTCAATCCCTAAGTCGGCTTCCATGTCCATGTCCAGTTCCAGCATCTCGACTGGATAGCCGGTCTTATCACTGGTGATCGCTAGTAGGGTTTGACCTAAGTCTACAACTTCATCAATTGCAGCAGGTTCTGGTGCTGGGTTGAATGTGACAACTAGGCTTGGTTCAGGTGAAGTGACTACCTCAACTACGGGTGCAGTCTCTACTAGAATCTCGGTTGGTTGTTGTATTTCGTGAACTGCAATTTCTACAGAAATACTTTTGGAAGCCTGGGATTGCAGATACTCGACGACTTGACCGATGGTGCGGAGTTCTGCCAGTTCTTCGATATTGGGCTTGGGTAGGTTGGGGTACATTTCCTGTAGCGCCCCTAAGATTTCCACCCGTTTGATGGAGTCAATCCCTAAGTCCGCCTCCATG
>NZ_CALMFY010000222.1:0-16963 GCF_937863485.1 uncultured Nostoc sp. | reverse complement strand
CGCCCCTAAGATTTCCACCCGTTTGATGGAGTCAATCCCTAAGTCCGCCTCCATGTCCATGTCCATTTCCAGCATCTCGACTGGGTAGCCAGTCTTGTCACTGGTGATCGCTAACAGGTTTTTATCCAAGTCAACAATATCGATAGTTGCGCCAGATACAGGTGCAGCAGTTGTGGGTGCTGGTTCTGGGGTGAATGCGATAACTTCGTTGACTGGGGGTGAGCTAATTGTGACTACAACCTCGGTTTGAGGTTCTACTACTGGGACAGGTGGCTCGACTACAGGCTCTACTGTCTCGATAGGGAGTGGGGAGAAGAGATTAGGGAGTAAAGAAGAAGAATTTTCATCCTTCTTAGAAGTGGGGGATACAGGATCAACTACAGGTACCACCTGGGGAGCGGGGGGGAGAGGTGCTTGGGTAACAGTTGAGCCATTTTTCGCTACTGGCTCAGTTACAGGCAAAGGCTGGCTTTCTACTATCTTGGTAGTAGGGGGTACTGGTGCATCAGTAACAGTTGTTTCTGTGGTGAACGGAGTGAAATTATGGCGTACCCCGTTGCTTATCTCTGCTAGTTGAGTCGTTCCCTCACCAGAGATGATTTGAGAATACTCTTGTTGTATGAGTTGGAAAAAGTTTTTGGTATATTCCAGCTGCTCTTGGAGATATTGCTCATGGATGCGTAGGGTTTCACCTTGTTGGGAGTGAAACTGCATCATGCTGCGCTCTAAGCTTTCCATGACAACTAGCTTCATTTTGGCAGTTTCGGCTGTTGATTTACTTTCACTCAACAAGGAATTCTGCTGCTGCATCAGTTGGAAAAACGCTTTGGCATATTCCATTTGATGGTTGAGATAAGTTCCGTGAACTTGTAAATTATCGGCTTGATTTTCCTGAAACTGTGTCAGGAGGTATTCTAAACTTTCTAAAAGCTGTTGGTAATTAGTAAGTTTTTCTGGTGTTGGTTGCATCTTAGATTCCTGGGCTGGTTGACTTGAAAGGGTCACAGGATTCATTTGTTGCTCTGTTTGGGTGATGATATTAGAAGTCACACCGTTCATTGCTGGGGCGGTAACAAGGGATGGTTTTTTATGTCCGTTAGTCTCTATCACTGCTAGAGGTGGAGTTACGCCTGGGCTGGTGAATAAGGGAGCCGCATCAGAATGTTCGGGGGTGGGTAATGTAACTTTGTACCCATCCTGCAAAGCTAGAGCGAAGGCATTTTTCGTTTTTTCGGATCTATAGTTGATGCCGTTTAAACGGACATTTAACGTCTTCTTCGTCTCAATTGGGGGTAGAGTTTGAGGAAGTTGATAAGGATCGAGGTTATTCAAAGCCAGACCAATTACCCGCAACTGCACAACTGCTTCTCGCAAAGAGCGATCGCTATTCTTTTGAGTGCTGGGGTTCAAAGATACGGTAATATGAGGGCGATCGCCAAGGATATCTTTTACCAAGTTGGTGAGAATTCTCCGCGGTCCAAATTCCACAAAGCAAGTACCACCGGCTGCATAGATATTTTCAATTTCCTGCTTAAACAGCACTGAGTTGGAAAGGTGCGTTTCCAGGATTTTTTGAATACCTTGGGGTTCTTTGGGATACTGTTTGCTGGTAACGTTGCTGTAAACAGGGATTTTGGGACTTTGGAACTTGACAGACTTAGTAGCGATCGCAAAGGATTTCTGAGCAAAGGCAATTAACGGTGTATGGAAAGCTGCTGAAACAGGTAACAATACAGCCGTATATCCTTTCTCGTGTAAAGCCTCTCTGACTCTGGCGATTTCTGCGGTGGGCCCAGCCAAGACAAATTGAGTTGGAGAATTTTGATTAGCGATCGCAACTAGGGGAAAATGCTTCAGCACTGCTTCGACTTTGCTGATGTCTTCTTTAACAGCCAACATACTACCCGCATCATGATCCGGGTCTTCTGGAGCCGCCATTGCTTGACCCCTAGCTTTCACTAAGAACAAGTAATCTTCTGTACTCAAAACTCCCGCAGCCCAAAGCGCTGTCAGTTCACCAAAGCTATGTCCCGCCACAAAATCTGACTTGAACCCAGCTTGTTGCAGTATGCTGTACATCCCTGCACTCAACACCCCAATGGCTGGTTGAGCATATTCTGTGCGTTGTAAGGCAGCAATTTGGGCATTTTTTTCTGCTTCCTCAAACACCGGATGAGGAAAAACGATTTCTGAAAGCGGCTGTAAATTATCTTTGAGTAACAAGCTATCCATGTAGCCATGAAGACGCCGCATCAAAGGAAAATTCGTTACCAGTTCCCGGCCCATCTCCAAGTATTGTGAACCTTGACCAGAAAATAGAGCAACAACTTTTCCACCCAACTCCATACCAGAGGCGCGGTAATAAATCCCTTGGGGATGCTCCCAAGATGCTGCTGTTCCTTTGTGTTTCAGCCAGTCAATGCTAGTTTGCAACAACTTGCAAGCTTCTTCGAGATTCTCAGCTACAAACCCAAATCTGGCAGCAGAGAGGGGAATCTGTGGCGATTTGCACTCCTGGACTAATTGTGCATAGTGTGTTTTTGCTTCAGGCGATCGCAACTTACCTAAAATCTCTTCAGATTTGGTCAGCAATTGGTCTACTGTCGGAGCAAACAACAGCACTTCACTAGCAGGACTGTGTAAGCGGTAAGCCTGGTTTTGGTCAGCTTCATATTCTTCTAAGACGACATGATAGTTAGTGCCGCCAAAGCCGAAAGAACTTACACCTGCACGTCTTGGGGCTTCCCCTTCTGCACGAATCCAAGGTCTGGTTTCGGTATTCAAATAAAAGGCGGAATTTTTAATATTGAGTTTGGGGTTCGGCTCGGTGATATTAATTGTGGGCGGCAATACTTTGTGATGTAATGCCAAAGCAGTTTTAATCAAACTCGCCGCCCCCGCAGCCGCTTTTGTGTGTCCAATTTGCGATTTTACACTACCCAAAGCGATGTGCTGTTTTTTGTGATCATGTTCCCCAAAGAAGTCTTTTAAAGATCCGAATTCTGTCGGATCTCCAGCCATTGTACCAGTGCCATGTGCTTCCATTAAACCAACAGTGGCGGGAGAAAAGCCGGCATCTTCATAAGCACGTTCTAAAGCTTTAATTTGACCTTCTTTGCGGGGAGCATAAATGCTCTTATAGCGCCCATCGCTGGAGGTACCAATACCTTTAATTACGGCATAGATTTTATCGTTGTCGCGTTCGGCATCTTCCAGCCGTCTGAGGACAATCATGCCGATACCTTCACCCAGCATCATCCCATCCGATTTAGCATCGAAAGGTTTGACATTCTCAGTGGGAGAAACAGCCGGTGTTTTGCTGAACGATATGAAAGCCATGATGGTGTTATCAGTATCAACACCACCAGTTAGCATCATGTCAGAACGATGCTCAACTAGCTCACTAATTGCCATCTTTAAAGCACCGAAGGAACTAGCGCAAGCGGCATCAACTACGCAGTTCATCCCGCCAAAATTTAGACGGTTGGCAATTCTACCCGCGACTACGTTAGCTAACATTCCAGGGAAAGCGTTCTCATCCCACTTCACATAGGCGCTTTTGATTTTCTCGACGATTTTTTGCGTATCCTCATCGGATAAACCGCTGCTTTTGAGTGCTTTTTCCCAAATCGGATATTCCAATCTGGCAGAAAGTGGCATTCCTAACTGTTTGGCCATAGCCACGCCTAAGATTACGCCAACAGTCTCACGGCTAAACTCACGTTTTTCGCCATAACCTGCATCTTCCATCGCCTCTTTCGCAACCACTAAACTTAACAGTTGCGATACATCTGTGACTTCCAAAATGCTGGGTGGTATACCGAATTCCATCGGGTTAAAATCTACCTCTGGAATAAATCCGCCTCTTTTACAGTAGGTTTTATCTTCAGGAGTTCTCGGATTCGGATCATAATAATCTTCGACGCTCCAGTGAGTGGAAGGAACATCAGTAATACAATCAATTTTGTTTACTATGTTTTGCCAGTATTCCCGCAAATTTCTGGCTTTAGGCAATAGAGATGCCATCCCAACAATGGCTATAGGATTGTGTTGTAATTGTCTGTTAATTTTGTTGATTGAGACTGATTTATCTGACTTCATTTTTTTTTCCTCTATAGACCTCTTCACAGCCTTTTCGCAATTATTGATAAGGCTCTCTAACTCCGCTAAGGCAGTATCAATTGAATAAGCAGACATAGGGCATAGTGAGTACTGTGGATTGCGTAGCTACAGTAATTTCTGTTGCCTACTAATAATGAAAAACTCTTGTTTTGTAAGCAGTTAGCTATCCTATCTCCGCTAAAGGCTTTTGGCTTTTCTCCAAATCGACACCACACGACACATACTGCCCTGATAAAGCCCTAGATTTATAGGCGATTTTGGCACACTGCGATCGCACAAAAATGTTAGACAACGTTAGACTCTTGATATTGTGGCAATAGGTCAACCAATTTTGGATTTTAGATTTGCGTTAGCGATAGTGAGTAATCAAGCGTCGTTACGAGCGTCTTTTAGATTTGTTCCACCCACAATGAGTGGAGGACGAACCAAAAAATCCAAGTTGCGCTGTCAGCGCACCAAAGGTGTGACCCAAAATCTCAAATTGGCACGGTCGATAACGTTGTTAAAACTGGTAAAATAGTCTTGGAGTGTAATAACTGCTTGACCAGTAAATTCAATCAATTTGTAATGGTAAAGATTTTGAGCAATGATATCCCATTGGAGCGATGGAAACTGAGGAGTAGCTAAGGGAACAGAAACGCTTTTTTCGCCCAAAATCGTTTGATTATTTAGCTTAATTGCAGCAACGTAGCTGGTGTTCATGACAACGTTCTGTATCTTGATAAATGTCATAGCCAGTTTCAACGTCCAGGATAATTAGTTTATGGGATTTGACCCAGCAAAGTTGACAAGTTCGTTACAGAAAACACACCACCTTTAATCCGAGTTTATGCAAATTGAAAAAGTAATTAAACGATCATAAGGTGATGACAAAGCAGTTATGTTTAGTTATTTTTAATTTCAAAATTTTAATTAAATAACTACTTTTTATAACTACTTTAAAGCATTGAATTAATAAAAACACTAACATACTTTACAGAAACTAAATCATTTCTTTAAGGTTATTTTATAAATAAACCTCCACTACTACTGATGTGAATTTTGAATAAAATTTACCCAATAAGTATAATTTATGACTAGCTGAATCTGGGAAATATTTTGTTATCTACGGGTTAGCTATAAATTTGCGCTGGATTAAGTTAATAATGCAAATCTATTGTCTAGTAAGTAACAATTCAATGAATACATAGATAAATTGAATAATTATAGGTATGTTTTCTCAGAGAAACATCATAATTGAATCAAAGTTTTGGGTTATTTTTCAATATAAGTCAACTTCAGAAGCAAAGCAGTTATTTATAAAGCAAATGTTAATTTTTAGTATGTTGCTTGATAAACATAATCATGCTTGCATCAGTTAAAAGAGCGATTATAAACCGCAGCTACACGAGGCTTTACCCACATTTTTATAACAGTCAAAGTATTGCGCTAACCTACATTCCGCCCAGAACTTAAGTTCAGCGGCTCAAAAGCTCTTTATTTTCCCTTTCACCAAGGATAGCTATGTACATCGCTTCAAATTCTGTGTTTATAGCGGTTCTCAATTACATGGAATACATACCATTCGTAGGGATACAGCATTGCTGTGCCCTGCATCCGAAGGAGAACTGCTATAGTCCTCTTGAGAGGAATGCAAGTTATTAGCCTCAGAATTTATTCCAAGGTGGGATGGCAACGAAGCAGAGGATTTCTCAGGATGTTGGTAATAACAAGGGATTTTGCCCCTTGTTAAAGGTAAACAAACTTCCGCCACAGTGTACTAGTACACCACGGCGTAAATAGAGCAACCATTTAAAATCCCTAAAGAGCTTATTCCATAATACTTTTGACTTTTGAATGCGTGACTTCCGCCTTGTGTCCGTTGGCGTAATCCACCAAAGGTATCACTTCATGCCTTTAATTAGTAGGATCAAAACTGATCAGAATGTCTGATAGTACACAACCTAGCTAACAATAATCTGTTAGTAATATCAAATCTGCTTAATAAATAACTATTTGTTAGTATTCAATTGGCAGATGAGTGATTAGTGATGATTAAATTTCTTCAGTCTCTAATCTTACTTGGATTAAATATTTACGTGATAGAATCAAGACTTATGCGAACTCAATTAGTTGACAAAATTCAAATTTTTTGCCATACTTAAGGACAAGTTTATCCAAGTTTTTAGTTCATTTTTATTAGCGCTTCGTTATGATTGCAAGTAAGTTTTCTGGTTAGCGCTATTGTATTTTACGCTACTGGAATAGAAGTGAAATTAGGATATAACTTAGGAAGCTTTGAAGTAACAGCATCATTAATTTTCACGCCACAATAGTGATTTTAGGTGGCAAATACGTACAACAATTCATATAAAACCAATTTAGACCCATCCACTTTATTAAGGTAGAAACTCTAGAGGAAAAGCCCTCTAGGTAATTTGCAGATGAGTCTATTCTAATGGACTAAATATAACCAGGCCATCCCCTTATAAAGCACAATTGGAATGAAAATATGGCAGTGAATAAAGAAAGCCGATTATTCAGAAAACCCATAGGTCGATCGCAAGCAATTTTAGCAGCTTCTTTGGCTTTAGCGGCCGGATTAATAGCTCTTTATAGTTTGACTATGTTTTGGTCAAGGGCTAAAGTTCAGACACCGCAAGCGCTTCCTCCAAAAGCTGCCACTCCTGTGAAACTTGCTGTGACTGCCTTGGGTCGTTTGGAGCCAGAAGGCGAAGTTACTTCTTTGACTGCTCCGGCTTCCAATAACGGGGTGCGGGTAGAAAGACTGTTGGTGAAAGAAGGAGACGCGGTTAAAGCAGGGCAATTATTGGCATATCTAGAAAATTATGGTCGTTCTAGAACAGCTTTGCAACAGGCTTTAGACCAACTGCAAGTTTCCAAAGCTAAACTAGCGCAGGTGAAATCTGGAGCTAAAACCGGAGATATCGATGCTCAAAAGGCAGCGATCGCCCGTTTAGAGCCACAATATAAAGGAGACATTGCCACACAACAGGCGACAATCGCCCGCATCCAGGCTGAGGTAGACAATGCTCAAGCCGAGAACGATCGCTATCAGCAATTATACAAACAAGGCGCGATCGCAGCTTCTATAGCAGATACTAAGGCTTTGCAACTAAAGACTACACAACAGCAACTAACAGAAGCCCAAGCCACTCTCAAGCGGACTCAAGACACATTCCAAGAACAGAAAAAGCAATCACAAGCGCAACTCACCAGTATTAGTGAAGTGCGTGGCGTAGATGTTCAAGTCGCACAAACCGAAGTCAACAGTGCAACAACTTCTGTTCAACAAGCAAAAGCCGACTTGGATTTAAGTTACATCAAATCTCCCATAGCTGGCAAAATATTAAAAATTCACGCCAAAACCGGAGAAGTTATCAGCACCAACAAAGGATTTGCTGAGATAGGTAAGACATCTCAAATGTATGTGATTGCAGAGGTGTATCAAACCGATGTTCGCAAAGTGCGTGTAGGACAAAAAGCCACAATTACCAGCACTGCATTTACTGGAACATTAAAGGGAACTGTGAAAGAGATTGGTTGGCAAGTTGACAAGCAAGGCATCTTCAGCCTCAACCCTAGTTCAGATACAGACCGCAGAATAGTTGAGGTGAAAATCTCTATCGATAATCCCGCAGATAGTCAAAGGGTAGCTCGTTTAACTAACTTACAAGTGGATGTCGCCATTCATATTTAGTCATTAATCATTCAAAAATGACCAATGACAAATAATAATTAACAAATAAATCCATGATTTTCAAAATTCCTTTAGGATGGCTACAGCTAGCCCAGCAAAAAGTTCGTTTAGTAGTAGCTGTAGCCGGGATTGGTTTTATTGTCCTGCTAATGTTTGTGCAACTTGGTTTTCAAGATGCTCTCTATTCAAGTGCAACCGCACTGCATCAGAATCTCAAGGGAGATTTATTTTTAGTTAGTTCGCAATATAAATCTTTGACTTCAAATCAAAGCTTTTCCCGGACTAGTTTGTACCAATCTTTGGGGTTTGATGGCGTAGAGTCAGTTAGCCCCATGTATTTACAATTTGCTAAACTGAAAAATCCGGCAACTAGTGAGAAATATTCAATATACGTTATTGGTTTCGATCCAGGTAACCCTGTGATGAACATCCCAGAAGTTGAGAAAAATTTAGATAAACTCAAAATTCCTGATGTCGTGTTTTTTGACCGGGGTTCTCGCCCAGAGTTTGGCCCAATAGCTGAAAAATTTAATGCCGGAGATACTGGACAGACAATTGAAATATTTCCCTTCAATTCATTAATTGGCTATAGAGTGAGAATTGGTGGATTATTCAGCTTAGGGCCTTCCTTTGGGGTAGACGGAAATTTAATTGTCAGTGACTCAACTTTCCTGAGGATAAATCCCAATAGTCGTCCGGCAGATATGATAGATATCGGTTTGATTTCCCTTAAACCTGGTAGTAATCCAGAAACAGTACTGAAAAATTTGCAAGCAAGTTTACCTAATGATGTCCAAGTTTTTACACGCCAAGGCTTTATTGATTTTGAAAAAAAATATTGGGCAATCAGAACACCAATTGGTTTTATACTTAACTTGATGTTGACAATGGCTGCGGTTGTTGGTGTGGTTATTGTTTATCAAATTCTTTACAGCAATATTGCTACGCAGTTCGTTGCTTACGCTACTTTAAAAGCTATAGGTTATGCCAATAGATATTTATTAAATGTGGTATTTCAGCAAGCTTTAATTCTGGCAATTTTAGGTTATATTCCCGGATTGATTAGTTCTGTGTTGTTATATAGTTTTGCAGCAGAAGCAACTAAATTACCAATAGTTATGACCATTAATAATGCATTGCTTATCTTAACTTCAACAGTATTAATGTGTATAACTTCAGGTGCCCTTGCTATCAACAAACTCCGCTCCGCAGATCCGGGAGATATTTTTTAGCTGATTCCTAGCAGCAAAATCATCGAATTATTTTGCCCTGATATAGACTCATAAGTAATCATTGGTGCAGCCTCTCCACAAAAAAATTGCTCCTTCTAGCAATTTGAGATTAAAAGTCTTTACCAAAATTTAAATTTGGTATAACTTTGAAGTCTTTTATCTAACAACTCCAATTCACCTATTTAACAATAATCCCGACTTTATGAACCTCAAAAACAAAACCCTCCTAATTACTGGGATTGATGAACTTGTCGGTTTGCGTGCAGCCGAGTTAGCCATAGCGCAAGGAATGAAGGTTCGTGGATTGCAAAGTTCTACAGAACAGAACAAACAATTACAGAATTTAGGTGTTGAGGTAATTATTGGTAGTATCACTGATTCTACCACTGCCCAAAAGGCTTGTCAGGGAGTAGACATCGTTTTACATACATATCAAATTGCTGAAGAAACTGGCGCAATTAACCATTTTCGTGATGTCAATGTTGGCGGTACTATCAACATAGCTAAAGCCGCTAAACAGGCTGGTGTCAAAACATTCGTGCATCTATCCAGTGTGATGGTTTACGGTTTCAACTATCCGAATGGTGTTACAGAATCCGGGCCACTCTCTGGCGAAAATAATCCATATTGTCAAACGAAAATAGAAGCCGAAACAGCAGTATTAGAACTGAATAATCCGCCAGATTTTGGCATCATCGTTATTCGGGCCGGAGATGTTTACGGCCCAGGAAGTATTCCTTGGATAGTCAGACCAATTCTAATGATGCGCCAAAAATTATTTGCCTGTGCCAACGATAGTAAAGGAGTAATCAATCATGTATATATAGATAACCTGATTGATGGCATCTTTCTAGCGATAGAAAAAGAAACCTATGGTGAAATATTTAATATTACCGATGGACAAGAAACTTCCTGGAAAGAGTATTTTATGCGTTTAGCAGCAATGGAAGGTTTATCAGCACCCCTTTCATTATCGAAAGATGAAATCAAGTTGTTTGTAAAGCTACGTGTTCAAGGACAAAAACTTTTTCGCCAAAAAGTTGATATTTTACCTGAGTCTATAGATTTTATGACTCGTCCCTATGCTTGTTCGATTGTCAAAGCACAAAGCCTGTTAAATTATAAACCAACAATTGACCTAGAAGAAGGAATGCAGCAAACACATAAATGGCTGCAAAAAACAGATATCCAACGCTTGATCAAATAGTCCATAAACTTTCGTAATCATTGTTGGATTGTAAGGAGTTGGGAGTTAGGGATTAGGGGTTAGGAATTAGGAGTAGAGACGCGATTAATCGCGTCTGTACAAAAATTAGGAGTAGAGACGCGATTAATCGCGTCTGTACAGGAGTTTGGAATTTGGTACAAGATGTTAAGTATCAAAGTCTTCTTAATTCTGACTTCTGGATTCTGATTTCTGGATTCTTACGTTGCATCTGCCTAAAATTAGCTGCAATTAAGCATAAAATAATCCACCTATTTTCCGAATACATGTTTTCTATGATTGGGAATCAGCCACGATTGAGCATTGGATTACCTGTATACAATGGTGAAAAATTTCTCAAAGAAGCCATTGATTCACTCTTGGCTCAGACCTTTGAAGATTTTGAGATAATTATTTCAGATAATGCATCTACAGATAAAACTGAAGAAATTTGTAGAGCATACGCCAAGCAAGACCAACGTATCTGTTACTACCGCAATGACAAGAATATTGGTTGCGCCCGTAACTTTGATCGCGTCTTTAAATTGTCTTCGGGTGAGTACTTTAAGTGGGCAGCCTATGATGATCTACATGCTCCAGATTTTATCAAGAAGTGTGTTGAAGTGCTTGACCAAGATCCTAGCATCATCTTGTGTCACTCCCAGACATATTTCATTGATGAACAGGGAAATTTTCTCCAAAATTACGATATCAAACTCAAGGCAGATGCACTAAAACCACAGCAGCGTTTTAACGAATTGCTGACCAAGCATTTATGTTATCAATGTTATGGAGTAATTCGTGCCAGTGCCTTGAGAAAGATACCGCCTATGGGTGGTTACGGTAATGCAGATGGAATTCTCTTGTTAAGACTTGGTATTCTCGGTAGATTTTATGAAATCCCTGAAAACCTGTTTTTTGCCAGAAGCCATCCGCAACAATCAATGAGTATGTATTTCCCTAATTATTTGTTGTTTACTGACAACAGTAAAAAACCCTCATTGAGTATGCTGCCTGATTTTTATGCATATGCAGTATGGTTTGATTCAGCAAAGAAAGGAAAAATTTTATTGCCACATTGGAGAATATTCTGGGAGTATGTACTCTCCATATGGCGTAGTCCCCTGAGTTTGTATGAGCGGCTATGTTGTCATATAAGTCTATATCAGCATTTAAAAGGGACACAATATCTTTTGCTGAAAGATTTGCTAAAAGTGCTACAAGTACTTTGGAAAGGTTGGTATAAAGCATCAATTAAAAAACCACAAGTCACGCTTTGAATAAATCGGTTTAAAAATAAAAGCTGGCGATCGCAGCTTTTGAACAGCCCCAAAATCACCTATTATGACTACAAAACTATGCTGAAACTATCTCAATTTTGTCATGTTTTGCTTGCTACTTTAGTGAGCATCAGCTTTGCTAAAACAGTGAATGCTGAACCAACTGAAACACTAACTGTTGTGGTAAATGGAATACATCACCAAAAAGGTGAGATTTGCTTGAGAGTTTACCCAAGTGAACGAGGATTTCCGATGAGTAATTCTAGTGGAGATCAAAGTGGCTGCGTTAAGATTACTGGAAGTTCTGTAAAAAAAGAATTTTCCGGTTTGAAGCCTGGAACTTATGCTGTCGCTGTAGTTGATGATCAGAATGGCGATCGCAAACTCAACAAAGACTTTTTCGGTATTCCCAAAGAAGGTTTTGGGATTTCTAAAAATCCAACTGTGTCCGTACAAACAGGTGCGCCAAAGTTTCGTGACGCCAGTTTTGTTGTAAACAAAAATACAACAGTCAACATTATTATGAAATATTCGCTTGATTCCTAAAGGGACTGGGGACTGGGTACTGCTTCTCTAAAAGATACTTCTGATTTCCAATCCCTAATCCCTAATCCCCAGTCCCCAATCCCTAATCCTATCGGAGATTAAAAATTTAATGGAAGATTTGGCGATATTTTTCTCTAAGTCTTTGATGAGTTGGCTAGTTATTCAGGTGTGTTTAACGCTTGTCTTTATATGGTATCTGCGCTCATCCAAAAAAAACTTATTACCAGATGATCAGTTACCTAAAACAGCAGTGATTCTTTGCCTACGCGGAGCCGATCCGTTTTTGCCTAGATGTTTGCGATCGCTCCTAAATCAGAACTATCCACAGTATGATTTAAAGTTGATCGTTGATAGTCACGAAGATCCCGCTTGGAAAATTGCCAGTGAAACGATCACAGAGCAGGAAGCGACCAACGTTCAAATTAGCCCTTTGCGAACAGTACGCAACAATTGTAGTCTCAAATGCAGTTCTTTAGTGCAAGCTATCCATGAGTTGGACGATTCTTACAAGGTGGTTGCCCTAGTAGATGCTGATACTATAGTCCATGTGAATTGGCTGCGAGAATTAGTCAGTCCTTTAGGTGATCCCAAAGTGGGGGCGACAACAGGTTATCGTTGGTACGTACCTACAGGTAAGTATTGGGGATCTTTAGTACGCTACATAGGCAATGTATCCGCAGTAGTGCAAATGTTTATCTTCCAGATTCCTTGGGGTGGGACTTTGGCTATGAAAACAGAAGTGCTTCGCCAAACAGAACTGCTAGATAAGTGGGGACAAGCTTTAGGCGAAGATTTTATGATGCACAACATCCTCAAAAAACATGGGTTGCATGTAAAGTTTGTGCCTTCGCTGCTGATAGTAAATCGTGAAGAGACTGATTTATTCAACTTAATAGATTATCTTAAGCGCCTCATCCTTTATTCTCGACTGTATCACCCACGTTGGTTAGCTCTAGTTAGTGAAGCTGTTTCTAGCATTTTGTTTCCGACTATAGTCATCCTGTTAATTCTAGAGTCGTTGTTAGAGACAAAATGGGAAGCTGCGGCTCTCTTGTTAGGCTGCTATGGAGTTTATACTGTCGGATTACTTTTGATAATGCTGGTGTTGGAATTAGAGATACAGCGAGTGGTTCGCTCTAATGACCAGGCGATGTCTATTGGCAAGCCCTTGCACGTCTACGCAAAATTATCAGCTGTTACAATCATCAAAATGTTGATTGGGATTCCCTTGACACAATGGATTTATGGGTTAGCGATGCTATCGTCATTGTGGATCTCAACAGTTACTTGGCGCGGTGTCTCCTATCGAGTTCAAGGGCCTTGGAATATCCGGCTAGTCGAATATCGTCCTTATCAATGGTTGGATCAGCCTATTAATAGCAAGGTTTCTCTTTAAAGTGAATTGCTAGATATAAACTAGGGAATGAAAGTTATTACACTAAACATTCCCTAGTCTTCAAATTATCTTATCTTATATTTAGTAGAACTAGATGAGCTATAACCCTTGTCAAAATACACGCTTTTGTTTGTTGATTACCGAAATTTATTTACATTTATGACAAGGGTTTAGATAAATATATTAAGGGGAATTTTGACTAAGGATTTTAGATATTTTGATAGTTTCTAAGCAAAATTTAGAAACATCCTCTTCAGAATCGACAATTTAGCCCATTTGTAAATGTGTAAATCCTTAGACTAACTGTGTTAGTGGTAATTTCTGAACCAAATAATCAGGATGTTCATGAAACATTTGCTGCGTAAATCCTAAATTCCAAACCAGCATTTTAGTGTAATATTCCCCTTTTTATGACTAAGCAACCACTTCGCATTGCACTGTTTACAGCATTGTACCCTCCTTTCTTGACTGGAGTTTCCGTCGCAGTCCACCAACGGGTTCAATGGTTACTGCAACAAGGGCATGAGGTCTTTCTTATCCACCCAGAAATTAATAGCCAGTACCCCAAAAAGATTGGAAATCGCCCAATGTCAGGATTGGATGAACTACAGCCCTTCCCCAACTTTTCTGCTTATGCATTCCCCACCAAACCGTTAATCTTCTACAAATCTCTTCCTCAACCATTAAACTATCGCTATTGGAGTGATAGTAAGTTACTTGAGAACTTCCAGCCCGATATTATACTGGTTGAAGAAGCGGCGCAAATGAGAGGATTATACTCACTTTTCTTACAAGGTTATGGTCGCCCTATAGGAGTTGAGTATGCTAAACAAACTGATACCCCAATCATCTCAATTTTCCATACCGATATCGTTGCCTATATTCGATATTACTTAGGAAATCTGTTCTTCAGCTTGCTACGTCCGATTGTTCCCCTTTTAGTTAAGCAGTTTAGTGATGCTTATGATCTCAACTTATTTCCGTCTCAAGAACTGCTTGCTAAATACAACCGACTGAAATGCCAACGCAGTGAATACGTGCCATATCAAGGGATTGATTGCGAAAAATTTCACCCCCAAAATATAGACTACAATCCCATTGTTAACGACTATCGACCAACTATCCTTTTTGTCGGACGCATTACTCCAGAAAAAAATGTCACCCAACTTATAGATGCATTTCCAATCATTGCTGCCAAAATCCCTGATGTCCATTTAGTCATTGTCGGTAGTGGCCCCTTGGATGAGGAGATCCGTCGGCGCGTCCAAAAGTTTGAGTCCGGTATTACTGTCTGGGGTGAGTCCCACGGAACAGAACTTCTAGGTTTATATGCACGAGCCGATGTATTTGTCAACCCCTCTGTTACCGAAAACTTCTGTACCACCAATATGGAAGCTTTAGCATCTGGAACCCCTGTTGTAGCAGCCAACGCTGGAGGAAATCCTGAACAAGTTTTTCATGCGATCAACGGTTTCTTAGCCGAACCCAACAACCCAACAGATTTTGCCCACAAAGTGATTGCGATTTTGGAAAATTCCAGCCTTAAAGCAGATTTGACTCGGCAAGCTCGCCCTTCCATACTTGACTTTGATTGGTCGGCATGTATGCAAAAATTAGAAGACAAACTTTACCAAATCGTTGAAGGATCGCAGAAGGTGCAGGTAGGTACAGGCAGTATAAGACCATAACAATAACAAACACGATGATCGCTAGAGCATCGATTCAGTAATCAAAAACCTAACCCCCCAGCCCCTTTTCCTCGCAGGGTTGGGGGAGCAAAAGGCCCTGACTGTCTAATCAGTATATTTGTGCTTATCCGAATGGCACGCTTGAAAAGCTCTAATGGACATGATTGAGCATGATGCACAGGGCATAGAGTTTGAAGCCATATTTGTCCTGTGCTTGTTTGATGATATACAGGAAAATTTCTCTCGTTTTACGACGTGCTAAGGTGAAATCTCGGTTGTTGCAACGAGTGGTGATATGATAGGAATAAGCGACCAAAAATTCTCTTTTCAGTCTGCCCATTTTTCCCCCCCCCCGTGCCACGTATCGAAAACGAGAAAAAAGAGAAAAGGCATCTTCACCCTCTCCCTTTTATCCCTTACTTGAAAGCTTTTCTGAGAGTACTCCCTAGCATTAAACCGCCCAGTGTGATATAAGCCAGAAGGCTACTAGGTTCGGGAACCGCCGCCGGCGGCAGCGACCCCACTACTCCCACCTGCTTCGATGAAAAATCTATATTCTCCAACGATAATTTATTCGGCCCCGAAATTTGGGTGTAGTAACGCTACATAATCATCTATAAAATTTGAATATAACAGATTTCCGTTCCCATTCGTCGGGGGATCATTGTTTGTCAGGAAGGCAATGCCGGTTATTTTGTGACTCGGTCCACTAATGCCAATATTCAAGTAAGGAGTTACACTATTCCCTGCGGGCGATAGTTTATTATCATTATCAGATCCCAGAGAATCAGGCGCGACCAGGGAGGTGATTGTGTTCCCTTCCACCGTTCCCGTAATACCATTTACTACGTAGTATTGGTCTCCGCCACTTCCCTGCTAGTTCGTTGTCGTGAACGTACCGCTCCCGCCCTTACACTTTGTTTGCCTCGTTAAAATGGAACATTTATAACTCCAGTCCCATAACAAATCAGCCAAGGCAGGAGGCGCTGCACTGAGAACCATTCCTGAAGTCGCCAAGGCAATACCACTCAAGATAGATAACGTGGGTCGTAATGTTTTCATCTTGCTCCTCACTCTTCCTTACCGTTGTCTGGCTCTGAATTTCTCAAACCTTTGGGATTGTAGGTTATCGCACATTGCACTTCATTTTCTTAAAGATTTGGTAAAGATGAAGGCAGCAGCTCGATATATTGACTTAGAGAAATGTATCGTTGGAAACAGAGAAGAAAGAAAACAATTTCGCATATTGGTAAGTGCCCTTTAAGCGAATGGCACGCTTGAAAAGCCGAAAGGTAATTCTAAACTCTGACTAAATTATCAAGTGAGGATTTTTACTCGCAGTGTCACAGTAGTAGTAGTTATATTTGCTTGCTCGTCTCAATGAAAGTATTTCATGAACGAGCTTCGCTTTTTCTACCTACCACAAAATTTACACAACCCATACATCCCATTCCACTGCCTCTGCACAGTGATCGCTCTTTGCGATGAACTTTATCGGCGTAGTTTACCGCCGTAGGCATCGCTTCAATGAGACTGCATCAAAGACAATTGCCTGACCCATCCCGACACTGTTCAATAGCTTTAAAAGCCGTAGTTCTTATTCCACATAGCTTAGAGCTTTTCAAGCGTGCCATTCGTGCTTATCCCTTAACGATTATGGTAGGGTTCAAGCTTTCAAAATCGTTATCGTGTATTAATTAAGACACCCAGAAGGTGCGATTCCTTAACGAAAGAATGAGGTTAAACCTCATCTATGTTGAGAACCGTAGTTTTTGCCCTCACCCTAAATCCCTCT
>NZ_CALMFY010000221.1 GCF_937863485.1 uncultured Nostoc sp. | reverse complement strand
TGAAGCCTTTGACCGAGTAGGAATGCCTGAAGGTCGTTATCATTTGGCACAAGCAACACTATATTTAGCAACAGCCTCGAAGTCAAACAGCATTATGGGCTTTTTTGATGCACTAGCAGCAGTGGAGCGAGAAAAAGAAAAAGAGGTTCCTAATCACTTAAAGGATGCAAATCGAGACAAAAAAGGATTTGGACATGGGCAGGGTTATCTTTATCCTCATGCTTACCGAGACCACTGGGTAGCACAGCAATATTTACCAGCCAGCCTACAAGGGCAAGTATTCTATCAGCCATCAGCCCAAGGTAAGGTCGAGAAAAAGAGATTAGTATACAAGTCTCACGTCGCCGCGAAGCCCAACTTGCTGCATTGATGGAAGGCAGTGCTGTTGCGCCGTTAGAAATATTGACCTATGGAACTGGTGATAGAGCTAGTGAACGTTGGTTGCAGCGTACACTTTCTCAAGTGGGTACACAGTTGGCAACCCTTCGAGAGCGTATTTTTGATTTAGCTCAATTGCAACGTCATCATTTGGTGCTAGATATCAATGCTGGAACTGGTTTCTTAACTTGGGAGGCAATAAGACAAGTTCCAGAAGGTGGAGTTTATGCCTGTGTTCGCACCAACACTGATGCTAATGCCTTACACGAACAAGCAGCAGCACTCAAAGAACTAATGCGTCCAATAATTTTGACTGTGCCAATATCTGAACTGCCTCCAATAGTAGCAGACCTTGCACCAGATTTGCAATTTGATTGCATTATTGGGCGTAATACCTTAGTGTCGGAACCTGATAAATTAATAGCTGCCCAAAATATAGCCCAACTAATACCTTTAGAAGGAAAGCTAGTATTAGCAGAGACTGTACCACGCTATACTCAAAGGTTGTATCGTTTACTTGAGCCATACTCGCTAGATGCCAAGTTATACAAACGATTAATTGCCGCAGAAGAAGCAATCTACGCTAATCAATTAGACCCCATGCTCAATTGGGATGCTGATGATTTACGTGATGCTTTTGCATCAACAGGGCTGATAGTAGATGTGGTTGTTGAGCAAAATTCGACGCAAATGTACATCAGTAGTGCTTTTCTGGAGCGTTTGTTTACTACCAATGGTAATCGACCAAGTTACGCAGAACGTCTTGCCCCAAATTTCACCCTAGAAGAATTAGAAAATCTCAAAGCGATATTTACCCACTATTTGCTGAACCAAACAATTAATTGGGAAAGTGCGATCGCTTTTCTCAAGGCTAATAAAACTTAAACATTAGCAGATCAGAAGATGTATCTACTCAAGGCATCCGAGTGCGCTACACCACAAACAAAGGCAATTTATATGCTGTTTTGCTTGATACCCCTATCAATCAGACGCTGACTCCTGAATCCTGACTTCTTCTTCAAGGAATTGACATGATTTTTAAGATTAACTTTGTAACTCTACTTCCTGCCTTTGATTCTTCGTTCTTATCTTATCTATCTGACTATTCGCGTCCTCAAAAGTTTGCAATATCTGTGGAGTTAGTTTATTAGTCTGCACCTGACCAGATTGCAAGTTTAAAATTACCTCACCATTTTTCTGCGAAATAGTTAAATCTCTCTGCTGGGTATTGAAAGCCAAGTCATAAATCTTTCCTTGGACTTGAGTGCCATTTTCATTAGACTTACCCCAGACCATGCCAATCCTTTGAGCAATTTGAGTCAGCCGACTGATGGCTTCAAGCTCAAATGTATCTTGATTCATTACTGTCAACGCTTCGGCTGACAATTGCTCACCAGCTTTAAACCCATTAGCCACTTCTACAATGCGTTTTTTGTAATTTTCCGACTTCCCTAACTTATCGGCGGCATTGTACCAATTTCTCAAGTCATCAATCTTAACTGTTGGGCGGTTCTCTACACCAATAGGTTCGGGTTTCACACTATTAGTAATGTCTGATGTAGGAGGCGTAGTGGAGAGTGGCAAATTTATAGATTGGTTAGGTGGGGATTGTGCTGTTTGAGATGGAGGTTTCAAAAATTGTGGTCGCGTGGGCAGAGAGTTAACTTTTTGTTGATATTCAGCACTCTTATCAATCACATCTCCAAATTTCTTAGTCATACTCTCCAAAGTTTTGGGAGGAATTGAACTACCGACTAAGTTAAATACTGCCAATCCCTTTTTAGTTTCTGGCATGACATTTTCAGGTGTCACTTGAGAATATACAACATTTTGAAGAGTGAGCCATTTAGTTACAGCTTCAACTTTATGATTGTCAACCGCCATGCCCATTAGCCCCAATGTTCTGTCTTTTGGTGTGGTGAACAGGAATGTGGGACGTTCTTTAATTTGGTGTAGAATTTTAGCACTACTATTAATCATCTCCTGTTGTTGGGGATTAACTGATTGAGTCCCAAAAACTTGAAATTCCTTTGTCCATTTCTGGGGATATTCAACGGTACTGGGGTCAATTTGGGCATACACTACCGAAAAATTACTTTGAACAATAGCGGGTGCGGGTGTAAGTTGTCCGGTTTTGAGTAGTCCAAGCTGTTTGAGCGCATCTTTATCTTTTTTAAAATGTAATACTCCCAAGGGTTCACCATTGAGAAATACTGCATCTCTAGTTTTTAAAGGTGGCGTTTCGATAGTCAGTTTTTGGTAATCTCGATCCGAGAATGACTGACCAGAAAAATCATAAAAGTTGATTTTATTGATTTTGAGGAGATTACCATTTGGGGACTCACCCAGCACAAAAGCTTGATCTCCAGCTTCGGAGATAGAGGTAAGTTTTAATTTGAGGGGATTACCATTTTTTAGGTAATCAACTTGTTTTAACTGTTGAAGAGAATCGTTGTCTAACTCGCCCAGAGTCAAAGCATCTAATTTAATTTTTACTGTTTTGTCAGGAATCAGTACAGTGCCAAATTCTAAATTTACTGCTTGGTCGTTAAAAACAAGTCCTGCGTAAGAGAAGTTTTTAAGTTCGCGGATGGTAATGTCAATCGGCTGGTTTCCTGGTAGTCCAATAGTGGCCTTAGCAGTAGCAGGTTCCACGCCAATGAAATTAGCTTGCGCCTTTGTGCCAATTGGTAACATTCCAGTTCTTGTCTCCAGCATGGCGAATTCTTTATATTCGCCGTCAGTATCCTGTACAAACAACAGTCTGGAAACGTGGCGTTCATGTCCCGGTGGGTGATGAGAGGCTCTGATTTCTATGGGGTGTTTTTCGTCTGGTTTCCACTTTCTGCCCAAAAATTGATTTGCTTCATTATTGAGTGTGAATAACTTCGGTTCGCTAAATTGCAGATCCTCCAAGCGGGAGATAATTTCGTTTGGGAAAGCAGCAAAGGCAAAATTGGAGACTTTTTTAGAGATCGCTCCTGGGTCGGTGTTTTCTTTTCTTGCAACTTCGAGTTCATCTTGACGAGATGCACAGATGTTCCAGGCAGCCGCAGCAGCAGCAAGTTTGTCTGATTCTGGGATCGAAGCGTAAAATGCTTGTGCCGCTTCATTTGCCTTGCCGAAAAGTAATTTAATTTGGCTTTTGGTAAGTTCTGGTTTAAATTCTGTGACTTTAGCTCCCTGCATGACTACCCCCGGTTTGAGGTTGTAGTCAGTTACTGACTGTTGGCTAATTGTCCCCAGCTTGCGGTATGCGGGTTTCCCATCATTTCCTATCTCACCATTAATTTGTGCAACTGCTAATAAACGATGGGGGCGTTCTTTAGTTCGCCATTTCTCTGGAATTTCATCTAGGCGAATATTAAGTGTCTGAGCTTTCCAAATCAGAGGATGTCCGTAACGGGTGAGATTGCCAATTTCGAGTTGCGTCCCTTGTGGAGTTTGGATGGTTGCTGATGGGCCCTTCTCGGTTTCTCTGAGTCGCTCCATACGTACCGCAGCGTTGAACTTCAGATCAAACTCGTATTTGGCGGCAACTGCTGCAAATTTCTGCTGTGGTGTAAATTCTACTCCTTTGAACAAATCTTTAAACTGGACTATGGGACGCGATTCTAACTGTGATTCTTGGAAATATTTATTGGTTTGGCTAATCAATAATTCTACTGGTGAGTAGCCCTTTGGTGTTATCCCCGTGTTTAAATAAACTGAACGCGACTTTTTATCTTTAATATAATTAACATCACGATACAAGTAGCGGCTGTTTTCCCTGATTAAACCCATATCAGGTTTTTTAGCACTTTTGAATAAATCAACCGCTATTTGGTTTTGATAACATCCCTCACCAATCATTTCTCGGTACATCAGGCGATTCTCGTCCATCGCCTGTTGAATAATCTCTGGCGTTCTGTTAGGATTTTCTGCTAGAGCTACAACAGATTGCATGAAGGGTTTGTACTCTGCTCTAATTGGTTTGGGCTTCTCGTCATGTTCCTGTTCAAATAAACTTTGATAGTGGCTAGATACTTGGTCTAAATATTCTGATTTTTGTTCGATAGTGCCGTAAGTTTTAAGTACCTCAATTTCCGACTCTAAAGCCTCCAGCGCTGTCACTTGATTGTTGATTATGCCTACGCTGATGCTATCGCTCATGTGGATAGCTATTTCTTCAAAGGGGGGTTGGGTTCCGTCTTCTCGATAAAAAGATTGTTTTTTGAGCTTGACTGTAGGGGCATAAGCGAATTCTTTTTGGTTCCGGTATTCAGCTTCGGCTGTGAAATTGGGATATTTACTAGCTAGTGCCACACCAATGCAGTCACCATCAAAATCTCGTGCTTGCCGCTCTGATTCTGTTTCGAGGGGTGCGACTTCGTTGGTCTTAAGTCTTGCTAAAATGCGTTTATGGTCTTCGTCATTGACGACTATAATTCCTTTGAGATTTGCCCCATCTGGAGCTAGTCTATCTTCAACAAGTTTATTGGTAGATACACATAAACCATTAGAGTTGAGGAATGGAGAACGAAAATTAAGAACCTTTTCACCATCATCCATCCAAGGAACACAGATTTCACCATTTTTCAGTTCTTTAGATGGGATAATCATTCCTCGGTCAAAGGTTAAGGTTCTCCCAAGTGCTATATCTCTCCACTCACTTTGGACGAATTTACTCAGTTCTTGTTTGACTTTTTCAGTTTCTAAAAGCTGATTATGTCCCCCAACCAAATCAGCCTTCATGAGTTTATACATTAACAAATCATCTTTCGGAGATTCATTATTTTCATCGGTTGCCTCGTATTCTCCATTTTTTCGTGAAATCCTTTTAATGAGGTTGAACAGCAGGTGGGTTGACAACAGCCGCCGATGGTTTGATAGAGCGAAATGCCCCATTAAAAAAGGCAATCATTCCTAAGATGGCGAAGGCTGTAATGATTACTCTTTGCAATGAATTGAATGCCGAGCGTTCTTTGATTACTTCAGCCCACATTACTTGCAGTTGGTCTTGTGTTGTTTGCTTTGAAGCTAAATAATAAAGAGCTTCAATACAAGGCGATATATCTTCCCCTTGTTGAACCTTCTGATACAACAGATTTTCTAGTCGCTCTTTCTGTTGAGGGATAGTAAATGAGTCTGTTGCTTTTTGAGGGTGTGTACCGTTGTGGGTTGGTAATTTTAGTTGTTGCATGATTTTTTCATAGTTAAAAAATTGGTGTAAAAGAACAATCTCCTACACCAGATTCTGCAAGTGAAACCGTGAGTTATATGGTTCTTCCAGACAGAGTTTATATTTTCTGTTCTCATAAAATCAATTGGCTAAGGTACGGAAAAAAACAGTACTTCAGTCTATAGAAAATTTAGTTTATTTATGGTAAAGCTTGAACTCAATATCTTGACTTCGAGAGTTAGATAAATAATCTATTGTAGGTATTAGAGATAGTGCATCTATCTCGAAAGAGTATTTACAAACGCTGCGCGAAGAATTAATGAAAATCTTGCACAGCTAATTATGACTAAGAAAAATTTTGCAGCCGCTCAAGCCGTTGAATTGCACATCGGCAATTATCGGTTTGATGCGATCAGAATAGTTGAGACGAAAGAGTATCGGATGTCTCAAAATCATATCCTAGAAACAATCGGTATAAATAATAACTGGTTAACCAGGTTACAGTTTAGCTTGCCTCGTGTGAACAAAACCCTTATGGAGCAAGGCTTAAATCACGTTACAGTTCCTGCGGAATATACGGTTAAAAATACAGTTACGCGTGCTGTAACGTGGTCATTGAAAGATGTTCGGATCATCTGGCGTTACTTTGACAAACAAGGGAATCATCAAGCAGCAAAACTCGTTGATGCACTTGCTGAAGACTCACTCACGAGTAGATTCGAGCAAGTATGGGGTGAACAACGCACAGTTGAGCAATGCCGGATAGATGATTGTCGCATTCTTTCTACGCCCTGTCCTTGGACAAAGATGTTTGAAACTGAGTTTGAGGAGAATTTGGCTCGGATTAGTAAGCTGCATAAAAAGCACATCAAGAATGGCTTGTACTATTGGGAGTTCATTTATAGTTGGATGACACCAGAGGAAAAAGCCAAACTCGACATTGTTAATCCCGTTCTTATAAATGGGCGAAGGAAGTACAAAATTCATCAAATGCTTTCCCATGAAACAAAAGAGAGATTATCCCCACACGTCACATCAGTGCTGATTTTGATGAAGTCAGCCAATTCGGTAGCAGAACTGCGGCGGTTAATGCAGAGGCAGTATGGAGTAGACCAGCCTAATTTATTTGATGGCTGGGATATAAGATAGTTAGCTTTATCGGGAGCGATCGCTCTTATATGCTTTTGTACCACAAGAGCGATTGCTCCTAACTCCGGGCTAAACTCCAGGATGCATGGTCAAAAAGCCGTTTTTCTGCCAAACTTCTTTGGGTGGTGTGGAATTTTGTACAGATGGGGATTGATGATAATCTGGAACTAAATCAGTTTTACGTTGGTAGCCAAAATTGTGGTCTAAAATCTTGATATAGGTAATGTGTGCAGTCCAGACATCAGCAAGTCTGTCGTCCAAACCTTGAGTATCAAGACGTTTAGGCATCTCGACATTGCCATTCCAAACAATGGGTATGCCCTCTTTTTCAAAATGTTGAGTTAATTCCTTACGCACAAACTCAGCAGTCCCGCCGCAAATGATAACTTCATCCAATACGGCAATATTTCTAATCCACCGAATTAAGGCTCGACAGTAATCACCTCGGACATCTAGTAAAACCGAGTTAAACAACTTTAAATCAGATTCAACTCCAGCAGATGTGGCTTTGCGTGATAACAACTGTAATGCATTCTCTTTGCCCAAGTTTGCTGACACTAAAGCTTTTGGTATACGTAAATCATCCTTTGATAGCCCAACAGCAGTACGCTCTACAAATTGCTGTACTAGCCAATTCATCCCCAACTCTGTAGATTCAGCCTTTGCAGGATTACCTTTAGTTGAAACAAAAAAACTAGCATTCCGGTAACCCAACATCAACAAACCAATACTTTTTTGCCCAAACAATGCCCCCAAAGTGCGACTACGGTAAGCCATAATCCCACTTCCCTCTGAAGCTACGTAAAAATTATGTAGGTTAAGTTTTAACTTGCCTGTTGGTGTGACAATTCCTTTTCTCAACGCTGCTGACAGGTTCTTGCTCAAATCCTTGCCGTCCGACATTTCTCCTGGCGGTAGCAATAATTGCACAGAAGCATCAACACCTTTACTCAAGCCCAATTGACAACAAATTTTCCATAACAATCCTGCTATTTTTGGTAAAGCATAGTGATATTTCAAATCCCTAAGTCCTGGTGTGCCAGCAAAAGTATTTTTAGCTAGAGCGCCCAAGACATAATACTCATCACCTATTCCTACCCAAGTACAGTTTCCTGACAAATGAGTAATTGAGTTTTTTCCGACATCTGCAATTTCTGGCTCCATTGCTATTACCATCGGCACACCCGAAGGATATATCTGAACAATTACCTTGCTCTGACTCCCACCTAAATCAATGGACACAGCTACCCTTGTGTAAACAGGTGCAATCTCTTTTTTTTGCGTATTCATGAATTGTTCTCAACTACTACTCGACATTAAATAGGTTGTTAATCTGCTTTATTAGACTTGTCGGGAAATAAGAGCAACGCGAAAAAGTGAGATCATCGTGAAAAGAGCAGGGGAAGCAGAGGGAGTGAAGATAAGTTGATAGTAATTTTATATACAAAATTAGCGATAAATACACTTATTTTATCTCCCCCTGCCTCCCCTGCTTCCCGATCTCACTGTTAGAGCATTGCTCACATTGTGGGGTCTGGAGTGGGAGCGATCGCGCCTCTGTCGCTGTCCAATACCCGCCATGCGGCCACGCCGCCACATCACATATGCCAATAACCGTACTGACGATTTTGTGCGATCGCCATGAGGGTGAATTTTGGCGGCGGGGTGGGAAATAACAGATGCAGCAACAGCCGCCGTCGTTAAGCCAGCTACGCTGGTAGTCAAGGAACCGGAACCTATCCCACTATTCTAAAAAACCCTACTTCTGTTTGTAAAATGTGCTTGAAAACCTTGATTTTTCATTTTCAGTTCTCAATAAGCTTAAGCTTTTTACCACAAATTTTATTAATAGGATAGGTTCCGCTATTTTTTCGGAATTGGGTTAATTTAATTTGTATCTATCAAACAGCTATTAATTTAATTTGTAGAATATATGTTGAACTTCAAAAAATCTGCCGTATTGCTTGCTCTGTTACCAGTTATTACCCTTTGGACTCAAACAGCTAATGGTGAAACTCTAAAGACTAAAAACTTCAACGTCAAAATTACCAGAAACTGCCCAGAAGGATACGTAACTTGCAACAATGTTAAATACTTTGGCAAGAATTTAAAAACTGGTAAATCGATTAGTCTGACTGGCAAAACTATCCACACAACTGGTGCCGATGGTGTTACGCCAGGACGGTTCCTCGGTTACGAGTTCCGCAATCACAACTATCTTTATCAGGTGAGAGCAGATGGCACTTTACTAATTTATCAAGGCAAAAAACTGATAGTTAAAGAGCAAGGGGCTTTGACATATTAAAAATCATCCCCCTTTAGGAATTTTGCCAAAGGGCTGGGCGCAATGATTTTCTCTAAGAATTTTGGGGAAAGGAGAGGAGTGATGCCGAACGCGATTGCGTCTCCAAGAGTTGGCGGCAAGCTACGCCAAACTCCGCGCTAGTGGTCATAAGAGTTATGCCCTAAACTTTTCAATAAGCATAACTGCTGAACGCATTCCACAATAAAAATATTCGAGTTGCGATCGCATGAAGGCAGTGAGCTTGGTGCGATCGCTCCCTATCTGCTTGTTCTAACCCAGTTGAGGAAAATCAGAGGTAGACAGTAGAGAAGCGGATGGTGCGCGAGATTTTTACCCAACGGACAACAGAAAGTTTTTTACGGTGATGATTGCTGGAAATAAAATTATCACTCAGTTGGGAAAAATCGGTAATTCAATCTCAAGCGATCGCGATCGCACTTTGGCCCAACGTGAGTTCGACGGATAGAAAACGGCAAAAAGCTTGCTAGATATGAAACATGAGAAACTGGGTAGGTGTTGCGATGACGCGAAGCGCCCGCCGGAGCCGATCGCTAAGATTGATTGAGAATGAGCAAAAAAGGCACAAAAAAACGCCGAGACTAAAAATATCTAAGAAAAATTAGGGTCTCGGCTATGTATAGCATTGTATCTCGCCCGGAGGCGGAGCGTCTCCGGCTCCGCTTGATATCGAACAAATCTTCTGTGACGTAGATGATTTTTGTAACCAGTGGGAGAACTTATGGCAACAAGTACCACAGTTACCATCCACAAAGGGAGAGCGTCGTAGTTACTCAAAGATGCATTTATCAGAAGTGATGACAATCGCGATTGCATTTCATGGTAGTGGTTATAAGACTTTCAAAGAGTTCTACACGTTGCACGTGCTACAAAGTTGGCGTAGAGCGTTTCCAAATTTGGTCAGTTACACAAGATTTGTGGAACTCATGCCCTGGTGTTTAATGTTATTGTGTTGTTTTTTGCATACACGGACAGGAGAAATTACAGGGATTATTTTTATTGATTCCACGCCGATAAATGTGTGTCACAATTGCCGCTCTCACGCCCATAAAGTTTTTAAAGGGTTAGTGAAATGGGGGAAAAATTCTGTGGGTTGGCACTTTGGGTTTAAACTTCATTTGATTATCAACGACAAAGGAGAATTGCTAGCATTCAAACTAACTCCGGCAAATGTTGATGACCGTAAACCAGTCTTAGATATGACTAAAGACTTAATTGGTAAACTTTTTGGAGATAGAGGATATATCTCGCAAAAACTATTTGAAGAGTTATACAAACGAGGTTTAGAGTTAGTTACTAAATCTAAAAAGAAGATGAAAAACCGTTTGGTAAAACTGATTGATAAAATTCTTTTACGCAAACGGGCGGTAATTGAGTCTGTCAATGACCATCTCAAAAATATGTGTCAAATAGAACACTCTCGGCATCGTAGTGTGTTTAACTTTTTGGTCAATTTGATGGCTGGTTTGGCTGCTTACACCTACTTGCCCAAAAAACCGTCGATTGATATTTACCCAAAAGATTTGCCTGCACTACCTCCTGCCGTTTTCTAACCGTCGAACTCACGTTGGCCCAATAGCTGCTAAAGATTGCACTCAGAATTTATCGGGGGAAGCTCATGAACAACCAACCGAATCACAAAAACCTTAATCCACAAGAAACGCCATGTCCTATCTGCGGTTCACAAAATTTTCTTTGGGGTCGTACCGTTGGAGAATCAGTAAGTCAGTGGGTATATTTCCGTGCTGATGGGGCTGGGTGGGGAGAAGGCGAAAAGCTACGGGCGCGTAAATGTAGAGATTGTAACAATGTTCAGTTATTTACGTATGATTAACTGATAAGTAGCCACCAGTGAGTAAATTGTAGTCAAATACTTGGCATTACTTACCCATCATAGGAGAAATATTACGCTACATTTTACCTCTTTCCCCTTTAATCTTTCCTCTTTACCCAGTCCGAACCCGGCAATCAATTTTGGCGGGGCAGACTAATAGTGTAGTTAAATGGTATTTTCGGCATACTCAAGTACAAAACTATACCTTTTGCAACTTTGATAACATCCTCTAAGTAACAGTTAATTAGATGGTTTATTTTTTGAGAAATTTACGGTAGTTTGTCTTTAGTGGAAGTAAACACTACCTAATATCAAAAGAAAATTAATTATGCTTAGATTACGGGCTGTATGGTTCACTCCGGTAGCTGCCGCGCTTTCGAGTTTTGGACTAGGTACAAAAAAAGTAATGGCGCAGATACAATACCCATTTTCAGCTATCTACAATTCAGAAACTACTCTTGAACCGATTGCAGGAAACATTTTAAAAATAACCATATACTCAACAGCAATCCGAAACGGCGGGTAATTTAAGTTTAAAAGTAAGTAACAGAGTATTCAGGATGATTGAGGATTTTTCTAGAACCAATTACTGCTCAAGAGAAATATTGGCCGAGTAGATATACCATCTACGTTGCTTTGGAGTTGAGCCAGGAACGTTATTGACTCGTCGCAGCTTATAGCTACCACGAAAACGCTGTGGAGTTCCATTGCTACGGGAGCAACGCGATTTTGTGAGGTTGGACAAAAAAGGTGCGATCGCTAATAAA
>NZ_CALMFY010000220.1 GCF_937863485.1 uncultured Nostoc sp. | reverse complement strand
ACCGCTGACATCCTGCTTGCAAAGCAGGCGCTCTACCAACTGAGCTAAACCCCCATAAAATTAAAATAGTAGGTAACTTTGGTTGACCGTTGCTATTGTAACTTATATTGTTCCGTTGCTAAAGGGATGAAGCCAGAAAATATCCAAGTTGTCGCAGCATTGTATAAATTTGTCAAGCTGCCAGATTTTGCCGACAAACGAGAGCCTCTGCTATCTTACTGTCAAACCCAAGGTGTCAAAGGGACAATTTTGTTGGCACAAGAAGGCATTAACGGTACAATTGTAGGTTCGCGTCAGGCGATTGATTCTGTTCTCTGGTTTCTGCGTTCTGATCCCCGTCTAGCAGACCTAGAATACAAAGAGTCCCATACTGAAACCCCGCCCTTTGAGCGGATGAAGGTGCGGTTGAAGCCAGAAATTGTCACTTTGGGATTGCCTGAAATTGACCCAAGTGAACAAATTGGTACTTATGTCAGTCCCCAGGAATGGAATAATTTAATTTGTGATCCCGAAGTCACCGTGATTGACACCCGCAATGATTATGAGGTGAATATCGGTACTTTCCAAGGAGCAGAAAATCCCCAGACTAGCTCATTTCGGGAATTCCCTGATTATGTGCGCCACCACCTCGACCCAAGGAAACACAAAAAGGTTGCTCTGTTTTGTACAGGCGGTATTCGTTGTGAAAAAGCCTCATCTTTCATGCTTGTCCAAGGCTTTGCAGAAGTTTATCATCTCAAAGGCGGCATTCTCAAGTATTTGTCAGAAATTCCAGCAGAGGAAAGTTTATGGGAAGGAGAATGTTTTGTCTTTGACGAGCGGATAGCCGTCAGTCATGGATTGGAGTCAGGAAGTTGTGAGCGGTGCTTCGGTTGTGGACGTCCGATTTCTGAATCAGATAAGGCGTCTGGTAAGTATGAGCAAGGTATCTCCTGTCCCCATTGTTTTGATAGCCTCACCGAGGAGAAAAGAGCGCGTCAACAGGAAAAATGGCGGCACTACCAAACCCAAGTTGCTAATTCCAAAAATCTGGATGTAAGCTAACCGCAAAGTACCCAAAGAATTTTTGCGTACTTTGTGTTATTTGCGGTTTGTTTTATCTTGGGCGTCCCAATGTAGTGATATATAAAACAGCTTCATCAGCAGGGATACCCAAAACTTCATTTACTTGGTCATCAAAGAATCCAGCGATACCACTAACGCCTACATTCAGGTGGACTGCGGCTAAATTCAGGCGTTGTCCCAAATGGCCGGCATCCATATGTAAGTAACGATAAACGCGATCGCCATACTGGGCGATCGCAGCTTTGAGATCAGCTGTATGAAACAACACCGCTGCTGCATCTCGCCCTAATTCTTGCCCCAAACAGAGAAAATGTAACTCTCGCCGAAAGTTTTTAAACCGAATTTGGCGTAATTCTTGGGCTTTGGGCGCGTAATAGTAACAACCTGCGTCCAATCCTTTAACTCCGCAGACAGCAATGAATGTTTCTATTAAATTCAAATCAAAGTAGTCTGGAGAAATATCTAAACTTTGGTCGATGTAATTTTGCGGTTGGTAAGTAAAATCGAGTAAACCTTTCAATTCATCGAAGGTTAAATCATCACCATTATAAGCGCGGGTAGAGCGTCGCTTGTACATAGTAGTTTCCAGTTCTGACAGCTTTTGTCCCCAGTCTATAGGTGCGGTGGTGGTGGGAATTTTTAAGCAGAAAGGAAAATTATATTTATCCTCCAAAGATTTTTCTTGTTTGATAGTTGGTAGATTGAGATTGCCAGTTATACCTGATTGGATCTGGGTGTGTCGATGGAAATATGTCAGCAGTTCGCCATCCGGGATTTGGGGATAACTAGTTTCAGTGGCGGAAGGTAGAGCAGTACATCCCAATGGCAAATTTTGATTGACATCTAACAAGTCTGCCAGAGGTAAGACAGCGATCGCACCTTCTTGTTGCGGATCGATATAAAGCAGATCGTTTACCGATTCATCCACAAAACCGCCGATTAAATGGGGGCGATAGTCATTAATAGCAGCAGCCAATTCGATATTGCCCAACAGGTGTCCCGCATCGAGAAAAATCCGGCGATAAGCCCGATCTTCATAGCGCCACGCAGAACGATAGAAAACCGCAGTGACAATAATTGCTAGTTGGGTATTTTCTAAGGAAGGATGCCAGAAACAAGCAGCTTGGAGAGTTTGCCAAACATCACTTTCCCAATAATGCATTAGAGAATGAGTTCGACACTGGTAGTTATACAGACCAGGCGGCAATAACGCCGTGCCACGGGAAACCAGATAGACTTCGGCAGGGTATAGTCCGCCTGCACTGGGAGCAGCACGTAAATACACCCCACTACCCATAGAAGGCATTTTCGCCGTCAATCCATAGCTGTGAAACAGCAGCCGTGAAAGTCTTTGCCACCATTGAGCATCTGGATTATTAACAAATCCCTCTGGTTTTTCTTGGATATAGGGTTTGAGAGCAAAAGTAGAGCCAATTTTGTACTCTTTGAAAGGCACTGGCTGTTTAGCCCAGTCTATGCCTTGACTTTTAGAGGCGAGAGTCTCAGGATCGTATTTAGTCCGTTCGTGGTAATGCTGGGCAATTGATTGGTGTAATTCTGGCATAGTACTTTTAATATCCTTAAAGCATCCTTTTTTTGATCTTGGCATTCATTAGCCTGATTGTTTCGTGTCAATTCGTACAATTCTCAGAGTCATAAAGTGGTAGTTGGTAACAACTGAATTGGGCATTGGGCACAAGAGGCTCCAGGGGCACAGGAGATACAGCAGATTGCAACAAGCGTGAGGTACAGATAATCGTAGGGGCACAACATGTTGTGCCCCTACCCGTGTACTTCATTTACCTGAAATACGCTGTATGTTTGAAAACGCAACTTGGTTCACCCTAATATTTTTCACAACTGCCGAATCGCAATTTCCAACCCTTCACATCCACCGCGAAGAAAATCTAAATCTAAAGTAGCGATCGCATCACTAGGTTTGTGATAATGTGGATTTCGCAAGAATGCCGTATCTGTGACCATAATTGCCGGATAACCCAAATCCCAGAAAGGTGCATGATCACTACGTCTGGTTTGAGGAACTATTAAACCTCGATTCGGCACAGGTAGCCATTGACTAGGTACGCCAGCTTTGCGAATATTACGGCTCATGCCAATTAAATCAGGCAATGTCCGCAAATTGCCAATTAAAGCAATAAAATCACCTTTGTCTGGGTAGAAGCGTTCCAGAGGAGGGGGGTAACTTTGAGAACCAGGTGTAGAATCCTTATAGCCCAGCATTTCTAGGGAGATCATTAAGCGTAGCTGTTGCTTTTGTTGGTGCAACAGGGCTGCATAGTCAGCACTACCCAGTAAGCCGTATTCTTCCATATCGAAAGCAACCAGCCTTAAAGGATATCTTACAGGTTGGGCAGCAAACTTTCTCGCTAATTCCAGCAACACCGTTACACCTGTGGCATTATCATCAGCTCCTGGTGTTCCCGGAACAGTATCATAATGAGCACCAATTAAAATAGGTGGCAAATCCTTTTTTTGTCGTCTAGCTTCGGAGGGTAAATTTAATATCAAGTTCTTACAAGCTTTACCTCTGACTTCAAAGGTGTGGATTTCCACACTCCCCCATTGGGAAAATTGCTGGCGGATGTATTCTTGGACAAAAAAATGTCCAGCCGTTGCCATGTAAGGATCGCGTTCTCGCGCTATCTCACTCAGGGAAGTTTGTAATCGCTCTGTTAAATTCAATTCTTTAAAATAGTGGCAATATTAGAGTTTTCAGGCACTCAAAACTTGCAGAGCAAGTATTATTAAGGTGCATTTACCAACTTGCAGATCCAGTGCATAGAAGTAGGCGGATAACAAGAATTGAGGCTGCTTGGACACACCAATCATCGTCAATGCTATCCTAGTCTTGCAACTATCTCCTTTAGCTGCACTTCTTAGCTTACTGCCTTAATGATGACTATTATACTATTGAGGTGTTTTCATCCTGTAGCACAAAGCTAGAGGTAGTTCCGCCCAATCATAATAAATATATAAAACACTTTAGGAGAAGAGTAACGCATGGGCAAGGTAGTCGGCATCGACTTGGGTACAACCAACTCAGTAGTCGCCGTTATGGAGGGTGGCAAGCCGATGGTGATTGCCAATGCAGAAGGAATGCGAACAACCCCCTCCGTAGTTGGCTTCAGCAAAGAAGGTGAAAGGGTGGTTGGGGAAATGGCACGGCGACAAACCATCCTCAATCCACAAAATACCTTTTTCGCTGTTAAACGCTTCATTGGGCGCAAATATGGCGAACTTAGTCCAGATTCCAAGCGTGTACCTTACACCATCCGCAAAGACGAAGTAGGTAATATTAAAGTTGCCTGTCCCCGTCTCAATAAGGATTTCGCCCCAGAAGAAATTTCGGCAATGGTGCTGAAGAAATTGGCAGACGATGCTAGTCGCTATTTGGGTGAACCAGTGACAGGGGCAGTGATTACAGTACCCGCTTATTTTAACGATTCTCAGCGGCAGGCAACCCGCGATGCTGGCAGAATTGCCGGTTTAGAGGTGCTGCGGATTCTCAATGAACCAACTGCTGCATCTTTAGCTTATGGATTTGATCGGGGTGAGACGGAAACTATCTTAGTATTTGACTTGGGTGGCGGTACTTTTGACGTATCGATTCTGGAAGTTGGCGATGGCATATTTGAAGTCAAAGCTACCAGTGGAGACACGCAACTTGGTGGTAACGACTTTGACAAAAAAATTGTAGATTGGCTAGCAGAGCAATTTTTGGAAACAGAAGAGGTAGACTTAAGACGCGATCGCCAAGCCTTACAACGTTTAATGGAAGCAGCAGAGAAAGCCAAAAGAGAACTTTCTGCTGTCAGCGTCACTGATATTAACTTACCCTTCATCACCGCCACTATAGATGGCCCCAAACATCTAGAAACTCGCCTGACTCGTTCCCAGTTTGAAGATTTGTGTAGTGATTTGGTGGGGCGATTGCGGACACCAGTGAAACGCGCCCTCAAAGATGCCGGACTCTCACCTAGAGACATTGAAGAAGTTGTGCTAGTGGGCGGTTCTACACGGATGCCAATGGTGAAGCAGCTTGTACGGGACTTGATTGGTACAGAACCCAATGAAAACGTCAACCCCGATGAAGTAGTGGGAGTGGGTGCAGCAATTCAGGCAGGCATTCTCGCAGGCGAACTCAAAGATGTGCTGCTTTTGGATGTCACACCCCTCTCTTTAGGATTGGAAACCATCGGCGGCGTGATGAAAAAACTCATTCCTCGCAACACCACCATCCCAGTCCGCCGTTCTGATATTTTTTCCACGTCAGAAAATAACCAAAATACTGTGGAAATTCACGTAGTCCAAGGCGAACGGGATATGGCAGCAAACAACAAGTCTTTAGGACGGTTCAAGCTGTATGGCATCCCACCAGCACCACGGGGTATTCCTCAAGTACAAGTATCATTTGATATTGATGCTAACGGTATTTTACAGGTAACAGCCCTAGATAGAACCACTGGTCGAGAACAGAGTATCACCATTCAAGGCGCTTCCACCTTGAACGAGTCAGAAGTGAATCGGATGATTCAGGACGCTCAGAAATACGCCGATGTTGATCGCGAACGGAAAGAAAGGGTAGAAAAGCGGACTCGTTCTGAGGCGTTGATTATCCAAGCAGAACGACAACTCAGAGATGTAGCGCTCGAATTTGGTATGCAGTTTGCCCGCAGCCGCCGCCAAAGAATTGATAATATTTGCCGAGACTTAAAGGAGAGTCTCAAGGAAAATAGCGATCGCGGTATTGACCAAGCCTACGCCGACTTGCAAGATGCTCTATATGATCTAAACCGGGAAGTCCGCCAGTCTTATGATCAAGAGGAAGACGACGACTTGTTTGGTACTATCCGTGACATTTTTACTGGCGGTGATAAGGATAAAGAACGCGAATCTCCCAGAGATACATATCGGGAACGCGATTCCTATAGTAAGGACTATGGCAGAGATTACGGTAAAGATTACGGTAAAGACTATAGCCGAGACAGTCGTTCCTCCTATGAAAGCCGTCCTCCCCGCAAATCCCGTCCCAGCTACCAAGATAATTGGGATGATGAAGAAGACAATGATTGGTCGTAATACTCCTAATAAAAGTTAGAAGTGAGAAGTTAGGAGTGAGAAGTTAAAAATTAAATATTTCAACTCCTAACTCCTATACAGACGCAATTAATCGTGTCTCTACTCCTAACTTCTAATTAATCCAAAATCGTTCGACTGAGCGTAGCCGTACTCCTTCTCTACGAGACGCTCCGCGAACCCAGAAGCAAGCTACGCGTAGCGTTCTGCAGGAAAGTCTAAAATCTAAAATTTAAATAACTGAACTATGCAAAATTTGCCGAATTTTCGAGATTACTACGAGATTTTAGGAGTATCTAAAGACGCCTCTAGTGAGGAAATTAAAAAGGTTTATCGACGGTTAGCAAGGCAATATCACCCCGATCTCAATCCGGGTAACAAAGCATCTGAGGAAAAATTTAAGGATAT
Source organism: uncultured Nostoc sp. (assembly GCF_937863485.1). Lineage (GTDB taxonomy): Bacteria > Cyanobacteriota > Cyanobacteriia > Cyanobacteriales > Nostocaceae > Nostoc. The sequence continues at coordinate 20,198 of NZ_CALMFY010000220.1, read as the reverse complement.
CGGCGAGGCTTATGAAGTCCTTTCAGACCCAGCCAAGCGATCGCAGTACGACCAGTTTAGCCGCTACTGGAAGCAAAAAGGTTTTGCGGGCAGCCCTAAGACGCCAAAGACTAAAACTTGGCAGAGTAGCCAAAGCGATCGCAACAGTAATCAGGACGTAGATCCAAGCCAATTTTCTGACTTTGAAAGCTTTATTAATCAAGTTATCGGCGTCAAAAATAAGAATGGCACAAGTAACTCCAGTAATGGCAATACTAGCGATCCGTTTCGTTCCCCCAGAACAAAAGTTGCCTACACCGTTAACACCCCACCTCGCACTACCCGTCGGGATATAGAAGCTAGATTAACGCTCCCACTAGAAAAAGCTTATCAAGGTGGTAATGAACGCATTCGTTTGGAAGATGGGCGATCGCTAGAAGTTACCATGCCTCCAGGTATGGTAACAGGTCAAACCATTCGTTTGCGGAATCAAGGCGTCGGTGGTGGCGACCTATATTTAAAAATTACCGTTGAACTTCATCCATTATTCAAGCTAGAAGGTTTAAATATCCTCTGCCAAGTACCAGTTACTCCCAGTGAAGCAGTTTTAGGAGGACAGGTAGAAGCACCAACTTTGGATGGGCCAGTGAAAATGACAATTCCCCCAGGAGTTAGGTCTGGTCAAAAATTTCGACTAGGGAATAAAGGCTACCCCAGCGATGACGGTAAACGTGGTGATCAATTAGTAGAAATTCAAATAGTTACCCCGAAAAATATTAGTCAAGAAGAACGGGAACTTTACGAAAAGGTACGGGAAATTGAAACCTTTAAACCCCGTGCTGATTTAATCCGTTAGGGATGAAGTAGTGTATTAATCCATGACTGACATCAGTAATTGAGTACCTAAGTAATCTATAGTTATGATTTAAGCGAGATATCACTCAAGATAAATGGCGGCAAGTAACCTTGAACTCAGCATATAAAATGTTGTATTTGGTGTTGAAATAGTACGTCTGACTTAAAATCAGGTATTGTAGACCCGCCAAGCCTTTGAGGAAATTGCACTTTGACCGCTACCGATAACTTCACAAACGACCAACGAACCAATCTTGTTGGTTCCATATGGTCAGCATCAACTCAAAGCCAAAATTTATGGTGGAGTTGTAGATGAACTGACCGCAGAAGATACAGAAATACTTCTTATTCCTGATGTTCCTTACTTTGAGCAGTTAGCAATCGGTGAAACTGTAGTGATTTATGAGCTAAGAGATAAAGCCAATGCTTTAGAAGACGAAGCGATCGCACAATTAGAGGCTATAATCTCAGATTGACCTAAAATAGGTCAAATCTACCTTATCTCCAGTGCATGTCAGCAGAAATCAAATTTCGTCACTACTTTGTTGACGAAGCAGGTGATCTTACATTCTTCGATAAAAAGGGACGCATCATCGTAGGTCAACCCGGAGCATCTAAATTTTTTATGGTTGGTGTTGCTCAAATTTCTGATCCAGAACAAGTTAACTGGGAACTGAATGCACTCCGCGCAAGCTTGATGACTTATCCTCGCTTCAAAAATATTGCCTCTATGCAACCTGAAGCGAAAAAGACTGCGATTACCTTTCACGCTAAGGACGACCATCCCGAAATTCGTGAAAAGGTTTTTCAACTGATGGAGTCTTTCGATATCAAAGTTTTAATTGCAATTCGGAGTAAAGCTGATATGGCAGAATCAGCAAAAGCAAACTTTAAAAGTTTAGGTACAAAGCTTCAGCAGAATGCAATTTATGACGATCTCATAACACGGGTGTTCAAAAATCTGTTGCAGAAAGCAGATGTTATCAATATTGCTATTGCTAGACGCGATAAGGTAGTACGCGAAGAAGCACTAGAACAAGCCATCAACCAAGCTCAGAAAAACTTTGAGTCTCAATGGAAAATTAGCTCAAATAGCTCGATTATTATTGAGCCTACTTATCCATCTGAGGTAGCTGGTTTACAAGTCATCGACTATTACCTGTGGGCTGTGCAGCGATGCTATGAACGCGACGATGACCAGTTTTTTCTGCCCCTTGCCAAGAAATATAGACTGATTATGGACTTGAACGATAATCGCAACAAACCTTATGGAGAGTGGTATGGCGATCGCAACCCATTAACTCTTGAAAAACTAAAAGGGGCTAGGTCTAAGTAGAATTACTACTCGGACACACGGCATGAAGCCGACGTTCGCCCCTTTAAATACTATTGTACAGTATATAAATACAACCATTCAAGTCCTCACCTATAAAAGGCTTGGGCATGATGCCAGAATCTCATCAGCCATTTTTTCCTCTGTGGAATGGGCAGAGGTTAACAATACTAGAAAAAACTTGATTGCAAGGTGACTCAAACAGATGTGAATCAAAACGGGGCAATGCCACAAAGCAGTGAACCAACTTATTACTCTCTACTAGGACTGTATCCCTGGGCATCGGTAATTGACATTCGTCGCGCTTATCGGCAACTGAGCAAACGCTATCATCCTGATACTACAGACTTGCCTACTGCGATCGCCACTCCCAAATTTCAGCAAATCAACGAAGCCTACGCCACTCTAAGTAATCCAGAACGTAGATTAAGCTACGATTTAAAAATCGGCTATTCTCGCTTTGCTGTGATTCAAGCACCTCCAGACTTGAACCATCCGGCAACACATTCCGATGAATGGTCAAAATCAGCTTACCTCGATGCAAGCGATCGCCCCCTCTCATCTGGCGAAATCTTTGCTTTATTTATGCTGGTGTTAACATTTGTAGGTTGTCTGCTACTAGCAGTTGCCATTGGCTTAACTCGTGGTGAGGCTGCTTTCCAAACCCATTTGCTACAGCCAACTCCATCAGTACAACACCAGATTACCCATGTGTCGCCACCAATTACCCCTATGGTAATTAAAAATTAAAAAATTTCCTAATCCAAAATCGTTCGACTGAGCCAAGCCGTACTCCTTCTCTACGAGACGCTCCGCGAACAAAGAAGCAAGCTACGCGTAGCGTTCCGCAGGAAAGTCCCAAATCTAAAATCCTAAATTCCTATGCCTCTTCTTCCCTCTGATACCCCTTTATATAATCATTCCCTGCCACAAATTGAACAGTGGCTAAAAGACCAAGGCTGTCAACAAGACGATGTACAGAGACATTGCTGGCGTATACAGCGGTCTAGTTGGCAAGCTGAACTATGGCTCGACGTTGAGCAAATTGTAGTGCGATATGTCCAATCTGGGGAAAATGGACAAGATATCCAACGTTCATTCAAGTATTCTCTCAGTCGGGATGATATAGAACAAGCTGTGTTTTCAGGCCCATAAGAAAGTGCTAAGTACAATTCACCCTAAATTTAGGAAAGTCGATAGCGATCGCATTTCCACAAATTTTGACGGTAAAATTTGTTGAGCATAAAATTAGTGCTATCGCTCATTATTTGAGTTGAGAAGTGATCGGGAGCGATCGCGCGATTATGAGCAACACAGGAGAAAATCTTGAATCAGAAAACGCTCAACAATGGCAAATTAATCAAATCACTGGCGACCCCAGAAAATTTTCAGAGTATGTTCTCGTTCCCAGCCATCAATCTGGTAAAGACAAAATATTCCTCGGACTACTAGGCTACCATCCCAGAAACCTTGACGATGCTCAAGCCCTCTTAGAAATCTATCTCACCCAAGCACAAGACTATATTGTAGGCGAACACGATCGCCACGGACAACGGTTTACAATCATTGTAGAGATCAGGGGTAAAACACTTCTCACAGACTGGATTCTGGATAACCAAGGTACATTAAAGCTAGCTACCCCATTCTCTGGATTTGCTAACGGAGACAACCCATCATGATTCTCGCGCCCTATTCCTTAGTAGAGCTTGTTACCGACCGTTACCAAGATCGTGGAGTTTCCGCAGGCACGATCGGAACCATTCTGGAAGTCTACGAGGATGAAGCCTACGAAATTGAGTTCTCCCGTAACGATGGAACCACTATCGCTTGGTTTGCTGTCTTGCAAAACGAGGTAAAACCCTTGGCTAACGAGAATCTAGTTTCTATTCCTTCCCAAAAAGAATCTGCTTGACACTCCCTGTTCTAAAGAGACAGGGAGTGTCAAATCCCCCGAATAGAATTCGGGGATTTTACGCATCACGCCTCATAAACTAAATAAGCTAAGATATGCGATCGCGCCTCTAATACTAAAAGTAGAGCATGAATGACTCCGAACTTCACCAGCAGATTACTGCGATCACCAATCTTGTAAAGTACGTATAGCTGACAAAAGCGATCGCTTGCAATTAATGTGCGATCGCGTCAAAATGATTGAAAGCAATACTCACCCTACTGAATTACTTATTACACAGCACTCTTGTACAGACGCGTAGACCCTCAGAGAGCGTCTTCTACTTAGCACTATTTTACACTTTCCCAAACCGCCGCTCCCGTTGCTGGTAGGCACACAAAGCGCGGTGAAACTCAGCGCGGTCAAAATCTGGCCAGAGAGTATCGGTAATGTAAATTTCTCCATAAGCCATTTGCCAGAGCAGGAAATTTGAGAGGCGCATTTCTCCACTTGTGCGAATTAATAAATCTGGGTCAGTAATTCCTGCTGTGTACAAGTGGCTCTCAAATACTTGTTCATCAATTTCATCGGGTTGTAGCAGACCTTGCTGGACAAGTTTTGCGATCGCCTGACAAGCTTGTAAAATCTCCTGCCGTCCGCCATAATTAGTTGCCACCGAAAACCGGATACCGCGATTATCCTTAGTTTCTGCCATTGAACGGGATATTTCTTGTTGGAGCGATTGTGGCAGGTCTTGCAAATTTCCCACAAACTTAATTTGAACATTCTTTTCGACCATTTCCCGCAGTTCTTGGCGCAAAACTCTTTGAAACAGAGTCATCAAAAAATCCACTTCTTCCTGCGGTCTTTTCCAGTTCTCTGTTGAAAAAGCATAAGCCGTCAGCGCCTGAATTCCCCAATCCTGACAACAGCGAAGTAAATCCTTGAGAGCATCTACTCCTCGCTTATGACCCATAATCCGGGGTAATCCCTGACGTTTAGCCCATCGACCATTGCCATCCATAATCACCGCAATGTGCTGCGGCAATAGTTCTCGTTTTAAGTCAGTAGGCAAATCTTGCAATTTAGTTTGTTGTGCTGTCATTTTTTATCTCGAGAAGCGGTCGATGGTAATCTGAGTAAACGTGAAACCAGTGCTAGTGTCTTCCCACCTATCTGACGAACAAAACTCAACACACCAGGAGCAACAGCTTCCCTATCCACAGTTGGAGACAAAAGTGCTTCTTCTAATGACTCTTTCAGTTTTTTAATCGTCAGCGGTCTATTTAGGGTTCCTCGTTCCGCTAAGGAAATGGAACCCGTTTCTTCAGATACAACGACACAAATGCAATTTTCGACCCGCTCAGTAATTCCCATTGCCGCTCGGTGGCGTGTTCCCAACTGGCGCGAGGCTGTGCGTCCCGAAAGTGGTAAAATTATACCCGATGAAACAAGCCGTGAGCCACGAATCAATGTTGCTCCATCGTGTAACAAAGTTTTTGGCTGAAAAATTGTTTGGATCAGTTCTTTAGAAACCTCCGCATTTAGCTTTACTCCTGGCACAGAAAAATCTCGCTCATCAATTTGCCCGGTGGTTTCCAAAATTAGTAAAGCTCCAATGCGGTTTTTTGACAATTCTTTAACAGCCTCAACAATTTCATCAATTACACTATCAGATTTAGGGATTGCCAGCCGATCGGGTTGAAACAACTGGCGGAATTCACCACGCCCCAATTGTTCCAAAAACCGTCGAAACTCTGACTGTAAAGCAACTGCCATTGCTACAGCACAACCAATCACCAACTTTTCCAGTACAAAACTTAGCAGAGGTAGTCCTAATCTGCCACTTAGTGCTGAGGCTAGCATTAAGATAATGAATCCCCGCACCATCCACAGTGTCCGGCGCTCACTAATAATAATTAGTATCATGTATGTCAGCGCCAGCACTAACACAATATCCAGAGTCCCAAGTAGCAAGGACTGTGACCATCCTAGGTTTGTCAGCCATTGCTTCCACCAATCTCTCATGACATCTGGATTAAACTTTTGCCTCTAATTACGGTTATGAGTTGGGAGTGAAGAGTTATGAGTTATAGAAAAACCTTTAATTGACAACTCCTAACTCCTAATACCAATTCTTTGTGAAACTGCACAAAATCAAGCTTGGTCACACTTGGGGCAAAATCCCCAAGTTCTGGAGCACCCTTAGAGATAATCGGTATAACTCCTAACTCCTAACTTTTAACTCCTAACTCTTGACTTTTGAGTCTTTCTGGTAGGCGATCTTGTCGAATTAAGTCTTGATAAGTTTCACGTTGCAAAATTAAATTTGCTTCGCCATTCGTCACTACAACTGCTGCTGGTCGGGGCAAGCGATTGTAGTTAGATGCCATACTGTAATTGTACGCACCAGTTCCCATAACTACGAGAATATCTCCTGGTTCAGTTTTTGGGAGTAGTGCATTTTTAATCAGAATATCTCCTGATTCACAATGTTTACCAGCAATTGTGACTGTTTGGGTTAAAGGAGAAGACATTTTATTAGCAACTACTGCCCGATAAACTGATTGGTAAGTAATTGGGCGGGGATTATCGGACATTCCCCCATCGATCGCTACATAGGTACGAATTTCTGGGATAACTTTGGATGAACCAATAGTATAGGCAGTAACGCAAGCTGTGGCAATTAGCGATCGCCCTGGTTCACTAAGTAATTTCGGCAAAGGCAGATTTTCGGCTGCACAAGCTTCTTGGATTACTTCACAAATTGCCTTCACCCACTCTTCAATGCTGGGGGGATCGTCTGATTCTGTATACTTAATCCCCAAACCGCCACCAACATTTAACTCTGTAATATTTAAACCATACTTCGCGGCATCCCGCAGCCACTGCACCATGACAGCAGCCAAATCTCTATGCGGTTGGCGCTCAAAAATTTGGGAACCGATATGAGAATGTAAGCCTACGCAGTTAAGAGCAGATTGCTTGCTTACAAAAGTAAACAATTCATCTAGCTGATTGGGATCAAAGCCAAATTTACTATCTAGTTGTCCTGTGCGAATATATTCGTGCGTATGACATTCGATACCTGGAGTCAACCGCAGCATAATTCGAGGTTTTTGTAGAGTTGTATACAACTTCTCGACAATTTCTACTATAGTACGTAACTCGTGCCAGTTATCCACCACAATAGTGCAACCGGATTCTATGGCAAAAATTAGTTCTTCACGAGACTTGTTATTGTTATGGAGGTAGATTTTATCAGCACTGACACCCGCTTGTAGGGCGGTGTAGAGTTCCCCCCCAGATGCTACATCGATTCCCAGCCCAACAGAAGCTGCGATCGCACAAACTGCTAAACAATTCCAAGCTTTTGAGGCATACAATACTTGAGATTCGCCCTTGTAGTACTGTTTGAAAGCATCTCGGTATTGCTGACAAGCCGAACGCAGGGTTTCTTCATCTAAAATATATAAAGGTGAACCAAACTGCTCAACTAGGGTTGTGACATCACACCCACCAATTTCTAGGAGGTCATGGTTATGAACTCTGGCAGTCAAGGGTAAAAGTTCTTGATTAGGCGATGGATTTGCGTTGGTGTCGTATTTTTGAGGTAAATATTGACTTCCAGTATGTTGAACCCCAGTGGGGTGAGTCGATACCATAAATATAAAAGTTGTCCTTGTTCAAATTACGGGCTTTGAATTCGTCTCCCGATTCCCAGTTTACAAAGGGTTTGTAATCTTATTCAATAAATGTGATCTCATCAGACTTAGAAATTAAATTACTGACACCAGAAAATCTCAGTGCAATACTAGAACTCGATCAAGCCTGTTTTGGCGGACTTTGGACTCTGGAGGGCTACAAACGAGAATTGGATAGTCCCAACAGCGATTTACTCGGTTTATTTTCCCGGTTCTCTACCATAAGTTTGCTAGGAATCGGTTGCTTTTGGTCAATTTTAGAGGAAGCCCACATTACAATTTTGGCAGTTCATCCCCAATATCATCGTCAAGGTTTGGGTGCAGCTTTACTATATTCACTCATTAAGACAGCTTGCGATCGCGGTTTGGAGCGAGCTACCCTCGAAGTCCGAGCTTCCAACTTGGCGGCAATATCTTTATATCAAAAATTTGGCTTCAAAACAGCTGGGCGGCGACGGCGTTACTACCAAGATAACGGTGAGGATGCGCTAATCCTTTGGATGTCAGACCTGCAACACCCCCAATTTCAAAAGACTTTGGACAATTGGTATGCCCTAGTTAGCGATCGCTTGGACAAATCCTCTTGGCACTTGCTTTTTAAGTAAGATAAGTAGGCGAGAATAAATCAAACTATGTTAATTAATGTAAAAAATATGGAAATTAGCTCGTAGTGTTCGCGTAGGGTATCGTAAGAGAGGCTAAAGCCTTACTTTGAAGGCTGAATCCTTACCTACAAATCTTTAATTATTTACGCTGCTCTACGTAGTTAGGGATTATTAATTTTGAATTATCGAGGCTTGTGATCAGCTTCAGCAAAAAAATGCAACTTTGCTCCACCTTTTCATATTTAAATATTTTATAATAAAAATAAAATACATAATTAAAACCTATAATAAATTTTTAATAATTGACATTTAAAGATAAATATGTTAATAATAAAAGTTTGGGATTGAGTAAAGAAACTCTTAATGTAAGTAGTCAGCTATTTGTAATAAATCCCAAAAACGCTGGTGAACTAAAGCTCCTCAGTACACTAGCTACATAAAAGTAGTCAATAGTTAACAATCAGCCCATCAATCCAAGTCATAGCTTCAGGATGTCTATAATCTGTTATACAGGCATCCAAAAGCTTTGCCTGTGCTAAAATCAGCATACCGGCACGACCGCAGATGATGGGATAAAGCCATGTTTGAGCGCTTCACAGAAAAAGCCATTAAGGTAATCATGCTGGCCCAAGAAGAGGCCCGCCGTTTAGGTCACAACTTTGTCGGAACCGAGCAGATCCTCTTGGGTCTGATTGGCGAAGGCACTGGAGTGGCTGCCAAGGTGCTGAAATCAATGGGCGTCAATCTCAAAGATGCCCGAATTGAAGTTGAAAAAATTATAGGACGGGGATCAGGCTTTGTTGCCGTGGAAATTCCGTTTACGCCACGGGCAAAGCGAGTTCTAGAACTCTCCTTGGAAGAAGCACGCCAACTGGGGCATAACTACATTGGCACCGAGCATCTGCTGTTGGGCCTAATCCGCGAAGGGGAAGGTGTCGCAGCCAGGGTGCTAGAAAACCTCGGTGTGGATCTATCTAAGGTAAGAACCCAAGTCATCCGCATGTTGGGAGAAACTGCCGAAGTTTCACCAGGCGGTTCATCCGGGCGCACAAAAACCCCGACTCTGGATGAATTTGGCTCAAACCTGACCCAGATGGCAATAGACAATAAGCTTGATCCGGTGGTGGGACGCGCCAAGGAAATTGAGCGGGTGATTCAAATATTGGGTCGCCGGACTAAAAATAACCCAGTGCTGATTGGGGAACCAGGCGTTGGTAAAACTGCGATCGCTGAAGGTTTAGCTTCACGCATTGCCACTAAAGATATCCCTGACATCCTAGAAGATAAACGCGTCGTCACACTGGATATTGGTTTGCTCGTAGCAGGCACCAAGTATCGGGGTGAATTTGAAGAACGCTTGAAAAAAATCATGGATGAAATCCGCTCTGCGGGTAATGTCATTCTCGTGATTGATGAGGTACACACCTTAATTGGTGCAGGTGCAGCAGAAGGTGCTATTGACGCAGCTAATATCCTCAAGCCAGCTTTGGCAAGAGGTGAGTTGCAGTGCATCGGAGCTACAACCCTAGATGAATACCGGAAGCACATCGAGCGAGATGCAGCACTGGAGCGGCGTTTCCAGCCAGTGATGGTTGGCGAACCCACGGTTGATGAAACAATTGAAATTTTGTATGGTCTGCGCGAACGCTACGAGCAACACCACAAACTGAAAATCTCCGACGAAGCATTGGTAGCGGCGGCGAAGTTATCAGACCGTTACATTAGCGATCGCTACCTCCCAGACAAAGCCATCGACTTGGTTGATGAAGCTGGTTCTAGGGTGCGCTTGATTAACTCCCAGCTGCCACCCGCAGCCAAGGAGTTAGACAAAGAACTGCGTCAGATATTAAAAGAAAAAGATGACGCGGTGCGCTCTCAAGACTTTGACAAAGCTGGAGAATTGCGCGATCGGGAGATGGAAATCAAAGCCGAAATCCGGGCGATCGCTCAAAGCAAGACCAATGCAACTGGCAATGAAGGTGAAGAACCTGTAGTTACAGAAGAAGACATTGCCCACATTGTCGCTTCCTGGACTGGGGTACCGGTGAACAAACTCACCGAATCTGAATCTGAAAAGCTGCTGCACATGGAAGACACCTTGCATCAGCGTTTAATCGGTCAAGATGAAGCTGTGAGAGCAGTTTCACGAGCAATTCGTCGCGCTCGTGTCGGATTGAAAAATCCCAATCGACCCATAGCTAGCTTTGTCTTCTCTGGGCCTACTGGTGTAGGTAAAACCGAGTTGGCGAAATCCTTGGCTGCTTACTTCTTCGGTTCCGAAGAAGCGATGATCCGCTTGGATATGTCGGAATACATGGAGCGTCACACCGTCAGCAAGCTGATTGGTTCGCCTCCAGGTTATGTTGGTTATAACGAAGGTGGTCAGCTGACCGAAGCCGTGCGGCGGCGTCCTTACACCGTGGTGTTGTTCGACGAAATCGAAAAAGCCCACCCCGATGTATTCAATATGCTGCTGCAAATTTTGGAAGACGGTCGGTTAACCGATGCCAAAGGTCGCACGGTGGACTTCAAGAACACCTTGCTGATTTTAACTTCCAATATTGGTTCTAAGGTAATTGAAAAAGGCGGTAGCGGTATCGGCTTTGAATTCTCCGAAGATGCCAGCGAGTCAACTTACAACCGGATTCGCTCCTTGGTGAACGAAGAACTCAAGCAGTACTTCCGTCCAGAGTTCCTCAACCGACTTGATGAAATTATCGTCTTCCGTCAGTTAAGTAAGCCGGAAGTGACCCAAATCGCCGAAATTATGCTCAAGGAAGTATTTGGTCGTCTGACTGAAAAGGGTATCACCTTAGAAGTCACAGACCGCTTCAAGGATCGGTTGATCCAAGAAGGTTACAGTCCCAGCTACGGCGCAAGACCATTACGTCGGGCAATTATGCGCTTGTTAGAAGATAGCCTAGCAGAAGAAATTCTGTCTGGTCGTATCAAGGATGGCGATACAGCCCTTGTTGATGTCGATGAAAATGGCGTTGTGCAAGTTAGTTCTCAACAGCGTCGGGAATTATTACCCCAAGGCGTTGAGTAAGATTTAGGTTTGGGATTTAAATCTCAAATAAAAAATTAGAAAACGGTAGAGTATTTATTGCTCTACCGTTTTTTGTGTGAAAATATCTGGAGTTAACATTCTTGATAGACTTGACACGCTACTACGTGTATTTCAAAAATCAAATATGAATCCTATAGTAGAATTAGGATACAACATGAACCAAGGAGCAAGAACGTGCAAAGCATACTTTTAAGCCGTGAAGAAGTTGCACGACGTGCGAAAGAATTATATGAAAATAGCATTCGTCAACAAGTAGAGCGAGAAGAAAACATCGGTAAAATGGTGATTATTGATATAGAAACCGGTGAATACGCAGTTGATAAAACAGGCTTAGAATCGGCACATCTATTACGTCAAAATAATCCATTTGCTCGACTTTTCGGTATTCGTATCGGTTACAAAGTTGCTGTTTCCTTCAGTGGTGAGATGGAGCGTGATTATCGTTGATTTCTGGTATTATTAAAAACAGACATGCAACCGTTAACATAATATTTCGACTGCCAAATAAACCAGACTTTACTATTGAATTTGTTATCGATACAGGTTTTACAGAGTTTCTTTCTCTACCTCTAGCAGCAGTTACTCTATTGGGTTTCCCTTTTGTGTATGATATGTATGCAAATTTAGCTGACAATAGTAATGTAATCTTGCCAGTACATCAAGCTACCATTATTTGGAATGGAGAAGAACGGAAAGTGAATGTACTTGCGACAGGACGGCTACCTCTATTAGGAACTGCTTTACTTGATGAGCATGAACTTGTCATACAGTTTATCGAGGGCGGTTTAGTAACAATTGATAAATTGTAGTTGCTTTATGTATATATCAAGTTTCTATCAATAGCAATATAGCAATGAGAATTATTACTCAAGGAGTTGAATAGGATTTAAAATTTTAGCTTTATCGTTACCATGTTAAATTGCTGGGATAAGCACTAAAAGGTGTTCCAAGTTATGACCTTCAATGATGTAGTTGAAGCAATGAAAAGTCTTTCCAGCGAAGATAAACTAGAAATTAAACTGTTATTGCAGCAATATCTACGGGAAGAAAGGCGTAAAGAGATTTATCAAAATTTTCAGTCGGCGCAAGTAGAACAGCACAATAGTGAACTAAACTTTTCCTCAAATATGGATGAACTTAGACAACTGATAGAAGAGTGATGATAAAAGTTAGTTTCAGTTCTTCATTGAAATGAGCAGATAAAAATCAATATTCAAAAAACGGTAGAAGACAAAACTTATCTACCGTTTTTTTGTCTACTAATAACAAACAGCAGATGAATCTAACCTTATCCTTTCTACCATTTATGCTTCGGTGTTAATTATGCTCTGTCTGCGGGAAAACTGAGAATAGGCACTTAAGTCGCTGCAAGCAGTTGAGTAAGAGTATAGCAGAGTATGGATAACAGTTTACAGATTGACAATATTCAAAGTTTTGTAGAAATAATTGGGGATGATGATGATAATCTCTGGAGGCTCTTTATTGGACGAAAAGTTAGTCGCATTCAAGAAAAAGTTAAATATAAAAACTTAAAAAAACAAACAAAAGGAATAAAATATTTTACAGAAGGAAAAGTTGATGCACTTCATAATCAAAAAAAATCAGAAGTATTAATCAGAATAGATTATGGTAATAGATTTAAAGTTAGATATAAAATAGAGGCATTTGTTAAACAATTTAATAAGATAATCCCACCTCTTTCTCATGAACAAATTATTGAATTAGCACGAAGAAAGCAAGAAGAGAGGAGATTAGACTTAGAAAGACGAGAAGCAGAAAGACGAGAAATAGAAAAACGAGAAGCAGAAAGACGAGAGATAGAAAGACGAAAGCAAGAGGCAGAAAAAAGAAAGGCAGAAAAAGAGGCTTTACTTCATAGCTTAAAAAATCAATTTGAGGAAAATTTTCTCAATACTGATAAATTTTATCAAGCCCAATGTAGAGAATACATAGCCTCTCTCGTTGATAATCATAAGTGTGCTAGTGATGTCGAGCAGCGTTTTTTGGAGCTTGCACAAACGTTTTATCAGTCCTATTTGCTACACCTTCAGGCAACAGGCGAGGAAGATTTTGATGGACTGATGCAAAAAGCTGCCGCAGTTATCGCATCAGGACAAACTGTATTTCGTCGCAAATCTGGCACTGGCGATTTAAAGTGTCTTCGATACATACTGATTGATGAATATCAAGATTTCTCAGAACTCTTCCACCGTTTAATAGAAGCAATTCGACAACAAAATCCTCAAGCACAATTTTTCTGCGTTGGTGATGACTGGCAAGCAATTAATGGTTTTGCTGGTTCTGACCTTCGTTTTTACCAGAATTTCTCGCAGTTTTTCCAGCCTTCGCAAAAACTCAATATAGCTACTAATTACCGTTCAGCTACTTCAATCGTCGATATCGGTAATACATTGATGCATGGATTGGGTACTCCTGCACGCGCCCATAAAACTATATTTGGAACGGTTGAAATTGCTGATCTCGGACAATTTAATCCAAATCTAAATGAGCAAAAAGATTATCCGGGAGACAATATAACACCTGCTATATTACGCTTAGTAAATAAGACTATCAAAGATGGTAAAACTGTGGTTTTACTCAGCCGAAAGAATAGTTTACCTTGGGATGTAAATTATGGTAGACGTACATCAAGAAATAGCTCACTCGACAGATTTATAAAATTGGTACACTCCTACCTTCCTGAAGAATCAAGAAAGGCTGTAACCATATCAACCGCTCACAAGTATAAAGGTCTTCAGAATGATGTAGTTATAATACTTGATGCTGTCCCTAGTTGTTACCCATTAATACATCCTGATTTGATGTTTAGCCATATTTTTGGTGATAGCATTGAGCAAGTAGTTGATGAGGAACGTCGTCTTTTTTACGTTGCCTTAACTCGTGCAGTAGAGCATTTATTTATTCTCACAGAAACCAAAAAATTTTCACCTTTCCTTGAGGAATTAAAAAGTAGGAAAAGAATTAGCTTACTTGATTGGTTAGATTATCCCCCTTTAGTTGGAAGCATACAGCGCATTACTGTTAAAGTGGGTAATCAGTCTGGAAAAGGTGGAAACGGCACTTACGCGATCAAACATTTACTTAACGCTGAAGGTTATATCTGGAGGACAATTCAATGGTCAGCTTGGTGTTATACCTATCCTGCACAGGATTTCTCAATAGAACAATATTTCGATAACGCTCAGTGGATTTATCAGGCTGCTGGTATTGAGGTGCGATTTTATGACGATTTAGAGAATATGCTGGCGAAGTATCATGTTGATCGAGGTCAATACATTGCTGCTATTTAAAATGGGAGAATATAAAGAATCATTGGGAGGATTCAATCGTCATGACTGTGATAGTTGCTAAGTGGACGATTGACGAATATCACCGCATGATTGACGCTGGCATTCTGAGCGATCGCACCATATAAACGCCGCTTTTTAACATTGCAGAATCTGGGGTACAATACCGCCTTACAGTGGTTGAGATGATTATCCCGATTTTAGATATGCGTCTATTCCGAGAAAAAGAATGGTTATTTAGCTTACTGATAATATCTCTAGTTCTATGGCTGATATTTTTAGGAAACTCCCCTTTACGAGATTGGGATGAAGGTACTGTGGCACAGGTTGCCCGTGAAATTTGGCGTGCCCCACTTGGTTCAATGCATTGGCTTTACCCCACCTTGGGAGGTGAACCTTATTATAATAAGCCACCCCTGATGCACTTGCTAATTGCTTGGACTTACTCCATTGGAGGCGTGAATGAGTGGACAACACGTCTACCGGGTGCAGTGTTAACTGCCTTGGGAGTACCTTTGCTTTACTTGGTGGGACGTTTGCTTTTTAACCAAAGTTTACCTGCTCTGTTTGCCGCTTTAGTTTACCTGACGATGTTGCCTGTGGTGCGTCACGGACGGCTAGCAATGCTAGATGGTACAACTATTACCTTTTTCTTGCTGTTGTTGTTTTGTTTGCTAAAAGCACGTCAGAATCGGCGGTATGCTTTAGGCGTGGGATTTTGTCTAGGGTTAATCACTCTAACTAAAGGGATGACAGTTTTGTTGCTAGGGGCGATCGCTTGTTTATTCCTGATTGCAGATCGGCAGTTTGCTTTGTTAACAAGCCCCTATTTATTAGTAGGAATATTTTTAGGAAATGCACCAGCGATCGCTTGGTTTGCTGCTCAATGGCAACATTATGGGGAAAATTTCTTCCAAGTGAATTTTCAAGCCCAAACCTTTGATCGCCTTACACAATCTGTTGAAGGTCATAGTGGCCCTCCCTGGTACTATTTAATTGAGTTAATTAAGTATAGTTTTCCTTGGCTATTATTTTTACCGGGAGGTTTTTATTTAGCTTGGAAAAAACGTCATACTACCTGGGGTTGCCTAATTATTATTGGCACAATTGTTTATTTAGGAAGCATATCTTTAATGAGAACTAAACTCCCGTGGTATATTATGCCTTTATATCCATTTTTAGCTTTAGCAATTGGTGCTAAACTTAGCGAAATTTGGCAGTACGGTCATTTTAGAGTGCGAAGTTGGACAATATTTCTAGCTATTATTGCTTTTGCTGGGTTAGGAAGTTGTGTCTACTTTATTATTGCAAATAAAGAGCCTATTTTAATAGTCATGAGCATTCTTTTGGCAATAAGTATGGCCACCGCAGCCTGGCTAGTTAAACAGCGCGATCGCAACTTTATTCCAGTGTTATTTACAGGAATGTATTTAGTTTTAACCCTGTTGATGAGTTCACAATCATGGATTTGGGAATTAAAGGAAGCTTTTCCAGTTAAACCAGTAGCAGACTTAATTCGGGCAAATGTTTCGCCAGGAACACAAATTTACACCTCTTTTGCTTATGGGCGTCCTAGTTTGGACTTTTACAGCGATTGCAAGGTAACTGCTACAACTGTGCCACTTTTACAACAAATGTTATCTAATAAATCTTATTTACTGTTAGACAATGCGGCCTTACAGCAAATCAATTTAACTGGTAGTAAAATTATAGGAGCAGCTAACGGATTTACACTGATTACAAAAAACTAATTATACCAACGAATATTGGATAGGAGATTAGCTAAGATACCCGACAACTTTTACAAAGTCAGGTATCTTATTTATCGGTAACCGATCAATGAATGATATTAATCAACCTAAGCTACCCAAAGATCGTGGGCAAATCGAATAGAAAATGTGAACATTAGTATTCCAAAAAAGTACATAATTGGGTATCCCCAACGAGGATAATGGGAAAGTAATAACCCAAATGCCATTGACAGCGATATAATACCGTAAGCGTAGCGTTCAGATGAGGCTGTAATCCCAGTGTTTAAAATTAAAGCGAAAGAAGAAAACCCATAGACAACAGTAACAAGGGGAATTTTAGTCCGTGATAACCATAGTAAATATATCCCACCAAAAACTAGTACAATTTTAACTAATTCATCTTTTGTTAATACCCACAACCATAGCCATAAAAAATATAATCCATAGCGGAATTTAATCATCCCCAGATGTACACGAAAGCGCCATAAAAAACAGCCACTAACAATAATTATTAAAAAGAATAACGGATGCAAAGGGTCTTTAATATAACCAGATTTCCAATTAGTGAAACCTATCGTAATTTGCATCAGCATCTGCCACCAACCCTGCCAAGCAAACCCTGTTGCATCACCACGCCATGCTTTTTGTGCATGGATGAAAGCCAAAGCGTCACCAAATTGAATTTGACAATAAAGACTATATAAAGATATACCCAAACCAACAGTTAAACTGGCAATATAGGCTTTTATACCTCTACGTTCTTTCCAAGAAACAAACAGAAAAGTGGGGATAAGAGCAACTCCAGGTAGTCGCGTCGCTGTAGATAATGCTCCCCAGAATGCTGCCCAAATATATTGCTTTTTATCAAAAGCTCGTAAGCTAGATGTGGTACACAACAAAAACAGACCTTCAGTGTAAATTACGGTTCCATAAAGGGAATAGGGACACCATGCTAAAGTAGCTGTTGCCCATCGTGCTGTGCTTGTGCTGTAAAGCTCTTGTACCCAAAAATAAAGTACGATCAAGGCAGCTAAAAAAGCCGCATTATTAACTAATATACCTGCCACTTTAAAAGGCAAGCCGATAAACATAATTATCCGGCTTAACAATGGAAATAAAGGGAAAAATGCAACTGTATACATTTCCTTCACGTTACTAGAAAAATCGTAACCATAAGTCACAATTTTCTCATACCAAACACTATCCCAAGCAGAGAAAACATCCCAATTAAACGTGGCAGCAACACCATCTGATGAACTTGGAAACAATGGGGCAATCAGTAACATAGCGATAACTATTAGAAGTCTACTAGACAACCATATTGCTATGATAAAAAATAAGTCATTAGCCAAAAATTTTTTCCTTATATTCATCTTTGCAGATAGATAGATAAATTAACTTTTAATTAATATTTTAGCAAAATTAAGCTTTTAATTTTGGATAAATAATCTCACAATTTTGCACAATCAACCAGGGTGTAAAACCTAAAGGCATAGAAAACAATTGGATATATAGAAGTACCTAAATAGCAAAAAAATGAGGACATTTGCACAACGATAGCACCCAAAAATATCTGGAAAAGTAAAAGGCAAAAATCAGAGAAAATATATCAGCAGGATAGATATATCTGTCGTGCATTTTAGGCAGAATATATGGTATAAATAAAACTGATATAGAGGCTAAGTATGTTAATCTGTTCTGAATAATTTTTTGTCTACTTTTATAAACAATATATGACAATAAAAATATTGCAGATATACTTAAAGTTAAACCTATGGAAACAAGAATATTATAAAAGTTACTGATAACCTATTGATAAAGATTAGGTGCGTTTTTAGCGAGTTCTTTATATTTATTAGCTTGGTTAAAGTATATTAACTCCCGCATTAACAAACGTTCTAGCTGGCTGAATTTTATTCCACTCAATGGGGTGAGAGTGAAAAGTTACTTTTTAGTAGTATACCGTTTTTAGATGGTAAAGAATATTTAAATGTTTACCAAAGTTTTTGCAATTTTATGGTCTTCCACTTTAATTTGTAAGCTCCAATCACAAATTATATTCCCTTTCTTTTATCTTCTTGGAAAATTGGGATGCTAGCGTGCCTAAACCTAATTTCTTAAGTAATAAATATTTATATGTTTCCCAGGTAGACACACGAAATGTACTTTTGAATAACCATGCATCATTATCAACTGTAAAAGGAGTTCCAACCTTAGCTACAAGAAACGAAGAAGTATTATCTGAAGTTGAGACTAACTCTTCCCAATTAGTAGGCTGTTCTTTACCCCAAGTAAAAATTTCTTTTAAACTCACGACTTCTAAAAGTTCCCTTCTCATTAAACATGCTGAATTTCCAAAATATTGAATAGGATGAGAAAAAACATCACTTGCAAAATAATCTTTATCTGGACCCCACTGTCCCCCAGCACTTGCATCTATATGCATTAAATTTATTCCCAGAATATTTTTATCTTCATTAAGAATAGTAAGACCATGTTCCAAGATATCAATACAGTCTTGAGGTGTTCCAACTATTTGAATATCGTCATCCAGATGTAAAATATAATCAGATTTACAAATATTCAGACTAATAAGAATTCCAAAATTACTATGAGGGGGATGGCTCATAGTATTATATCTAACACAATCAAAATGATTGATTTGATTGGATGATTGAAGTAGCTTCATCCCATTTAAATCAGGACTACTATCATCTAGAAATATTTTTTCAGCAAACGGAAGCTCTAGTAATTTAGCCCAGCTTTGTATGGCACGACGAACAATCACTGGGCGGTAATCGCGTAAAGACTTAATATATGAGCATGTAGAAAATGATGTTTTTTGCCACAAATCATTTCTGATATTTTGCATATTTTGTTTTGTATGTTTTTATACTTTTATATTGTATTTAGAGCAAAGGTTAGAGCATACACCGTCAACATAATTTTTTCCTAAATTCGATTTTACTACGAATCTGCAAAATAATTGTGACGCCTCCATCAGCCTTTTCGTTTAACTTAACAATACTCCGGACAGTTTTCGCCCCAATGGATAAAAAAGCCACTTATTGTTGTAGGCTGCAAATAGTTCAAAAAAGCATACTGCTAGATCAGCTATGAATACGCTAGAAACGATACTCGCCCAAATGGGTAATTTAGCAAACCTGATCATAAGTACTTAGTAATTTTATTTACTATAGTTAGGATTATGTTGGGAAAAGTGAACTTCACAAATCTAAGTCGCTACAGTCAAATCTTGGAGAAGACCTAGCGACGACAGTTTAGCCAAGGCTTTGAGTTTATGGAATTAAATCGACGAGTAATTGAACAGGCAATGCTTTGAACCTGGCTAAATTAGAGGTGACACAAAAACAGCTTGTAGACAAAGAACCTTGATTTATCTAATAAGGCAGTTTTTATGAAAATAGCATATATAATTTTGGCACATAAATATCCGGAACAATTAGTACGTCTTATTTATAAACTAAACACAGATGATGTTTCATTTTTTATACATATAGATAAAAAAGCGGATTATAAAATTTATCATCACGTACTGACTCAACTCAAGGATTTTCCAAATGTCTCTTTCATAAAGAGATACCATTTAGCATGGGGAAGTTTTGATATTGTCAGAGCTAGTCTTAAAGGAATAAAATCAATAGTTGAAACAGGTACTTACTTCGATTATGTTATATATTT
>NZ_CALMFY010000219.1 GCF_937863485.1 uncultured Nostoc sp. | reverse complement strand
AGAGGGATTTAGGGTGAGGGCAAAAACTACGGTTCTCAACATAGATGAGGTTTAGTTCGATTTTTGGTAAGTAATATTATCTTGCTCAAAAAAACAATTTGAATCGTGCTAGCTGGTTTTCAATGGTTCCTGTGAGGATTTGATTTAGTTCTGTGGTGTCTTGGAATTGCAAAATTTGCTGTGTGGGTAAGTCAAAGGGAAATTGCCCTTCAAACTCTGGGCGTTGCATTTGCGCTAGTAAAATCTGTTCAGACCGCTTACTTTGAATAGCATAGCCAATCTCAATACAGACATTAGGACTGGGAATTAGTTGGGGAGTTTCTTTACCATCAATACTAGCAATGGGCGTGGTGTCAGCGATAAATAACAAACTCTTACGGATTTTTCGCATGATCGTGCGGTTAATCCGTACAGCCGCACCGCTGGGATGAGAGGATTCTACTAATGTTAGGGGAAAGCGCGATCGCTTGTTTAAACTGTCCAAACTTTTTCGCAGTTCTTCTCTTAAAACATTTGTCGCTGCGGCATACTCAGTTTGATAGCACAAAAAAATCGTTGGTTCTAACTGAGCTAACACCGCCTGCTTGGTGAAATAAATTTCATGACTAATTAAGTCAATGTTAGCTACGCAATAGCCACCACTACCTTCAATATAAAATTCAATATTTTCCCCTTCTAGATAGCGTCCAAACCAAGTTGATTCCTTAACTTCGTCGCTTTCTTCCAAAAAGTCTGCTCGCAATGCTGATTTCAACAGGCTTTTTTTGCTTAAGCGAATGTCTGGCGGACGTTTTTCCAGTTCTGGAATCGGCTCATAATCCTGTAGATACCACGCTCTGAGCGCAATAATTGACATAAGGCGCTATTTAAACTATTTCTCACTATTCAACTTCGTATAATCTTACACCCAGAGGAGACCTTATCTCAGACTTCTCTTTAAACACAACAACACCCAAATCTCTAATTGCTGAACTATTTCCTCCTCTTCTTTATTCTATCCAGGGATGTACTCACTTTCATCGCTTCTGTAAATAAGGAATGAAAATTAGTTACGGCGTCCCCTAATCTTCCATATTTGAGGAAATAGCAGTTTTCGCGTTGAGTACAGAGAACTTTTGTTAGTTTACTGGTATGTCTGATTGATATAAAAAGCAAATTTTTAAAAGACTCCATTGTACCATGAATTATTTATGCAAGAAGTCTATTGATTTTGGCTTAAGGCTTGACGGGAATTTCAATCCAGAATTCTGTACCTTTGCCAGGTTCTGAAATACACTCCATCATTCCACCATGTTTTTCGACAATAATTTGATAGCTGATTGCCAGTCCCAATCCTGTACCCTTGCCCACAGGTTTGGTAGTGTAAAACGGGTCAAAAATTCGCTTTTTCACCTCTTGAGTCATTCCGGGGCCATTGTCACAAATACGAATCAATAGACGAGAGTTGTCTACTGAGATTTTAGTGGAAATATAAATAGTCAGTATTGGGCATGAGGTATTCCTTTTGTCTACCTTGTCCTTAGTCTTCAGTTCCCCAGTCCTTAGTCTCCAGTCCTCAGCCCCCATTATCAGGGCATCTATGGCATTGCTGAAAATATTCATGAATACCTGATTCATTTGGCCGGCATAGCATTCCACTCTGGGGATGTTGCCATAGTCTTTAATTACCTGAATACCTGGAAATTCAGCATTTGCTTTCAGCCGATGTTGCAAAATTAATAAGGTGTTGTCAATGCCTTCATGCAAGTCAACACGCTTGTTTTCAGCCTCATCCAAGCGAGAAAAATTTCGTAACGATAGCACTATTGAGCGAATGCGCTCGGTTCCTACTTGCATTGAGGTCATGATTTTCGGGAGGTCTTCTACCAAAAATTCAAAATCGATCGCTTTGATCGCAACGTGAATTTCACTATGCGGGAGGGGATAATGTAACTGGTAGAGGCGTAAAATTTCTAGCAGTTGTTCGGTGTAGTCACTAGCGTGGCACAGGTTACCGTAGATAAAGTTAACGGGGTTGTTGATTTCGTGGGCGACACCCGCTACCAACTGTCCTAGACCAGACATTTTTTCGGTGTGAATCAATTTTGTCTGTGTTTCTTGGAGTTCATGTAGGGTATGCTCTAAATGTGCAGCTTGATTTCTAGCTTCAGTTTCGGCATCACAGGTTTGTTGGTAGAGTTCTGCTTGTTGAATGGCGATCGCAGCCTGATCTCCTAGCTGTTGCAATAAATCAATTTCTGCATCCTGCCAATTTCTGGGAGCCTTACACTCATGGGCAATTAGTAACCCCCATAGTTTCATACCCATATTTATCGGAACTATTAAGTTTGCTTGCACTTGCAGACTCTGCAAAAACTCTTGATGACAATTACTTAAAGAAGCAGTTGAAACATTGTTAATTGCCCTTACCTTGCCCTGAAAGTATGGACGGGTATACTCATCAGGAAAGCATCCCGGTGGTGGATTCACTCCCAAAGTTGACTGCCAATTACCATTGATCTCTTCCACAATCACCGATCTACTCTGAAGTTGGAAAATCAGCACCCGGTCTGAGTTTAGCAGGGGACGGACTTCCCGAACGATGGATTGCAGGGTTGTCTGCAAGTCCAATGTGCGGCGAATCTGCTCTGTGACTTGCTTGAGTACTTTGGTAAGCAGTAATGATTTTTCGAGTTCAGCCGTTTGCTCTTGCACCCGCAGTTCTAGGTTGAGATTCAGCGCTTGTTCCTGTTTATACATTTGCTGCTGTTGAATTGCCATTGAAAAATGATCGTACAAGGCTTGCGCCAATAAGATTTCTTCCGGTTTCCACTCAGCTGCTTGCCCCTTTTTTTGCTCTCGCCAAACCTCAAAGGAAAGCTGGGGTAAAAGTTGTCGCCGATTTTGTTCACATATTCCCGCCCACAAGATTTCCGTTTCAAATTCCGAGCGAAAAATGCTTAATACACCGATAAATTTTTCGCGGTAATGTAAGGGAATCACCATGAGTCCGCGAATTTGAGTAGAACGGAATGCTAAAGCCAAAACTCGCAAACGTGGTTCTTTATAGAGGTCAACAGTTGTCCAAATATTACCTGGTTTCCACTCAGCCATCCAGTTTTGCCACATAGGATGCTGTTCGATAATACTGTTGTCTAACTCGTAGGGGAGTGTAGGTTGTTCGCCCCAGGTGTATAGTTCCCGACTCTGTTCAATGTAAAGCCTGCCACCGACTCCAGCGAAGGCAGTAATAACTTCTTCTAGCGATCGCTGCAATTGGATTAGCGGTAGTTTATGCAATAGTGTAGTAACTCGGTTAATAGTAACTTCTCGCTCTTGCTTGGCGAGGGTTTCAGTGAGTAGATTACTTTGAGCGATCGCGATCGCTACCTGATCGGCAACTTGCTGCGATACTTTTAGTTCCCGCTTCAAAATCTTTCGCGGTTCACTATGGTGAGATACCAACAATCCCCACAATTTAGGCTTTGCCGATTGTTCTTGTGGGTCGCAATGTAAAATTGGTACTACCAAAGAAGACTGCACGCCCATTGCCTTTAAGTATTGAATATGGCACGGGTCTACCTGCCGATAGTAGATATTAGTTTGTAGGGGTTTGCCAGTTTCTTTTGATTGTAGAGGCGATAACCCGATCTTCTCGTTTGCCACATCGACAATCGAACGTTGTCCCACTGACAAAAACATCTCTCTGGCCGCTTCAGGAATATCATGAACTGGGAAGTGCAATCCCAATAACGATGGCAGACGCTGGTCATGAATAGATTCAGTAATAACTTCACCATTACCATTAGCATCAAAGCGATACACCATTACTCGATCTGAACGCAAAAATAAACGTACTTCAGTAACGGTAGTCGTTAATATTTCTTGCAGGTCGAGCGATCGCCTGATCTGGTTTATCATCCGATGCAGTAAATTTTCTTGGTCTAAGTTTTGCTGCAAACCTTTTGGTTTATCGGTAAATGTCATTGCCTATATACACCATGACTGAAGTATAATTTTTTTTATAATTGTCTTTGATAAAAATTTTCAACTTACAATGCCTTGATTTTCATCCAATTTTAAGAAATTCCTGCTACAAATGCGTTGCTTGGGGCGTACATTTGTTGCAAATATTTTTGGAAATGGATTATGAGTATATTTGAAAAGTATCAGATATTTTGCTTGATACCCGTAGCCTTCTAAAATTTATTTAAGTAAATCTTAAAACGCTTGCTTTATCAGTAAAGACTTTTCAAACATTTCTCAAGTCTAAAGTTAATAAATTTTAATCATTGTCATCTATTAATTTTATATTCTAAAACATGAAGTTATGTCAGCAATTACACTTAAATTTATGCCTTAATAATTTCCTGAAATTAAAAATATTTTTTGACGATTTTTGCCCATTAATTCAATTAATTAAGATTTTTTCAAATAAACAACTAAATTATTGGCAACTTTTTCAAATATTTTTGGCTGGGGAATTTTACTATTCCCCGTATAATTGCTGATTTTATGTTAAATGCAATTATTTTGATGAAATTATTCGTAAATTACCGTTAAAGATAGTAACTTACGGATTTCTTCACGCACACTCATGAGAGTTTTACCGAGATGGTTTTGACCTGTTTTATTAGCACCACAGCCCCAAAAAGAATCGGTTGGGGAGTTTTCAACCAAAATCTCATCACCTGTGTTCAGGAGAACTTCTCTAATATCAAGATGAGTGAGAAACTTTTTAAGTACAGCTTCTCGCATAATTTGAGTTTTCACCAAATCCCAGTCTCGACGGAATTGGCGAGTGTTACATCTTCCCAAAGCGGCAGCTTCTTCTGGGGTGGCGGCGGCATGAATGAGGGGTATAATTGCCGCATCTGTGCTGCCGACAAACTTTTGCGCTTGATAATAATGCTCAACCGTTGGCCAGTAAGTACCCTGGATATAGATTCTATGAAGAGAAAAGTTAGAAAAACAGCCATAAGGCTGCCAAACCTTATAAAAGTAAATAGTCATTTGAAAATTGCTCTTTTATATATCAACTTCAGGGTAGCTGAAAGATCGATCGCACTCGCAACCCAAAACCGAACTTATCAAACAGATTTTCTCTCAGTTCATATGATTGGGGATTCTTCCCAACGACTTATAAAGATTATCAAACTTCAGGGTAATTGAAACTTTATCAGATTTGAAAACCCCTCATTTGTATGAAGCGTTTATAACATCATACTACGGGAATTATTTTACACAATACTTGGAACAACAAGTTTACTACTTTGCTCATGAGCTTACCCTGGATGTGCTTACCACCTAGCAGCTTCTCGCCTTGCTCATTAACTGTCTTCTTGAGTGAGTCGCAGTGGTAAATCAATTCTTTAGTCAGTTCGTTTTCTGGTAGCCTTCCAGTTTCCACGGCGGTTAGGACATACTGCCACAGACTGCTCTGGCTAAGTTAATCCAACCTGCCGATGAACTGCAAAGATAATCATTATTACTGCTATTGCTGGAAGATCGACAGGAAGATTAAGCATCGGCACATCACCCGAGGGAATGTGCGATCGCAATTGGCGCAGCACAGGAAGCAGGAGGTGGAGATTGCGATCGCATGGTTATTTGTTGAAATCACTTTCAGCCTATCTGCTCAGTTGTGATTTGTCACAAGTTCGGGTAGATTTCATCCATGCCTGGTTCGCTAAACTCGGAGAGTGCCTAAGCCTTGATCTCTTGATGGTCATACTCCCCATGCTGCAAGTCAAAAAAGATTTCGAGAAAGCAGAAAATAGAGTTTGGCGTTCATAAAGCGTTGATCGCTCTCCTAACGCGATCGCTGTCAATTTCCACATAGCGCTTTAGGAATTTGAAATCTTGATCGCCCGTAATTTGCTTGATTGTATAAAGGTCTGTCCCGTTCTGGTGCAATTTGATCATAAAGCTCCTGCGAGTGCTATGGGTGCTAATACCCTTTGCAACCAATCCAGCCCGCCCTTAGCGCTTAGTACGCCCAGTTGTAGCTACTGAAAAACTTTTTACCTTTTCTCATCTCGCCACAAAGCAATACCGCCTAATAAACCAGTGATATTGGGGATGAGTTTCACATTTAACGGTAGCTGGAAATTCACTCTCACGGCTTCACCACCGCCAATGTAAAGGTAATCATAATTGAACAGATGTTGCAAAGATGCGATCGCTTTTTCTAAACGCCTGTTCCATCTTTTCTCACCAATTTTTTCTAACTCTGCACGCCCCAACTGTTGCTCAAAAGTCTCTCCTTTGCGAAACGGATGATGCCCCATTTCCATATTCGGTACCAGCTTACCATCCATAAATAAAGCCGAACCAAACCCCGTACCCAGAGTAATCACCAATTCTACACCTTTACCTGCGATCGCTCCAAACCCCTGCATATCTGCATCATTAATCACCCGCACAGGCTTATTTAAATGTTTTAATAATGCTGTTTCCAAATCAAATCCGATCCAATCTGGATGTAAGTTTACCGCTGTTTCCGTGACTCCAGACCGCACCACACCAGGAAAACCAACCGAAACGCGATGAAATTCACCTTGAGCCGCTGCTAACACAACAATTGCATTAATTACAACATCTGGTGTAGCAGGCTGGGGTGTATCTAAACGTGCCCTTTCCGTGACAGGATTCCCCGTTATATCTAAAACCATAGCCTTAACGCCACTACCGCCAATATCAACCGATAGGGTACGAATCGATCCATTTTCTTCAACCATTAACTTAAGTCCTTGTTATTAGTCCCTATTTGGTTATTATCCTCTGCCGCATCTTGATTAGACTGGATATAGCTAGAGTTCTTCACATAGGGATTTACAAGCGATCGCTCCCAATCTCCCAATTTACACATAGGAAAAAATCCGGCTTGCTTTGGGCGGGGTTATACAGCAGTTTTCTTTTGCATGAAGTACAAAGCTACGGGTTTTAAGGCAGTCCGGCTTGAGGTGAGGCAGCCCCCGTCTTCTCTACGAGACGCTCCGCGAAGGCGGTTCTTGTTGATAGCGCAGCGTAAAGCCTGCGGCATGGCAACTCTTAGAGACGCTCTTGCGTTCGCTTAGAGCGAGTCTTCTCCCAACGGGAGACGCTAAGAGTCAGCCCTTTTGGGGAAGTCAAAAGTCACTCATTCAAAAGTCAAAAGTAACAAATCTTGTTTCTTGTATCAATCCCGTTAAGATAAAAATGGCGTAATCCAAGTAATATGCACAGTTTCATTCCTCTAGAACGCTTTTTTCCCTACCTCACCTGGACTGACATCCAGGCAATGCCATATAAGGAAAATGTGGTAATCATCCAGCCTATGGGGGCAACTTGAATAACATGGCCCTTATCTGCGGTTAATTGTAGATGCTGAAACTAGCATTATGTTATCGATTTTGCCAGAACAAGTGAAGCTAGAGAAAACTGTTGCAGAGTATCCCCCAGAACAGTCAGAAATTAGTTTACTGAGTTGGGAAGGTAAGTTACCTGTGGCTTGGGTGACGCGAGATATCAGTAAAAGTGAAGTGATTGGCGACGCCACAACCGCAACTAAAGAAAAAGGCGATCGCATCCTCAAATCTGTCCCTAACGGTTGGGTACAAGTTATTAAAGATATTTATGGCTATTGACAACCAAAAGTGCAGGAGCGATAGACGCATTTTACTCAAAGTTAAAAATACAATACATTAGACGCGCGACAACATCCAGATTTGCTAATGTAGAGATAATGGAAATAGTACTGGCGTAGCTGCTTAAAATCTATTGGGTAGCAAATTTCTATCAAAACTAATATAAGCGAAAGAATTATGACAGCGTTTGAACCTCAAAGCATCCGCTCTTATAGCCAAGAAGATGTCCAACAGATTCTGCACTTAGCGATCGCTCGTCAAGCTAATGACAAGGATACAGAATTTTCTTATGAGCAGATATTAGAAATTGCTGCTGAGTTAGAAATTTCACCTGATTCTTTAAAATTAGCCCAACATGATTGGTTAGTACAACAAGGTCAAGTCCAACAGCGAAACGCTTTTGACGCCTACCGCATCAGAAGATTTCAGAAGCGTCTAGGGAATTACGCGATTTTAAATGGTTTTTTTATACTGTTAGATTTAATCACTGGTGGCGGAATTTCTTGGTCGCTGTACATTTTACTATTCTGCGGATTGCCTGTAGGGCTGGATGTTTGGAATACCTTTCAAATCAAAGGCGAAGAGTATGAAATGGCATTCCAGAAATGGAGTCGTAAGCATCAGATTAAGAAAACCATCAGTACAGTTTTAAATAAGTGGTTTAAGGCATTACAAGCTTAATAGATTTGCTTGCGTAAGCGTACCCACACGGAGAATCGAGTTACGCGTAGCATCTCGTAAACAAGCTCGTCGTAGACATCGCTAATTCAAAAAAAAACCACAGTAGAATTCGGGGTCATATTTACCGGAATATTTGTTGTGTAACACCACTGAAAGAAAATCTGGATAAACACAGGAATTATTAAGATTAATATTGATGTTACAGTAGTTATCGATTGGATGAGAACACCAACATTCTTATACAAAGCATAGGAACCAGAGAAACGAGATAACAATTGGAAATCGAGCTTTTTTCGACTTATGTGTACACCCTAATACCGCAAGGCGGAAGTCAAAAGGAGCCAGTGCATTGGGCGGCTCTGCCGACTTGAAGCAACTGGCGTTCAAAAGTCAAAAGTCAAAAGAAATACAACGTAAACGTTTCGTTGATTTAAAATGGGTTGTTTATTTGCGCTGCGTTGTACTAGGTCCGCTTGCTTTTAGGGAAGACAAAGCGTAGCTTTGGTGGAGTGAGGTTCTTCAGGTTTAATAAGTAATCAAGCAGACATGATATAAAATTCTTGTTTATTTCTCTTAAGAGGAATGCAAGTTATTAGCCTTGAAATAGAAACGAAGCGGGGATTGTCATACATTGAGTAATGACAAGCCCTACTAGCGTTGGGAAGTAAGATTCAAAGCCTCTGAAAACCTCCGCTATGGTATTTACTTAAGTTTTTCGTGAGCAGCCAAAATAATTTTTTCGGTTTCTTCCCAGCCAATGCATTTATCAGTTACAGAAATACCATATTTTAATTCTTCTTGTTTACCAGTAATTGATTGACTACCTTCATACAAATGGGATTCCAACATCATGCCAACTATTGATGTATTACCATCCACTATTTGCTGAATAATATTTTCTAAGACAATACCTTGTAATTTGTAATCTTTATTGGTATTGCCGTGGCTACAGTCAATCACAATTCTCGGTGGTAAATTTGCCTGTTTTAATTTCTCTTCTACCAGTTTGACATTTGCTGGATCAAAGTTGGGCTGAGTACCACCCCTTAAAATTACGTGACCGTAGGCATTACCTTTAGTTTGAAATACGCTGACCTGTCCGTTTTGATTAATTCCCAGAAAATTATGCGGGTTTCTAGCTGATTGTAGGGCATTCAAAGCTACTTGAATATTACCGTCAGTACCGTTTTTAAAACCTACAGGCATCGAAAGCCCACTTGCCATTTCGCGGTGAGTTTGTGATTCGGTCGTGCGTGCTCCAATGGCAGACCATGTAATCAGTTCACTAATGTATTGAGGAATGATTGGATCTAGTGCTTCTGTGCCAGCAGGTAATCCTAATTCTGTAATTTTTAATAACAGGTTCCGGGCAATTAACAAACCATTTTCTACATGGAAAGAATCATCCATATCTGGATCATTAATTAATCCTTTCCAGCCTACAGTTGTTCTTGGTTTTTCAAAGTACACTCGCATAACTAGTAGCAAGTTATCCTTAACTCGCTCGGCCAATATTTTCAATCTCTCAGAATATTCGAGCGCTGCTTTTGGATCGTGGATTGAGCATGGGCCAACTACTATAAATTTTCTGCGATCCTGAAAATCCAGGATATGTTCTATTTCCTGTCTAGATGCTAAAACTCTTTGTTCAGCTAATTGTGTTAAAGGTAATTTTGATTTGACTTCATTGGGAGTTAATAAAATGCGATCGTTCTCGATATTACTATTAAATAATTTGTTGTGCATGGGGATGATTTGGCAATTTTATATCCGCACTTCAACTCAAAAGTGTAACACAAACCGATGATATTTTAAAATAGCCTGTTTTCTGCTTGACAAATTTCTAATTAAACTGTACATGAGTAAGATAATAACTGAAAAAGGGGAAAAATGTTTCCCCTTTTCTTTATTATTGGACTACTGACTCAGCAGTAGTGTATATCATTACTGCCATACAAACACTTTGGCTTCGTATGGTCCCAAATCAGCTACGATGCCATCGTCACCAGCTTCGACATCATAATTCCCTGTCCATTCGTGCCATGTACCACCGCTTGCTAAATTAGGAACATGATAATCACCTAGAAAGTTTTCTGAAAAATTAGCTACCACGACTACACGAGAACCTTCATCATTCCAACGAGTATAAGCTAATACTTTTGCCTCTGGATTTTCGTGGATAAAATCAATATTTTCTGTGTAGAGGGCATGATTATTTTTACGCAGGTTGGTTAAGCCTTTGTATGATTCAAATAAACCACGATTTAAATCATTACCTAACAGCGTCCAATCAATTTTGGATGATTCAGGTTGTTTAGGTTTATACTCGCCAAATTCCTCTCCCATCCAAATCAAAGGTACACCAACAGCAGTCATCAGGATGGCTACTCCTAATTTAGCCCGCCTAAAGGCATCTTCGTCAAAAATCTCACGGTTCCCCAATTCAACCATGAGATGGTTATGGTCGTGGTTGGTGAGGTAATTTACCACATTAATGGTACCCAAGAAGCCTTGGCGCTTGCAGTCAATGACATCTTTGAGACGCTCTAAATCAAATGTATCACCGCAGATATGTTCTAAAATGCAGTGATAGAAACTATCATGCCAGCAACCATCCATTGGCCCATCTACATTGGTAATGCTGGTAGTTTCAGGAATGTATTCGGCAACGTTGTAAAAAGGCTTCATGCTAGCAGTTTTTTTGGCTTCTTGAACAATCCAGTGCATGAAGTCGTAGTTAGCAATTTGCCGCGCTGCATCATAGCGAATACCATCAAGATGATATTCCCCAATCCAAAAACGGATTGTATCACCAATAAATTTCCACGCAGGATGAATATCTAATTTTTCGTCATAATGTTCATAATTAAACTCAGGCCCCCAGTTATTACCAGGGTCACGGGGAGAGTGATGATACCAATAATCGTGGTCAATTTGTGTTAAAGGAGCAGATGCTTCTGAGTGGTTATAAATACCGTCAAGAATCACACGAATACCTTTGCCATGACACTCATCAATCAATTTTTTCAATCCCGCAGTAGAACCATAACTAGATTCTGTAGCAAAGAAGTGGCGAGGATTATAACCCCAACTATAATCACCAGGATATTCTTTAAGTGGCATCAACTCAATAGCGTTGATTCCGAGTTCACATAGATAATCTAACTTTTCAATAACGTGTTTGTACTTGCCTCGTGCATAAGGGTCATCCTCGCCACCAGAAAAGTCACCGACATGCAATTCATAAATTACCAATTCATGGTCAGCAGGTAAAGGTTTATCATCATGTTGCCAAATATAAGTATCGGTAATCCTTTTACCATCTTTTACCTGGATAACACCATCATCTTTTCCACTTTGTTCATCTATATCAGTTGCATAGGGGTCTGTGACATCAACCCATTGTTCTGGTTCCAAAAACCATGAATTTGACTGGATGCGAAATTTATATTTATAAATGCCGTCTTCTAGTTCAACACTTGTACGAAAATAACCATCATCACCTTTTTCCATTGGAATTTCTTGCCAATCAGAAAAAGAACCAATTAATGCGGCTCC
Organism: uncultured Nostoc sp.; assembly: GCF_937863485.1. GTDB lineage: Bacteria > Cyanobacteriota > Cyanobacteriia > Cyanobacteriales > Nostocaceae > Nostoc. The sequence continues at coordinate 59,919 of NZ_CALMFY010000219.1, read as the reverse complement.
TTTGTTGTAAGGTGCAAATAAATTAAATTCAATTGGCTTTGCCATAAAAGTGTTTGTAATATCAATGGTTGATAATAATATTTTCTGATGCTCAATTGAATTTGCAAATAGCTCTAGAGAAAGAATTATATAATTAGTGCTTCTATCTTCAGGAATAATTGATAAATATTTTATAAAATTAACTATTGATTGGCAAATTTTGACTGTTTAGAGCATTTATTTTTTGATTAATATTCAAATTTACTTACTGCAATTTGGTTTAATATACTAGGAAAATTTAAATATTATTGTATCCAGTTACAACGTTTTGTTAAAAAAATTAATAGTTTTTTATTAAGTTATAAAATAGCCGATATTTGGCAATAAAAATAATATTGGTAATAATAAGATTTTTTTTAATAAAGCAATCTGATTTAATTTGTGCTCATTGCAAACCATAGATCCCCGACAACTTTTACGAAGTCAGGGATCTTGTTTATCAGAAATGATTTAGGATTGCTAAAAATATCTGCTACATGAGATTACTCAATTTTGCCGTTAGTTTGTTGCAGATAACTTAACAACCAATTCGCCGCCGTTGCCCTGCGAGTTTGTCGAGGCCCAAATTCACCAATTTTGTAACCTTTGAAACCCAGTTTTTCTTTTAGCATTTGTTTATTTTCAGCAGGAATGGAACGAGTCAACTTGACTGTTGCAGGGCGAGATTCAATGAAATCTGGTGGTTGTGGGTACTCATCTTGCCATTCTGGTGCAACTTGGCTAGTGTCCCATTGTGCAGTTGAAGAATCATAGCGATAGCCTAAATAATGCCATAGCAACTGGTTGACTGTGGCATCATCAAGTTTCTCGTCAAGAATTGCCCAAATTGTTTCTGTATTCAGTGATGGTAGGTTAGACATAAGCAATTCCAAATTCAAAGTTGAAAAACTGATTAGTAATTAAAATAAATCGTAATTCGTAAATAGGGGATTTGTTCCAAAATATAGTCGGTGGCAAGCAGAAATAAGGTGATTAAGAGTGGGATAATTGCGATCGCCAAGAGTTGTGCGGGGCGGAGCATGAAGCAAAAAATCTTTTATCTAAAATTCGTAGTCAAACTTTTCTCTTCGATAACCTTGCAACCCGCTTTGGTATTGGCCCTGACGCCAATGGAGTTAGCCGTACCAGTGTAATTAAATTTGGTCAAGACTATAAGCGCGAACCTCAAAGAGCTTGGTTTTTGCGTAGGCGTAGTCCGCCGCAGGCATCGCAATTTAGTTTTGGTATTGACATATTAGATGCAACTATCAACAATCACCCCATCCCTGATGGTCGCTTTTTCAGTTAGTTGGGTGAAGTACAGCGCGTGCAGCAACTTAGCAGCGATCATCTATTGCTCATCCAAGCAGACTTGCAGCTAACACCAGATAGCCTTTTACCTTCCCAGCAATTCGTCATTGGCGGTGGACAGTCTGTAAGGGGATATCGCCAAAATACCCGCTCTGGAGATAATGGATTTCGTGTAATGATCGAAGATCGGATCACAGTGCAGCGCAATGAATCTGGATTATCCACGATTCAACTCGCGCCATTTCTCGACATAGGAGCCGTCTGGAATAAGTCTAATAGTCCCAATCCGCTACCCGAGCAAACTTTTCTGCTGGGGGCAGACTTAGGATTATTGTGGAATCAGGCAATGAGAATTGATAATCTATATTTGCGGCTCGATTATGGATTTCCATTTATCGATCTGAGCGATCGCGGTAATAATGCCCAGGCTGATGGTTTTTACTTTAGCCTTCGCTATCAACCTTAGTAAAGTGGTGCATTAGTCTTCAGCGTAACCCACCCTACCAACTTGACTTATCAATGTTTCCTGACCTATGTCAGCATTTTTTGTTTTAAAAACCACTTCAAAAGCGTATTTTCAGGTTATTGGCGATTTTTTAGGAATTTATTTTTGATTATTTACTGAGCTGATCTCCATTTGAGGTGTACTCTCAATATACAGTAACTATCTACTCGAACTTTGAGATAAATTACACCCAGAGGTGAATACCATGAAAAATTATGCAGATAAGCAGGAATTTATATTAAGTCAAATTACAAATAAATATTTTCAGCGCCGAGATTTCAGTGGATGTGACTTAAGTGGAATCGACCTGAAAGGAATTGATTTAAGTGGTGTTAACTTCATAGGAGCGGATTTGCGTGATGCAAATCTGTGTGGCTGTGTCCTCACTCGTGCTAATTTAAGTGGCGCAAATTTGATGCAAGCTAGCTTGCGTGAAGCTAATTTGTATGAAGCATCTTTGTGTGAAGCTAATTTGATTAATGCTGATTTAACACGAGCAAATTTGTGCGGAACTTTCTTATGGCGGGCAAAATTCACAAATAGTAATCTTTGGGGTGCTTCTTTGTGTGATGTAGATTTGAGAGAAGCAGACCTAAGTGAAGCCAAATTAATTGAAGCATCACTGATTGAAGCTAACTTAGTTAGAGCAAATCTCACAGGAGCAAAGCTATGTGGAGCAAAATTACTAGAAGCTAATTTAACTGAGGCCAACTTAACTGGTGCAGACCTGACATGGGCAAATTTAACCAAGGCAAACTTGAGTAAGGCAAACCTTTGGGAAACAAACCTGATTTATGCGAAGTTCCGAAATACTATCATGCCTGATGGCACAATTAAGCAGCCTCAGATAGTGATTTATTAAAAGAGTTAGGAGTGATTCAATTTTAGATTTTAGATTTTTCCTTCAATTTAAAATCTAAAATTAGCAGAGTTAGGAGAGAATAACTTTCTATTTGTTCTTCTGCCCAATGACTAAAATTCGCGTTGTGAAAAGATAAAAATAGCGATCGCTAACAACATGGCACTATAAAGTAAGCCATAGCCAGCATTCATAATCAGTGCAGTTGTATCAGGTAGTGCTTGCAGACCATAAACAGCATCATTTTTCAAATCTAATCGAGATAAATCTGGTAAGATGAGAAACAAACCTTGAGTTAGACGTTCCATACCAGGGTTGTGACTAAGACGACCAAGTTGTACTAAATCTTGAGTAATATTTCCGATTAAATATACTGCAAAGGTTAAAATAGTCGCTAGCAAAGAAGCAGTAAAAACACCAAAGGTAATAGCTATAGCAGTGATTAATGATAACTGCAAAAATAAGAAAATTGCCGCAATTAGAATGCTCACCGTTGGATGAGGAATGTTACCAAATTGCAGAAATATCAGATAAATTGCTGTCATCGTGGCGATAAGTACAGCTAGTACTGCGGATAAACCCAAGTATTTGCCGACGATAATTTCGCTGCGGCTGACAGGTTTAGCAATTAACATTAAGACAGTGCGTTTTTCAATTTCTTTATTAACCAGTCCCGTACCAACAAATATCGTCACAATTAACCCGATGGCATTCATCGCCGCCATCCCAAAGTCTAAAAACATTTTGTCTTCAGTCGTAGCCGCAAATTCAGGAAGGACGCGGAAAGCAGTGGCAAGTATTAAGGCATAAAAACCAATAATATATAGGATGCGATCGCGTACCACTTCCTGAAACACATTCTTTGCCAATACAAAAATTCTGTTAATAGTCATTTATCATTTTTCCCTCATCTTCTCATCTCCCTCACCGAAGTTTAGATTTTAAATTTTGGATAATGGAATTGAATAATTCAAAAGCATTCGACTGAGCGCTCACGCCGTATCCCTACGGGGATCTTGCTACGCGTAGCGTTCCGCAGGAAAGTCAAAGAATTTAAAAATGTCTGTCCCTTACGCGTCTTGTAAAAGTTGCCCCCAAATTTTAATGCGAGAACAAATCTAAAATCCAAAATTGAGTCACTGCTGCGGAGGCGGTGATCCAGCAATTAATTTATTGATGCGATCGCATTCAATTTCTGCAACTGTAATCTTATTCCCTGAATTGTTAGTTGCTGCAACCGGTTCAATCCGACAAGATTTTTTCAAGTAATAGCCCCGTGGGTTAGAACTCGGGCCTATCCAAATACTTAATAAATCTAATATATATCCAGACTTAGTATTAGCTACACGCGGTTCAACGTGCCATAGTTCCCTCTCTTCATATCTCCCCAGGTTTTTTTGAATTACTTCCTTACCCAGAGTTCTTACCCGCTGTTTCGCATCTAGCAACCATTTTTCTACTTCAGACCAAGGTCTTTGAGCTATTTCTTCTACTACTCTTGGTTGAATTTTTTCTAGAATTACAACACCGTTTTGCGGTATTTTTGCTCGTTCTTCTGTTCTGACAACAAAGGCACTACGTTTAAAAGTATCTGCCTGCAAACTGGGATATTGTTGGAACCAATTATCCATCACAAAGAAAAACTGAATCCAGCAACTTAGCAGCATACTACTAGCAACTAAAATTATGATTCTTTGGCGGTCTTCTGGCTTAGGAATTCGAGCTTTAGCGTCGGTGTCATTTCCTTCAATAAATTCTGGTATTGCTGTAATTAGTGCTGAAATTGTCGGCCAAAAAACGATTGTTCTTGATGTAATTACATCCTGTTGATTTCCAAAGGCAAAAACGCTAACTAAGAATCCAGTGATCACTGCCCCGACTGGCATAAAAGTACCAGGAACCCTCAAAGGATCTTCAGTTGTATACCAAGATGTGCCAGCAATCAAAAATAACCAACCGAAAAAGGCAATTATATCTTTGATATAACCTGTAGCACAATATGAAAGTACCCAAGAAAAAATACTCAGATAAATAAATGTCTGCCAGGAATAAGCTTTGGGTGGAACTAATACCTTTCTAATTCCCGCATAAAGCCCTTCAGCAAATTTAAAAACCCCAAATACATCTTTAAATAGCGTATTCATATTCCTCATCACACCTGATTAATCACTATTCTTCCTTTGAAGTAAATTCTTCCTACTTTGAGCGAAACAATAAAATAATGGTGATAGCACTATAACTCACAGAATTCGCAATTAAGGTAGTAGTGACTAAATTGGTACTTTGTAATCTCAGATTGCTAAAACTCCGCCAACGTCGCCGTTGAAATGTTTGAACTTCCTCTTCTTTTTTAGCAAATGATTCATTTAATAATAATAGTAATCCTCTTAAAAGGAAAAATTTCATCAAAAAAGTAGCAAAGAAAACTCCAAAAGCAGTTAAGATGATTAACGTTTGTGCTTTAGGTGATTGAAAATTATTAAAAAACATATAGTTAATTAATTCTGATTTCACCTGGATCGGCAACATTGGTTCTGATACAAAAAATATGATCCAACCAATCACACTAGAAAACAGATTGATAGAAATGGCATAAAAAGTACTGGATTTTTTGTCAAATTTTAGTCGATTGTGGAAAACATATGCTTCGATGGGGATGGCAATCAGTACAAATAAAAAGTCAAACAGAATTCCACCAATGGGAAAAATCCTGGGAAGTATCCAATTTTCAGGCATAAATGGTCAACGGTAAGGGTTAACTGTAGAGAGTATAACTGGGATAGTGAGGGTGATGGGGGAAATTATCACATTGTTCTTGTCCTTTACCATGTTGGTGTGCCAGTATTCCTTTATTGATATTGTTAATATATCAAGCTGATGCTTGTACGGGCGTGGTAGAGGGGCAGTTTCTCAGATGAGAGGACAAGACGTTAGGTAAGATTAAAGATTGCCACGTTATAGCTTTTCGAGAGATGACAAGGAACGGTATTGGTATTCGCACGGCGCAAGTGCGTCAGGAGCGGCTCATTGGTCAAATTCACGTCTACGATGGCGTGGGTAAAGGTAAGTCTCAAGCGGCTTTGGGAGTGGTTTTGCGCTCCATTGGCTTGGGGATAAATACGCCTAGCAATTCTAACCGGGTTTTACTGCTGCGGTTTTTAAAAGGTCCGGAACGTGATTATGATGAAGATGGCGCGATCGCAGCTTTGCAGCGCGGTTTTCCCCATTTAATTGACCAGGTTCGCACTGGCAGAGCCGAATTTTTTGGGCATGAGGAAATTATCCCCTTTGACCGAAATGAAGCGGAGCGGGGTTGGGATGTAGCTAAAGGTGCGATCGCCAGTGGTTTATATTCAGTTGTGGTTTTAGATGAAATTAACCCTGTTCTGGATTTAGGTTTGCTACCAGTGGATGAAGTGGTACGGACATTAAAATCCAAACCCCAAGAGTTAGAAATCATCGCCACCGGACGCGCTGCGCCGCAAAAGTTGCTCGATATTGCAGATTTGCACTCAGAAATGAAACCTCATCACCACCCAACAGCTAAAGCCCTCTTCCTTGAAGGGATTGAAATTTATACCGGTGCTGGGAAAGGCAAGTCTACCAGTGCTTTGGGCAAAGCTTTACAGGCCATTGGTAGAGGAATTAATCATCCCGGGTCTACCCGTGTGTTGATTATGCAGTGGCTTAAAGGTGGTAGCGGGTATACAGAAGACGCAGCGATCGCTGCCTTGCAGCAGTCATATCCAGAAGTCGTGGATCATCAGCGCTGCGGTGGAGATGCGATCGTCTGGCGAAATTCCCGGCAAGAATTAGACTACGTAGAAGCCGAACGGGGTTGGGAAATCGCTAAAGTTGCGATCGCCTCTGGACTCTATAAAACTATCATCCTCGATGAGCTTAATCCCACAGTTGACTTAGAACTCCTCCCCGTTGAACCTATTGTCCAGGCTTTGCTCCGCAAACCCCGCGACACCGAAATCATTATCACTGGTCGCTGCCAAAATCAACCAGCGTACTTCGACTTGGCTAGCGTCCACTCAGAGGTTTATTGCCACAAACACTATGCCAATCAAGGAGTAGAACTCAAACGGGGGGTAGATTTTTAGGCGTTGCTGATAAAGAGTATAAATTTAGTCTTACGCAAAGGCGAGGCAATAACAAATTTATTTACTTCTGGGTAGTAGAATATTTTGCACAAAGCGATCGCGTCCTGCTGCCTTTGCTTGATACAACGCCCAATCCGCTGCGGAAATCATTTCTTCCAAGTCAGAATCTGGCTAAGAAATTTCTGTCGTAAACTCGACACTAATGTAGGACTTACGCAAAAAACCTCTCAAACTCTCATTCCTCCGTGTCGCGCCAGTTGCTTCTCCTAAGGGAGACGCTGCGCGAACAAGTCGGGGAACCGCATCGCCCTTGGCGTCTCCCCTTGGGAGAAGGGCGCACTGGCTTCTCTGTGTCTGGAGTGGTAGCCTGCGGCAAGCCGCTTTGCGTCTACGTTCTTTCATGACCCATGCGTAAGTCCTGAATATCTTTAATGGCTTTAGCAATTTCTTGAAGACAGCGATCGCTAATGTACGGCTGATGCGAATAAACTTGAAGTTAATGACTCACCAACATAAACGCGCAAAGGCTTACTGTTTGGTAAATTATTAAGGGTGGCTCATAAACTTGGATTTGGAAAGGTAGAATACAAAGGTCAATATGCTCGTTGGCAACATCCAGAATTTTTAAGTGAAGCGTCAATCAATTTTAGATTTTAGATAATAGAATTTAGATTGACCCCAGCAATCAAGTTACTTACTTGTCAATTAATTTTAGATTTTGGATAATAGAATTATTCTCGCGTTTAAATTCGCCTGCTCTCAAAGATGCATTAAATTTTGGATTTTGAATCTTCTCTACCAGAGGCTCCGCCAACAATTCCATTATCCAAAATTTAAACATCGTAAATTTGGTGAATTGCAATCTGGAGTTGTAAGCGATGTCTAAGGGCAGGCTACGCCTACGCATTTTTAATTCTTTTATCATGCCCTAACTTTACTATAAGTGCGTGTACGCCGAGAGGCAGACTTCTTGTACCGCTACTTTTAAGCAAGCTACGCCCATGATCACAACAAAAGGGTAGTGGAGATTAAGAGCAAGGGTTATAGGGATTGAATTTTCCTTTCCCCCTTAACCCTTCCCTTTTCACCACAAGAGTGCAAAAGTGCCTTTTGCAAGAGACGCTCATGAACAGAGTCAGGACAAAGCACCCTCTACGCGAACACAATTTAGAACGAAAATCTCTTTCCCTGTTCCCTATCACCTGTAAGCTGTTCCCTATTTTCAAGATAGGTTTATTGCCTATACTTGTACTTTAAATGACAGCTTCTTGGTGTTGACAATCAAAAACAACCATGTAAGAAGCATTTGGTATTTCCTGAGGGAGGTGCCGCATATAGCCATCGGCATCAGAACGGCTGCGGAAGCGAGCAACAATTTCCCGTTGTGTATTAGGAAGTAGACGAGCGATCGCCCAAGAATTGAGGCGTTCTTTATAGGCAATAGCCTGATTGTCTGATTTGGTAGCTTTGTTATCCGTATTTTCTGGCATAATTCTGTTATCCGTATGAAGTTTCATCAAGGGCGTCAATTAGTTTCTAGGTAGGAATGCACTAACGCTTTTTTTTAATGCTGCTGCCACCTTGTTATTCGATTATTTATAGATTGTCAACACTTAACGCTATATTTTAGACCAACTAAGTTGGAATTTTCAGGTGGCTATGAATCTCAAAACCTTAATTTGCAATTGTTTCCAGGACACAACAAAGCTCAAGCAGAAAGTTTAGCTATTGGGTTTGCATGATTTGTATGCATACACAAAAGTAAAGTCCGTATCAGTGGTAAAGCCAACATTAATGTCTGAAAAAGTACTCTTGAAACTCAGCTGAAAATGAACAATAACGTGCCTAATATTAATGGGCGCAGACACACTGTTAAATTTTCTATAAGTGCGCTCAGTAAAGCCATATTGCGGACATTTACGTTTTTTATAGTTAGTTTATAATACTTAGATTTTAATGGTTTCTTTTAATATTAAAAAAATAAATTTTTTCTCAGGTTTTTACCAGAGTTTTAGAGACAATACATAGTGCAATTGTTTAATTTAGAATATCTTGACTAATTGCTATAAAAAAGTTAACATTTCCCCAAACAAATTATAGTTATGATAATGTAAACACCATTTGTAACATCAATAATTCAAAAAGTAGCAGAGGAAATAGGAGCAATAGTTTTAGTAGACCCCGAATGCACCTTTGTGGGACTGATTACGTTTAAAAACGGCAATAAAACCTTTTTTCGTACTACTAGATTTAGTATTAATTCTTCTGCTTCAGCTGCAATAGCAAAAGACAAAGGGGTTTCGAGCTTTTTTCTGAATAAATTTGGCTATAAGGTTACTGAAGGAAAAACATTTTTTAGTGAAGAATTATGCGAAGAAATAGCTAATCCCAGGAATATAGATGCAGGATTCTATTATGCTAAAGAGTTGGGATTTCCCTTAATTGTCAAGCCGATTAATCTCAGTCAAGGAACATTTGTTACAAAGGTTCACAACAAGCAAGAATACTATCAAGCAGCCAAGAAAATCTTGCAAAAAATCTCAGGGTTTATTGTTGAGCGATTCTATAGTGGCAATGACTATAGAATTGTAGTACTTGATGATGAAGTAGTTTCAGCATATCAAAGAATTCCCCTATTTATAATGGGAGATGGTCAATCTAATGTTTTGGAACTTCTGCAACAGAAACAGGAAACTTTTATCAAAAATGGTAGAAAAGAAATTATAGATTTTGAAGATTACAGATTCAAAAAAAACTTGCGAAGACGGAAGCTAAATTTTAGTAGTGTTATACCTAAAAATAATATAGTCTATCTTTTAGACAATGCAAATTTATCGACTGGAGGTGAGGCAATAGACTTCACTGAAAATATCCATCCAGACTTTCAAAAATTAGCAGTAAGTATTACAAAAGATATGGAATTGAGATTAGCAGGTGTGGACATTCTTACTAATGATATAACGTTACCAATGGGAGATTATACAATCATTGAAGTAAATGGCGCTCCTAGCTTAACTCACTATGCTTCATTTGGTGAAGTTCAGACAAAAAGAGTAGAAAGTTTATATCTTAAAATTCTCAAAGCACTTGAAAATGATAATAACAGAGAAAACTATTGATTTTAACTGGAGGCGGAGCAACTCTTGCTCCGCTCTAGAATTATTCTTCAATTCTACATATCTCTTCACTACTTCTTATCTAGTAGCGATTCAAATTCAGCTTGTAAGGCGGTTATATCCGCCAATCTTGCGACTAGTAAATTATCCTTACCAGCATCACTTAAACGTACTTTCCAATAACGAATACTGTCTGAGTTGTTCAACCAAAACTGAATCACGGTATCTACCACTTGATCTAGATTCCAACCCCACTTTGCTGGAACTGATTCCACTGATTCTAGAAATGTATCTAATGTACAAGTATACATTCCTAAGTATTCTACGCCTTGGTGGGGTAGTTTTTGCCCATTTTGCTGTTGGTGATTAAAAAACTGTAAAAGTGGAGATACTCCTACAATATCAAAAGTGTATTTCATCCTAGTACTCCCAGTTTTAAATTACTTGCAGTAAAGCTTTAGTTTTTTTAATATAATATCTGACAAGTAACTAAAGCATCTAGAAAAAGTATAGTTTTTGTCTATATCATAGGCATTAAACCTCAGTCAAAAATTAGCACTAACAAGCCGAGAGTGCTAATATTTAATTAATAGTTTGATTTATTATTAAAGAGTTTGAGGTATTAATAAAGGTGTATGTATATTTTTAATAATTATTTAATTAATTCCCTTACGACGTGTAAAGGCTTGATCCTCCCTAAGCTTCCTTAAAAAGGAGGGAATTAGAGCCAGCCTTTTTAAGGGGAGCCAGCCGTGTGCGGGAGTTCCCCCTGTTGAGCAGACTAGCGTAAGTAAGTTGTGGGGATCTTCGGGGCTAATTATCACTAACCCAAGCGTATTGCTTTAGGCGTAGGGTTGAATTTCATATTTTTATTACCAGTTGAAGATACGAATATTGTTAAAGTTAATCACATCAACTTCTACACTCTGAAGTTAATTTGCTAGCTTGAAGTCATCAGTTAGTACAAGATACTTCCCTTTAGATAAAGTCAGGATTCCACTGTCAGTAAGTCCGAATTTAACAAATTTTTCAGTATTAACAGCATCTAAACTCTTTACGTAGTATTCATCCAAAAGAGCAACATTTTTAGCAAATTGAGCAAATATTGCAAAGCACTGAGAACGTTCAGGTTCACCAAGTTGATTTGCAAGGCTATTAACTTCTGTCAGAATATTCGGAGTTGTTACAAGCTTTTGAAATTTTGCAATAAATACTAGCAAAAGCTCATAATCTTCTGGTATAAATTGCTGGGTTCGATTAAATTTAGTTATTCGTTCCTGATTGACGCTCCCAACTAAGAAGAGAAGTAATATGTTTGTATCAATTAAAACTCCTTTTTGGCAATAACGACGAATAAGGGAAGCAATCAAATCTTTCATACTTGTCTAATTTTCATTGCTTCTACTTTGCCAGTTTGAGAATTTACCTTAAAAAGTTTATATTCTCGTTCATACAACACAGGGGTAGAAGCAAGAGAGGTAGGCATTAAGTCTTCCAATCGGCTTTTAGGAGGTTTTTTAGGAATATCAAACCCTAAAGTAATCAACCAGAAGCTTTTATCTTCAGAAAGTTCAACTTCTTCAAGTCTCAAATCTCCTAATGAAGAACCCATCATTTCTTGTAAGGATTTTATGTATTCATAGGCAGCATTCACTGCTGTTTTGATATCAATCATAATCTTGGTTGCTCCCTGACTTAATTTACCAATTTAATACCAATACGCTTGGGTTAAAGCTAAAACTCTTTGTCAAAGTCAATTTTTTGAACGTAGACCCAGAGTGGCTTCCCGCAGGGTACCACAAAGGCGCAGAGAAGCTATGTGCGTTGGGCGCGTTCCCCGACTTGTTCGCGCAGCGTCTCCCTTAGGAGAAGCAACTGGCGCGACACAGAGAGAAGGAAGAAATCCTTAACTGAACTTTATTGAATTTAATACCTTATTAAAGTAATTTATCCTTGGCTACTGGTAATAGTCTCAACCCAGCGAGGATTCCAGTACCAAGCATCCAAGTGAATGACTTCTAAGCCTAAGATGGTTCCCAGTTCGGGGGCTAAGGTAGATTTACCAGCACCCCCAGAACCAATGATTAAGATTTTCTTCACCTTAAGTTTGCATCTCCCTTTTCAAGCTCAAAAGGGTAAGCATTACTCACCCAAATAACCGTCTTCAGGGCAACTCAATACGCCGCTACAATAGTACCACTAGAAGGATTATTGCCCAAATATTGATATTATGACCACTGCTACGACCGTAAAAACTGAGTATGAAGCGATTATTGGTCTAGAAACCCATTGTCAGCTGAGTACCAATACCAAGATTTTCTCTAATAGCTCTACGGCATTTGGTGCTGACCCAAATACTAACATTGACCCGGTTTGTATGGGTTTACCTGGGGTCTTACCTGTACTCAATGAAAAAGTATTAGAATACGCCGTCAAAGCTGGTTTGGCACTAAATTGTCAAATCGCTAAATATAGTAAATTTGACCGTAAACAGTATTTTTATCCGGACTTACCCAAAAATTACCAAATTTCTCAATATGATCTACCGATCGCAGAACATGGTTGGTTAGAAATTGAATTGGTAGATGCTGAGGGTAACCCCATTCGCAAACGTATTGGCATTACGCGTCTGCATATGGAGGAAGATGCTGGAAAATTGGTTCATGCAGGCAGCGATCGCCTTTCCGGTTCTTCCTATTCTCTGGTAGACTACAATCGCGCAGGTATACCGTTAGTGGAAATTGTCTCAGAACCTGACCTGCGTTCTGGACTAGAAGCTGCTGAATATGCCGAAGAGTTGCGCCGGATTGTGCGGTATCTCGGCGTGAGTGACGGCAATATGCAAGAAGGATCTCTGCGTTGCGATGTCAATATTTCTGTGCGTCCGGTGGGACGAGAGGAGTTTGGCACTAAGGTAGAAATTAAAAACATGAACTCGTTCAACGCCATCCAACGGGCGATTGACTACGAAATTGAGCGCCAAATTGCCGCCATCGAAGCAGGCGATCGCATTATCCTAGAAACTCGTCTATGGGAAGAAGGCGCTCAACGCACAATTAGTATGCGGGTGAAGGAAGGTTCTAGCGATTACCGCTATTTCCCCGAACCAGATTTAGCACCAATTGAGGTGTCAGATGCCCAATTAGAGCAATGGCGCAGCGAATTACCAGAATTACCAGCCCAAAAACGCCATCATTATGAAAGTGAGTTGGGGCTTTCGGCTTACGATGCGCGAGTGTTAACTGAAGATCATCCCGTAGCGAAATATTTTGAAACTGCGATCGCGGCTGGAGCAAATCCGAAAGCTGCTGCAAACTGGATTACTCAAGATATCGCAGCCCACCTCAATAAGCAAAAACTCAGTATTACTGAAATCGCCCTGACTCCCACCAATCTAGCAGATATCATCACTCGCATTGAAACGGGCAAAATTAGCAATGCTCAAGCTAAAGAAAAGTTGCCAGATTTGCTCAGTGGTATTTCTCCTGACAAAGCCTTTGCCGGTCTTGAGTTAATCACCGATCCTAATGTACTGGAACCCATCGTTGATGAAGTAATAGCCGCCAATCCCAAAGAACTGGAAAAGTATCGCAACGGTAACACCAACCTCAAAGGCTTCTTTGTCGGACAAGTTCTGAAAAAAACAGCCAAACGTGCTGATCCTAAGCTGACTAACGAATTGGTGGAGAAAAAACTGAACGCCTAGTAGTCTGTCATAGTCAACAATGCTTGGTGAGGGGGGCAGAGGAGTAAGAACTTTAGATTTTGGATTGAAATTTAATCTAAAATCATCAATTCCATTATCCAAAATTGAATTGCCCCATGCCCCAAGTAAGTATTTTCCCGGTGCTTCTTCACAGAATCTTCACAAAAAAACTGGTGACAACCCGCATACATAAAATGATATAGTGTGGTAAGTAGATGCACCCTGATGATCTGGAGAGCTGCCTAAGTGGCTCTCTTTTTTATTTTATTTTTGTGGTATTTACGGATAAAGTCATAACATTATTAGAAATAATTTAAAGAAATAAGTATTAACCCTGATATCATCAAGGAATTGGTGTGAAAAAAAGAATGTATGGTAATGATCTGGAGAGCGACCCAAGTGGCTCTCCTTTTTCGCTTTTGTCTTTCGTCATAAGAAAGGTAAAAACAATTATGCTAATCGCCAACTCGTGCATTATTATTGCCATCAGTAAATCAACTCACAACAAGTAGAAATACTTGAATTTTAAATTTTGAATTTTGAATTCCCCAAAGCGGGTCAACCTATCCAAACTGATAGTTGTAAGGAAGAATAATGGCAGATTGGCAAAAAATAACAGGTGGCATCACAGCACCAAGGGGGTATCAGGCGGCGGGAATTACCGCAGGGTTGAAACCTTCGGGGTTGCCAGATTTAGCTTTGATATTCTCAGAGGTGGAAGCGATCGCAGCTGGTGTGTTCACCACCAGCCAAGTTAAAGCTGCCTGCGTAGAATATTGTCGCCAACGCTTGCAAGCCAAACATAGCGCTCGTGCCATCCTCTGCAACGCTGGACAAGCAAACGCCGCTACAGGGACTGAAGGCTACCTTGATACCCTAGAATCGGCTATGGCAGTAGGACAAGCACTGAATATCCCATCTGAATCTGTGTTATTGGCTTCCACTGGCGTGATTGGTCAAAGAATTAAGATGGATGCTTTGCGAAGCGGGATTCCCAAGGTAATAGCAGCACTATCAGAAACAGGCTCAGATGCCGCCGCCAGAGCGATTATCACTACAGATTTGGTAACAAAATCCATTGCCCTAGAGACAACTATAGGCGATCGCCCGGTACGAATTGGCGGTATTGCCAAAGGTTCCGGCATGATTCACCCCAACATGGCAACCATGCTGGCATTTGTTACTTGTGACGCAGCCGTTTCATCAGCCCTTTGGCAGCAGATGTTAGCAAGGGCAGCCGATAGAAGCTTTAATTCGATTACCGTGGATGGTGATACCAGCACTAACGACAGCTTAATTGCCTTGGCAAATGGTCAATCTCGCACCCCAGCAATTACAGAATTGGGCGCAGAAGCAGAGAAATTAGAGGCGATGTTAACAGCAGTTTGTCAGCATTTAGCCAAAGCGATCGCTCGTGATGGTGAAGGCGCAACCTGTCTAATTGAAGTGGAAGTAACAGGGGCTCATGATGAACTTTCAGCTCAACAAATAGCCAAAACTATCGCTGGCTCATCCTTAGTTAAATCTGCAATCTTTGGACGTGACCCCAACTGGGGACGCATCGCCGCTGCTGCTGGACGTGCAGGTGTGCCCTTTGAGCAAGAAAACCTGCAAATTAAGCTAGGGGATTTCTTAATGTTAGAAAATGGGCAACCTTTAACCTTTGATCGTGCAGCAGCAAGCGCTTATTTGAAACAAACTGCTGCTGATTCTTCCCTACCCAAAGACTTCATTGCCACCAATAATAGTAATGATTTATCCTTTGATAGAAGCACTATCAAGGCTCAACGAGTAGATAATCCGGTGATCATTACAGTCAGCGTTGGCAACGGTCATGGTGCAGGTAAAGCTTGGGGTTGCGATTTGAGTTATGACTACGTGAAGATTAACGCTGAGTATACTACGTGAACTACTCCCACTTGTTTACAACTTGCTAGCCCTAAGTCCCTATTCAAGGAACTCAAGGCAAAAGTAACCGGATGTTTTTCTGAAAGTAATTTGCACAGGTTATCGAAGGACATTGATGATAGACAGGAATTTCACAAGGTATTGTGATTATAAGAGTGGAGAGAGGTAATGGTGGCAATGCCTACGGCAACCCGTACCACTTCTCCTTCTCCTGACACAGAGGCTGCGCCAACGGAGACGCTAGCGCGAACGTAGAAGCAA
The DNA here is from genome assembly GCF_937863485.1 of uncultured Nostoc sp. GTDB lineage: Bacteria > Cyanobacteriota > Cyanobacteriia > Cyanobacteriales > Nostocaceae > Nostoc. The sequence continues at coordinate 44,126 of NZ_CALMFY010000219.1, read as the reverse complement.
GCTACGCATAGCGGCGACCACAAAAGAAGCGGGAACGCCCCTTCAGAATTTGCTCAGTTCTCCAAGGGCGATCGCCTACGTTATTCTTGATAGCAATACCTACGGTAAGCTACGCTAACGCCTAATCGCCTCAGCAACCCTTGAGGGTGGAAACTAAGATTACAGAAATTATCAGCAAAGAATTTATTTAATAAAAATGCATCTCTTGCGAAAAAAGAGTTAATCTCTTAACCATTTTGACCAAGAAATTGAAGGATAACTTTGAATAGTTGAAAACTTAGACAAATCAAGATTATAGTGATTCGATGCCAAATTCTAAGGGGCGATCGCTGACAATTCTAAAAGCTTGCTCAGGGGAAATTTCTGGTCTTCTTAAAAAGAAATATTCTCTGGCATCAGAACCATGCTCATCCTCAGCTAAGTCGCTGTTAAAGAGATAATTTTTATACCCTTGAAACGACGAAAATTCAAAGGCGCTACGGATCTGCCAGTTAGAGCTAAAGCGATGTTCGAGATCATAGCCAAGGCGAAGCACATTTGTATCGCTTGTACTATTTGGCTCGTTTGTGTTACGATTGCGCGGGATTTTGCCATTCGGATTGGGTAGGACACTTCCTTCAGCAGGAATACCTATAGCACCATTCTTTTGGGGTCGCACCTGATATTCGCCTGAGAAAGTAATCTTGGTGCGATCGCCCAGTTGCCAGGAAACCACAGGTGCTACAAAGTAACTCTGTTGATCGTAGAAATCCAGGAAACTTTCGGTCGTTTGAGCCGCGAGGTTGAGACGATACAACACCGTTTTGCTGGGATTGAGGGGACCTGTCAGGTCTATGGCACCGCGATAGAAATTGAAACTGCCCGCAGAGGTTTCCACCGCGTAGTAAGGTTCGCTCAGGGGTTGTTTGGTGACATAATTAATCACCCCTCCCAATGAACCCTGACCGTAGAGAACAGAGGCTGGTCCTTTGAGCACTTCAACCCGGTCGATACCAGCCCTATCAAAAGCCGCATATAAATTACTTTAGTCATTGATAACAGCACAACTTATTGCGATGTAACTGTGTTGAAGAAGAATTCAGTAGTCAGAATTAATCAGTGGGGGATTCAAACCTGCCACTGTCTCGTTGACCACCAAATCATAGATTTGGTGGGGGTCTTAATGACTGACAAATAAAAAATATCCCATCCCTGCGGGACGCTACGCGAACGCTTTGAGGGCAGGGGCAGGAAAAGTCGTAGCGAAGTCTAGAAATTGGATAATTTATTTTTTGGAGTTTCCTTAAACCCATTTATTCATTCGCCAGTCGGACTCCAATTCATACTGAATTCTGACGACTGATGCCTTTATTCTGTTTTGATAATTTTATTAGGCGATGCACTACCCCTACAATATAAGCAAGCTACGCAAAGCGTCTGGTAGACAAGGCTGGCTACGCCTACGCATAGAGTACCCGCCAAGGGCAATGCCTTTGGCAACCCCTCTGGTGTACATGATGAGGTAGGTTAAGCTAATCGTCATTCTCCTAACTTCTCACTTTAAAAAATGGTTCCTTCCAGACGAGTTTATTTATTGTTGGTTTTGGGTATAGTGATAGCCCCGATTCTATCCTTATTTCTCGGCATTAGAGCAATGATCGCCATCACTTTGCTATTTGATGCGATCGTTCTCGGATTGATGGTTGTAGATGGTTTGCAGGTGCGGCGTTCTCGCGTGCAAATTAGCCGCGAATTACCGTCGCGATTATCGATTGGGCGGGATAATCCGGTGATCCTAAAAGTAACATCGCCAAATGTCAATGCCCTAATTGAAATCTGCGACTACTATCCAACAGGGTTTGGCGTATCTGCACCCACACTCCGGGCTATTGTTAAAAGTAACAGCACCCAAGAATTGACGTATACCGTCAACCCTACACAGCGGGGAGAGTTTCCTTGGGGAAATATTCAAGTCCGACAGTTGGGACTTTCGGGATTAGCTTGGGATGATTGGCAAATTTCCCAAAGTCTGCCAGTGAAAGTTTATCCTGATTTAGTGGGGTTGCGATCGCTGACAATTCGTCTGACACTGCAATTATCAGGATCAATGCGCCAATCTCGCCAAACTGGTATTGGTACAGAGTTTGCCGAACTGCGGAACTATCGCACTGGTGACGATTTACGGTTTATTGATTGGAAAGCTACCGCCCGTCGGGTTGGGGGCTATGGGAATGCAACGCCACTGGTGAGGGTTTTGGAACCAGAACAGGAGCAAACTTTACTGATCTTGCTTGATCGCGGACGGTTAATGACAGCAAAAGTGCAGAATTTGCAGCGATTTGACTGGGGTTTGAATGCAACTTTGTCCTTAGCTTTGGCAGGTTTACATCGAGGCGATCGCGTGGGTATTGGTGTATTTGACCGCCAGATGCATACGTGGATTCCCCCAGAACGTGGTCAACATCATTTGAATCAGTTAATTGATCGCCTGACTCCAATTCAACCAGTGTTATTTGAATCTGATTATTTGGGGGCGGTGACAAATGTTGTGCAACGTCAAACTCGCAGGGCGCTGGTAGTGGTGATTACCGACTTAGTTGATGTCACCGCTTCTACAGAACTCCTGTCCGCACTCTCCAAGCTAGCACCCCGCTACCTCCCATTTTGCGTTACTCTGCGAGATCCGCAAGTTGATCGTCTGGCACACACCTTCACAGATGATGTTACAAATGCTTATGCCCGTGCAGTGGCACTTGATTTATTAATGCAACGACAAGTAGCATTTGCTCAGTTGAAACAAAAAGGTGTATTGATACTAGATGCACCAGCAAATCAAATTGCCGATCAGTTGGTTGAGCGATATCTGCAACTCAAAGCGCGAAATCAGCTTTAGCTAATTGCATTGATGAATCGAATGCGAGGTGCTATTTTCAGCACCTCACAATCCATGTCTAAAGTGATGAAAGAGTTTTAATCACGATTAAACAACCACAAAATTGTTTTTGTTTAATGACAATCCAGCAGATAGTTGTGCAAACTGTACCTTAGCAAACCCACACGCACTGCCATCTTGGTCAAAGTACAGTCCACCTGTAGAAGTATCATAGATAAATCGTTGAGCGATCGTCGTTGCAGATGCTCCGAGGGTAAACTGACTTGTCTGAAGTGAATCGATTGATAACCCGCCACCAAAACCAGCAGCCGATACCTGAATGATTTCATTAGTAGCATTGAAGTCATAAAGACGATCAACACCTTCGTTGTAACTATTGAAAGCAAAGGTATCAGTACCATTATTTCCATAAAGGGTGTCATTACCAAAACCACCTGTCAGGATATCGTTGCCATCGCCCCCAGACAGCAGGTTCTTGCCTGTTGAACCGCTGGCACTCAAGGTATCGTTATCAGCACCACCGTTGAGAGTGTTATTGCCACCGCCACCAGTGAGGATATCATTGCCATAATCACCATAAAGGGTGTTATTACCAGAGGCATTAAAGGCAAAGAGAGTATCATTGCCATCGCCCCCAGAGAGTAGGTTATCGCCTGTTGAACCCCTAGCATTCAAGTTATCGTTACCTGCACCACCGTTGAGAGTGTTATTGCCAGACGAGCGAGAGTCGTAATCGTTGCTTGGGTAGATGAAGCTGTGGTAGCCAGAGACGGAGAGCGAATCATTGCCAACGCTACCATCCAGTAGGTTATTGCCTGCTGAACCCTCAGCACTCAAGTTATCATTACCAGCGCCACCGTTAAGGGTGTTCTTCCCAGACGAGCGAGAGTCGTAGTCGTTTGAGTAGCTGTAGCTGTGGTAGCCAGAGACGGAAAGAGAATCATTGCCATCGTCCCCAAAAAGCAGGTTATCGCCAACGAGGGAGTCATTCCCCGTACCACCAATGAGGGTATCATTTCCCGCACCACCAATGAGAGTATCATTCCCTGCACCACCTCTGAGGATGTCGTTGCCACTCAAGCCGTCGATGTGGTCATTACCCCCCTGACCATTGATGACATCATCTGAGTTATCTAAACCCGTAATATTGTTAGAGAGGTCATTGAGAAAGGTCACCGTGTTCTTGATGCCGATGCTCGGATCAGTAGAGTTAGCATCCAGGACATTAAAGCTGTCGGTGATGCTAGTTTGCCCATCAAACAGAATATTACCGATAGCTGGTCTGGCTCCAGAAGCTTTCAAATTCTCCAAGTTTTCTAATTTAAAGTTTTGCAGGATGACTCTTGTACCATCTTGCCCTTCAAAGGTGATTTCCAGATTGCTGCCATTCTGGGCAAGCAGCAGATTTCGGGCAGTAAAGCCAGTACCCTGGAATTTGATGGTATCCACTTCCGCAATCACTGCTACTGTGGGATTTATACCTTTACCAATGCCAGCGAAATCGGTGATTGTATCAGTAGCGTCACCCAAGTTGTAAACAAATTTATCCTTGCCGCCTCCACCAATCAGAGTATCGTTGCCCTGATTAGCTGTGATAGTATCATTCCCGGCAAGACCCTTAATCGTGTCCGCGCTATCGCTGCCCAGTAGGGTATCATTACCGTTGGTTCCAATGATATTTGCCATAATTTTTACCTACCTCAATCGATTTTTTCAGTAACTTAAGTTCTCAATCTGCTGTTAGTGCTGTTTTAGGGAACAAATAACTCGCCAAAATTTGACATTTTCGGCATAGTTTAACGTCACCCTTGAGGGATCAGTAATATTTCTCGAAGATTCACCCTTTAACTGGCTTGTAAATAACACTTGTCAACTATTGAGGACTATCTAAATCTTAGACACCGTACACAATTATCAGCGTGTGCATTCTAGTCAAATACATAATTTCAGGCTTTTTTTTAATTATCTTTGATTCAGTAACTTCGGCATAGCCTAAACCAGCCATCCCTGAAAAAACCTCGTCAAAAATTCAAGCTTGAATGCCTAAAACTCACACTTAATAGTTGGTTTTGTTGTCAATGCTTAAGTCTTACTGTCTTAAAAATAGCGAACAATTGACTCTTAATAGAGAAAAGATATTTTTATGGCCTCGTTGTGAGCTATTGCCCGTGGGCGTCTAGCTTGAAAATAGGAACATTTAAATAACCCGATAATGACTAGATGTTAGCGTATTTACTTAGACATTTATACTGATTTCAGCAGAATCTTTACATATTCTTGATATTATTTGCTGATAAGTATATGTATTAGTACTTCTCTTCGTGTAACCTTCACATTTTTAGAGTTTATAGGCAATTATTTATTTGCAGAAAGCAGCAGGCAAATGCTCAAAGGACTGATCAAAAATATACATATTTGATTGACTTTTGATCGCAGCGAGACCTTTCCTGCGGAACGCTACGCATAGCAAGATCCCCGTAGAGGTACGGTAAGTAAGCTTTTCTATCAGAGGCGACACCAACGCTAGCGCCTGGGTTGGGCGTAGATGCACCTATGATCTTGATCGCCTGACAATATCTTAATATTTAAGCAAGAATCGCTATAGGTTACCAAAATTACAAATGCAGAGATGATCAGACTGAGCCAAGAACACTTGCAAACCATCCGCACTCATGCCGAAAGCACTTACCCTGACGAGTGTTGCGGTATAATTTTAGGCTATCTAGCTAATGGGGGCAAAATTGTGGCAGAAGTCATGCCAACAGAAAATGCCTGGAATACAGATGCGGCTGCTGAGTTTCCAGGGGAACGCACAGCAGAAAATAAAAGACGGCAATATGTGATCGCACCCGAAGTTATGCTAAAAACACAAAGGGAAGTACGCGATCGCTCATTGAACATTATTGGCATTTTTCACTCCCACCCAGATCATCCTGCTATCCCTTCAGAATGCGATCGCCTATACGCTTGGCAGGGATACTCGTATATAATAGTTTCCGTCCAAAACGGCAAAGCTGGAGAACTCGAAAGCTGGAGCCTTGATGATTATCATCAGTTTCAAGCAGAGGCAATTGAAAATATAATTTAACGGCTTAGTTTAAAGACAGTCACTCCTAGCGGTTTTCGCCGCCACCACGGATGAAAACTCGTCTTCCCCACTCGTCCTATGAAGATACAGTTTTTCGATAGGATTAATATTCCGCTCTCCCACATGATAACTACTATGCTCAATCCCAATCTGGATGAAATCCAGTTGACCAAAGACGATTACGAACGCTACTCCCGACACCTGATTTTGCCGGAAGTAGCACTAGAAGGACAGAAGCGCCTAAAAGCTGCTAGTGTACTGTGTATCGGTACAGGTGGACTAGGTTCACCACTACTTTTATATCTGGCGGCGGCGGGTATTGGACGCATCGGGATAGTCGATTTCGATGTTGTCGATACTTCCAATCTGCAACGCCAAGTAATCCACGGTACATCCTGGGTGGGTAAACCCAAGATTGAATCCGCAAAAAACCGCATTCACGAGATTAACCCCTATTGTCAGGTTGATCTCTACGAAACTCGCTTGACTTCCGAAAACGCCTTGGAAATCCTCCAACCTTATGATATCGTGGTAGATGGTACCGATAACTTCCCCACCAGATATCTAGTTAACGACGCCTGCGTATTGCTGAACAAGCCCAACGTCTACGGTTCAATTTTACGCTTTGAAGGGCAAGCTAGTGTATTTAACTACGAAGGTGGGCCAAATTATCGCGACCTTTTCCCAGAACCACCACCACCAGGAATGGTTCCTTCTTGTGCAGAAGGTGGCGTATTAGGAATTTTGCCAGGAATTATTGGTTTAATTCAGGCAACCGAAACTGTCAAAATCATTCTGGGACAAGGTAATACCCTGAGTGGACGGTTGCTGCTATACAACGCTTTAGATATGAAATTCCGAGAGTTGAAGCTGCGTCCTAACCCGATTCGCCCAGTCATTGAAAAACTGATAGATTACGAACAATTCTGCGGAATTCCACAAGCTAAGGCAGAGGAGGCAAAACAGCAGATGGAAAGTCAAGAAATGACCGTCAAGGATTTGAAGGAATTGCTGGATAGCGGTGCAAAGGATTTTGTACTGCTGGATGTCCGCAACCCTCATGAGTACGACATTGCTAAGATTCCTGGTTCAGTCTTGGTGCCCTTACCAGAGATTGAAAATGGCAATGGCGTTGCTAAAGTGAAGGAAATGTTGAACGGTCACCGCTTAATTGCTCATTGTAAGATGGGCGGGCGATCGGCAAAAGCCCTCGCCATCCTCAAGGAAGCCGGGATTGTCGGGACGAATGTCAAAGGCGGAATTACCGCTTGGAGTAAAGAAATCGATCCGTCAGTTCCGGAGTATTAAAAAAAGGTGAGTTCGACGGGTTATATGGTGTTCGCCTAATCAGCAAAATCAAAAGACCTCTCTCTGGTTTTACTACGCAAAACCGTCCCTTTCCGACTTAGAGAGGGAAAGACTTGAAGTTTAGTTGAAGTCAGGGAGAGGTTGATTGAACTCAGGTTAAAAATGTACAGCCCACTTTCGCTAAAGATTAAATATTGCTATGAGTGGCATTTCTCAAACGCATAGGCGGCTTCGCCTTCTTGAGGGGTAGGAACGCAGAGGTTTAATGCAAAAGAACGCAAAGTTTATCTCTGCGTTCCTCTGCGTTTAAAACCTGACTTTCTTAATTATGAAGAGCTACACGTTTAACTTGACTCAGCAGACTGTGCAGTTTTTCCCCTTCAATGACTTCTGTTTCTAGGAGTTGAGTAGCGATCGCTTCTAGCAAGTCTCGATTCTCTCTAAGAATATTTAGGGCTTGTTCGTGGGCTGTTTCCACGATTTCCTTGACTTCGCTATCAATAGCTTTGGATGTGTCTTCACTCACCGCCCGCCGGGGATTAGCCGCACCATTACCCAGGAACATTGGTTGTTGTCCTTGTTGGTAAGCCAGTGGTCCTAAGACTTTGCTCATACCATAGGCTGTTACCATCCGTTCTGCTAAGTCGGTTGCTCGTTGCAAATCGTTGGAAGCACCTGTTGTAATGCTGTTAAACACAATCTCTTCGGCGGAACGTCCTCCTAACAGAGTCGCAATCTGACCGCGTAATTCTTCTTCATTCATCAAAAAGCGGTCTTCAGTAGGTAATTGCAGAGTGTAGCCCAAAGCTGCCATCCCACGGGGAATAATCGAAATCTTTTCTACACGACCGTTTCCTGTTGTTAGCGCCCCTACCATTGCGTGACCAACTTCATGGTATGCAACAATCTTTTTCTCAGTCTCGTTCATCACTCGACTCTTCTTCTCTAAACCGGCGACTACCCGCTCAATTGCTTCGGCAAAGTCTTCTTGAGCAACACTTTCACGGAGATTGCGAGCTGCCAATAATGCCGCTTCATTCACCAAGTTTGCCAAATCTGCGCCAGCAAAACCGGGAGTACGAGTGGCGATCGCTTTTAGATTGACATCATCTCCTAATTTTACCTTTTGAGCGTGAATCTTGAGAATTGCTTCACGATCAGATAAATCGGGACGGTCTACCAATACTTGGCGGTCAAAGCGGCCTGGACGCAGCAATGCCGGGTCTAGTACTTCGGGGCGGTTGGTAGCTGCTAGCACAATTACCGTTGCATCCCCAGCTGCGAACCCATCCATCTCTGTTAGTAATTGGTTGAGGGTTTGTTCCCGCTCATCGTTACCACCGTAGAAGCCGTTACTGCTACGAGACTTACCGATCGCATCTAATTCATCAATGAATACAATACAGGGAGCCTGTTTTTTGGCCTGCTCAAACAAATCCCGCACTCTGGAAGAACCCACACCGACAAACAATTCTACAAACTCCGAACCAGAGATGCTGAAGAATGGAACTCCTGCTTCTCCTGCTACGGCTTTCGCTAAAAGTGTCTTACCTGTACCTGGAGGGCCAACCAACAACACACCTTTGGGAATCCTAGCGCCAATTTGCGTAAAGCGTCCTGGAGTCTTGAGGAAATCCACAATTTCCACTAACTCAGTTTTCGCTTCTTCTACCCCAGCCACATCTGCAAAGGTGATTTTAGCTGATTCACCTTCAACATAAACCTTAGCTTTGCTCTTACCAATGGAGAGAACACCTTGGGGACCACCGCCACCACCACCACGGGCGAGAAAGAACTGCCAAATGCCAATAAAAATCAGTGGTGGAATCACCCAACTCAAGAGGGTTGTAATCCAACTATTCTTAGGTGGAGGTGTAGCTGCGAACTCAATTCCTTTTTGTTCTAGCAGTTTGGGTAACTCTAAATCGAAGATTGGTGTAGTTGAAAACACCTGGCCCGGCTCGGCATTTTCTGTTTTTAGTTGGTAAAGGATCTGGTTTTGACCAACAGAAACGCGGCTGACTTCCCCTTCCTGTACTTGATGAATAAATAGGCTATAGGGAACGCCAGCAGGACCAGAAGCAAATAAACCAGGCAAAAATAAATTTAAGAGCAGGAATAGCCCTGATACTGCCAACAATATATTAGCGATGATCCGAAACCGAGGTGACTTAGGCTGTTCTTTAATTGCCATAAATGTTGTTACCAATCCTTAGAATGAAAACTGTTGAGAATGTGACTTTCTGGGAAAGTCGGCATATTTGCCATCTGAATAGTTGAAGCAGCTTATACTGTTTCCAACCAATCAAAAATTTGGGCTAACTGATCCAGTGTTACCAGCCCATACTGCCAAAGGGTCATGGCTAGAAAGTTGGGGGTCTGCTCACAATGTCGCAAACCAAGAGAAATTGCTCCACTAGAAATACCCAACTCTTCCTCTAAAAAATGCACCAATTGATCTGTAGCTTTCATAGTAATGTTAAACAATGTTAAATAAGTCTTATTTCTGAGAGAGCTTGACTTGTGTGATGTAATGTCCAAGCTGCATCACAAAGTTGTTCAGTTTGTCTTGATCGTCAAGGATACTACCACTTCTCATAAATTCTCCTGTTTAGCAATGTTTGCAGTCTTTTTTTATTTATGTAACTAAACTTAACAATTAAATTAATCTTTGGGAACTAACGAGCAAATACGGTTTACCGTACTCAAAGAATTAAAATCACTCGAAATGAGAGAAAACGCAGAGATTGGAGACGTAAAGATAAATTACCGTGTGATGTTCATTTTTCACCAATGATTTCTATCTTTAGATAGATATATACACAATCTGGAAAGTAATGTGTTTATGACGGGTTGTTCAGTGACGTAAAAACTTTACCAGAATTACACCTAGCATATTGACACTGGTTAGATATTCAAATGAATATCTAATTAAGTCGGTGAACAAAATTCAATGTATATGAAGAAATATAAATTGGAAGTAGAAGTAGGGTGTGTTATGCCGTAGGCTAACGCACCTTGAATTGTTGACGGTGCGGCGCTTGGCGACAACGCAATGCCCTTCTCCTGACGGGGTTATATTTACAAGGTATGGGGCACTGACGTTTATACCGACGATTCCTCAATTTGCAATGCGGCTGTACATGCCGGACTAATCACAATTAGAAATGGCGGACAAGTGAGAATTAGAATTCGTCCGGGAGCAGGGTCTTACTATGGGACAACTCGTAATGGAGTGAACAGCCGAAACTACGGTAGTTGGGGAGGAAGTTTTATTTTTGTTAGATGATGACTATTCAGTAGTTTACTAGAAAATTCCTATGGCAAACAACGGCTTTGCCTTAGAACATAAAAATTAAATTGTTGAAATAACCGTGTTCATTATAGCTTTCACAAAGCTATTAAACAAAATATAATCAATTGATCTTGCAGTTTTCCAAAATTAAAAATGTTAGTGAGGAAACTTCATCCTCTTAATATCCAACGCCAAAAATCAATGTTTTTTTATTCTCTGGCAATCACAATATCGTTAGACTTAATCACTGCATAAGCTTCTTTTCCTTCAGATAGTTCCAACTCTTCTGCGGAAGCTCTGGTGATAATAGAGGTTAATTCTACTTTATGAATAATCTCTAGAGTCACCTCACTATTAACTGCTCCATAAATAACTCGTTTAACAACACCTTTAAGAATATTGCGAGAGCTAACTTTTAGTGATTTCTTTTGAATAGTACTTTCTGTCTCAGGTTTTTGAGTGTAAGTATCTTCCTGTTTTTCCTGTTGACTTGGTGGTGAGATTGGTGCTGGTGAGTGCTGATTGAGACTACGCACGAGTTCCCGCAGAATCTCAGTCTTGGTACGTTGAGACTGTTCACAAAACTCCTCCAGAATCTTCCGCTCGTCCTCTGAGGTTTGAAATGTGACCCATCCCTGTTCTTTTCTTGGCATAATAATATTATCAATTTTGGCTATCTTGGTAAAATTCTAGCAAGTATCAATTCAACATGTCGTTTTAGTAATAACATTTTTTTTGTCAGAATTTTCGACATTTTTAGCGAAAATTAACCAACTAATCTGATACAGATAAGTAGATAAATATTTTTTTTGTAGGTGGAAAATATTTTGTTACTTAAGAATGTCTAACGTCACTACATCAATACCAACTATGATGGTATAAGATTGGACTATGGTATTTGTTGAGATAGCGATGCGTACACAATGATAATCTGGCAGAAAAAACCGTTGGCGATCGCGTGAGTGCCATAGGATTATTTAACGTGAGTTCACAGCAGGGGGATGAAACACCTAAAATCGCGTTCTCAAGACCTGCGGAGTTTATTTGAGAACAATATCACCATTGAATACGTGGCAGAACCCCTCAAATCTATGTCAGCAGATGCGGAGGTGAAAAAAGTGCTGCATTGGATGCAGGCACAAAATTTTGATGTTATCGGCGTTGAGACGGGAGATATTATTAGCGGTTATGTAGAACGCTCTAGTTTGATTCAAGGTAAAGAAGGCAAGTGTAGCGACTATCAACGAGTGTTTCATCCAAAAGAACTAATTGCCATTTCTACCCCACTTATAAAGTTGTTACCAATTTTGCAACAAACTCCGCGATTGTTTGTCTTGGACTGCAATCAGGTAAGTGGGATTGTTACCTGTGGCGACTTGCAGAAAGCACCCGCGCGAATGCTATTGTTTGGCTTGGTGACGCTACTAGAAATGAATTTGCTGCGGCTAGTGCGGATTTACTATCCCCAAGATTCTTGGCAAAAAATCCTCAAACCTGAACGCTTAGAAGTTGCTCAACGGCTATGGCGAGAGAGCCAAGAAAGAAACGAAGCTACCGATTTGTTAGATTATTTGCAATTTTGTGATAAGCGAGAGTTGATTTTAAATCAACCAGAACTTCTCCAGCAACTGGGACTAAAGTCCAAGCGGTTTGGCGAACGCTTCCTCAAGTCTGCGGAACAGTTGCGAAATCGATTAGCTCACGCCCAAAATTTAGTTAGTGGTTCCTCTTGGACAGAGTTAATTTCTTTAGCAGAGGCGATGGAAACGCTATTAATTCGCTGTGAAGAAGTTGAGTGAAAGGGTCAGTTTTCTTTAATACTATTGAACTAGCTTGTTAAATCCGCTGCTGTTGAGAAATCTAATAGCGCCTCGCTTAAATCCTCTAATTGAGTAAGAGATAATGCTTCAATCTGCGATGTCTACGACGGGCTACTCGGCGTCGCAATTCTGGAGCAACTATACCAATTCGCCGAGGAAGTAGGCGCATGACTACTGATAACGCCTCTTCTCGTTTCCCCTGCTCAATTCCTTGTCTAATAATTCTTTGATAGACTACAGATTCCTGCATAAGCTCCTCTCGCAATAAGCTGCTGATTAAATTGTTGTCATATTTTAACCCTGCAAGCAACTGAGTACAGTTTAAAGTCGAAGCACTAAGTAAGAAATATCACAGTTTGCAATCATAAAATTGAGCTTTAATGCGGCTTTTTGAGCGAATCATTCACTTGAGTTCCTGTATAATTTGGAACCCAACCTTCGGCGATTGCAAAATAGCGTACTGCTTTGAAATTCAACGATGCAGTTGGGCTGCACCAATGCTCAACGCCGGCGGGGATATAGAGATAGTCTTGTGCCTGAACTAAAAGCTGTACCTGGCTGCCATCAGGTCGCACGAAACCATAGATCATCTCTCCTGCCAACACATAGAGGGGTTCAGCCGCAGGATGAGTGTGGTAACGACCGTAGGTTGCTATCAGGTGGTGAAGATTGAAGGAACCTGGATGCACATTTAGCAAATCACACCAGAGAGCGCCATTTTCTTGCTGAATAAATTCAAAGACGCTGTTATGGAGTTCTACACAATAACGTTTCTCAGACTCCGTTAAAACGTCCTGGTCTAGCAGGTTGGGGAAGAGGAGCGATGTTCCTGGATCGTAGTGTCTGAGTTGAATGCCAAGAGGGGCAAGTTCACGAGCTATTTCGCCTAAATCACTCTCAATTGTGCCGTCGTCAAGTAGTAGGTTAGCCATGACAAAAAGACTAATTAACTGTTAACAAGAGTATACTCAACTTTAAGCTAAAAAGCCACTATTCCCGATTGACAAACCGGGGTTTAATTTCTTCGTGACTTTTGACTTTTGACTTCCCCGTTCGCGCAGCGTCCCGTAGGGAAGGGGCTGACTCCTGTCAATTCACTCCCCATTACCCCTTATTCCTAGAGAAACCTTCCCCATTTACAGAATAAATTTATCGCCAGAATGATGCTCATTGGTACCACTAGCATCTAAGCTAGTACGGGTGAACTATATCCAGTATGGAATGTCTGACTTAATTCTGTTTTGGCATCGGCGCGATTTACGCATTTCTGACAATACGGGACTGGCTACGGCAAAACAGCAGAGTCCGAAAGTGGTGGGCGTGTTTTGCCTTGATCCGAATATTCTGGAACGGGATGATGTCGCTCCTGTGAAAATAACTTATATGATTGGCTGTTTGGAGAAACTCCAAGAGCGATATGCCCAAGTTGGTAGCCAGTTATTAATACTCCACGCCAATCCTATACAAGCGATACCAGCTTTAGCAGAGGCAATAAATGCCAAAGCTGTTTTTTGGAATTGGGATGTAGAACCTTATTCGCAAGAACGCGATCGCACCGTTATAAATGCCCTCAAAGAAAAAGGTATTCAGTTTCTTAATCAAAACTGGGATCAAATCCTCAACTCCCCAGATGAGTTACGCACCGGTGGTAACAGTCCTTACACGGTTTACACCCCCTTCTGGAAAAATTGGATTAGCAAGCCGAAGGCTCAACCAGTAGAAACACTGCAAAATGTTGAGGGGTTAACGGCAGCTGAACAGGAAATTGCAAAACTTGCAGGAGCGATCACATTACCTTCAGCGAAAGATTTAGGATTTATTTGGGATGGAGAATTGATTATTCCACCCGGAGAGGCGGCGGCGCAAGAACGGCTAGAGGAATTTAGTGCTAAAGCGATTACTGAATACCAAGAACAGCGCAATTTTCCCGCAGTTCATGGAACATCGCAACTGAGTGCAGCTTTTAAATTTGGCGTAATTGGCATTCGCACCGTTTGGCAAGCCACCATAGAAGCCCAAGAAAACAGCCGTAGTGAGGAAACAGCAGTTAATATTCGCACATGGCAACAGGAATTAGCTTGGCGAGAGTTTTATCAACATGCAATGTATAACTTTCCCGAATTGGCTGATGGTGCTTTCCGTGACACCTTCAAAAACTTTCCTTGGGAAACTAACGAAGAATATTTCCAAGCTTGGTGTGAGGGGAGAACAGGCTACCCGATTGTAGATGCAGCAATGCGCCAGTTAAACGAAAGTGGCTGGATGCACAACCGTTGTCGGATGATTGTTGCCAGTTTCCTCACCAAAGACTTGCTAATTAATCCCCAATTGGGAGAAAAATACTTTATGCAAAAGTTGATTGATGGGGATTTATCTGCCAATAATGGCGGTTGGCAATGGAGTGCTTCTAGCGGCATGGACCCCAAACCTGTGCGGATTTTCAACCCAGCCAGTCAAACACAAAAATTCGATCCAGAGGGGGAATATATTCGGCAATGGGTATCAGAATTGCGGTCTGTAGATCCAGAATATTTAGTTACTGGTAAAATTCCACCTTTAGAACGTCATGCTGTTGGCTATCCTGATCCAATCGTGGATCATAAAATACAACAACAGCAGTTTAAACTGCGTTATCAACAGCAAAAAACCGTTAGTAGAAGTGATTGAGATAACTTTTGACAGATGGTTGAAAGGTGATGTTACTTTCTTGCCGTTAGATCAGGGGTCAGCCCCTTCCCTACGAGACGCTCTTGCGTTCGGGGAAGTCAAAAGTCAAAAGTCAAAAATATTCGTCGAAGGAACGTTTTTTAGTCTGAGTGGCGATTTTCTCCAAAGTAGGGAGTACCTAAAGCTTTAGGGGGTGTAGATTTTCCCAACTTACCCACTAATGCCAATAAAGCGATCGCATAAGGTAGCATTACTAAAAATTGGTAAGGTATATTTGCCCCTAGTGCCTGAATTCGCAGTTGTAAAGCTTCTGTAGCCCCAAATAGCAAACAAGCCAAAGCACTACCAAAAGGATGCCATCTGCCAAAAATTAATGCTGCGATCGCAATAAATCCCTTCCCAGCACTCATCCCCTCGGCAAAAAATCTTACCTGTACCAGAGTTAAATAAGCACCTCCTAAACTCGCAAGAGTGCCACTAATCACCACAGCGATATAACGGACAGTTTGTACCGAAATTCCAGCCGTGTCAGCAGCTTGAGGAGATTCTCCTACTGCTCGCAATGTCAGTCCAAAGCTAGTTTTAAATAAAATGTATGTAGTTAAAATAACTAGTATAAATAATAAATATACTAAAATATCTTCTTGAAATAGTAGTGGCCCAATCAGGGGAATATTGGCTAAACCAGGAATAATAATTGCCCCGATTCCAGGTAACTGCTGTGTACTACTGCCATTAAAGACTAACCGGGCCAAAAACGATGTTAACCCAGATGCGACAAGATTAATTGCTAGTCCAGACACCAATTGATCGACACGCAAAGTTACACATAAAACAGCATGGAGTAATCCGACTAATCCCCCAGCAATTAAGGAAGCAAGGATACCAAGCCAGGGATTTCCAGTGGAGAAAGTGGCAGCAGCACTAGTAAAAGCACCAGTAAGCAACATCCCTTCCAAGGCGATATTTAACACCCCCGACCGTTCTGAGTACAATCCTCCAAGGGCAGCAAATCCCAAGGGGACAGCTAGACGCAAAGTAGCTACCAAGTAATCAGAGAAGAAGTTGAGATTATTCATAAAGTTATTTTTAAACGCAGAGGTTCGCAGAGGGAAGCGCAAAGTTTCGCAGAGTTTTGTCTGTGTTATTCTGCGTTAAACATTTGCACTTTTCTGGGTTTTTACTCTGATCTCTCTTTCGATTGCGAAACTGATAGCAATAAACAACACCATAAAACCCTGAATCGCATAAACCACAGTTACCGGCACACCTGCACTACGCTGCATCACATTCGCACCACTACGAAGCGCCGCAAAAAACAAAGAAGTCAATACTACACCGACAACACTACCACGACTTAAAAAAGCGATCGCAATGGCATCAAATCCATAACCTGGTGAAACTTGTTCAAATAGCCGATATTTCAACCCCATCACCTCACAACTCCCAGCCAACCCAGCTAAACCACCCGCAGCCGCCATCACCAGCATAATAGTACGTTCAACAGATATGTGGGCATAACGGGCGGCAATTGGGTTAAATCCCACTGCCATAATTTGATAACCTAGAGGCGATCGCACTAACAATACCCATAAAATACCTGCGGTAATTAAAGCTAATAAAATACCTGCATGGGCGAGGCTTTGTGGTAATATAATCGCTAAACGGGATGTTTTGGCAATTAATGGCGAATAAGGACTAGGCGCACCTGCTGCCATTAATGGATTTTGTACGAGGTAGCTAACTAAATTCACGGCGATATAGTTGAGCAACAACGTAGTAATTACCTCATTCACTCCGCGCATTGCTTTGAGATAACCAGGAATCCAACCCCAAACTGCACCAAAGAAAAATCCTGCCAAAAGTGCTAAGGGGATATGAATCACCGCAGGTAATCCTTGCACATATAACCCAATTAAAGTACTTCCCAATGCACCCAGATAAATTTGTCCTTCCCCACCGATATTGAATTGCCTAGCCCGCAATGCTACTAACACGCCTAAACTGGTGAACAATAGCGGTGTCATTTTGGTGAGGGTGTTACCAAATCCAAAGTAGGTAGAGAGAGATTCTTGAAATAAGATGCTGTATGCAGTGATGGGATTTGCCCCAGCAATTAGCATCAGGATAGCACCGACGATCAGGGCGGAGGCAATCGCAATTATCGGTGATAGTATGGGCAGCAATCTTGGATGAATCCGATTAATTAGTGTCATTTATATCTCATTTTTTTTATTCCTATGAATCCCAGCACACCTCTGTACTGGGGCATAACTGGGAATATAGAAAATTGCATTTTGAAACTTTCCTGAAGCGATCGCCTTCTGTGCATTTATCAATAAACCTCATCATGAGTACCAATATCGATTAGCACTGCAATTGCTGCTTTCACTCCAGGATCAATTTTGCTATACAAGTTTTTCATTTATTACCTCTGTAATTAGACTCCAAAAAGATTTGGTATTTTATTCCCTATTTGTCCTCCAGCCATTAACAAACCAATTTCTTCCACTGTCGCCGTCTGTGCATCCAAAATAGCCACAAACTCACCTCTGTAGATTACGGCAATGCGATCGCTCATTGTCATCACTTCTTCTAACTCAGTAGAAATATACAAAATTGCGGCACCGCGATCGCGTTCTGTTAATATTCGAGAATGGACGGCTGCTGTCGCCCCTACATCTAACCCTCTTGTGGGTTGCATGGCGATAATTAAAGCTGGTGTTTGCGCCAGTTCTCGCGCTAACACCACTTTTTGTTGATTTCCTCCCGAAAGCTGACTTACCTTGATATCAATCCCATTCGCCCGAATATCAAACTCTTGCATTGCAGCTTGGGCACGATTGGCGATCGCTTCTTGTTGTAACAAAAAACGGCGACAAAATGGCAGATATTTAAAAGCTTTTAAAATCAAGTTTTGGGCGATGCTAAATTGCAACACCAATCCCATTGTCTGCCTATCTTCTGGGATGTAGCCTACTAAGAAATGGTTGTGTGTAAACTCAATTTTACCCTGCTTAATAGTCCGCAAAAGAGCAATCGCATCAGCTAATTCTCGCTGTCCATTCCCATCGACACCAGCAATTCCTAAAATTTCCCCCGCCCGCAGTTCAAAAGATACATTATTTATAGCAGGAATATTTCTTTGATCAGCAATTTGTAAATTTTGCACCGACAGGATGATTTCTCCTGGTAATCTAGGACTTTTATTTAACTGTAAACCTACTTCCTGTCCTACCATTAATGTTGCTAACTGCTGAGGTGTGGCTGCTGAAGTTGATGTTGTTGCTACTACCTTTCCCTGGCGCAAAACTGTTACTGAATCGCAGAGATTCATTACCTCTTCTAATTTATGACTGATAAAAATAATTGTGTTGCCTGCGGCTGCCAATTGGCGCAAGATAACAATTAATGATTTTACTTCTGGGGGTGTCAAAACTGCTGTAGGTTCATCAAGAATCAACAATTTGGCTCGACGGTAGAGAACTTTGAGAATTTCTACGCGTTGTTGTGCCCCAACAGATAAGTTTTCAACTTTGGCAGTGGGGTCAATTTCTAATCCATAAGCTTGGGATAATGCGGCGATTTCTTGCTGTTTATATTGTAGATTCAGCCGCCAAGTTTTCTCTGTTCCTAAAATAATATTTTCTGTGACAGTCAATTGGGGTACAAGCATGAAGTGTTGGTGAATCATGCCAATACCGAGTTTAATTGCCTCATTTGGTGAGGTAATTTTTATTGGTTGTTCTTGAAGGTAAATCTGACCAGCATCAGGTTGATAGAGTCCACTAATAATATTCATTAAAGTACTCTTGCCTGCACCATTTTCGCCTAGTATTGCATGAATGGTTCCAGATGCAACAGAGAGACTGATATTGTCGTTAGCAAGAAAAGAACCAAAGCGTTTGGTAATATTTTTTAAGCGTAAATAGTTCATGCTCACAAAAATGATAGCTCGGAGTCAGGACTTCAGCCCAAATTTTAGGACTATAGTCCTGACTAGGAAAATTTTTTAAGATATCTGGATGCTAAACCTATGTTGTTTTCTTCACGCAGCGTGTATCCTTACCAGCCTCTTTGCAGTCTTCAAAAACGATTTTTTTATTAACAATCTCTTGCTTTGCATTCAATACCCTTTGTTTAACTGCCTCCGGTATGATTGCCCCGAATTTTCCTAGAAATAATATATCTGTTTTTTCTAGCCCAATTGTATATATTTGTCCTTTGATTTGTTTTTGTTTAGCTAATTCTGCTATATATGCTATGGCTAAATCTAAGCGTTTGACAGCGCTGGTTAAGACAGCTTTTGGTGCAACGTCTAATTGATCATTTGTGTTACCAAAAGCATATACCCCTTTTTCACCTGCTGTTTGTAAGACGGCGGCTGAGGCATTATCTAACCATTGATAGATGACATCAGCACCGGAAGAAATTAATGCGATAGTCGCTTCCTTGGCTTTGGCAACATCATTCCAATCACCCGTAAAAGTAGAAATAATTTGGATATTTGGTTTAACAGACTTTGCCCCTAATTCAAATCCCCGCAGTTCTCCCTCGGTAGCGGGAAACTTCTCTCCAGCAATATAAGCTAATTTATTAGATTTAGTGACAGAAGCACCGATAATGCCACACAAATAACTAGCTTGTAGGTGATCTATTCGTAAAGAAGCAATATTCTCACCTTTGAGATTACCATTTACTCCAACAAAAAATGTGTTGGGGAACTGTGAGGCAACTTGTTCAATTGCGGCATCAAATTGTCCGCCATGCGCGAAGATAAGATTGTAGTCTTTACGAGCAAAATCTGTTAATACTTCTGTTTGATCTGCTTGTGCTACTTTTTCTACATAGGCGGTTTCTGCACCTAGCTTTTGTTTTGCTAGATTAATACCTTCATAACCAGATTGATTCCAGGCTTTGTCGGTAATCATTCCAGGGAGAGCGCTCGCTATTTTAAACCCTTTAGCACCACCCGTTGTTGTCGCTGTTGGTGTCGTCGGCTTACTACTGCAAGCTTGCACCAGTAAGCTGGTACTAAACGCCGCTGAACCAAACAAGATAAATTCACGCCGACTAAAGTTTGTTGTCATACCTCGCCTTCAGATAAATAGCTATTTTGCAATGACTGTGGGAACCATAACTAATTAGCCGGACATAATGTTACCTCTTGACAGGTAAACGAGAAATTGTCCATAAGATCAGCAGGAAGATTAAGTAAATTGCCCCAACCAGCCCAAACTCAATTAGAGGAATATAGGTTACTTCGTAAATTCTGCCCAAGCCGCGTTCAGTCAGTCCATAAATGGCCAGTACACTCACTAAAAAGGCACCGTAGATAGTACGTTTAGTCGAGATACCCACAGGTAGACCGTGAAGTTGAGTAAGCACCAGAATGCCAAGAAAACCAAAGAGAAATGTTGGCCACTTGCTTTGTCCTAGCATCAACGACACAACGACACTGTGTAAAAGCACTGTAATTTCCAAAGTGAATGTCCACCAACGGTTTACATGGGTGCGGTTAAAGATCAATGACGATTGCAGCAGAAGCAAGAACATATAGAGAAAACCAATTAAGTGCCCCAAAGTCGCTTCCATTGGATGATACCAGAAGGTGTAGATAGCGGCAAAGGAGAAAAAGTAGCCGTGGTACAGCTTGATAATTTGCAAAAACTGTTGATGGAATGGAACAGAATTGCCGAAAAACAAACCGCGTCGAGGCGTTTCTAAAATCAGTACGAAGACCAGTAGGAGTACAACCGCACCTTGGGAAGCCCAAATTGAAGTATCTTGAGCTAGAGCATCGTACCAAATATAGGTCTGGAGAAAGTGTAAAGCGATGAATGCACCATTAATGGCAAGCATAAGGTAATTAATCGGGTGCAACGCTGATTTGTATTTCAACTGCGATCGCTGCGCCCACAAGATACACGCCCAGATGCTAAACTGATGCCCAAGGTACATGACCCAAGCTGTCGCTCGACTCCAAAAGGTCGGATTGGGAAGCTTCCAGTAGTACCAGTTTAATCCTTGATCAGGAAGTTTGATGATGCTTGCAGGAATGCTCCCACCGATCCAAATTGCATAGGTGAGGAGGATGCTTACAAAGATGCCTAAAAACAATACTCGGCGACCTGTCATACTAATTTTAGATTTTAGATTTTAGATTTTAGATTTGGGATTAAAAGTCTTTAGTACAAGGCTGTTCAAAAAATTATTAAGCTTGGTTATCAAAGTTTTCTGAATCCTGAATCCTTACCTTTTTACTTTGAAACCAGGATTTTCAGGCGACACGTTCTGTCTTTGATTCAGATGCGTTTTTAGTCACTCGTAAACTAAGAGTCAAAGCTACTAGCACTATTAAAGATCCACTCAAAAAAGGAGCAGAACTCCCAAATTTCATAAAACTAGCCCCTGCCCACGTTGGCCCACCAATGCGTGCCAACGCAGAGCAAGAACTGGCAATTCCTAATATTTGTCCTTGTTCTTCTGGGGGTGTCATCTGGGAAATCAGGCTGTTCAATATTGGTTGACTGACACTAATTCCCCATGCTACAAGCGTGCTGGACACCAACAATAAAGTTAAGCTTTGTGAGAATCCAATTAGCAGTAATCCTAAACCTAACCCTAATATCCCCAAGGTAAGTAACTTTATTTCACCCAAGTATTTCTTGAGGAATCCGATCAGTCCTCCTTGAATGATTGTGCTGACAATCCCCATGAAGGCAAAAAGATAACTAGTTTGTTGAGGGCCCCAGTTTAATTGCTGCTTAGACCATAAAGCCAATGTCGAGTCCATAGCCGCAACAGCAAAGGTTACTGAAAAGTAGATGCCAAGAAGCATACAGAACTGTGGACGCTGTGACAGATGTAGCAAGTTCAGCCTTCGCTGACGGTAGCGATCAGCTTTGATTTTGGCTTTAGTCTCAAAATTTAGAGATTCTGGAAGTAACATCAAAGCACAAAGCAATGCCAATAAAGATAATCCGGCTGCGAACAACGAGGGTAGATGGAAGTTAGCGTTGTCCGCATCAGACCCAATCAAAAGACCTCCAATCGCTGGGCCAAGAATGAAGCCAAGACCAAAAGCTGCTCCGATTATGCCCATGCCACGAGCTCGATTAATTGGCGTGGTAATATCTGCTATGTATGCTTGAGCAGTAGCAATATTCCCTGCCATAATCCCGGCAAGACTACGAGCAATAAACAAAATCCATAATGAGTTGGCAAAGCCTAACCCAGCGTATGCAATTACAGAACCTAATAAAGTAAGTAATAAAATCGGACGACGACCGTAGCGATCGCTAAAACTACCCCATAATGGTGCAAATAAGAACTGCATTAAAGAATAAATAGCTATAAGTAGAGTCGCTTCATTAGGTTTTGCGCCGAATTGTTCAGCATACAAAGGTAGTATCGGCAGGATAATTCCGAAGCCCAGCAAGTCTATAAATACAGTTAAAAATAAGACGAATATAGCCCTGCTATTATTTGTACTCTCCATAAATGCAATTCCATTTTCTAAAAAATATGTGTAACTTAGATTAGTTTTATGGACATTAGGGAACACTTAATAATAAAGATTCCATTGAATGCAACCAGTAATCAGTTCAAGCAAAATGCATTAATTTGAGTGTGGTTGAGCAAAATAGCGTGGAACAAACCTATGATAAAAATCAAGCCAATAATACTACTAATGAAAGCAACTATGAACTCGTGCTTCCGTATAGCTTTTTGGATCTTAGCGTCTATAATGCTTTCTAATTCTTTGTATGACATTGACTTTAATTTGGCTAAAGATAAGAGTTATGTGGAACTTACGTCTGACAGAAGTTTGAGTATGTCCGAAACCTCGAACTTATTCAATGAAAGCTATTTCTTCAACGTTGTGGGAGTGTCAAAATAATTCGTAATTGATAATGACGCTTGCGGACTCGCTATCGGTACTCTAACGTAATTCGTAATTACAATCAGTGTTAGGCGATTTCCGGAAAATAAATTACCCGATAGACCGATTGAGTCAGTTCTGATTCTCTGCTGGGAAAAAGACTGTTCTAACTGGCCTGGTAATTTCTTATTCAGAAATAAATGTCCTTAGTTCTGGACTCATCACTGATAGCGACACGAAAAAGGCAGTTCGCTTATCCCAATGGGAAAGCAAGCTAGTAAGAGCGTCTCATAGAGAGATTTTGGTCTGGGCTGCTGTACACCCTTCAATTACAAATTAGTAATTATTTGGCCAAGTGCGTTGGCGTAGTTTCAAAACAGCACCTGAAATACCAAAAGCTAATATCGCCAAGGTATAAGTTGGTTCGGGAACTGCAAGAATACTTAACTGATTAATGGCCAAACCGTATTGTGGCTCAGAACTGCTAAAAACGAGTCGCGAAATGTTTGGAGTATCACTACGAATCCCCAAGAACACTGCCGAATTATCTAATGCTAATGACGAAGTACTTAGAACGGAGAAACTACCCAACAGGTTATTGGTGTTATCAAAAGCGGTGATAAAAGTTTCAACTTCTAAATTACTAATGTCTACAGCTATCTGAGCACCAGCGCCAAGAACTGGCTGGGCAAAACTAATGCTAAATGGTCCTCCATTCCCCTGAGGACGAGGATCAGGAACACCAGGAGGAAGAGGTTGAAAACCTGTTGGATCTATACCTCCGAAGAGAACAAAATCTCCTTGAGCGAAGTTAGTCCGAATGCCAGGTGAAGGTAAAGTTTGAAAGACAAACGGTGGAGTAATCTGAGGGTTATTAGTTGGAGCTATATTTATATCTAACCCTAAACCACCTTGTGATCTTGCTAAAAAAGAGTTAGGTAAAAAAGTATAAAAGTCAGGAGCGGAGGGATTGAATACTTTACCTAAACTTCCCCAATCGACTTGATCATTGCTTCCCAAAACAGCGCGATCAGTTACTAAAAATGTAGCTGCTTTAACTGGTAATGAAAGAAGCGTTATTATAGCTGTGATTGCTGGTAGATATTTGACAGATAACTTAAATAATTGATTGCTCGTAAAGGCCACAAGCCTTCCTCCTTAATTTTATAGAAAAATATCATCAAAATACAATAATTCAACACCGAGGATGAGGCAATGCATTGCTCTGGTTGAGATAGTTGTTCGCGTAGCGTCTTTGACAGGAGAAGCAACTGCTATATTCAACAGTTATGTTGCCAAAACTTCTTGAGGGCTAGGTGGTGAGAGTTGACATTCATACTTTTACCAGCCTAATCCCATTTTTACAACACAACTTTTACCCTGAGGTACAAAGACAATTACTTGTGTCTGTATCACTGACCAGGAAAGTTATTAGCAGAGATAGTTTCAGCTTACAGGTCAGCTGTGGCAGATACCCCAGGCAAAGATTGGGACACATCTAAGTAGTAGTGCAAAATTAAATATACATTTGTCATTGTGAATGAATTGAAGTGAAATAAAGGAATCGCAAGGGTTTGGGATTGCTTCGCTACATTAATGGACATAATAATATATACCTTTGTAGTTTTACGGTTCAAATATATTTGAACGTTGTAATATTTGCATATTACAACGTTCCGAATTATAAAATTTTGATGAAATATACCTAAACATAATTAATCTTATTTTATATATGTAGTGAAAGAAAAATGCATAAAGATTCAGGTTTCTCAAAAATTTGTTATTGTGTCGGAAATATTGAGAAGCAATAAAATTGTGATCTATGCACTATACAAAATAATCGTCTTATGTATCAACGTAAATAGGTTGTTTTAGCCTTTTGCTAAGGGACTTCCAGTTAAAAAAACGTCCCATCCCTGCGGGACGCTCCGCGAACGTAGGGGCGCAAGGCCAAGATCCCCTACAAATGTACAAATAATTTTGGATAATTTATTTTTTCTCAGTCCCCAATCACCTTTTATTCGTTGCATAGATGTAGCCCAACCCATGTATGGCTAAAAGGTAATTGAAAAATTTAACTAGAAGCCTTGAAAACCACATCTACTATTTTGGCTTCTGTGTCAATGCGTCAGCCAGAGGCAGTTCTTGGCAAAGGCGAGGCAGAACAGCGCTCAAATATCAAAAGATTTCGCCCCTAATGGCGGCGGCTCGTATCGAAAATCCTTTTTCTCCGTTATCCCCTTGCTTCTTTTTCTCAAGTGGCGTCCCCAACAAGATGAATCAAGTCTCTTAATTCTGGGTGCGATCTGTTGACATCTATATTTATACGGCTTATTATTTATTAGGCATTTGTACTCAATTTTTTAGAGCGATCGCTTGTCTTCTCTAGCAGAGGTTGCGCCAACGACACACTGCGCGTAGCAAAATCCCCAAAGAGTTACGCCAACTTCTTCTGGTGCAGCGATCGCACCCAGATCGAAATTGTCTAGCTCTGTGCCTAGTTTACATAATTTTGGATACATTACCGCAAATGCGCTGATAGTTTATTTTGCCCTCTTCATAAATTCCGCAAAAACACCGTTACGCTATTTGTACTTGTGATCAAAACTTAGAGCATCCAGTTTATTAGGGCGTGTTTATGACCAACCCTGTAACGACGGTTATCCAAGTCAATCTGGAGATGGCTCTAGAAGTAGCTCAAGAGTTGGAGCTTGCTCCAGACACTGAACTCAGTACTTATTGTTTAGAGATTTTACAAGAGATAGGATGTCCTAGTACTGAACTCCCAGTTAACTTACAAACTCGCGATCAGCAGCTAAACTTTATCACAGGCTTTGCATCTTATGCATTTGGGGAGGTACAAAGTGTACAAAGCATTAATTGAAGATATCTTCCATGATCCAGAAAAAGCAGAAGAAACTACTTTTCCCGCTACAGATAAAGATTTGTTAATTTTGACCGAAAAATTTTTAGGGTTTGAAATTCCTTCAAAGGTTTTCTTGCAAGCTATAGCCATTGCTGATTACGACGGTGCTGCTGCTTTTCGTTACGTTGATAATTATTTGACTACCCTCAAAAATAAGAATAAACCTAAGCATAAGAAATTACTTGTGTTAGGAGCTTCGACTCGGTTTGACAATAATTGACGTGCTTCTTCACGAGCTAACCCTGAACCAATACAATTTAGATAAGATAATTTGCACAACTGAAGTAGAGACGTTGCAATCCGACGTCTCTACACACATTTGTCCCACACCGACAAAAAAGAACAATTAGAATTTATCTAGAAGCTAGTGGTGGCATCTTTATTAGACTAAGCACTTTTATCTGTGTGCTAATTACGAATTAATATTACTCTCTCCTCAGACAAACTTGTTCATAGCTTTTACCAGCGATATCCCAAGTGAATTCTGTTTCTACCAGTTGTCTGCCGTTGTGAGACAATTGCGATCGCAGATGTGGATGCTCAAATAGTTGACTAATAGCGGTGACGTACTCTGCCGGTTTATTCGCTCGTAATGCCCGTAAAGAATCACTAGCAACATCTACGGCTAATCCTTCTAAGCCGCGATCGCTTGCCACTATGGGTACACCAGCTGCCATTGCCTCTAAAGTTTTATTTTTAATCCCAAACCCAGTTCGCATGGGTACAACGCAGATGGTGGCTTGATGTAAATATTCTACCATCGAAGGTACACGCCCAATCACATTAATTCCTGGTTTTTGATCAAGTTCTAAAACTTCTGGGACTGGATGAGAACCGACAATATCGAAAGTTGTATCAGGATAAAGTTTTTGGATTTCGGGCAAGACTTCGTTGCTGAAAAAGCAGACAGCATCAATGTTTGCCAAATTATCCATTGCACCGATAAAAATTAAGCGGTGTCCTCCTAGATCGGTGCTACGGTTCGGGAAAGAAACTAAATCTACGCCATTGGGAATAACTGTAATTTCACTATTGCGATTAAACTCTTGTAGTTGAATTTTATCTTCTTCTGTTGTCACTACAATTGCCGAAAATTTAGCACAGTAGCTTTGCTCATAACGACGCAAAAGTGGCAAATTAATTTTGTCTCTGAGGGAATTTTCCGAAATACCTGTTGCTAATTGGTTGCGACAAGTTGCGTAAACAGAACTATGAATATTAACTATAGTTTTTAGCTGTTTCTGAAAATGCGATGGTACATAAATTTCATTGACGCTATGTTCGCAGGTAATCACATCACATTTTCCCGCTTCCACCCAGTTATCAACCCACGTTTGCATCTCAATTGAGTAGCGATTGAGTACGCTTGGCGGTGTCCCTTGTTCCAAAAATCTACTAAATCGCTGTATTTTCTTCAATATTCCGGTGGTTCCAGAATCTGGCGGACGTTCAAAAACGGCTAGATGATCCACACAATCGCGTAATCCTGCTACTTCTGCGTCTGTCACATCGCTTTCGCGTTGAGTTGCGAGGGTAACAGTATGGCGTTGACTCAGGTATTTAAGTAAATTAAATGTCCTTACTTGAGTTCCCCCGCGCGTTGGTGGGTAGGGAAAGGTGGAAGATAGCATTAAAATGTTCATAAAAGTGATGAATCAAATGTGATACATACACCATGACCTCATAGAAGGCTATATGTCACGTCGCTTTTCTACCAGACGCGCAAGGGACGCTCCGAATTCAAAATACAGGCATTACAATCGCCATAAATACCACCCACCAAATCGCCGACAAGACGATTCATGATCAGGGAAAATGATTTGCAATGTCCGCTTTTGAAAGTTCCGTCGGCATAGGTGGAATCCGGGCGATCGCTCCGGCTCTGAGAAGTTCCGGGCGCTTGGCGTAGGGGAGTAAACCATCCGGCTTGGCGTGATACTGACTAGCACACTCAAGTACAGCAGTTGCTGTCTTCTCTACACGTTCAGCATCAGCAGGTAGATCGCCGAATAAGTAGGTGTGTTTGTTAAAACAGACGAAAGCAATTGCACAAGCCTGCTCACAAACACCCATACATTCAACAGGTTGAATCGAAAACTCGTCTTGCAACACCCAGTCATCATATAGGGTTTGTAATTTCTCTAGCAGCAGTTCACCGTCGCTTTTAGCAACATACTGTTTTGTCTGATCACTACTTCCACAAATTGTGCAGACGAATATAATGTGTTGATGATTCATGTGTCTATAAAAATTCATGTCGAACACTCAATGGTATCCGACATGGATTTTAGGCAATCAGCCTGTTTGGTTATTGGGCAAAGAAACTAAGTACAGCATTTCATTAATTCGTAGCGAATTAAATTTAGCAATACCCTGCAATGCCAATGCGTCGGGATACATTGTTAATGCGTTGGCTGCATTGTTAATGCATCGGGATACATTGTTAATGTGTTGGCTGCATTGTTAATGCGTCGGGATACATTGTTAATGCGTCGGCTTGCCTTGTTAATGCATCTCAATGCAATGCCAATGCATTTCAAGGGAATGTTAATGTATTCCCCTGCATTAAAAACGCTACGCTTTTGGGCAAAACTGTTTGATATAGCAATAACGCCCTTTGACATTGACTAAGAAACACTACGCTTCCAAGTCATCCCACTACGCGGAGTCTGCCGATGTCGCAGCCACAGTCCCAGCAGCAAACCAATTACCACAATTCCGGTGAAGTAAGTCAGCGAAATCAACCGCACAGACATCGGCGGAGCGACACCTTCGACTGGAATATTCTCTGCAACTTGGAATGGCTGAAATTGCCGGGTTGCGTTTGCAAGCGGTGCAACCTCGACAAGAATACTATGGGGGGCACCGTCAAAGAATTCCTGCTCCCACGCCAATTTTCCGTTGCTGTCTGGAGTCCCCTGATAAGCAAACGCCACCCAATTATTTTCGAGTTGGGTAGTTGTTACCTTCAACACTACATCTGTCACAGGTTGGTTGGTTTTGGGATCACTAACGCTGACCTGCAATTTGGCAGATTGACCCACCGTTGCACTCTGGTCACCCGATAGTTGCATATAAAGTCCTTGAGACTGCAATTTGGCGGGCTTACTAGAGGGCGGAACTTCTTCTCCCATGCCTGGCATCGACATATGATGGTGCGATTCGGCAAATTCCGCGCTGATGTTGACCCAGAGGAGTGCAGCGATCGCTACCACAATCAATCCACTCAACAACAATCGCACCTGTTGCGGGGCAATTTCTCCCGGTTGAATCGCTTGTCTACCCCCAATCACCCAACCTCCCAGTAGTCCAACTGCCAGCAAAATCACAACCAGGATGCCAAAGTAGCGATACTTTAAGGGATTTTCAGGCAACGTCAGCGTCAGCTTCTGCTGAATCGGCTCAAACGCATTGGCAACGAGCGGAGTAACTGCTACCTGGAGTTGATACGTTCCCCGGATCGGCAGGGTTTGTTGAACCTGCAATTGACCTGTAGGTGCATTGCCCTCAATGTCCAGCAACTTTGTCCCCTCGACGATCGGAAAATCTGTTGTGAACCAGGGGTTTTTAGGATTGGTAAACAATTGCAAGTGGATTTTGGCATCCTTTAAAGATTGCCCTTGAGCATCTACGGCTTGCAGCATCAGCTGCACTGGCGGATTGTAGTGCCCTGATCCCAACACTGTGGTGGCTTCAGCCTCAAGGGGTCGAACCTGATTAATCGGTGGATTTGTTGTTAGCCGCACTGATGGTTGAGGGGATTGGGAAAGTCCGATCCAACCATACAGGACGATTCCGATCATGCAAATCGCACCGATCAGCTTAGACCACTTGAGTTTTTTCATTTGATTTCTTCACTCCTGCTAATCATTGACTCAATCAACTAATGGCAACTGACCATCAGTGTGTGGTGACGCAGAGTATGAGTCGTGTCATGGATCACAGGGGATGTAGTGAAATAAACTGTCCACAGAGTCAAAGAACACAGTGCGACATAGAGCGCTGATTGTACAGGTACTGATAGCACCCGACCGGCAACTTGTTGCTGAACTGAACTAGAAGATTGAACCGTCATTTTGTACCTCGCAGATCAGACGATATTAATTGATTCGGCAGGCATTCTGACTTCTCCAGTCAGCAGTGAGCAGTAAACAGTAAATAACTGAAAACAGATGACTGATAGCTGAAGTTTACAGTTGCGGGACAGCGGTAGAGTTTCACTACACTTTCCCTGTTTTTTCTCACGGGGTAGCACCCGTCAGAACCGATTCGTGGAGTTAGCATACACGAACATGTAATATCTTACAAGAGTTTATAACAAATATTTCAGTAAATCGAAAACTTTTTTTTTCAAGAGCGTAATGGTATTAGAAAGCTGTGACAGCTGCCTCAGCTACAGCTTGATCCTGTTCACCGCTACCACCACTAACTCCGATCGCACCAACTATCTGCTGATTACGTTGAAGTGGTATACCCCCGGCAAAGATTATGATTCTTCCTCCATTTGAGGCGTGAATACCATAAAATTGTTTTCCTGGTTGAGCATCCTCAGCAAGGGATTTGGTAGAGAGATCAAACGCACGAGCAGTAAATGCTTTGTTAATTGAGATATCGATACTTCCGATCCATGCACCATCCATCCGAATATGAGCAACAAGATTCCCGCCAGCATCAACAACCGCAAGATTCATTGGTTGTCCGATTGCACGAGCCTTCGCTTCTCCAGCCGCTAGTATTCGTCGTGCGTCATCCAAAGATACAGAAGGTTTGTCAGAAGTCATGGTAATTCTTTCAATCGGAGAAATGTGTGCGTTGAGGGGCGTGTCATCAATAAAGGATATCATGAGCAGAAATTCTCGGTGTACCCTTTGAAGACCGGGAAGACTTCAAGCGCTCCTTAGGAACGTGGATTAAATAAAATGCAAAACTTCATCCTCTATCTTACTTCCCTCTCCTTTACAAGGAGAGGGATTGAGGGTGAGGTAAGTCAGGGACATAAATTGTATGTTATTTAATTCTTATTCCTTATACCAATTCTGTATGAAGATGCGCCAAACGAAATGAGGAACGAACCGCAAAGGACGCAAAGAACACAAAGAAAGAAAGAAATAAGAAGCTAAGAAAATTTGGCGCAGCCTCACAAAGAAATGGTATTAGACGGGATCTTAGCTGATGAGCAATTGCATCCAACTTGATAATCACTACAGATCACAGCATAATCAAACCCAGTCGTACACCCACAGCAACAGCCTCAGTGCGGCTGGAGACACTGAGCTTTTGAAAAATGGATGAGAGATGAAATTTGACGGTATGCTCAGAAATGTGCAAGCGTTTAGCGATCGCTTTATTTCCCAACCCTGACCCAAGCATTCCTAAAACCTCTATCTCTCGTGGTGTCAAGGTTTGTACAGGATTCGCCACCACTTTTTCCCGGATAGACAGTAATTCTATAGCATCCGGGTGCAGCACCAGCAAACCAAAAGCGATCGCCTCCACAGCAGCGACAATTTCTGACTCTGTGCTACTACTGGGCAATATCCCCCGGATACCAGAACGTAATGCCGTCTCTAAATCAATGCTGTCGAGTTCCTCAATAATAACGATCATTGCTAATGGGTATTGCTCCTCTTGAATAAGCAGCAATTTTTCCCACACCGATTGTTGAAGATTGCTGCTCAAATCTACCAGCACCACATCTGGTTGTAATTGCCCAACTTCCCTTGCCAATACATCCAAATCGGATGCACTCCCCACAACCGTCAGCCGAGGATTGGTAGTTACCACAGCTGATAACCCTGCCCGGACTACAGGGGAAGTAGCAACTACCATCACTCGGATCATGTCGCCTCCACAGCAGTTTTCCCAGCTTGCACGGCAACATAAATCACGAATTGCTGCCCACCGCGTAGGAGTTGTAGCGGCACAGATCCCTGACTGTCACGCAGATATTTAGGTAAGTCATTCATGCTAGTGAATAATTGCCCCGAAACTCCAATTAAAACATCGCCGATTTGCACACCAGCAGTTTCCGCCACACTGCCAGGTAAAATTGACAACACCAATAAACCCAAGCTACGCCGATTTAAAAGCACAGGTTGCAGTGTGACTCCCAGTTGCGGACGACTATTGCCCTGTAAAAAACGCTCAACGGTGTTGCTGGGAACTGCCACAGCCAAACCATTAACAATCATGGTGTTAATTCCCACAACAAGGCCTTGACAGTCGGCAAGTGGCCCCCCAGAATTTCCAGGATATAGCCGCAAATCGGCCATAACAGCCCGCGGATTATTTGCATAGATAATGCCAGTTGTCACAGCACCACTATCAGCAAACGGATTACCCACCGCCACAACTAATTCACCCACTCGTAGCGCCTCAGAATTGCCAATGGTTGCAGCAGTTAAATCAGTGGCGACAATTTTCAGGGCTGCTAAATCTTGCTGTGGATCAAATTGTGTACGCACCGCATCAAATACTCTTCCATCTGCCAATTCCACAGTTGCGCGGTTGCTAGTTGCCACATGGGCATTAGTGATAATTAGTCCGTCAGGTTGCCAAATTACACCGGAACCGACTCCCAAAGAGCCGCTTTTCACTTTGACAGTGCGATCGCGTAGTTTAGCAGCTACCTCTGTCAATTCAGCAGCGATGTTAGTTAATGTTGTGTTTGCCATGTTATACAATCTTTGAGCATGTCAAAGTAGAATCAGTGAACTGACAATAGTTTTTAGTCGGGTTGAGATAATTGAGAATGCTGCAAGATATCAGTCAACCTAACTTTGGAAAGCAAATTCTGACAGTTCCGAGTTGAAAGCTTGAACGTTCGACCAAAAAGGTGGAAGTTCCGAGTTCAGAAGCTCAACGTTTGAGCAAAAAGGTGGAAGTTTCGAGTTGAGAAGCTCAACGTTCGAGCAAAAAGGTGGAAGTTCCCAGTTCAGAAACTTAACGTTCGAGCAAAAAGATGGAAGTTCCCAGTTCAGAAACTTAACGTTCGAGCAAAAAGGTGGAAGTTCCGAGTTCAAAGGCTCAACCTTCGAGCAAAAAGGTGGAAGTTCCGAGTTCAGAAGCTCAAATGAATAGAAAATTGAGAAAATCTTCACAGAGCTAGTTAAACCCATCCCAAATTGGGATTATTCCTCCTTAGTAGGTCGTTCGCCAACTGCGATCGCTAACTCAACTAACACCCCACCCCGGACAACTTGGACGTTGACAGCTTTACCAATGCGATCGCTACTATTGAGTAGCCCCAGCACATCACCTGTATCGCCCACAGTGACGCCATCGAACGTTACCAAAACATCGCCAAGCAGCACACCTGCATTGTCAGCAGGCCCAGAAGGCTCAACATTAACGACAATTACTCCAGTTGCAGAAGTTAAATTAAGAGCAGTTTTCAGGTTTTTTGGTAAACGTACAGGTTGCATTCCCACACCCAAGTAGCCCTTGGAAATGCGCCCTTTTGCTACTAATTGGTCAACCACGCGATCGACTGTAGCAGTGGGAATAGTTAGAGCAGTACCACGCCGCCCTGATGTATTCATTCCTACCACAAAACCCGCAGCATCTACGAGCGGCCCACCTGCAAAGCCAGAGTAAAGGCTGATATCTGGGCGGATGAATTGGTCAATATTCCCGCCATTCATACTCCGCCAACTACCGCTAACCATACTCACCGCACCCATCGCCGCCCTTAAGTCACCTTCGCTACCTCTTGCCAGTCCTAACACCAGATGACCAACTTTGAGCGTTTTGGCATCGCCAACTTTTGCTACAGGTATTTCGACATTTTCTAGTTTAAAAACAGCGATATCGGTGCTAGAGTCATGACCGACGAGTGTTACTGGTGCAGTGCTTCCATTTGATAGAGTGATGGTGATGTCGTCATAGCGCTGGAGGGACTCATCAGAGGTAACAATGATGCCATGACGCCAGTGAATGCCACTTGAGGAACGACGTGTACCCCCATTCACAGCAACCACAGCACTCCCAGTTTGTTCTACGGTGTCAGCTAAACTGTTGGACAGGTCTAGTAATGAAGACATAAGATTTTTGTGCAAACGTTCTTAGATATTCATATCGTGACGTTTACTCAACACAGATAGCATCGGAAAAATGGGGAGAATTCACCCTAGAAAAATGGCTAGGATTTATATAAGTTTTTTGGCGTTGTGAATCAAGATATAAACCGCGTCCACCTTGAAAATTGTAGTTCTTTCCGTATGAACAGAAAAAACCCTCATCCCCCAGCCGTTTCTGACAATATTGCCAGAAGCAAAGCCAAAAATAAGTCCCTCTCCCTACTTGGGAAAGGGATTTAGGGTGAGGGCAAAAACTACATTTCTCAACATAGATCAGGTTTAAATAATTTTGTGCAATACAAATGGATGAACGAAAATCTGCAAGGCATTATCGCTTTGAATCTACCGCTTTCACAAAGAGCTACTTTTTTGCCTTCAGCAAGACAGCCATCCCGTCATAATCGCCGGTCGTAATCTTTGGGTTATTCACGATCGCATTATCTAAGTTGAGATACCCGTTTATCTGGTACTCTGTTTTTATATTAATGTTCTTGGCAAAATCATCCCGCGCCTGATTGAAGGAGACGAACTGGTGCTTAATTTTTGAAAACGGCATCACTTTCTCACGGCTGAATGCGCCGATGAAAACATACGCCCCTTTGTAACGATAAGGTCCGAAGATCCTGCCATGATTATTGTTGAAGATATATAGCTCGTTTGAAAAAGCATGATCTTGAGTTTGCGGGACTTGTGCTTGAAGTTGCTCGTCGATGTATCCCCAATAACCACTTGAGTGCCCTTCACGACTGGGATAACCTGCTGCCGTACAAGCCGCGATCAGTCGATTCTTGGCTTCTTCGGGCGAATTTGCCACTGGATCGACAATGATGATATTGATCGGTTCCCTCAGGGTCTTCCCCTGGTAGATTTCACCTAACCAGTCAGCCGGTGTGAAATCTGGATTGAGCATCCATTTCCCGATTTCGGGGAGAACCGTGGGCTGTACCACCTCATCAGGCTTGGGTCGCAAGTTAGCAACAAGTTTTTCACTTATCGACTTACCAGTGTCAGTCTTTTGAGGGTTGGACGCTTGGTGGGCTGAGGCGATCCGGGAAGAGATAGCTACGGTGAGTACCAACAAAGAGGTAAACCCAAGCAAAGTAGTTTTTACGCCGATCACTGAAATAATGATGCCACCATGATTTCGTTTGTAAATAGGATCAGACGAGCGAGGCGATACAGTAGGGGCTTTTGGTTTTGACAAGTTAAAGAAGTTCATTGACGAATTAAAGAAGTTCGTTATTATGTTTAATCGATACGCGCTATAAATTGAGCAACGCCCATTCTAAGGTGGAATAGCAATGAAATGGAAGACGAACAAATGCACACCCAATCAACAGAAATCGACCTGCTCACTCCATCTAAAGAATTACCTCTATATGGCAAGAGAATTTTAGTCACAGCACCGAGAAATTATGCTTATAGGTTAGCTGAACAAATCATCAAACAAGGTGGTTTACCTGTTTTTATGCCTACTATCGAAACCTGCTATTTATCAAACTACACTAAGTTAGATGCCGCTCTGGGTCGCATAGAGGAATTTGATTGGATTGTCTTCACCAGTAGAAACGGTATCACTGCATTTTTTCAGCGGATGAATGATTTAGATATTCCCGTATCTGTGGTACAAAAATGTCAATTATGTGCTTTAGGAGAAGACGCAGAAAGCTTATCATC
Organism: uncultured Nostoc sp.; assembly: GCF_937863485.1. GTDB lineage: Bacteria > Cyanobacteriota > Cyanobacteriia > Cyanobacteriales > Nostocaceae > Nostoc. The sequence continues at coordinate 8,510 of NZ_CALMFY010000219.1, read as the reverse complement.
TTTTTGTGGCGAAGTGGATTTAATCCCAACAGAATCTAGCCCAGCCGGAATTGTAGCAGAACTAGCGAAACTACCAGAAATTCACAAGAAAAAAGTGCTGCTTCCGGCTCCAGAAGTTCTTGGTTTGCCTGAGCCTGATATTGTACCTAATTTAATTACGGATTTGCAGCAATTGGGCATAGAAGTAACTCGCGTACCCACATATATTACACAGGGTTTAGACACAAGTATCTATGGTGTTGAATTGAACCTGATGCGTCAAGGAATGATCGATGTAATTGCCTTTAGTAGCACGGCGGAAGTAGAAAGCTTTTTGACAATGGTCAACTCGCAAAGCGATTATGAACGTTGTATTATTGCATGTTTCGGCCCTTATACAACTGCCAATGCCCAAAAGTTGGGTATGAATGTCTCTACCGTGTCCAAGGATTATAGTTCATTTGAAGGATTTGCTGAAGCGATCGCAACATTTTTTACTCTCACTTCCAGTTCACACTAAGCGCTTGGTGATGTAGAGTAATCAACCACATTTAACTCTAGACTAGCTGCACATAAACCCGTAGTATCGAACATAGGGTTTAGATTTAGCTAGGAATTTTAACATGGCAACTTACAAGGTCACATTACGTACCCCAGATGGAGAAAAAACAATTGAAGTTCCTGATGATGAGTACATCCTAGAGATCGCTAACGAGGAAAATGGGCTGGACTTGCCCTATTCCTGTAACGCTGGTTCTTGCTCTACCTGCACCGGAAAGCTGATTTCAGGTACAGTTGACCAATCAGATCAGAACTTCTTAGATAACGATCAAATGGACGAGGGATGGGTTCTCACCTGCGTTGCCTATGCCACTTCTGACTGCGTTATCGAAACCAATCAAGAAGAAGCGCTTAAGGCTTAACTAAGAGATGTGGATTTAATAAAGAGCAAGTTTTGTTGGGTGCGTTAGAACATTCACCCTAGCGCACTTCAAATCTGAGGTGCTGTCGTACTCAAGGGCGATAACACACTCTACTAGATTTAAAATTTTGCACTTTCGTAATAAATCTGGATAGGCTGAGTAATTCACATTAAAAAGCGCTCTCCAAAAGGAGAGCGCTTTTTATTTAGTTTCATAGATAGTTAGCAGATATCAAGCGGAAATTAGCCAGATGATGCTAGTACCGCAAGGCGGAAGTCAAAAATCAAAAGTCAAAAGTCAAAAGTATTATGGAATAAGTTCTTTAGGGCTTTTCAATGGTCTGCTTATTTACGCCGTGCTGTACTAGATTAACTTTGACAACTTTATTCTTTTCTTCTTCAGCTTTGGGTAGCGTCAGGTTCAAGATGCCATCTTTATAATCTGCCGTGACCAGAAACAAAAAGGTACAAGCCCCTAAATTTATTTATGGAAAAATAAAAAATGTATTTCGAGATACGTAGTACAAGAAATACTACGTCAGTTGACTCAAGCCCCTAAATTTATTTATGGGGTTCAAAATTTTAACTTTTGACTTTTGACTTTTGACTTTTGACTTTTGACTTCCCCGTAGGGGTTGACGTTAGTATTTTGAATCCGAGCAGGTAAAGGAATTACACGTTGGAATTTACCATAATGGAATTCGCTTTTGATCACTCCTTTATCTTCAGATTTCGTTTCAGACTTTCGCTCACCACTAAGGTATACAGCATTTTCTGTAACTTGCAAATCCAGGTCTTTAGCTTCAATTCCTGGAAGTTCTAGTTTTAGATGAATTGCATCTTCAGTTTCTTTTAACTCAGCAGCGGGAACTCTGGATAAACCTCTATCCAAAAATGCAGTTGGCAAAGTATCTTCATCAAATAAGCGATTGATTTGGCGTTGTATTGTGTCAAATTCTTGCCAAGGGTTCCAACGGATTAATGTCATATCTCTACCTCGGGTAATCAGTATCTTTACTGTCCAAATAATTGAGGATTTGATTCCTTCCTTTGTTCCCATAGTATTGAAAAATAAAAGTGGTTTAAATTCGGTTTTTATCACCTGATTTAGGAAGATTCCCGAACCAAAAATTTCTTTAATAAAAAGTCCGGTAATTTCAAATAGTGTGTTTTCGATAAACTTTACAAAAGTAGACTTGAAATATAGCAACTCTATTTAAAACGTTGGTACAAGCGTTACCTGCACCCCTACTCTTAAAGTTTGTATGTGTAGCGTATCCTACAAATTTTTAGTATGTTCATGCGATTAATGATAATAATTTAACTTTTGACTTTTGACTTTTGACTTTTGACTTCTCTGAAAGGGTTGACCTCTTGTATTTTTTGAATTTCACAGAGATAATAAGAGATTCCTAACAAACTGCTGATAACAAATATGTCAACAAGTTGGATTTACCTTATTGCAGCAATTCTTTTTGAGGTTTCAGGCACAACTTGCATGAAGTTATCGCAAGGATTTACTAGAATCCTCCCTTCGATATTAATATTTGTCTTCTATGGACTTTGTTTTACTTTTTTGACCTTTGCTCTTAAGAGACTTGAAGTAAGTGTGGCTTATTCTGTCTGGGCTGGATTGGGAACTATCCTAATTGCTATCATTGGTATTATCTGTTTTCGTGAATCTGCCACATTCATCAAACTTATGTCAATCGCCTTAATAATCATCGGGGTAATTGGCATAAATGCAAGTTGATGGGGGATAGGAATTAGGCGGCTCATGTATCATCAGGTTTACTAAAACATCCCACTACAAAACCCACTTTAGTGCATGTGAAAGTTAAGTAGTGGGAAAGTTTTAACATATTCAATTCTTGGTGCTGGTCAGCCGCCACCAAACTTCACTGAGTTGGAGCTACTAGCTAGTAGCGATCGCGTTTCAAGTCGTAAATCACTTTCTCCAAATACCAGTCCAACGACCTCCCAGGATTCAGCTTTTGTTGGTGTTTGAGTAATCTGGTGGCAATGTTTCCGTTGCCAGAAAGTAAAGCAAGCAGTTCGTTTTGTAGATTTTTGCTTGCAGCACCTGGAAGATAGTCTACCTCTGGTGCATCTGACTGTAGTTCTGTCCTGTTGAGTTCTATCTGACTTTGTAATTGCAACTCTTTCTGGCGTGTTAGAGCAATTAGCTTCTCCAGTTCGGACTGCTTCTGGAGTAGTTCTTTCATTTGCTTGTCCAGTTGACGCTTTGTCTCCACTAATACGGCTTTTTTATTGTTTAGTTGGGACTGGATCTCGCGTACTTCTAGTAATTTTTTCTTTAAATCTGTTAAGGTTTGCATGAGATTGGATTGAGCCGGTTGTCAATCCACCATGCAGGAATTCTCCATTTAAAAGCATCGGAGAATCCCCGCATTTGTTTTTGAATTCGCTACCTGGGCGATAGTGGTATCACCCCTGATAAAGTTGCACTCTGGATCGGCGATACTGTTCAGATCGTCTTGCAACACTACTGTCATCCAGAAGTGGTTAACGCTGAATGCCCTGATTTTTAGCTGCTACTCAATTGCTACTTAAAAATTACTTTTAAGTCAACTCCAGCCCACCTTGATAGCCAGTAACAATGCGTCCACCATCCTTGAGAATGTGGACTTCTATCTGGTCGCTGGCCCAGGTAATCTGATCTTGGAAAGCCGGGTTTAATACACGAACTCGTTGATTGCTAGAAGAAACTGGAGAGTTGGGAGAATTAATTGCCAGAGATTGGACAAAAGGCCCGTCAATCAGGATATCGAGTTGTTCTAATAAAGCTTGGGAACCTGGCGGCGCAGATTGGGACTGTAGTTGCTTCAGAGTAAACCCAGAAAAAGACATTACATTTAACCCAGCAGCTTTTACCTGACGAGCTAAAGACGCCAGTGCAGTTGCTTGCCAAAAGGGTTCTCCACCAGAGAAGGTTACACCCGTGTTGCGGGGATTGCTGAGAATGTTCTCGGCAAGGGTCTCAACAGCAATCAATTGGTTGGCTTCAAATGACCAAGAGTCAGTATTAAAGCAGCCAGGACACTCACGAAGACAACCTTGTACCCAGACGACTGCACGACAACCAGGGCCATTAACTTCTGACTGATCAACGTAACCCATAATGTTGAGATAGCCAGAGGGAATTTCCATGAGTGCTAGCGATGGGTCAGTTGGCTTAATTTCCATCTCTTTAACTCCTTTTAGCCGTTGCCTGTTAACCGTTAACTATAGCGAATCCTCAATTAGATAACCGCGACAAGTGGACTAAAACTAATGACTAATCTCTCAAAAACTTTATGAGATTTTGAAAAGTCCGCTTTAACTGACTAGACTGAAGTTAGTTGCCCAGCTAGCATTAACCGTCCCATAGATATAATCGATGACTCAACAAACTTCTAGAATTTGTATCCTTGGCGGAGGCTTTGGTGGTCTGTACACAGCCTTGCGCTTAAGCCAGTTACCTTGGGAATCTACGCAAAAACCCGAAATTGTTCTGGTAGATCAAAGCGATCGCTTCCTATTTTCTCCTTTACTTTACGAATTACTCACTGGTGAACTGCAAACCTGGGAAATTGCCCCACCCTTTGAAGAACTTTTAGAAGGCACAGGAGTGCGTTTTTATCAAGGGCTTGTCTCTGGAATTGACATTGACCAGCAACGGGTAAATCTACATGAAGGGCCAGAAATCCCTTACGACCGATTGGTGCTGGCGCTAGGAGGTGAGACACCGTTAGATTTAGTCCCTGGTGCAACATCCTACGCCTACACATTCCGCACAATCTCTGATGCCTATCGTTTGGAAGAACGCCTGCGATTTTTAGAAGAATCCGATGCTGATAAAATTCGGGTAGCGATCGTTGGGGCTGGTTACAGTGGTGTAGAGTTAGCTTGTAAGTTAGCCGACAGACTAGGTGAAAGAGGACGCTTTCGGATCATTGAAATCGCTGACCAAATTTTGCGAACTTCCCCAGAGTTTAACCGGGAAGCAGCAAAAAAAGCTTTAGAAGCGCGTAGCGTATTTCTTGATTTAGAAACCAAAGTCGAATCAATAGAGCAAAATACCATTTCCCTAGAGTACAAAAACCAGTTAGACACAATTCCGGTGGATTTGGTAATTTGGACTGTGGGAACCAGGGTTGCGCCCGTAGTAAAATCTCTTCCTCTCAAGCAAAATCAGCGTGGTCAAATCAGCATTACATCCAATCTGCAAGTCCTTGATCATCCAGAAATCTTTGCCTTGGGAGATTTAGTAGACTGTCATGATGCTGAAGGACAGCAAGTCCCCGCCACCGCACAAGCGGCTTTCCAACAAGCTGATTATACTGCTTGGAATATCTGGGCAACTCTGACTAATCGCCCCCTCCTTCCCTTCCATTACCAACAGTTAGGAGAAATGATGGCACTAGGAATAGACAACGCCACTCTCACTGGTTTGGGAATTAAACTAGATGGACGCTTGGCATCCATCGCCCGGCGGATTGCCTATTTATATAGGTTGCCAACTTTAGACCATCAACTCAAAGTTGGTTTTAATTGGCTAGTCCGTCCGATCATAGAAACACTTTCTCGGTAACTTTAAGGTTGGGCATTGGTGAGCCAGTGCGTTGCGGAGGTTCCCGACGCTCGTGACGCTCGTGACGCTCGATGACTCGCTAACGCTGCGCTATCGCCTTTGGCGTCTCCCTTTGGGAGATGACTCGCTACCGCTTGGCTATCCGTTGTTCGCGTTGGCAAAGCCTCTCTAAGAGTTGCGTCTTTGAACAGGAGAAGCAACTGGCGTCATGGGGCAAAACAGTTTTGCTTTTTTGAGTTCCCAGTTCTGAGTAAAAAAGTGAGATTCCCCACTCAGCACGGGCTAAACCATAGCTATCCGCTAACAGCACTCCTGAGGGGCGTTGGTAAAAAACCAAGACGTTTACGATGATTTGCTTTATTTGCGCCAACCTACTTAGCAGATGTTAAACTGCTACCCACAGAAGCTCTCTAACAAGCCAAAATCTAAAATTCAACATTCAAAATCTTCAAACTTTGATGGAACAACCGAAAGTTATTTTTTTAGATGCTGTGGGCACACTCTTCGACGTTAAAGGCAGTGTGGGCGAAGTTTATGGTCAGATAGCCCAGGATTTTGGCGTTACAGTTTCAGCCGAAAGATTGAATACAGCCTTCATCAAAAGCTTTAAAGCCGCGCCGCCGCCGATATTTCTAGATGCAGAACTGCAAGATATTCCCCAGCGCGAGTTTGATTGGTGGCGGATAATTGCCTTGAACACTTTTGAAAGTGCTGGTGTTCTCAAGGAATTTTCTGACTTTTCAGCTTTTTTTAGCGAACTTTACATCCACTTTGGTACAGGCGAACCGTGGTTTATCTATCCCGATGTCTTACCAGCTTTGATCAACTGGCGGCGGTTGGGAGTTACTTTAGGGGTGCTGTCCAATTTTGATTCCCGGATTTACTCAGTATTGCAAAGTTTGGGATTGAAAGAGTTTTTTAGCTCCGTTACCATTTCTACCCAGGTACGTGCAGCTAAACCTGATCCTCAAATTTTTGCCATTGCCTTAAAGAAACATAAATGTTCTCCAGAGGCAGCATGGCATATTGGCGATAGCATTATAGAAGACTACCACGGAGCTAAAGCCGCTGGCCTCAGAGGCGTTTGGATCAACCGGGGGAAATGAGGGGATACTTTCAATTCAGCAACGCCAAATTTTTAAAGTGGAATCTCAGGGTGTATCAGTCAACAATTTCAAGCACATTTGTTTAAAAATTGTTTGGCAACAATTGGACTCCAAAGCACAAGCAACACAACTCCAGAACCTAAAATTAAGAACTGAATCTTGTTTGCAAGTCTTTGTTCGGTGTAGACGGAATTATTAACCTGCGTCCAGGGTACTAAAGTTTTGCCCCAAACCAAAAAATCATCAATTACTAGCAATAACCCCAAAGCATAGGACTTTTCCTCACCCCATACTAGCGGTAATCCCAAAATTTCAGTGATAGCGAGCGTACTCTCAAACAACTGAGTATCTTGATAAGCATGTGCTGGAGCAATGCTGACAATTGTACTGGTTGGGGCAATGCCAAAGATAAGTGGCCCAGAGTCAACATCTGCCTGGCCATCAGCGTTGAGGGGATACTCCCTCACGGGGAAAAAGCCTAAGACTGAGGGAACAAACTGTTTGCGAAACTGAGCATACTGCTGTTTTGCAAACTTTGAATCTAATTCTAGTAAAAACGGCAAAAGATAGACTTGACTAGTACCTCGTGTGCCAATCTTAATTTCACCAGTCACAGCGTCAATTTTGTGAGGAATTAAATTTGTTTGTGGGTCAAGATGCTGGCGAGTATAGCTAACCCAACGCTGAATTACTGGCTGATAATTACTATCAAACAATTCATCGTGTAAAGCTAAAGATGCTAAAGCTACGGTTTGGTCACAAGGCCAAGCTTGTCCGGGATAAGCATCAATGGTTACAGTGGGACTTTTTGTAAACGCCTGGGCTAACTCTTGAGATTGGGCACGAAATTGAGTAATATCTTGGAGCGATCGCTCTTTTGGTGACTGAATTTTTAATAGTCCACCCAACAACCGATTACTCCAACCTAAATAAAAGACGCCATTGGCAACTTGGGTATCTGCTGTAAAAGGTGCGCGTCCTTCGGGTGTATCTACTTGAGATAAAACCCAACGCACCTCTTGAATTGCTTGTTGGCGAAGAGGTTCGGACTTTGAAGACAGAGCAACATTCACCCAACTGTAACCATAGACTATATGGCTAAAAAACCATCCTTCTGGGAAAAACGCCTGCATCGTTTTTCCTTCACCTGCATTTAACCGTCGTTTGATGTTCTTTAATTGCATTAGTGCATCAGGACTAAGTTTTCCAGGTGTATAATCTTTGGCTGACACTGTTAACAGGCAAAAATTAACTCGGAGTACAAGTAAACTTATAGCAATAGTTAAGAAGACATAAGTCCAATAGCCAAATTTCTGCAATCTACTCATATTAATTATCTATAACAGGTTATTTATACTGTAATTTCTCAAACTGTCATGAGAAATAAGGGAGATGGTGAAGAGTTAGGGACTTCCAAGTAAAAAAAGATCCCATCCCTGCGGGACGCTACGCGAACGCTTTTATGACAGGGGAGCAGGGGGCACTTAGGAATAAGAATTAAATAACATATAATTTATGTCCCTGACTTACCTCACCCTCAATCCCTCTCCTTATAAAGGAGAGGGAAGCAAGATAGAGGATGAAGTTTTGCATTTTATTTAATCCACGTTCCTTAGCTGGGGGATGGAACATCGTTTTTATTCCAGAAATTGGATAATTTATTTTTTGGAGTTCCCTTAGAACTTGAAGCATTAAGTTCAAAGACTCATTCATCCACCTCAGAACTCCGTTCATCCACCTCAGAGACTCGTTCATCCACCTCAGAACTCCGTTCATCCACCTCAGAACTCCGTTCATCCACCTCAAAGACTCGTTTATCCAACTCAAAGACTCGATCATACACCTCAAAGACTCGTTCATCCACCTCAGATACTCATTAATCCACAGCAGAGACTCATTCATCCACATC
>NZ_CALMFY010000218.1 GCF_937863485.1 uncultured Nostoc sp. | reverse complement strand
AGAGGGATTTAGGGTGAGGGCAAAAACTACGGTTCTCAACATAGATGAGGTTTATCTATAATCTTGCTTTTGAATACTTCCCAAACGAGCAGCATCACGAATATTGTAATCGGATCGAGTAAAGCGATTTAGCTGCATCTCAAAAAAATCTCGATTAGCTTGTAAATGCTTGGGATTTTGGTCATCTAAAGGATATAAAAGTGCAGTTCGCAAGGCTTGAATTACCGCAGAAGTAACACAGTACATTGACCGTTGAAAACTAACTCCCAACTGAATCAACATATCTTCTTCACCCCGGCAATGTTGGCTGTAATAATCAACAAGATATGGGGGCAAAAAATGCAGCATGTCTTGCATTAATAATGTGGGAGGAATGCCAGCAGTACCCACTGGAAATACATCAGCGTAAAGAATGCCATAGTGAAAGTCTTTCTGGTCTTCCGGTACTTGACGCGCTTGAGCATTATAAGATTTTGTGCCTCGGAAGGGTGCGGTGCGGTAGAAAACAGCTTCTACATAAGGTAATGCTGCTTCATATAGCCACATGAAGCCCTTAGATTTGGGAACAATTTCGTAGCATTCGCCACGAATATAAACATGATGGTAAATGGGACGACCTGCGATCGCAAATATACCATTAACTAAGAAACTCATCGCCTCTGGGACGCTGCTAATGCTACCTTCGTCATAGCGATCGGACATTTCAAAGAATACTGGGGCCATGACTTCCCAGAATAAGCCCAGATTTGCGTAGTATGACATCTGGCGGCACTGCTCCAAAAACATCTCTGGAAATAGCTTGTAAAGCCCCAGCATTACGGGGTTCCCTTGGAAGTAAGCTTTAATTGCCCTATCGGCGTTGGCTTTGTATTCTTCAGAATCTAGGTAAGGGTCAAATTGTCCACCCATCCCTCTGTGCCACAACATCGCCCGCATACAAGCTTCAGCAAATTCCATATTAATGCGATCATGAAACAAGTGATGCAACAACTTCGGCATTTTGAAGGTTTCACCTTTCTCAATAAATGCCAAAAGTTCTGGATGTGCAGTTGCTTCGCCGCGCCAAATTCGTAAATCAGCATCATCACCAGCGTAATGATTATGCCGTTCTAAATACTCTTTGGGTAAGAAGTATTTAAACAAGGGAAACGGGTTTAAAAATTCTTGTTCAGCAATATAAAGTAGGTCACGCCAGTAAAAATCCATCGGCACAGCATAAGCTTTGTATAAACCGATGATTTGCATCAAATTTTCTGGGGTATCGGGTAACATTGCACCGCCTGCTTCTAGACGATGAATTACTTCAGCAAATTCATGCTTGGAAGGAGGTAATTTAGTAGGTGTTTTAATTGTTGTCATGGTAATCAAAAATGGGTAGATACGCGATTTATTGCGTCTGGGGGATAGATTTTGAGACGCGATTTATCGCCGTCTCTACAAGTGTTTTGATCTATTTACTATTTCAGCGCTACTTCAGAGATTACGGTTTTTTCCAAGGAGGGAATTGCAGCCACCATTACTGTAGTTGTGGATTCACTCCAACGCACTAACCAAGTGGGTTGTACTCCCAAAAAGATGATAAAAGCTGCCAAAATTAAAGCTGGTATTTTCTCAGACCATAGGACTTTGGGATAGTAGGCTAAATTATCGAGTCTGCCAAAACAAGTGCGGTTGAGGAGGATGACGAAATAAACTGCGGTTAAGCCACTAGCTACTACACACAAAATTGTCGAGATAGGAAAGGCAGAAAAGCTGCCTTGAAAGACGATAAATTCGGCGATAAATCCTGTTAAACCGGGAATACCAGCACTAGCCATGCCGCTTAAAACTAGTAAGGCACTAATTAGAGGTAAGCCGCGTATAGGACTCATCAAACCATTGAGTTTATCTAACTCGCGTGTACCGACTTTTGCTTCCACGACTCCCACCAAGTGGAAGAGAATCGCCAGGATGATGCCGTGGCTAAACATTTGGGCGACTGCACCAACGAGTGCTAGGGGAGTACTGGCGGCACCAGCTAGCAAGATATAGCCCATGTGACCGACGGAACTGTATGCTACCATGCGCTTGATATCTTTTTGAGCGATCGCAATTACTGCTCCATAGATAGCGCTGACTGCTGCCCAAATTGCCAGAGTCGGTGCAATAATACTCCAAGCATGGGGAAACATACCCAACCCAAATCGCAGCAGTCCATAGGTTCCCAGCTTTGCCAACACGCCACCAAGAAGAATGGCAATTGGTGCTGAAGCCTCAACGTAAGCATCGGGTAGCCAAGTATGGAAGGGAACTAAGGGAATTTTGATCCCAAAACCTAATACTATCCCTACTAGTAAAAGGATTTGCTTTGCTGTTGATAGATTTTCTGTAGAGACTGCATCAAAAGCAAAATTGGTAGAACCACTCAGCCACACCATACCCAAGAATGTTGTCAGAATCAATGCTCCCGAAACCGCAGTATAAATCAGGAATTTAATCCCAGCATAACCCCGTTTTGCCCCTCCCCAAATGGAAATTAGTAAGTAGAAGGGGATTAATTCTAGTTCGTAGAATAGGAAGAATAGCAGCAAATTCTCTGCTAGAAAAGCACCCGCAACTCCTCCACTAACTAATAAAATCATCGAGTAAAACAGCCGCGGGCGTTCAGTTTCTTTACTACTGCTGTAAATAGCAATCCACGTCAACAGGCTATTTAAGACCAACATCAATATAGAAAGCCCATCAACACCTAATTGATAACTCAAACCGAGAGTTTCATTCCAGGGCAGATATTCTTGAAATTGCATCCCCGGATTGCTGATATCAAATTTCAGCAGGATGAAAAGGTTCCAGATAAAAACTATCGCCGAAAAAATTAATGCTGTCAACCGAATGCGATGAGTAGGGATAGTTACAGGTAATATTGCTATGAGAACAGCAGCGAAAATCGGGAGCCAAATCAAAACACTTAACATGGTAATTTGGGATTTTAGGAAATTGGTAATTGTGATAAATCTCTCTGTCCCTCGTTTCCAGTCGGAGACTGGGAATACAAATTCAGAGGCTCCGCCTCCATAATTCGCGGCAGAGCCGCAATGAAGTGCATTTCCAGCCGGAGACTGGAAACGAGATTTCAAAAAAATTAGCCTACTCTACTGATTTCGCCAGTGTCTAAATCATAGTAACCACCAACTATTATCAGTTTTTCTTCATCTATTAACTTAGATAAAACTGACGATGATTTTAATTTTTTAACTTGCGCCAAAATATTTGCTTTGCAAGCATTTTCTACCTTATCTCCTGGTTGATCTTTTGAGCTTTCTACACTTGGTTTAATCGCTTCAAGCAAAGTTCCAATTTGTCCTGGTACTTGAGCACCTTTAATCGCTGCCTGTACTGCACCGCATCTCTCATGCCCGACGACCATGATGACTTTAGAACCTAATACTAAGCTGCCAAATTCTAAGCTACCAATTTGCTGTGGTGTGGCAATATTACCAGCTATCCGGCAGACAAATAAATCTCCAAGCCCTTGGTCAAAAACAATCTCTGAAGGAACGCGTGAATCTGCACAACCGAGAATAGAAGCGAAAGGTTTTTGACCTTTGGCAACTTCAACTAGACGTGAATATGTTTGGTCGGGATTACGACGTTTTCTTTTTGCAAATCTTTCATTTCCATCTAATAACTCTTGCAATGCCTTTTCGGGGGTAATATCATTTTCTGCTGAGGCTTTTTCGGGCGCAAGTAAGTTTGAGCAAAGTCCAACTGTCAATACACCTGTACCGATCGCACCTGCACCAAACTTGAATAAACTTCTTCTGGAAAGATTTATCTGCGGATGTCGTATGCTCATGTAATTATCCTCACAATATTAAACTGTTAACTTTTAGTCGGATAGCTACTGCTACTTAAGTGTCGAGATTTGAAAAACAAAATTTAAAAACTGTACTCCCCAAAATGGCCAAGTTACCCACATTCCTAAAAGACTCACTCCTAGAAGAACAGTGAAAGCATAAAATTGGGTTTGTCCAGAAGTGCTGTACTTGAGACTTTCACCACCTAATAAAGAAAACAAACCAACTAAATTAACGATGCCATCGACTACAAAGCGGTCAATCATATCGGCAAGCTGGGAAATTTTGGCAACGCTGAAAATGATGGTCATCCGATAGAGTTTGGGAGTGTAAAAGTCGTATGCTATCAAGTCTTGTAAACCTTTCCAAGGGAGGCGAATCGGTTTAGGAATATTGCCGAAATAAATTACGCCAGTGATGCCGCAACCGAAAATACTCGACCAAATTAAAAGTAGTACAACATCTCTATTTAGACTTGCCCAATCGGGTAAAAGTGATAAGTTTTGCAACACTAAAGGAAGATGTAGGTTAAAGCCAAGTAAGATTACCATCGGCAGAATCATCGGCCAGTGAACTTCAGGCGATCGCTGGGCCATTTGTCTAGCTTTACCGCCAAAAATTAAAACGAATTCTCTCGTCAAACTCACAGCTGTCAAAGCATTTACAGCTATTAATACTCCCACTAACCAAGGTTGGGTTTCCCACAACCCATCTGCTAATTCTATTAGCGCCCAAAAGCCACCCAATGGTGGAAAACCAATTAACCCCAAACTTCCAACGATAAAGGCGATTGCGGAAATTGGGCGGCGTGTCCACAGTCCACCAAGTTGGGTTACGTCTTGGGTGATGCTATTCCAGATAATTCCGCCAGTACTCATCACTAACAATGCTGCGGATATGGCATTGCTAAGGACTAACGACAGTGCTGCTTCGTCTTGCTGCACTCCCACAGCAATGAACACTAAGCCCATGTATGCACTGACAGAATAGGATTGACAGCGTTTTAGGTCAATTTGAGCGATCGCAATTAAAGAAGCACCCACGGCTGTCACCGCACCAATTCCCACCATCGCCGAGGAAACTATCGGCGACAGGCTTAACACAGGTTGGAGTTTAATCAGCACCCATGCACCACTAGCGACTACTACCGAATTCCGCAAAATTGTACTGGGAACAGGGCCTTCCATCGCTTCATCTAACCATAAATGCAGGGGAAATTGGGCACATTTACCCATCGGCCCAGCAATTAAAGCTAAACCCACCAGTGTGATTGCTGTCGGGTTGACGTTTGCAGTCGCCGCCCACTCGGCTAGTTCTGTATAATTCCAAGTTCCAGCTAAAGGCCATAATGCCAACACGCCCACCAGCAAGAATAAGTCTCCCACCCGCTTGGTTAAGAAAGCATCTCTTGCACCTGAGACTACCAACGGCTGGCTAAACCATAAGCCGACTAGCAGGTAGGTTCCTAAAGTGAGGATTTCCAGAATTATATAACTGAAGAACAAGTTATTACACAGAGCCAGGGCACATAATCCCGCTTCAAATAATCCCAACAAAGAATAGAAGCGTCCCCAACCCCAATCCATTTCCATGTAGCCGATCGCATAAGTCTGCGCCAGCAAATTCAAGCCAGTAATCACAACTAAAGCACCGACACTCACTGAGGATATTTCCAAAGCGATGGTCAGGTCTAAACCAGCCGTAGATAACCAAGGAATAAACACTTCTTGGGCTGGCTGATTCCAAGTTGCTTGTAAGGCGATCGCACTATGTACAAATGCCAAAAATGTCATCACCAAGTTTACATAACCCGCCGGTCTTGGCCCCGTTTTCCGAATGATCCCTGGCGACCAAGGCACGGCTAACAAGCCACCTATTAAGGCATAGCAAGGAACTAGCCAAACAGTCTCAAGTAGAAACTGAGCCATAAACTTACCTCTATATTGTCATCAAAAATTTGGGGTTTTGAATCAACTTGTGTTGATCCCAGTTAACCCAGGGATTGCAGATAATGCAAATTTATCTTTGCTTTATTTTGTTAGAAATAGCTTACCGTTATATTTGTCAAAATGGAATTAATTAACTAAATAAATTTTTGATAATACCTCTAATTATTTCTTATCCAATCAACTATTTGACTAATGAATAATAACTATTATTTTTTATCTATGAATTGACTGTGGTATTAATCAATAGTCATCATTAGTTTTTATTTATTGACATAAATCACAAGAGACGCAAGTCCCTTGCGTCTCTATAAGTCAGCTAAATATAATTTACACTTCGGCAATTTTGTCAATCTGCCAACAATTAGAAATAATTGCAGGCGCTTGGTCAAATTGGCTGATAGGAGCGGGTTTCATGTCCCGGTAGTCCAGGAGTTGGACTAAGATCAGGTAGGCGATCGCTAAAACGATCGAAATCACACCTGTAATAATGGCAACTAATTTTGAACGATCCATCAGTATTTCCTAAAATGCAAGTTATTGTGCAGTGTCTATATCCACATTAATACTTGAGACACACACCACATCAATATACTCGCGGTTGCTCAAAGCAACGGTTTAGACGTTCCGTTAGTGATGCATCTACTTGCTGATAAAACTTATGTGTGCAAATTAATACTAACACTACGTTTAGCCTGATTATTGCTGCTTGGTCTTTAACTTCCTGTGTCTGCTGTTTTAAAGTAAAACATAAAGTTCGGTCTTGCTCACAAGTCAGTAATATACTTAAATGAGCGGTTGTATTTAAGTCATCTCGGTAAATGCATTGGACTTATTTATATTTACATAGTTTAGTTTTTTCGTGCCTATCTACTTATTGAAGCAATATATGAATATGGAGTTTTGCTTACACTGAAAACATTTGCAAACACTAAAAGGTGTGACAGAACATAATAAAGTTAAGATTACAGTTAAGTACCAAAAGGCTCATAGCCATTTACCATTATAGTTTCTTTACAGTTTCTAAACCTTATCAATAACAAAGAAGCTACATAGTTACTGTTATCTTGTTAGGATATTAACTACTGCGGTATATTCACTTATATTTAAATTAAAAATTTCATGATTAGGATTGCTAAATTAACTAAAATTGACTTTTTAGTTGTGATTGTTATTGTCATGATTGGTCTTATACATTTACCTTTTCCATTTGATGGAGATCAAGCATTCTTTAGGCTAGGTGCTTTGGAGATGCAACAAGGAAAGGTATTGTATCGTGATTTTTGGGATATTAAGCAACCAGGGATTTTCTACTTTTATTTTTTGGCAGGAACTTTGTTTGGTTTTAATGAGATTGGCATCCATGCCTTTGAACTTATTTACATGGTGTTTTTTTCGATAATATTGCTGCTGACTCTAAAAAGCTATTTTCAGCATCAGATAATCGCAAGTCTAGTACCTTTGTTAACGGTTGGCGTTTACTATGTTGTTTCAGGTGCTTGGCATCTTACTCAAGTAGAAGCACTGGTTGGTTTTCCTTTATTCCTTTGTCTTTGGCTGACTTTTAACTCTTTTAAATATGAAGGAAAGCAAAGATTCTTCCTGCTTTCACTTGCAGGCTTCATTGGTGGAATTGTCCTCCTATTTAAATTCATATTTCTGCTTATTTTATTTTCGTTTTGGCTAACTATATTGATGTATTCTATATTAATAAAGCGACAGGGCATTCAACAAATTATTATTGAGATTTGTCTGCCAATTTTTATAGGAATTATATTTCCTCTTTTAGTTTTTGCCAGTTACTTTATCTGGCTTAATAGTTTTTCAATAGTGTATCAGACATTTTTTATAGATCCACCTCGGATTATTGCTAATACTAATTCTGCATTAGATAAAATTGATTTGATTTCAGGAATAAAATGGTTATTACAGAATTTTTACTCTTTAGTGTTACTGGCTATTGTTGCAGTATATGTATCATTGTATAAGTTTAAGAATATATTGACTTTGCTACTTGTTATTTGGTGTATTTTTGGTTTAGGTATTATTGGTATTCAATATACAGCATTGTGGGAATACCATTATTTACTCTTATTTGTACCCATAGGGATTTTAGCAACTAAAGGATTAGATATATTATGGGATTCTTTAAAACAACTAAGTTCCTCACTCCCGACAATACTACTCATATTTTTATTGTTCTTCCCCTTATCATCTATTCTGACAAAAAAGAGTATTACTCTAGTTAATAATAACTTTGCTTTAACTGAAGATACACGATTTAAATATCAGACTATCTTGAGAAAAAAATATCCATCCCTTCGTTCAGAGGCTAACTTTATCTCTCAACCAGGAAGTCTTCCTGGTGAGATTTATGTAGCTGGTGATCCATCTATTTACTACTTCTCTGGTCGGACTCAAGCAACAATACTACGTGGTTGGGCACTTGAATATTTTCTGCCTGAACAATGGCCAACACTTCTAGAGCAGTTAGATTCATCAAAGCCTCCTTATATTTTTCTTGATTATAAACCCCAGGCTATAATCAAAGAAAATTTTCCAAAAATGCTGGAATTTCTTGGGCAAAGGTACTCGATTTTACGTCAAAATAATAACGGTATTTGGTATATCATCAAATGAACTGTTTATAGTGGAACGATGGTAAATCATTGACAGCCATTTTCAAACTTGGGTTGAATACAGAGCATTGCAATGCCCCGTATTCAACTGATGGGGGCGGGTTTCATGTCGTGGGAATCTAGCATTTGAACTAGGATGAGGTAGGCGATCGCTAAAATAACCAAAATCGCACCTGTAAGAATGGCAATTATTTTTCAGCGTTCCATCAGTAGTTTCTGTAATGCAAGTTATTGTGCTGTGCCTATATCCACATTTTTCGCTGTGGACTTGTAAAATCATCTACTTAGTAATGTATAATAAAGCCCAATAGTTCAGGGTGCTTGTCAAGTATTAAACTACTTGCTGGTACTGCCAAAGCATATTGTATGTCTAAATCTGCAATCACCGTTACCGTCAAATTGTTTGCTGCTTATCAAGAAGCCTTTAGGGTTTCGGAACTTGTACTAGAATTTCCCAATAGTATGCCAGTCAAAGCAGTATGCGATCGCCTCATAGCTGAACACCCCGAACTCTCCCGATGGCGTGACATTACCCGCTTTGGGATTAATTTAATATTTGTCGAACCAGATACCCTACTACAAGATGGGGATGAAGTTGTGCTGATTCCACCAGTAAGCGGTGGCTAGCAAAACAGTTAGGAGTTATGAGTGATGAGTTAAAGATTCAAAACTTCTAACTGAACTAAGCTTGCGATGGCGATCGCACCCTTTGTTTGGCTGCAATTTTTCCTCCCGCCTAAACTTAAATAAATGCGATTTTGCTTAATAACCCAATATAACCCGCAACTTTGGTTAATATATTTTTGCCAAACTGGGATGCTCCCGTATTAACCTCAGTACCAATACCATATGCGATATAGTCAGCCCCAACTCTTGGAGACGCTACGCGAACGGGGAAGTCAAAAGTCAAAATTAATAATCCCCATAAATAATGATTCAGTTTGCCACCATTCTTTTTTGAGCTTGGATATCACGCCTAAACCAAAATATAATTAATGCTAAAGTTGGTATAACCGTTACAACATTGAAAGGTGGGAAACCTTGTATTAGATAGTAAGCAACAGTACTTGTAGTACTAAACACTACACTAGTAATCACAAATCTTTTTGAATGTATGTTTAAAGCTACGACTGCTAGTAGCACAGAGGAATACCAAGAGCAATACCAAGGAGCAGCAAACAAAAATAATATTAGGGTAATCCATCCTATATTTATACTAAGATTAGTTTCAGAATAATTTTTCTTCAAATATGGTTTCATCAAAACAACAAAATAAGCAACTAGAAATGGAAAAAATATTATAGGTTTAAATATCGAGAATATAGTCTGTTTAAAACTTAGAGAAAAATTTATAAATTTAAAATGTAGTACTTGCGTAAGCAAAGCATATAAGGAACCATTTACTTTGTTTCCAACCCCAGGATTTAAAAGGCTTTTCCAAGCCTCGACTGTATGTAAAGCTATAATATCAACTGCAAAAATTATAACTACAGAGATACAAATAGCACTAAATATGCTTTTCCACCGTTGTTGCTTAATCAAATAAACAAAAATTAGAGGCAACCAAATAATTGGTAATGTTTTAATTAAAAAACCAATCCAAACTGTAACAGTCGCAGCTATATAATTATGGTTTTTTAGGCAGATTATTAAAGTAATTAAAATTGTAGAAATTAAGACATCAATATGTGCATTTGTAACCTGCTCAAACAGCAAAATTGGGCTAACTAAATATGCAATTGTTACATTGATTTTCTGAGGAGAGTTTTTTAATTGCCGCCAGATTAAGTAAGTATTTAATATATGGAATAAAAGACATATTAATTTAAATACATAAATTCCCAAACTAGGAGTAATTGCAACGAAAGCAGCGGAAATCATAAAAAATATTTGAGATACAGGCCCATAAGTTGAAGTCTGTTTCCAGACAAGAAATGAAGACAACTTTGAGGTAAATGTGCTTGCAGGATTAATAAAAGGGTTAATTCCATTTAAGTCCATCAAACCATAATGCACATATAAATTAATATCAGTAGTTATTGGATAACTTATGAAGGCGATTAACAAAAAAAATGAACTATTTCTGAGTATTTTTATAAACGTTATATCTCTTTTTTTGTTTTTATTTCTATTTATGATTAACCAAACAATATATATAATATTTAAACCAAGGTATTCTATGCCTGTTCTTACTTTATCAAAACGGCTAGAAAAATCAGGTAAATATTTACCTGTGTGATTAGTTAAAGCTTCAATATCAAAAGAATAAGCTCTAATTGCTAATTCTCCACATAATATTAACGACAAAATTATGGCAAACCCTAACAATATTTGATTTTTTTTCGTGGAATTATAATCATTCACATTTAGCATAATTATATAAAAATTAAATTAATCAATAAAATTTTCACTTATATTATAGCAATCCGAATTGAATCGTGAGAAAATATGGAGATTAAAATTACATATTTATAGAATTTTCAGTCTTTTACTTTCTTACAAATGATTTAGGATTGCTATATCAGAATGAACGTTTATTTTTCATGAAGTTTTATATAATTAAATGCGTTTTAGTTAATAGTACTATAAAGTTACATAGTAAAACTGAACATTTTCAATGACTTCAGCCTCTATTTTTGGCGAAGGTATTGTTTATGAATCACTTTTAGGATGCAAAGTGGTGTAGTTCAATTAATTGAAAAACGCACTAAATAATTTTTGCGCTGGTCACCATTGGCAGGATAATTCTCATGCTGTCCTTACTCATCTGAAATCAAGTTAGTTAGAAGTTGTCCGTGCCAATTTTACTCAATATCTTTAGGACTTAGCAGTTAGCTTCACTAAGTTATCTAACTGCTGCTGCATCTGACTAACAACTAATTCATAACATTCATTGACATAGTGGCGATCGCTGGCTGCTTGGCGACCGTAGCGTTCAAATACAATTGGCGGACAAACCCGCGTGTACATGGGCACAGGTAATGGAATGTTGGGCAACGGGCCAATTGCTAATCCCCAAGGCAGCCCAAGATAGATCGGAAAAACTTCCGGATCAATCCCAAACAGCCAAGGCATCCCCCATTCGTGGAGTTGCTGCACAATTTTGTAGCAGTCACCCAGTATAATCAGCGTATCGTGAGCACCCCAGGAAATCATAGGCACAATTGGCACATTTTCGCGCAACGCTAACTTGATAAATCCTTGCCGCCCCGCAAAGCAGATTTTGTTACGTAAATAATGCGGTCGGAAGATATCTTGCGCTCCACCAGGATAAACTAGGACACTAGCTCCAGAGTGCAAGGCAGCGTAAGCCATTTTTGGATGAGCAATGATTGCTCCAGCCTTGGCAACTAGTTGCGCCAGTGGCGGGCTAACCTGCCAAGCGCTGGGATGCATTAAACCATAAACGGGTTGCTCTACACCAAATCGTCGGAACCAGTCGTACATCATCATTGTCATATCGGGTGCAGCGAGTCCCCCATTATGCGAACCGACAAGTAGGACTTTTTCTTGAGGTGGAATATTATCCCAGCCACTAGTTTGAACTCGGAAATAGTAGTGATATAAAAAGCCAAACAAAGGCATGAGAAATTCTATGAACTTTGGATCTCGCTCATCCAAAGACCAACCGGGTTTTTTGTTCAAGAGATGTTGCTTTTTTGATGACATTGATACATTCTAATCCCTTGCTCTCCTCTAGAGGCTGTGTGTATACCTTAGCTTTTATCGCTGTTTTGCTTCTGCTTGACTAACCAAACAGAGAGCAGAGCGAGTGCAACACCAGCCACAATAAAACAATAAATGTAGCCGAAGTTATCCACAATCCTACCAAATACCGCTGCGCCGATTCCCTGGCCGACAAACAGGTTGAAGACGAACAGCGAAACAGCAGTGCCTCGTGCTTCCGGGGAAAGCTCAGTGGCTTGGGTCTGGAGGGTGCTGTGCATCATATAAAAGCCCAATCCCATTAAAATACTCAAGGGGATAAACAGCATCCAGTTCTGGAACAATGCGATCGCTAAGAAGCTGATACACATCAAGCCTCCTCCCACTCCCATTAAACCAATTTCACCCAGTCGCCTGACTAACCATTTAACTGAGCGACTGTAAATTAGTCCACCCAATCCAAAACCACTGAGCATAAACCCGATCGCTAGATAACTTAGACTATAGCGATCGCGCAGAAATGCGCCGACGTAAGCAAATGCCCCAAATACGCAAAAGCCTTCCACAAACACTCCTATAATTACAGTCCGAGCGATCGGTTGGGTCAATAGTTGGTAATAAGGTCGAAATGTTATCCTACCGACGCGACTTTAGGGACGATGACCATCGCTAAGATGGCGCGTTCCCCGCCACAAAAGTCCAGCAATGCCAAGGGAGACGATGCCAAATAACAGAAATATATCACGCCAGCCGATATATTCCCCAAAGATGCCGCCCAAACTACCACTGAGGATTTGACCCAACACTAGCGCACTTAAATACTTGCCGATCGCAGC
Organism: uncultured Nostoc sp.; assembly: GCF_937863485.1. Lineage (GTDB taxonomy): Bacteria > Cyanobacteriota > Cyanobacteriia > Cyanobacteriales > Nostocaceae > Nostoc. The sequence continues at coordinate 17,088 of NZ_CALMFY010000218.1, read as the reverse complement.
TTGGCGTTCTTCATAAGGGAAGTTGTCACCAATATAAGCTAGGGTAACGGGGATCACCCCAGCAGCAGCCATCCCTGTGAGAACCCGCAGTAAGGTAAGTAAGACGATATTTGACACAAAAGCACAAACAGCAGTACCCACAGCAAATGCTGCCAGCGCTATTGTAATTACCTTAAGTTTGCCGATGCGATCGCTTAGTGGCCCATACACTAACTGAAATAGTCCGTAGGGAATTGTGTATGCGGAGATAATTATCGCAGCGCTGCCAACCCCGACTTTAAACTCGTCAGCAATGATGTGTAGCAGGGGGTCAATCACCCGTGCATCAGCAATCACCATGAAGGCAGCAGCGCCCAACAATCCTAATGAGACAGGTGTTTTGCCTGCTATATCCTTTGCTAACCTGCCCACTGCTATATTCTCCTGTAGTTTGAGTTTTCGCACTTCTAGAATAGACTTTTTACAGAAGGGGAAGGGCTAGTACCGCAAGGCGGAAGTTAAAAGTAAAAAGTCAAAAGTCAAAAGAATTATATTCCGGGCTTTTGCGCTATTTTGAATGGTTGGTTTATTTACGCGCCCCCTGTACTAGGGTAGTAAGAGAGTTAGTCTTCACTAACTCTTCTTTCCCTCCTTGTGTGCTTCCCGTTCTTCGGGAATTTATATTTAGAAAAAAGCGTGCGAGTCGTCATGCAAATAGAGCAGCCTTTTAGAATTAATGCCGCCCAAACAAGCTAAAACAATTCCTTCCCAAACCTTTAATTATCGTCAGCCCAGTCGCCGGTTGGAATGGTTTTTATTTTGCCTATCATCGCCATAGGATTGCGATATACTTATATTTTTTCAAAAATCAAATCGGATTGCTATTTCAGGAAATACCTTTGGTTCTTTTAACTTGATTCGCTTGTATTTTTCTGGATATTTTTAACAATTCCCCGTAGCAAGCTGCCACACTTACTCTAGCCATAAGCTAATTGGGTAAAAAGATTTAATAATATCCCTTGCTAACCTACTCACTCAGTTGGATAAAGCTCGTCCCGTTACGCCGCTAGGTATTAGCTCTATTATGAAATTTGGCGGCTCAATGAAATCAGGTAACTAATGTCCAATACTACTAGGGAAGATTCGATGACAATACAGCAACTTATTGGCATCATGGCCCTGTTTTACTTAATTCAAACTTACGGATGTAATCCAGGACTTTTCGGTCTGACGCTGACTATTTATCTAAAAGAGAGCCTTGGACTTTCACCAGCACAGTTGGCATCCTTTAGCAGTTTAATTTTCATTCCCTGGTTAGTTAGACCACTTTACGGAATAATTGGAGATGCTGTTTTAATATTTGGCTATCAGTTCAAAAGCTACTTTTTTATCTGCTACGCCCTAACGCTTGCTGCCTTGTTAGGATTAGGCGGATTTCAAGTTAACACGATTTCCTTACTAGCGATCGGTCTAATTTTAGTCAATTTATTCATCGCCTTTAGCGACGTACTTACAGATAAAATAATGCTCGTTCAAGGCAGGATTTTGAACAACACGGCTCGCTTACAGGCAACTCAATGGACAGCTCTAAGTTTTGGTCAAGCTTTGCTATATTATATCGGCGGCTGGCTTGCTCAAAATTCTAATCTATCGATGGCGTTTCTGCTGACTGCAATTGTACCATTGATTGGTTTAGTTGCAACCTTCCTATTACTTGCAAATGAAAAAAAGCAGCAAAAAACTGTTTCAGTTAAAAATAATCTGAAATCTATTTGGTTAGCAGTAAAGTCACGACAGTTTCTCGCTGTTATGGGCTTTATTGCTTGCCTTGAGTTCACTCTCGTCCCATCCCTAGTAAATTACCTTGTATATTACTACAAGGATGCTTTGAAGTTTGACGCTCAATTTATAGGGATTTTGGGTACATTTGAAGCTTTGACCAATGGTTTAGGCGCGCTTGTTTTCGGCATGTTTGCCTTTAGGATTTCTCGACAGCTACTGCTAAATCTAGCAATTGGGTTAACTTCTGTCTCTACGCTCGGTTTATTATTTATACACAATACTCAGAGCGCTATCTTGGTTAGTCTATTTTTGGGATTTTCTGGCATGATAGCCATGCTGGGTGTCTTAGAAATTGCAGCAAGATCTTGTCCTGTCGGTGTAGAAGCTGCAACCTACGCACTGCTGATGTCAGTGTATAACCTAGTTAAACAACCAGGCCCCATTTTAGGAGGTTACTTATATAGTTGGGGCGTTCCAGTTTACATTCTTGTGATTATCAGTGCCGTATTTACAATGCTTTGCTGGCTTCTAATTCCTCTACTGAAATTAGATCAAGAGTAATTGAGCGCGAAGAGTCACAGTTTTATTAAAATGGCACGCCTGAAGGGCAGGGTAAGCAACCAAAAAGCTTGCTAAATAGAGCTTTTAACCAGTTGCCCTTGAAAAAAATGTCCCAGATAGGGAGCATCCACTTTTGGCAAATCGACTTTTTTAGACCAACTATATAGTAGGGTTTTTGGCACCAAATAATTATGTTTCTTCCAAAAGTGGATGCTCCCACTCAGTTTTTTATTTGTGAAGCACAAATTGCTCCAGATCGTGAAACTGCCCTTTGAAGAAGCCATACTGTTTCAGTATACCCTGACTGTGAAAACCTAACTTTTCTAGCAACTTTTTAGAAGCTATGTTGTCCACCATGACTTGGCCAACAACGAAACGCAAACCCATTTTCTCAAACCCAAATTGCAAGATACTACCCACCGCCTCAGTCATGATGCCATGTCTCCAAAAGGTACTAGCAAGCTCATAACCGACTTCAGCAGAGTGTTCTTGTGGGTTCCACGTAAACCCACAAGAACCAATCAAAACGTTGTCTTGCTTACGAGCAATTCCCCAGCGAATTCCATCTCCTCGCTCAAACCGCTTGGCTCTACGTTCGATGACTACGATCGCTTCTTTAATAGAAGTGAAGCTATCAAGATCATGAAACTGAGTCACGCCTGGATCACAGAAGACAGCAAAGATCGCCTCAGCATCCTGCAACGTTGTCTCACGCAGAAGGAGCCTTTCTGTTTCTAATTGAGGAAAGGAAGATAGTGAGAAATCTTTGCTCATAGTTGCAACCGATGATCTGGGGTTAGAGCTAACTTAGCGATCGCCACAGTCACAAGACAAATCAAAACGCTCAAGGTTGAATAGTCTTCGCCGACTGGTTAAATAACAAATCTCGTGATTTATCTGGATCAAGCGCTTGAGTTTTCAATGCTTCTGCTTTCTCATAGGCGCGAATTGTTGCTGGACGGGCTTTAATTGTCTCAAACCACCGCTTGAGATCAGGAAAATCCTCTAGGTTTTGACTTTGGCGCTCATAGGGGACAATCCAGGGATAAGCAGCAATATCGGCGATAGAATAATCGCCAGCCACAAATTCTTTATCTGCTAGTTGCTTATTCAGCACTGCATATAAGCGTCCCGTCTCATTCACGTAGCGGTTAATGGCATATTCAATCTTTTCGGGAGCATAGGCGCTAAAGTGATGATTTTGTCCCGCCATTGGCCCCAGCCCTGCCATTTGCCAAAACAACCATTCTAAAACTTTAGTGCGTTGGCGTAAATCTTGGGGGATTAATTTCCCGGTTTTTTCTGCCAAATATAGCAAGATTGCACCAGACTCAAATACCGAAATTGGCGCACCTCCATCGGCTGGTTCGTGGTCAACGATCGCAGGTATCCGATTGTTAGGAGAAATATTCAGAAATTCCGGCTTAAATTGCTCCCCAGCCCCAATATTCACAGGATTTATCGTATATGGTAAGCCGACTTCTTCCAAGAAAATTGTGATTTTATGACCGTTTGGAGTTGTCCAATAATAAAGATCAATCATGGTTAGTTTTCCTTATATTGAGGGTTGAAATTTAAACGCAAAAGGGGGCAGAGAATTCGCTACGAATTAATGAAATGTTGTATATTGCGGTGATTTTGCGATCGCTGCCCAAACTCTGTGGTGAACCTGAAGAATTGGTGTGGGATATTTTGCTTCAAGTAATGTTGCCAATTCTTGGTCAAATATTTCTACCTTTTCTGGTGTCAAGCTGGCTCCGACACCAGCACTAGCCCGAATTCGCCCCCGCCAATTTTCGTGTGTATAAGGTACAAATACATCGTAAGAAAATGTGCGGATTTCTCGGAATCCTGCTTCGCCAATGTCTTGTAACCACAGGGGATACAATCCATTACCGCCGTCCAGATTCCACGCGGGATTATGAGCCTTAATCAGTTGTTCTGTTGCTTCAACTACATTACCTTTTAAGGGTATCCAATCAAAATGAGCGATCGCAATCGAGCCATTTCTTCTCAATATCCGAATAATTTCCTGGACAACACGCAAACGGTCAAACCAATGCCAACACTGTCCAGCAGTTACCACATCCGCACTTGCGTCTGGTAACTCGGTATTTTCCGCAGTTGCGACTCGATAATCTACTTTGAGTTGGGCAGATTCGCTCAACTGGCTTGCTTGTTCTAAAAGTGATGCTGATCGGTCTATGCCAATCACATAAGCACCTCGATCCGCAAAGCCCCGCGCTAGTGTTCCTATTCCTGTGCCAAGGTCAACAATATTTTGCCCTGGTAAACCTATACCATATTCAGACAGTTTGTTAAATAATGAACTGGGAAAGCCAGCGCGGTGTTTTGCATAATCAGTAGCAGTTGCACCAAAATCAATTCTCATACCTGCAAAACTATCTTTCTAACAATTGTCTAGGCTAGAAGTTCTCTACCCACGGACGTAGTTCTATTTCCCATGTCCAAGCACTGCGGGGTTGACGGAGAATACTGAGATAAGTTTGAGCGATCGCATCCGGGTCAAGGGTACTATCTGGTTTATCTGCTGGATCTTGGCGGTCTGCTGAACGGATTCCACCATCAATCACGAAATGCGCCACATGGATATTCTTCGGTGCTAATTCTCTAGCAATACTCTGAGCCAAACCGCGCAGTGCAAATTTACCCATTGCAAAGGGAGCAGACAGAGGATAACCCTTGATACTGGCTGAGGCTCCAGTAAAAAATATAGCACCACCGCCAAGCTGCAAAAACCTTTTGGTAGCAGCTTGGGCCACAAGAAAGCCACCATAGGCAGTTACATCTAAGGTTTTTGCCACCTCACCAGGGTCTAAATCAACAAGAGGCCCCCGCACCCGGAAACTGGGATTGTAAACGACAATATTCGGGGAACCGACTTTATTTTCAACATCAATAAATAACTGTTCTACTTCGTCTGGCTTTGAGACATCAGCAGCGAAACTAACTGCGCCAATTCCACTGCTCAATTGAGTGAGTTTTTCAATTTGGCGAGCCGCTAAAGCGACGCTGAATCCTTCTTTGGCAAATAGGCGGGCTAAAGAAGCGCTCAGTCCACTACCTGCACCGACAATTAAAGCTGTTGTTGCCATAAATTTAATTCTCCTTGTTAGAAATTTTTAGCCAGTTCATAAGTTTCCGACAGCATTTGTTCTCGGTCTGATTGCAAAATATGTGGCACACCATAAAAGGGCTTATAGATAATGTTTTGAATGCCACAGAGATGTAAAGTACCTTCCATCATGGTGTGTCGGAATACATCCTTATCAGTGCCGATGTGTGTAAACATTGCTTCTGTGCCGCCAGTGGTCTGAAAGATGATGGCTTTTTTGTGCATGAGCAAACCTTTGAGACCATCGGCATCTGTATCAAAGGCAAAGCCTTGTAAAAACACTCGATCAATCCAGCCTTTGAGAATAGCTGGACGGTCATACCACCAAATTGGGTAAATGAAAATAAGTCCCTCAGCCCAGAGAATATCTTGTTGTTCTTTTAAGATATCATCTGGCGTTTTTCCGTTGGCAATTTGCTCGAAATCTTCGGCATCAAGGGTAATTTTTAAAGATAAAGTATAAAGATCCTTAATTTTGGGAGTATGACCGGCTTGTTTGAGTCCAGTTACCACAGAGTCAAGGATGGCGTGATTAAAACTATTGGGATTTGGATGGGCATAAACGATTAAGACATTCATCTTAGATACTAAGGATTGAGTGTGATTGAAGATAAGTGGGAATTGCCTTTAGTGGGACTTTGACCAATTTGCAATACACAAACTGCGGCAATCAAACAGAGAAGACCTGATAAAATAAACGCTTGTAAATAACTACCCGTCCAGGTTCTCAATACCCCGGCTCCGAATGCTGCTGTGGCTGCACCGAGCTGATGTCCTGCGACAATCCAGCCGAACATAACGCCGACATTTTCTTTACCGAAGACGTTAGCAACAAGACGCACTGTAGGTGGTACGGTGGCAATCCAATCAAGTCCATAGAAGACGGCGAAAATGGAAAGTCCATAAAAGGAAAAGTCGAAACTGAAGGGTAAGAAAATCAAAGACAAACCCCGCAGTCCGTAGTACCAACACAATAAGTAGCGATTGTTCCAGCGGTCAGATAGCCAACCAGACATAGTAGTTCCAAAAAAATCAAATAGTCCCATGACTGCCAAAAGACCAGCAGCCTTGACTTCAGGGATACCGTGGTCAATACAAGCGGGAATTAAATGAGTTCCAATTAACCCATTTGTACTAGCACCGCAGATAAAAAAGCTACCAAATAACAGCCAGAAGTCGCGATTACGCATTCCCAGCCAGAGGGCATTGAGGGTAGAGGTGATGGAATTCACTCTCGGCTGTAACACTTCCACCGTTTCGCTGTTGTCGCCAAAGGCCCGCAAACCGACATCCGCCGGACGATCGCGCATAAAGGCTGCGATCGCTGGAGTAATTAGAAGTGCTGCACCAGTAAGACCTAGAGCGGCAATTCGCCACCCAAAGCGATCAGTTACTGAGGCCAGCATGGGCAGAAATACCAGTTGGCCGGTAGCTGTACTGGCGGTTAGGATGCCGAGAACCAGACCCCGCTTTTCAAAAAACCAGCGATTGACAACAATAGCACCTAAAACCAGGGCGATAACTCCGCTACCACAACCAACAACTACACCCCACAGCAAGACTAGCTGCCAGGATGCTGACATCAAAGTGGTTAAACCGACACCGAGAGCAATGATAGCAAGTGAGAACACCATCATCCGGCGAATGCCGATCCGCTCCATGAGTGTCGCAGCAAAAGGGCCAATTAATCCGTAGAGTACTAAGTTAATGGAGATTGCCAAAGATATAGTAGCTCTACTCCAGCCGAACTCCTGTTCGAGAGGCACTATAAAGACTCCGGGAGCAGAGCGAATTCCGGCCGCAACCAACAAGGCTAGGAATGTTAAACCCGCGACGAGCCAGCCATAGTGAAAGGAACGACGCGCTAGGAAGGAGGCTAAGGACATGAGTAGTGGGTGGGGAGTGGGGAGTAGGGCAATACTGTTCAGTTAAGACTTAAACTCTTTGTCAAAATCAATTTTTTTGACGAACCGCAAAGGACGCAAAGGACGCAAAGAGAAGGAAGAAATGCTTAACTGAACTGTATTGGAGAGTAGGGGGAGATGGGGGAGCAGGTTCAAAAACTCATTCACGAGTATCAAACACTCGTCGGCGAGTATTAAACACTCATTCACGAGTATTAAAGACTCATTCACGAGTATTAAACACTCGTTAGCGAGTATAAAAGACTCGTTGGCGAGTATTAAACACTCGTTAGCGAGTATCAAAGACTCATTCACGAGTATTAAACACTCGTCGGCGAGTATTAAAGACTCATTCACGAGTATTAAACACTCGTTAGCGAGTATAAAAGACTCGTTGGCGAGTATCAAAGACTCGTTAGCGAGTATCAAAGACTCATTCACGAGTATTAAAGACTCGTCGGCGAGTATAAAAGACTCGTCAGCGAGTATCAAAGACTCATTCACGAGTATTAAAGACTCGTCGGCTAGTATCAAAGACTCATTCCCTATTCCCTATTCCCCATTCCCAATTTAGGGAAAGCTACCCTGCATAAGGGTTACCAATTCTGTCTACAGAGACGTTGGAGGAGAATGGCAAACGACCTGGATTTAAGCGTGGTTCGGCTGCATAGCCAACAGGAACTAAAACAGCGATCGCTAAATCTGGATTATCCCCAGCCCCAATCACTTCCTTTACCTGATCCTCAATCCAACCGTTCATAAAACAAGTGGATAATCCCAAACTTTCTGCTGCTAACACCAAATGGGTAGCGGCAATAATCGCATCTTTGATCGCATATTCGCGTCGCTTGTCGCCTAGCGTTGCTTGAAATTGGGGGACGGCGGTTTTAAAGTAGTTTACTGTGCCTTCATTCCATGCCCCAGTTTTGATTCCTTGCTCTAGAATTGGGGCCAAGTTTTGTTCGCCTGCGTTTGGATCGGCGGCAAAGACAAAGGTTACAGGTGCTTGAACAATTTGCTGTTGATTAAAAGATGCTGCTGACAGTGCTGCCTTTTGCGCTTCATCTTGCACAAGAATAATTTGCCAGTCCTGGATATTATAGCTACTGGGTGCAGCCACGGTTAACTCTACCAGTTGCTTAAGCAGTTCTGGGGTGATGGGGTCTGTTTTAAAAGTTTTGATGGAACGGCGTTGAGCGATCGCACTGGGTACATCTAAAGGTTGGGTTTGAGTAATAGAAATCATGAGATTCTCCTGATAGTTGAGTTATGAAAGGGTTTCGGATTTTACTCTGCTGAGAGTGATTCAAGAGCATTAAAGAGCAGGACACTGTAATGTGTTCTTCTCTAATTGGCAATGTTAACTGGGTTAGAGATGTGCTCGTGGATAATGCGCCATTGTCCTTGTCGCTTCTCCCATACAAGCGTCGCATGAGCCGTAATTTTAACTGCCTCATTCCCTATGGTGGTTGCTGTACTCTCAAAAATCAGAGCCGAGACGGTAATGTTATCACCTGTAAATATCTGAATATCCCCAACTGATTGAACTTGCCACTGTGCTAGTGCTGCCATGAAGGGCTTCCATATCTCCTCATATGATTGCCATCCTTGAATTCGAGTGGTCTGCGGTGAGAGGGTATCGAAAGCGAGGAATTGTTCATCTTGCCAGTAAAGATTGTCTAAGACAGAAAAATCAAATGGTTTATTGCCTGCACTAAACGCAGCTAGCCAATCGTTAACGCGTTCTTTAATTTCCGTTTCTTCTAAAGTATCTTTCATAGTTGACAACCAATTTACACAACCATTTTGTTGTATCTTGGAAAAATCTCAAACTCCTCAGTTTGATTTGATACTTTAGAGTGCAGAACGTGGGTTTTAATTATTCAGATGAGAAGAATTAGGCCTTGACCGCCTGCTCATTAGCAGCCGACCAAAATGGATAGTCTGTATATCCGTGTTCATCGCCACCATAAAAGCTTGCTTGATCTGCTTGATTTAGTGGTGCATTCAAAGCCAAGCGTCGGGGTAAATCTGGATTTGATATAAATAATGTGCCAAAGGCAACTAAATCTGCTGCTTTGTTTGCCAGTACAGCATCGCCTTTTTCACGGGTATAACCACCATTGACGATGAGTGTACCTGTAAAGCGATCGCGTATATGACTGGTGGGTACAATTATCGCGCCATGTCTGATATCTGCCTCTATTGCCTCAAAAATATGCAGATATGCCAAATTAAACTGGTTTAACGCTTGAGCCGCATAACCGAATGTCTCCAGGGGATTCGAGTCATGCATATCGTTATAAGTCCCACTGGGAGATAAACGTACCCCAACTCGGTTAGAATCCCACACACTAGTTATTGCCTCTGTCACCTCTAACAGGAATCGGGCGCGATTCTCAATCGAACCCCCATATTTATCTGTACGCTGATTGGTGCGATCGCGGAGAAACTGATCTATTAAATAACCATTAGCTGCGTGAATTTCCACCCCATCAAACCCAGCCGCTAAAGCATTTGCTGCTCCTTGACGGTACTGTTCTACTATCTGCGGTATTTCCGAAGTTTCTAAAGCACGGGGAGTAACAAAGGGTTTTGGCCCCTCATAAGTTAAGGCTTCACCTTTAGGAGTAATGGCAGAAGGTGCCACAGGTAAAGCTCCATTTGGTTGTAAGTCAGGATGGGAAATCCTGCCTACGTGCCATAGTTGCAGAAAAATTCTTCCTCCCTGCTGATGCACAGCATCGGTTACTAACTTCCATCCCTCCACCTGTTCTGGTGAATGAATTCCTGGTGTAGCGGGATAGCCCTGTCCTTCAGGAGTTACCTGTGTTGCTTCAGCAATAATCAGTCCGGCGGAAGCACGTTGGACGTAGTAGGTAGCATTCAGTTGGTGTGGTACGTTTCCTTTACCTGCCCTATTTCGGGTTAAGGGTGCCATTACTATGCGGTTAGGTAGTTCCAGATTCCCTAATTGGTAAGGAGAGAATAAGTTGATATCACTAGTCATGTTGCTTTACTCCAATTCAAAGTTTTTTAACCCACGCAGGTGGGTTTTGTTTGTTTAGACGCGGTTTCTAACCGCCCTTTTAACGTTAAGTTGACTGTACCCCTACGACAGATGTGGTTCAAATACTAAACAATCGAGCGAATAACGCCACCATCTACCCGCAAAGCTGCACCATTAGTTGCTGAAGCTACAGGACTAGAAAGGTAAACTACGATCGCTGCTACTTCTTCATTACTTGCAAAGCGTTTAATTAGGGAAGTTGGGCGCACACTTTGGAAAAACTCAGCCTCAACTTCCGCTGGACTAATACTGCGTTCCTGTCCTAGCTGGGAAATATAGTCCTCAACTCCTTCTGAGCGGGTTGGCCCTGGTAGGACGGAGTTTACCGTGACTCCAGTCCCGACAGTGATTTCTGCTAGACCTCTTGCAATGGCTAGCTGCGCTGTCTTAGTTGTACCGTAGTGAATCATTTCTACTGGGATCTGAATAGCAGATTCGCTGGAGATAAAAATTATCCGCCCCCAGTTTTGCTCTAGCTGCTTTTGGAGATATTGCCGACTCAAACGGACTCCGCTGAGGACGTTAACCTCAAATATCTTTAACCAATCTTCATCAGTAATATCAAAGAAGGTTTTTGGCCCATAAATACCCACATTGTTTATGAGGATATCAACGTGAGGAACTTTTTGAAAGAGTTGCTTTACCCCTGATGCAGTGCCTGCGTCAGCAACAACACCAGAAACTTTCGCGTCGGGTGTACTTTGCTTAATTTTGTCGATCGCCTGGGCTACTCGTTCTTCAGACCGACCGTTGACAATCACTGATGCACCCTCTTGAGCTAACCCAAGGGCGATCGCCAAACCAATACCTGCGGTTGAGCCACTCACCAGTGCGGATTTACCATGCAATTTCAAGTCCATTTCGCTCTTTCCCCATTAGTTAAAACAGAATTCAGGAGCTATGAGTCATTAGATTTTGGATTTTAGATATTTCCTTCAATCCAAAATCCAAAATCTAAAATTGGCAGAGTTAGGAGCAAAACCGGAGACTTCCATTGCCTCTGGTTAGGAGTCAGATGTATTCTGACTCCTGACTCTCTTGACTAGAGAAGACTGCAAACTAAATGCATTTCACAACAGTACCTAGATTAAAGATGCTGTGCTAAGGTCTTATTCAAGGTGGTTTTTGGGACTGCCCCTACGACAGTATCAACCTGCCGACCTCCCTTAAAAACCATCAGCGTCGGAATGCTGCGAATTCCATAGTGGCTGGCGACAGTAGGATTTTGATCTGTGTTCAGCTTCACAAATTTCACCTGTCCTTCATATTCAACAGCAACTTGATCGACGACTGGACCCACCATCCGGCAAGGACCGCACCACGGTGCCCAAAAGTCCACTAAGACCGGAATTTCACTTTCCAAGACTTCTTGCTTGAATGTGGCTTCTGTGACATTGGTAATGGATGACATAAATTGCCTTCCTAATTAATTCTATAATTCGATAATATCGAATAATAAAAATATATGCCACCTGATGAGATAATGCAACTATGAGATTTCTTTATCATCCAGATAGAAAAAATATTTCTTTACCGGGAGTGCTGTATGCATTGGGCGATCCAGTGCGGCTAGAGATTGTGCGGCTGCTGGCGACTGAGGGGGAACAATGCTGTGCCAGGTTTGATTTTGCGATCGCTAAGTCTACTATGTCCAATCATTTCAAGATTTTGCGGGAGTCGGGGATAGTCTTTACACGTAAAGAAGGGACACATCACATTAACATCCTGCGGCGTGAAGATTTAGAGGTGCTGTTTCCGGGGTTGCTGGATGCGGTGTTGAAAGCCGCTCAACCATTGCCTGTTGAACCCGCTAGTACTAAGGGAATTCCAAAAGATAAATTACTTTCGACAGTGGCGAAAAGACGGGACGTGGCAGCAAATTCATGAAAGGCTACAATTGTGGCTACGTGTAAGTCCAAATTGAGAACGATCATCCATCTGAGGCGATTATGGATCGCCAAACAGTTGAATTAGGAACGATGGTTTCAAGAGATGTCGGCTTCGATGCGGATAAAAAAATTTGCATGAGGTAAGCGACACATAATCGTTGATACCAAGGGGAAAGCTTATTGTTGTGGTGATCACAGCCGATAAAAGTAGTCGCTACACTTACCGATCATTTTCAACAATTGCCTCAAGTAGAGATGTGATCGCCCCTTCAATACGTTGCCATCCAGCCGATGAACTGAAATCAATTCCTAAGAATGTATTGCTGACTTTGGTTCGCATAACCAGATAAACAATTCCAGCAATCAAAACTGCACTGATGGCAGGGATATCTTTATCTGGGGGGAAGGAATACTTCTGCTTGAGAAATTCCAAACTCTCAATCGCCACTTGATCGCGCACTGTTGCTAACTCATGCGTTAACTCATTGCCTTGGAGTAACTCCCAACGCATAATCTCTTGCGTGATCGGTCTTTCTTGCAAGTCATGCATAAAGCGTGTCAGTAACAATACCATCCAGTCAGCCAGCGATTCTGCATCGACGGCAGTTTCATCCTCAATTAATTCTTCAACTGTAATCCAATAGTTGCCTTCCTTGCCAAAAGTTTGTAGCAGCGAGGGAAGATTCTCAAAATATCGATAAATCAACACTTTATCAACTCCGGCTTCACGGGCGATCGCATTTACCCCCAGTTGCTTAAAACCTGATTCTGCCAAGAGTTTACCAACTGCTGCCAGAATTCGTGCCTTGGTTTCTTCTTTGTCTCGCGCCATGAATCGTTCTCATCTACTTGTCACCACTCAGTGACTATGATACTTTGTCACTGAGTGGTGACGAAAGAGGACTAAAAATGCAAAAAATTTCCTTTGAGTTAGAGGTGTATTCCTTCCACATTGATTTTATTGGCCATGTAAACAACAGCGTCTATATTCAGTGGATGGAAATTGGACGGACAAAACTACTGGAAGCTGTTGGAATGCCAATACAGAAAATCTATCAGCAAGGGTTTGTTCCGGTTTTGGTTCAAACCAACATCACCTACAAATCACCACTCTATTTGGGCGAACGCGTGCAGGTGTCGATATGGATCTCTGAACTGAAGAATGCCTCTGCGATTATGCAGTTTTGTTTTTATAACGAACAGAGAATACTAACAGCACAGGGATGGCAAAAAGGATTGTTTGTGGATAAACAAACGATGCGGCCAAGGCGGTTACGCCCAGAGGAACGGTCTTTGTTCTTGCCATATGTGCATTAAAGGTAGATGCTCAAGGTGCTAAATTACTGATTAGTGCGCCATAAAACGATGAGAATTGTTTTTTGGATATTGTTTGGTTTAGTAAGGTGCGATTTAGTTCAAAAAAAATAATTGTCAATTGCTCAGAATATTTGAAAACTGTTGAACTATAAATTGAGGATGAACAATTTACTGCATTGCCCAAATCAATAAGAAAGTCATTGCTCATACGGAAAGAACTACAGTTTTCAAGGTGGACGCGGTTTATCATATTTTTGACTGAGCGTTAATAAATCAAGATAGTGTTTTCTCATGAATCACTTAGGATTGCTATAGCAATGATTGAAAAAAATAACTGGAAAAAAATACGTAAAAATTTTGAAGAAACAGGTGTCAAATTCGTGCGAGTTCTTTGGTGCGATAATGCTAACATTATCCGTGGCAAAGCCGTACATGTAGGGATGCTAGCTCACTACTTTGAGCATGGGGTGGGTATTTCCGTAGGGCAGCAGGGAATTCCTGTGATGTATGATGCGGTTGTGCCAGAAACTGATTTAGGGCCAGTAGGTGAAATTCGCTTAGTACCAGATTGGTCTAGCCTCAAGCCTTTACCTTATGCTCTTGGTCATGCTCGTGTTATGGGCAATATGGTACTAGATGGTTCTGCTTGGGCATTATGCCCGCGAAATTTCTTGAGGCGGATGATTGCGGCAGCCGAATCTAATGGCTGCCAAGTGCGGGCAGCATTTGAAAATGAGTTTTACTTACTTCGGCAAACACCTGAAGGAATCATTCCTGCGGACTCCACAGTTTTTGCCTCAACTCAGGCAATGGATCTTAACCGAGAAGTAATTGATGCGATCGCTGATGCATTGATCGCTCAAGATATCCCTGTAGAACAATATTATCCTGAATCTGGCCCCGGTCAGCAGGAAATTTCCATGCGCTATACCGATGCTTTGCTTGCAGCTGATTGGCAGATTGCTTTTCGAGAAACCGTCAGAGCGATCGCCTACAACCACAACCTGATCGCTTCATTCTTACCCAAAATCTTCCCGGATGCGGCTGGTAGTGGTTGTCATATCCATCTGAGCCTTTGGGATGGCGAGAAAAACCTGTTACCTGACCCACAGGGAATCTGTGGTCTTTCTGAGGTGGGATTACAATTTATTGGTGGCATTCTCCACCATCTGCCGGCAATGATGGCACTAACTACCCCAAGTACTAATTCTTACCGCCGCATTCTTCCTCATAGTTGGAGTGGTGCTTATCGCTGTTGGGGATTAGATAATCGGGAGGCAGCCGTGAGAGTCCCCAGTGACCCTGGTTTGGGCTGTCCCAGCCACTTGGAATTGAAAACTGTGGATGCCTCAGCTAGTCCTTACTTAGCTTTAGGAGCAGTGATTGCTGCCGGACTTGACGGTGTGCAGCGTGGTTTAACACCTGGAAACCCGGTGAATCAAGACCCTGGATATTTCTCAATTGAAGAACGCGATACTAATCAAATAGACCGATTACCAGATAATTTGGGGCAAGCGATCGCTCACCTTCAGCAAGACGATATCCTATTAACAGCTTTAAATCCCCAGTTAGCGAAACCTTTCTTAGCAGTGCGTCAAGCAGAGTGGCTAGCTATGAAAGATTGGGACTTAAAGGCAGAAGTAAAAACCTTATTAGAGAAATACTAGCGATCTAATTACCTATCAATGAATCTAGCTGACATTCCTTTAATTGACCAACACGCCCACAACATCTTCAGACCAGAAGTTGTGGGCCAGTATCCTTACGCGGCTGCCTTCACAGAAAGCTATGATCCAGAAATCATCAACTACCATGCCCGTCATACGTTCTTTTATCGGCGTAGCTTGCGCGAGATTGCAGCTTTATTAAACTGCGAAGCTGAAGAAGCAGCAATTTTGGCACGGCGGGAAAGTCTAGGATTAGAAGAACTGACGCAGATTTATTTTCAGGCGGCTAACCTAGAGGCGATTTACTTAGATGATGGTTTGCAGCCAGAAACAATTTTACCTCTATCGTGGCATGAAAGGTTTATTCCTGTGCGACGAATTCTGAGATTAGAACTATTAGCAGAACAGCTAATTCCGCAATCAGAAGATTTTGCCCAATTCTTAGCAAGATTCAACAGCGAACTTGATCCACCACCGTTTGGAGTGGTGGCTTTTAAAAGTATTGCCTGTTACCGGAGTGGCTTGGATATTCAACCTGTAGCCGACGAGGTGGCGGCGGCTCACTTTGACAACCTGAAACAACAACTGCAAAATCAACCTCTGCGACTGACTGATAAATCCCTGATTGATTTTCTGTTACAACAGGCGTTATTAGTAGCGGCGAAATATCGCCTACCAGTGCAATTACATACTGGCTATGGTGATCCAGACTTAGATTTACGATTGGCTAATCCCCTAAATCTACGATATTTATTAGAGTTACCCCAGTACCGCCGTGTACCATTAGTATTGCTACACGCTTCTTATCCTTATATGCAGCAGGCTGGTTATTTAGCTTCTGTATATCCCCAAGTTTATTTAGATTTTGGTTTGGCAATACCTTTTTTAAGCGTATCCGGGATGCGGGAAACAATCAGGCAGCTGTTAGAATTAACTCCCACGAGTAAATTAATGTATTCTTCTGATGCACATTCAATTCCAGAATTGTACTACTTGGGTGCAAAGTGGGGTCGCCAGCTTTTAGGAGAAGTGCTAGAGCAAGCAATTGCAGATTCTGACATTACTGTGGCTGAAGCAGAGGCGATCGCTGTAGCAATTTTACGTGAAAATGCCTTAGTTCTCTACCAATCAGCGTCCAGCATCAGCAAGTCGTAACCCTCAAGTAATTGAGTTTGAAATAAAGCGTCCCTTTTCTAGGAAATAAGCTGATCGCGTCAATATAGTTCAGTTAGCGCCAAAAACCTTTAAGGACTTATGACCTAGTAGCCAGCTTCCCTTTGGTGTTTCCCTTCCTAATAATCAGCTTGGGTCTAACAATACCTTTGGGTGTGTAAATGTCTTCAGTCAACAAGGTACAGGTTTCGCGGATTCTCGCAGCCCTGAACAGGCAGACACCAAACAAAGTGCGTCGGCTAGCAAAAACCGCAGGCATCGCGGTCGGTGTCTAAGCCATCACTGAAAATTAGCTGTATCTCTTGCTGTGTGGGAATCTTGGCTCTACCGTGCCGATTTATTTTCATTGTCAGACTGTAGACCTTGTATCACAGCGTACATCTGAACTGTCTTAAGTATCCTTGCGTCTTTGTCAAGATTTTGAGATATTAAATTGAAAAATTAATTTCAGATAGAAACCTATGACAACTGAGCAAGAGCTTCAAACTCTTTTTAATACCTTAGATAGCGATCGAGACGGCAAAGTCTCCATTAATGATCTTTTTTTAAGTCCTGGCTTAACCCTCTTTTGTCACTCTAGGCAGAAGAAAATTGGAAATAAGGGATATTG
>NZ_CALMFY010000217.1:89801-104679 GCF_937863485.1 uncultured Nostoc sp. | reverse complement strand
ATTAATTAACCTCTGTAGTATCTTATTCCACCTCGGACGTAGCACTTTCGACAGGCGAAGTAGCAAATGCGAACGCCGAAGTAGCAAATGCGATCGCCGAAGTAGCAAATGCGTAGGCGTAGCCAGCCGTAGGCATCGGCTGTTGTGGGAGAGTGAGCGCTCGCTTTTCAGAAAACCTCAAAAACAAGGCGTAGACGCATAGTAGCTTTCGTCTGTCCACTGCATTGCAGTGTTAGGTTCGGGTCTGCCACGATTTTGGATCTCTGCGACCATGAAAAATTGCTGTGACAATCACTCGACTCGAAACAATTCGATAGTACAGAGCATAGAAAAATCTTCGTATTATTGCTCGTCGAATATCACGATAGGCAACTGCATAGGATTCTGGCATTTAGCAAATTAGATTCACCGTCTCGTCTACACAGTCCAAAAACTCGTCGCCCAGACCCGGTTTCTGGCTCTCATACCAACTGATAGTTTGAGTCTTTTTGTATGTTGCGACGCCGAATAGCCCGTCGTAGACATCGCACTTTGTATTTTAATCAATTCACCAGATATCTTTAAGATTAAGCACAAATTCTGGTAGCACATCTTCTGCTGATAAACTAGTAGGAGATTGCAGCACTTCAACATTTCTACCAGAGCGATAAATTTCTACTTGCCGAATCTCCAAATCAATTAACCAACCTAATCTAGTACCGTTGTCTCGGTACTCTTGCATTTTATTTTGTAGCATTATTAAACAATCAGTATCAGAACGCAATTCCACAACAAAATCAGGACATACAGGCGGAAATCTCTCTTTTTGCTCCTGTGTGAGAGAATCCCATCTGTCACGTTTTAACCAAGATGCGTCAGGAGAACGAACTGCCCCATTTGGTAAAATAAACCCAACCGAAGAACCAAAAGCTATGCCTAGTAACTCATCACGATTCCACACTCCAAGTTGAGCAGTTAAATTAGCATTGCGGTTGCTAGTTAAACCTCCGACTAGAGGCATTAGTAGCAATGTGCCATCAGCATTACGCTCAAATCTGATTAATTCATTTATCTGACATAACTGGAAGAATTGCTCATCTGTTATTTGAAGAACAGGAGCAAAGTTGATAATTAAGGCATCCATAGAAAAATTTAAACTTGAATATTCATTTAGAGTAGCTCGGCATAGACATCATCCTCAGCATTATCCCAAACTGTATCCAGCGATCACCTTGCAGAAAACCTCAAAAACAAAGCGATCGCATTATTAGCTGCTTGAATTGTCTCACCTGTAAGTCGCAGACGTGATTATTCTAGTTGTAGCTTGGGGTAAACGCAGTGAAACCCAACGAATAAACTATGATCAAGAAGCAGACTTGATTTACTAGAGTGCTTTGCATGGTTTCAGCAGAATTAATCTCCACTTTGCGAGAACTTAGTCGAGCAGATAAGTTTTACATTATGCAGGTTTTAATCTCAGAGTTAGCCCAACAGAAAACTGATCTGATTAAGCCTGATCAGTCCTATCCTGTATGGTCGCCTTATGATGCAGTTGAAGCAGCAGATACTATGTTAAAAGTGCTACAAGCTGCTAAAACTCAAGACCATGCGTAACGCTGAACGGTATTCCTTTATCCCGATTGATGTTGCATTGGGCGAAGCCAGTTTCCGCCCATATCTACCCCTTACTTTGATCTACTAGCAAAGTTCTGTGATAACATCCGGTCTAACTTTATCAGGTATGCTGTGGTCTGTTTACTGTTTATATATTATTGTAAGGAAATAATAATGCCTACCACAGCACAAGTGCTGAAATGTTTTCAGCTTTGCTGCGACCTTACCAGCAAGTACTGCTCTATCGACCTAGTGACTCTGGATAAGCGCACTAGGAATGTGATTATTTTAGTAAAAGAGGAAATAAATATTGAGATTGAGCCTACTGGAGAATGCAGGTTTGTATGAGTGTAAAACCAGACTTTGCTAGCATGACTACGATTGAACTTCGAGCCTACGTCTTAGAACACCGTGATGACGAAGAAGCCTTACATACCTACCTCGACAAACTCCATGCTGAGAAACCAAGCTCACGGATATATAGACCTGAAGAAGACGTAGCTGAAGCGATTGCAGAATACCTGAAAGGTAAAAGACACAAGGAAATATAAGTTTCCCTGGAAGCGATCGCCTGTTGTGGAAGAGTGAGCGATACCTACGGTAAGCTACGCTAACGCACTTCGCACATTCCCAAAAGCGATCGCCTTGCAGAAAACCTCAAAAACAAAGCGTAGACGCATAGCGGCTTGTCGTTAGACATCGCCTGTTGTGGAAGAGTGAGCGATGCCTACGGTAAGCTACGCTAACGCACCTCACACTCTCAAAATGCCACTCCGCAAACTACCCAAATATCATACTTTCGCAAAAAAGATATTTAGAATCATTGACTCTAGGTATTGATTACTTTATCCGCAGCAACAGTTAAGATTTCATCCATCCAAGCATTTATGCTTTTGCCAGCTTTTTTAGCAGCAATAAATATTTTGCGGTGGTGTTCTGGAGTTGTGCGGAATGGAAGTTTACCAGAGAATGGTTTATCAGGCTCCTCTCCTAGTTCTTTGCAAAAAGCAAGATAATCATCAACAGAATTTTGGAATTCTTGACGCGCTTCATCTACAGTTTTTGCCTTAAAGGTAATCACGTCATTAATATCTAGGACTTGACCAAAAAGTATTCCCGCCTCTACATCTATTTCTACACTAGCTGTGTATCCGTTATAAGTCATCATATTTCAATTCCTGCCTTAATCAAAAATTCTCTAACAGATTTGACTGCTCCTTTATCTGTCTCATTTTGAGGATGCGGTTCGTGAAAAACAGCTTTCACATCATTTAATTTCACTCGAACCCGCGAACCTTTACCTTGATTAATATCAGCGCCTAGAGCTATGAATAAACTTTCAATATCTTTCCAAAGAATATTAGATGGTATAGGATTTGTAAAAATTAATTCTAAAATCTGACTTTGTTTATTATTAAGATCCATTTAATCAATACAATTACAGGCATCTTACAGTTAAGTTAAATATAGTCATTAATTAAATGATATCAGAATATGATATCATTGAAAATATAGAAGCGATCGCTTATCCCTATATTTCCAATAAAGCTGACCGTAAGTATCGTTTTACAGAAAACCTCAAAAACAAAGCGTAGACACGTAGTGGCTTGTCGTTAGACATCGCCTGTTGTGGAAGAGGGAGCGATCGCCTTGCAGAAACCCTCAAAAACAAAGCGTAGACACGTAGTGGCTTGTTGTTAGACATCGCCTGTTGTGCAAGAGCGATCGCTTTGTTTAGGCATTCAATTCTCAATTTTGCGAAGTTGCCAATACTATCACAACCCCAACCAACACCGCAAAGATTGCTCTAACAGTTCAACATCAGCATCAGCTAACTTGCCAATCACTTTTACAACTAAGTTTTTATGCACTGTGTATAAACCTCTCTTGACTGCTGTAGCCACGTTTAGCCCTGCTGCTGCCCATTCTGACAAAACAAACTCACCTTCTAGTAATGTTCCAGTTTTGCTCGTCAAGGGCGTAATTAGGATGTCTTGAGAAACGTGTGGCGCACCTTACCACAACAGCAGGTCTAACTTTTGAACTGGACAAATCTGAAAAGGGATACTGAACCAAAATGATGTCATTTTTAGAGTAATTGGGCATAGACATCATCCTCAGCGTTATTCCAAACTGCATCAAGTGAGGTTTGACTGGCTTGAAGCCAAAATTCAGTTTCATCATCGGGAAGCAGCGTTACTAGCACTCTTGTTCCTTCCGGTAATTCCTCTGACTCCAGCAGTTCTATTTTTCCTTGCCGAACAGTACCCCAAAGCGTTTTTAGCATATCCGTTTTATGAATAGTCATGTTTTGATTTTATGCTTGTATGCCTAAAAGAGCGTTGGCGCAGCCCGCCGCAGGCATCGCCTGTTGTGGAAGAGTGAGTGCATAGGCGTAGCCCGTCGTAGACATCGCCTTGCAGAAAACCTCAAAAATAAGGCTTAGACGCTTCTTAGGCTTGTCGTTAGACATCGCTTGTTGTGGAAGAGAGAGCGTTAGCGTAGCTTACCGTAAGTATCGCTGTGTATATTTGACTTAAAGACAAAAAAGTATAATAGTGAGCATCAAACCCCTATCTGTTAGAATATATTTATTATTAAACAAAAATAACTTATTTTGTGGACTCTACATTTAACTGGAAACCGGAACAGACTTTACTAGAAAAAGTCACAAATCTGGCTAGTCAACGAGGACAATCTCCTGAATCAATTGTCAGTGAAGCTGTTAGGCTATATCTCGAAACCCAATTGCTAGAACCAGTTGATAATGCTGTGTCTGACCCATTAATTGGCTTATTTGCAGGAACACCTGATTTGGCTACAAATTCTGAAGATATTCTCCAACAGGAAATTACTGAAAAATCTGGTTGGACGTGGAAATAACCTTAGCAGTAGCTGATACGGGTTTTGTTGTAGCATTGTTGAACCGTTCAGATGCAATGCACAGTATTGTTGCAACAGTATATGTACAACAAAAACAAATTCTGTTACCACAAACAGTATTGGCAGAATTAGCTTATTTAGTAGGACGTAATGCAGGTATAGCGACAGTAGTAGCTTTTTTGCAAGGACTATCTGCGAGTCGATTTAGTTTAGTAGCTTTAACAGACCAAGATGTAATTCGTGTGGCGGAAATCTTGGATGAGTATGCAGATAGTCGGATTGATTTTGTAGATGCAAGTGTTATGGCCATAGCTGAACGCTATGGTATTAAAAAAATATTTACCTTAGATCAGCGAGATTTTAGATTATATCGACCTCAGCACTGCGGTAGCTTTGAGATTTTGCCCTAAATGGAAATAATAGTTAACAAAAGAGCGATCGCCTCTTGTGGAAGAATGAGTGCGATCGCCTTAGAGAAAACCTCAAAAACAAAGCGTAGACACGTAGTGGCTTGTCGTTAGACATCGCCTGTTGTGACAACTAATATGTATTAAGCGAATTTATTTTAAATTATCCAATACCACATTTTCTAATATGTATGTAACAAAATCCTTTTGTTTGATACCAATATTAATCGGCAGAGCTTTGGATTTGACATAATTATGAGTTAACTGAATTAACTCAGACAAGGTGTTACTAATAAATTCATTAGAAAAATCAATATCTTTAAGTATCTCTACATCTTTAGGCTTATAGTCACGTTTCTGAAGTGTTTTTACTACTAGCAACATACCTAAATGAAACATTAATATCCGAATTGGTGAAGCATGATCCCACTGCTTGTTAATCACTATGTTACTTGCTTTATTAGATATAAAACTACGAATATAACTTTCCAAGTTTTTCATAGTTTTCGCACAGAATAGATATATTTCAAGACTAATTTTCTGACTAAAAACTCGTTTGTAATCGTTGTCTTTCTTAAGGATTGATGATGGTCTTGAACGTGCAATATCTGGCTCATGGAAAACTATTGCTATGACCGACTGAGCCAAGTATGGAATACTAATGATTCTATCAAGTTGTTTACCTGTGTTCTTGTAATAATTTTTTCGACGGTCATAAAACCATTCTTGATTTAAAAAGAAATTTTCTATGTCTAATTGTATTGGATCTGTAGCTTTTAAAGAAGCTGGTGGAATAGGCGTTTGAAAATTTGTTGCTTTGATAACACGGTCTCTAGTTTCTGGATCATTTGTAACAACTATTTTTATTAAAATAGCTCTTTCTTCATTCAGCCCATTGTTATTATTTTCTTTATTCTTTATATAATGATAAATTGTGTTTGTTGTCTGTAAACCATTTACAACTTGTACATCATCTAGACTAATTGTTTTACCAGCAACACTTGCTTTTGAAGATAAAATAGTTATTCCATTATTGAGCCACCAAAAATCTAGCTTTTCATTTGACTCTAAAGTGGCTTTTATATCTTTATTAACCTCTACATTACTACCCTGATAGTCTCGAACATTAAACGCAAATATATATTTACGTAATTCATCGTTCTCATAAGTAACGAAATTATAATAATCTTTCAAAGATGCTAAAATAACGTAGTTATCTTCACCTCTGGAAATGTAATTCTCAATAAATTTTAACTGTAAAGTATAGCTTTTTTCAAGTCGAGAAGAATCTATTAGTTCTCGCGCACCAACAAAGCTAACATCAACTTTTGCTCCAGAAAAATATCTACCAGTATTTTGTTTTAAGACTTCAGACTGATTACGTACCTTTTGATTTATAGCTGATACGTCACCTTTACTTGCATATACATATGTTATTTCAATAGAAGGATGTTGTGATGCGAGATTAAGATACAATTCGCGAAAAAAAGTAATTTTATTAATTAAATCAGAATTATAATATTTTTGAATTTGATCAATATTTTTTTCTAAATCAAAAATATTCATTGTAGTTGAAAGCCATTTTTCAATAGCTTTCTCAGAAAAAGAATCAGACCGTTTTGATTGAATTAAGAATAGTTGTATCCAAGGACTTTTCTTAAAATTGTCTAATTCTATATCCTCACTAACAAAATCATTATTAATAAAAATGAAGAAACCATCAATTCCACCATCATCACCTCCTCCTATTTTTCCATAATTTAACTCGTCATATGAAAGATCATATTTTTTCAATATTTGTTCAAAAGTAAATATTTCAAAGAATTCATCATCGGCTAATGTATTATCACTTTTATTTATTTTTTGCTTGATAATATTATCGAGAACTATGCTATCATTACCAGCCATATATTTTTTCCTAACTGTATTACAAATAGTGTTTATTGTAGAAATCAGTAAATAAATGAGTTATCTGTGACTATTATCACAAAGCAATTATAAATAGCTGTGATATAAATCACAACTATTAGGATCTTTTAGTGTTTTAAGTTGTGTTACTGTCAAAATCTATAAAAATGTAGAGACGTTAGATATAACATCTCTACATTTTGATTTTGCATTTCTAAATGCTTATAACCTAGTCTATCCCTTCAATCCGGTCTTCAACTTCTTGGTACAACTCGCGCAGACGATCTAAATTCTCCTCACTAGTCTCCCAATAACCGCGTCCATTCACTTCCAACAAAGTTGATACAACCTTGCGGAAAGAATGAGGATTAAGGTTCATCAACCGTTTCTGCATTTCTTCATCTTTGATGAAGGTTTCGTTCGTATCCTCATAAATCCAGTTATCCACTGCCCCAGCTGTCGCACTCCAACCCATCGTATTTACCAACCGTTTGGAGAGTTCGCGCACACCTTCGTAACCGTGATTCAGCATCCCCTCGTACCATTTCGGATTTAACAATTTGGTACGCGCATCTAAGCGCACGGTTTCTGATAATGTCCGCACTTGAGCGTTAGCTGTGGTTGTATCTGCAATATAAGACGCTGGTTTTTTCCCATCACCCCGCAGACTTGCCACAAGCTTAGTGGGATCTGAATCAAAGTAGTGAGAAACGTCCGTCAAGCTAATCTCGGAAGAATCCAGATTTTGGAAAGTTGCATCAGCAGTTTTCAAAGTACTTTCAAAAATCTGCCGGGATTCGTCCATTATTCCGGGGTTATCGGAATTGAAGGAGAAGGATTTCCGGTTGAGATACATGTCCTGCAACTCGGCTTCACTATCCCAAGTGCTGTTTTCTACCGCTAAGTTGATATTTGACGAGTAGGAACCAGAAGCGTTGGAGAAAACGCGAGTCGCTGCTTGACGCAGATTAATCCCCATATCCTCAGCTTGCTGCAAAGCATGTTTGCGAACAAAGTTCATTTCTAAGGGTTCATCTGCCTCAGCTGCCATCTTCACGCCTTGATCTAGCAGGTTCATTTGGTTGATGAACAAGTCGCGGAATACACCAGAACAGTTGATCACCACATCAATTCTGGGGCGTCCCAACTCTTCTAGAGCTATCAATTCCAACTTGTTCACCCGTCCCAAGGCATCGGGAACTGGACGCACGCCCACCATCCACATAATTTGCGCTAGGGATTCGCCGTAAGTTTTGATGTTATCGGTTCCCCAGAGGACGCAGGCGATGGTTTCTGGCCATTTACCTTCATTTTCCGCCTTGTTACGTGCCAAAAGCCGATCTACAACGATTTTGGCTGATTGTACTGCTGCTGTTGTGGGGATCGATTGGGGATCGAGAGCATGGATATTCTTACCTGTGGGCAAGACATCCGGGTTACGGATGGGATCACCACCAGGGCCGGGTAGGATGTACTCGCCTTCTAAGCCTCTGAGTAATGCTCCTAGTTCGTTGTCGGCACAAACTTGCTGGAGACAGAATTCCAAATACTCAAACAGGGGTTTGAGTGTGGCTGTGTCAACTTTGGGATAACCTGCTTTATGCAATGATTCCACCCAAGGTTCTTTTTTACCCATGTTGAAGAAATTCAACCGGGAAACGAGAGAAACTCGTCCTTCAGCGTCGGTTTGCTCTTGGACAAGGGCGCTAACTGCTGCACGGGTTGCTAAGGTGATATCTTGCAGTAATTGGACATCTTCTAAAATGCCTCTGTCGTTACTTTGGTAAATATCGTCAATATTACGCCCAATGCTGTTAGCGATAATTCCCGGTAAGCCTTGAAGTCCTTCTTCCTGACGATCCAAGCTGGCGATATTGACCAGAGTTGCGATCGCTTCTTCTGCACTTGGCGGTTTCCCAATCACGTGCAACCCACAAGGCAACAACCGAGACTCAATTTCCATCAATCGGCGGTAGACGTTGCCAACAATATTATCCCGCTCATCGGCACTCATGTCTTTGGCATCGGTTTCTGGCAGATTGATATCCTTATCCAGATTCACGATTCGGCATTTATCCATGATGCTGTTAACAATGGGAATGCCGCGTCCACTATCTTTCAAGGTTTGATAGGAAGCAATTAATTCGCTGAGTTCCTTTAAACCTTTATACAAACCAGCATTTTCTGCCGGAGGTGTCAAGTAGGAAATTGTTTCGGCATAACTCCGACGTTTGGCAATTGTCGCCTCACTCGGATTATTGGCTGCGTAGTAATACAAGTTGGGAATTGAGCCAATCAAGTTATCTGGATAACAATCACCAGACATCCCCATCTGTTTACCTGGCATGAATTCCAAGGAACCGTGTGTACCAAAGTGCAGTACAGCATCAGCTTTCCAAACTTGCTCTAGATAAGTGTAGTAAGCAGCAAAACCGTGGTGAGGACTAGCTGAACGGGAGAACAACAGCCGCATTGGATCGCCTTCATAACCAAATGTGGGTTGGACACCAATGAAGACGTTACCGAATTGCTTACCATAAATCAGCAGGTTTTGCCCATCACTATTGAGATGTCCCGGAGGTGGGCCCCAGTTTTCTTCTAAGCGTTGAGAGTAGGGGGTGAGTGCCTCATACTCAGGAACCGACATTTTGTAAGCAATGTTGAGTTCAGGGCTGTTGTACTGCGCTTGAGCGTCATGGATGACTTCTTGCATCAACGCTTCGGCTGATTCTGGCAATTCGGGTAAGTCGTAGCCGTTATTTTTGAGGGCTTTCATTACCTCATAGATGGAGCCAAATACATCCAAGTAAGCGGCGGTTCCGACGTTGCCTTTATCTGGCGGGAAGCTGAAAACGGTGATCGCGACTTTCTTATCCAGCTTCGGCTTACGGCGGAGGTTAGCCCATTTTAAGGCGCGTTCAGCCACAGCTTCAACCCGATCGCGCAGGGCGATCGCTTTCCCTGTAGTCCCATCCCTACCCGATAAAATTATCGGCTCAATTGCTCCATCTAATTCCGGAATCGCAATTTGCAAAGCTACTTGAATTGGATGCAACCCTAAATCGCTATCCATCCACTCTTCTGTGGTTTGGAAAACTAAAGGTAACGCCACCATGTAAGGACGGTTTAAGCGTTTGAGTGACTCAATTGCTTTGGGATGGTCTTGTCTAGCTGGGCCACCAACTAAAGCAAAACCAGTCAGCGATATGACTGCATCTACTAACTGGATGTTGGTATTTGGTTCGTAGAAGTAGGCATCCACAGGCTTGGAGAAATCCAAACCACCAGCAAAAACAGGTAGTACCCGTGCGCCTAGTGCTTCCAACTCCTGCACCATTGCCACATAATGGGCATCATCCCCTGTAACTAGGTGAGTGCGTTGCAATACTAACCCGACACAAGGAGCTAGGGGATCTTTGAGATCGCTAGAAATATCCTTACGAGCTGTATACCAATTGAGGTACTCTCTGACATCTTCAAACATACTGCCAGCCAAAGGATGCCAAATCCCTAAATCGGGATAAACCACCGGCTGTTGATATGTCGAAGGTGCAAAACTTTGTTTCTCTAAACCTTTAAATACATATTTATCAGCTAGCATCAGCAAGAAGTTTTCCAGATTTTCTGGAGAACCACCTAGCCAATACTGAAAACTGAGCATGAAATTTCGGGCATCCTGTGCCTTGTCCATTGGTAGGAACTTCAGTACTTGCGGCAGGGTTCGCAAAAGCTTCAGCATCCCATCTTGGAATCCCGCACCTGATTTTTCTTTGCGTTTCCGCATGAATTGGGCGATCGCACTTTTTGACTGACCCAACTGTGCCAAGGAAAAAGTGCCCATTTTATTTAGGCGCATTACTTCTGGCATGGAGGGAAAGACAACGGAAACGTCCAGCTGATCGCGGTGTGGTTCTACTGCTGCTACTACTTTCTGTGCTAAGTCTTCGATGAAAATGAGGGAAGCGATGAAGATATTCGCACTCTCAATTTCTCGTTTGAACTCTTCGTAGTTTTCTGGGTCGCGGAGTTCCTCAATCAAGTACCCGCTGATTTCAATCGCCAAGTTGGGATTGTTCGCGTTAATCGTGCGAACCGCTTGCGACAATGCACTCTGGTACTGGGACTCAAGCACGACATAGACCACCTTGATTAAATTACGTCCGCGTAAATTATCAGGCGCAATGTGTCTAATGGTGGACTTGACGTGTGTGAACATGCTTCTTCGGCTCCTTTGATGCGTGTTCTCTACTGGAAGTTCCTAGCGGCATCAGCAGCCACAGGTAACTATTTATCTTCGGCAATATGTGTTTTTTATCAGAAAACACTTACCCACTGGGCATTTTATCGTCTATCTGACACAAATCGATATAAAAAAAGAAATATTTCTTTGTATTTGTTGACTTTATCTAAAAGTATTGGCTCACTTATTTGTAAACTTTTTGTAATAATTATTTTTAATAGTTAAATAGCTATTTAGCGATTTAAATCTATTTACAAAACGAAACTTGCTTATGCTGACTAAATATTTTTTAGTTAGCATAAACATACTTCAATTATGTAGTTGCGAGTTATACCAAGTAGCAGAGAGACAGAGTTTCTTTCGGGTTAAATTGAGAAATTATCAACAAATACAGTTCGGTTAAGGATTTTTTGGAGAACCATAGATAGAACTGTAGAGACGCGAAGTTTCGCGTCTCTACACTATCCACTCAATAATGGATTTAGTCTTATATGAATTGTATTAGATTATTAATACAAAACAACAGAAACTTGGTATCTGCTTACGAAGAAGCAACTTTTATTTAGATAATATTGGCTTGCTATTTAAAGTATCTATAATTCCATCATGGAATTTATTCACTGAAGACAAAATTCCATTTTCTTTATCATTCAGTAATGATTCTTTTACCTCATTCAAATAATTGTTAAGGTTTTCTCTTAGAATTGGTCTTTCTACTTTAACTGTATGATAATGATCCCAGATATCCCATGCTAAAACTCCTAAACCAGCAAGAGGATTAAGTAGCTCTAAACCTAAAAGTCCAGCAGCAACTTCACCTGTTCCTTCTGTTGCTACCTTTGTTGCAGTTTTAGTTGCTATCTTAGCAACTACTTTAGAAGTTGCTTTACTCACAGTTGCTGTAGCAATTTTCTTAGTACCAATAACACTAATAGCTTTCATCATTGCACTGGCGGCTACATAACCTGTACCACGCGAAAGTGCGCGTATAGAAAGATTTTGCTCTTTGCTACCTGTATTATATGTTGTACTTCCTAAACCTTCTAGAAATTCTTCCCAAACAGGTCTGGGAATCTGATACTGACTTTGGATTCCTGCTAATTTTTGATTAGCTTCAGATACATATTTATCAATTGCTTCTCTTGTAAAACGTTCCATTTCAAGTTGCATTGATGATGGTTGTAAAACCTTTTTAGTAAATTCATTTTGGAAGTTTCCAATTAACTTTTCAGCTTTTTCTTCTTCTGAAGTAGCGCTAATATTTACCCAAATAGCTTCTACACCAACACCCCACTGAGTAAAATAATTGTAGTACCAATCGAGGAACGAATGGTCTACACGTTGCATTACTTCATCATGCCATTGTTCCAGATTATTCGATGCAGATGCTCTGGCACTAACTAATGCCTTGCCAAGAGCATTGGCAACATCATCAGACATTTGAGATAGCTTTTGTTCAGGAATAGTAATGGTGACAGTATTTGATTTACGTTTAGATGTATCACTGATGTGATTGAGCGAAAAATTACCCCATAGTTGAATAATGATTATGAAAACAACACCAATCCAAATGAATTTAGATGCAGATTTAATAAAATCACTATAGGCGTGAATACGCTCTGTCTTCTGAGAAAAAGTCCCTTCATCAACAGGCTTGGATGGAGAATTAGATTTAAATAGGTCAGTAAACAGATTGTTTAAGCTTAATGGTATAGTTTGTAAAAATGAAATTATCTTTTTATACAACTCTCCTGTTTGTCCTTCTTCAATCGTTTGATTATTTTCCCATGATTGAGATACAGGATTTTGAGTTAATTCTTGTTCTTGATTAGTGTTCATAGTCAATTTTGTTGTTTGAAGTATCGATTAATAAGATATAGAGCAGTATCTCAACTATGCAAGTTTTCTCAAATAATCCTTTATCTTCAATTTCAAATCGCTTGAAATAGGGTAGGATTCAATCTCGCGTTCTACATCTGATTTAGATTTCCCTTTTGTTCTAAGTTGATCTACCGTAGACTTAAAAATTGCTTCAAATCCATACTCAGCTAATCCTTGTGACATTAGAGCAAGCAAGCCAAGTACAGCAATTCCTCCAAGCATTCCCAATGGCCCACCAAGCACTGCTAAAGCTGTAGTTATTGCAGCGACTCCAGCCCATCCCGTCACAGCCATAGCAACCAAAAGTACAAGACCAGGTACACCTAATGCCGCGATTTTGTCAGCTAGCTTATCCATAATAGATCACCAAACATAATGTAATTTTTGTTGCTTTTATCTAAGTATGTTGCAATTAAAAGCTAATTATCCCCTAGCTGCCATCAGGGATAATGGTAAGATTACATCAGGAAATTTAAGACAATCTTCAAAATTTGACTATGGCATCCAGCAATGAACCCTTCATGCAAGCAGAAAACCACTGGGACTTCGAAACCCTTTACTCTGATTTGTCATCAGTGAAAGGTAAGCGTTTAACACCAGTGGAAAAACGACACTTGCGGGGTTTGCTTTGTGGCTTCAGTCCGGCTGAAATAGCTGAGAAACTCGGTAAAAATGGGAAGGGTGTAGAAACTGACCTCTGTGCAACCGTATATAGGTATGTAAAAAGTCTGTTGGATAAGTCTGATGAAAAGTTGGAAAATTGGCGAAATATTTCTGAATGGCTTGATGATGCAGGATATAAAAATCAGTCGATAAAGGTTCCTGGTTTAGATTTATCGCCTGATAAAGCAGTAGTTAATGTAACTAATATAAATATTGAAAACAATCAAATAGTATTTTTGATTAGTATGAAAATTCCAACTTCTCAAGATTTAGATTCTTTGGAAGATGAATTAAAGAATTTAGATGTTCCCTAGAGTATTCGATATTCTAAATTCTGCATTATTCTTCAACCTTCCCGCACCATCCAAACCAACATTCCAAATAGTATTTCCACTGAGGGAACGGTATAATCGTTTAATTAATACTCAGTATTTGCTCTTCTAATTTCAAAAATCGCCAAGCCGTACCGCTGCTGACGCTTCCATAAATAGTTGTAATCGGTATATTATTGGTTTCATTGAATTTTTGTGCGGCAATCATTTCTGCTGCACATTGCCCTAAACCAGGTTTTAAATCACCTTTTTTCGCTTCAAGAATCACGATTACAGGAGCTTCAATAAATATTTGTTCGGGTGAGCGGCTAATTAAAAAATCACACACTCCACTTAAACCTAAATCTGATGCAACGGTAAAATCTTCACCCGAAAAGAAGCTGACTTTGCGTTCGAGAATTTTCCGAACTTCTACGAGGATAGGACTAATAATTAACTCTGAGCGAGCTTTTTCTGAACTAGTTGCTATTGCTAGCGGTAGTCCTTCACTTAATGCTTCTTTGAGATAAATACTAGGTTCTATAGACTGCGTTTCGGGTAAAAACCGTCCACTTTCAACCGTAGTTAAGTTAAAGTCGCGTTTGACTTTTGAGAGGGAGAAGTCGCTATAAGACATTATCAATATGATTAAATATTAATCTATGAGTATTGATCCTATCGCGTTTATAGCTGTTTTTTTGAGAATGGGATCAACAAGAGCGATCGCCAACTTGCGGAATGTAGAATTTAGGATAAATCACCGATTCGTGGATGATGTCACTGAGCTTGATTATCGTCTGTTTTAGCATGCAATTGCTGAAGCTGAATATTTAAACCAGTAATGCTGACAATTAATGCGATGGCGTAACCGCCCGCCGTAGGCGATCGCTACTCCTTGATTGAGCATATTTTCTGCAATTTCTTGAGCTTTTTGTTCAATAACCTGTTCAAGCCCTTCTTGTAGAATATCTTGATAAATCACAGATTCGCGC
>NZ_CALMFY010000217.1:68654-89701 GCF_937863485.1 uncultured Nostoc sp. | reverse complement strand
AATATCTTGATAAATCACAGATTCGCGCATAGTATCACTCCGCAAAATTTTTGTAATCAACTCTTTATCTAATACTAGCCCAGCTAATACTGCTGTTGATGCAGCAACATTACTGCGGATTCGGGTGTCTTTTAATGCTTCAATAACTTGGGCAACTTCTTCTAAAGTTCGTGTTTTATCCTCGGTTTGACTTAAAGCTGCAAACGGTAGCAAACCTGGAGAATTGAAAAATACTTCTGTTGGCTGTTCCCAAAGTCGAATTACTTCAAATCTGTGCAGGCTATTTTCTAGAACAAATTCCGTTTTATAGACTAGCTCAGAATCGCTTGGTTTTAGGTAAATAACTACCTGACGCATTCGTTTGTGGGGAAATTTTCGATCCACCCGCAAACGATAATCACTCATCCGAAAGGGAATATCGGCTTTGGGTACAGTTTGGAATTCAAGATGGAGAACAACCTCATCTGACTGCAATAAAATTAGTGCATCGGCGCGGATGGGTTCGAGGGATAATTCAGATGGACTAAGTTCGGTAAGTGTAATTGGTTTACCGAGTAGCCATGTTGCAAAGTCGGCTGAAAATGACTCTGCGAGGAACTTGCAGACGTTATCGAACATAGCCTGCAATTATATCAGTAATGTTGTGCCTTTAGAAATTAGGAACGAATTAGGTAATATTTCCCTCTTGACTAATGGTCCCTAACTCCTGACCATTAACTAATGACTCAAGTAGATATTCTCATCCTATCAAATGGCCCAGGTGAGGTAACAACCTGGGTACGTCCAGTAGTGAAGGCCTTGCGTCAAGAACTAGGTGATGACCGTTCTGTGGTGAGGATTTCTGTGGTATTATCGCCTTGCTCAAATGCTAGTGGTAAAGAAGCTGCGATCGCTCTTTCTTACCCAGAAGTTGACAGAGTTCAAGGACCAGAGCATTTTTGGCAATTTTTGCTTCGGGGCAAAACATTTGAAAATTGGGACTGGAGAAGTCGCGGTGTAATTGTTTTCCTCGGTGGCGATCAAATTTTCCCCGTAGTCATAGGCAAAAAGCTCGGATATCGCACAGTGATTTACGCCGAATGGGAAGCCCGTTGGCATAACTGGATTGATCGCTTTGGCGTGATGAAACCCGAAGTTGCTAAGGGTGTCCCCCAGAAACATGCTCACAAATTCACCGTTGTCGGTGATTTGATGCTAGAAGCAGCAGGTGAAGCCGGGGAAAGCCTAGATTCAAATTCCCTTCTGCCTATCACTTCATCATTCAAAACTGAATTGATTGGTCTACTGCCTGGGTCAAAAGCGGCAAAATTAGCCCAAGGAGTACCATTAAGTTTAGGCATTGCCGAATACGTTCACGCAAAAAGGCCCCAAACCAAGTTTGTGATTCCTGTAGCCCCGACTTTGGATTTACAAACGTTAGCTAGTTTTGCCGATCCCCAAAATAACTCTATTGCTGAAACCTTTAGCTTTGGTGGTGCTGACTTAATTATCCCAGAGGACGCTAAAGGCAAGGCATTGCTCAAAACAACAACGGGCTTAACTGTAGAACTGTGGCAAGAAAACCCTGCCTATGACTTATTATCCCAGTGCTGTATCTGCTTGACTACAGTGGGGGCAAACACTGCTGAACTCGGTGCTTTAGGAGTGCCGATGATTGTTTTGCTACCAACGCAGCAACTTGACGCCATGCGTTCTTGGGATGGTTTACCTGGGTTGTTGGCAAATCTGCCGGGGGTAGGTACCACCTTTGCGAAGGTGATTAATTGGCTATTCTTGAGACTCGTGAGAAATAAAGGTTTATTAGCGTGGCCAAATATCTGGGCACAGGAAGAGATAGTGCCTGAACTTATGGGTAAAATCGAACCGCAAGAAGTTGGGGAAATGATACTAGACTTATTAGCTCATCCAGAAAAATTGGATGAGATGCGAAGCAAGCTACATAGCGTTCGTGGCGAAAACGGCGCAGCACAGAGGATAGCACAGATTGTTTGTGAGGAAATTGGCAAATAGGGGTTTGAACACAACCAAAGGGTGCAGAGGCACTAATACCGCAAGGCGGAAGTCAAAAGTCAAAAGTCAAAAGTATTATGGAATGGGCTTTTTAGGAATTTTAAATGGTTGCTCTATTTACGCCGTAACGTACTAAGGCTTTCATATGTGTGCTTTTTAATAGACCTGTTGCATAAATCCGATTATCCCCTAAAATTCAAAGTCACTGGCTCAGATATTTAGCCTGCCTACGTAGGCTAAATATGTGATTTAACTTTAAAAATCTGCTTCATCCTAGTCACAAATTTAATTCATTAAATATTTGTGCAATAGGTACTATACTATAAAAATATTTGTCAGTAAGTGAATTTGAGCACATGAATAATGTGATCCAGGTCACTTACCGGGAAATAGGCACAATCATACCATCTTCTGGAATTGAGAATGCAGTAACAGGGCATGGGAAACTTGATACCCCCTCTGGGGATAAGGGGCGATGGGGCATGAGATGTGTTACCAATGCCCTATACCCTATGCCAAAAGCCGCTTTCATGAAAAGTTTTTGAAGTATAGATAGGGAAGTATAAGACTTACTATGATATCAAGTTTACAAAGGAAATTTAATTATTTCACAAATCATAGGGCTTTTAAAGAGTCTCCTCTGAAAGTTACTTTCCGTTTAATATATTGGTGGATAGTTTGTCAGCTTTCTATTCCACAAACAATTTTAGTTAAAAAGTGGAATGTTCGCTTTTTTTTACCGCCTGCTTTTTATAGAACAGGGAATACTAGTCTCTTTGTTTTCCGTGATACTTATGAGCCTGAATTAGGTTATATTGAGCGCACCCTCGCATCAGGTGAAGTGTTCATAGATGCAGGAGCCAACTGTGGTATTTATACCTTGTTGGCTAGCAAATTAGTAGGAGATTCTGGACTAGTTCTTTCCTTTGAACCAGGAGTAGAATCTTTAAAAAGTATTGAGCATAATCTAGAAATTAACAGCGTGAATAACGTCAAGTTATTCAAATCGGCACTTTCTGAAGAAGAAGGTACAGCTAAGTTGTATCATATTGAAAATGCTCCTACGAGTTATTCTTTGGGATCAGATAAAAGTGAAGAGATAAGTTTTGAAGAGGTTCCGATCACGACTCTCGATCATGTGTTGGCTGATGAAGGGATTGAGCGAGTGGATTTTATCAAGATGGATGTAGAGGGAGCAGAGGAACTTGTCTTTCGGGGTGCAACTTCATTATTTAATCGGATGAAACCAAAAGTGATATTTGAGATCAGTTCTCAAACAAGCGCAAGACTTAATTTGTCAGCTGATGGAGCCTTCAATTTTCTTAAGGAACTTGGTTACCAGTTTTTCAAAGTTAAAAATACGGGCGAACTGTTCAGCTTTGAATCTCCTGAAGGTCAAAGAGGAAATATTTTAGCAATTCATAAGGATGATTTAGTGGCAGGTTAATATAATTGCACATTTGTCAATAGGTAATCGGAAAAAAGGGATAAATTTAGCTGAGGTCAAGGTTTGCTGATGGCTTTGACCACACCTAAACCCTGGTTTATAGAGGCGACAGCTTACTTCACCGGAGCTGTCGCTTTGTATTACTATTGCTAATCCGAAGACTGTCCATCTCTTCGCCCTAGTTCATAAATACCGCAACCAATACAGGCTAGTATACCTGTGCTAATTGCCCAACTGCGACCTAAACTGATTTCCACACCCCAGTTACATAAAGCGCCAATAACCAGAAAAGGCACAATGCTAAACAGTGAGGCGTAAAAAGCGTTTTGGGATTCTCTGGCTTTACGAGTCCTTTCAAATTCTGACTGGCTGGTGTAAAGCGATCGCTCCGCAAAGTTAAACCAGCGGTTGAGTTGCTCGATTACCCATTCACCGACTGGGTTGAAACCTAGATATAGCGCCAATGACCACAAACTCGCTCCAGCGATCGCGATCGTATCTAATTCAAAACGGAAAGGCAAAATTTCAGTCAGCATGGCTTAGGGGAGTCCTGCAAAGGGTCAACTTTACCTGTCAGTAGATGCTAAATAAACCTCTTGTGCAATTTTAAGCATAAACGTCAACAAGATTTCAACTACTTGGCAATTATCCCGCTCCTTTAATCCTCTGTTACCTCACAATCTGTCAACAACTTATCTAAACTGTCTGGAAATGTCCCTCGTTCAACCATCTTAGTAAACACCTGGTAGCAGTCATTTTTCGCTCCCTCTTTACGTGGAAACCCTAACCACAAAATTACAATTACTTTCAACTGTTCCGTATCAAACGCCCTAAAAAACAGCCGATACCGTTCCGGTAGACCCATCTTTTTCATGCGTCCATAGCGTTTTAACGTCCCTGTCAAGGCAAAATGACTTGCAAACGGGTCAGAAGGGATCTTAGTTTCAATTGCAACAGTAATCGCTGCAAATAACTTTACCGTTGCATGGGTTTTATATTCAGCCTCTGGTAATTGCTCCTGTAAACCGGAAACGCGCTCAAATAATTCTTGATATTGAGTACCGAACAGTTGTGGATGAAAGTAAACTCCCCACCCATTACTGACAAAATTAGCCATCTTCTAATGACTCATCGTCTAATTCCACACCTGCAATTAGTTCGCGGGCAGTCTCAGACATTTCAATTGTATAAGGTTGCAGTGTGTTATTTTTGAGCGTTTCTGTCAAAGCAAAATTGAGAAACAGCCGCATCATTACTGAATCTTCTGCATCTTCATCATCACCAGATTGAGCTACAATCCGCAAAATTGCACTATCGGGCGACAATACCTCTATCCAACCATCTGCATTGGCAAACTGAGGATGCTCCCGATAAAACTCAGCAGGTAGCCTAAACCCTGCACTGTTACCAATTTTGGTACTACGAATGCTGTAAGAGTTGCTCATCTTCAGGCGTATCTACATGACGTACTTACATAATAGTAATTTATCACGCAATGCATCGGCTTACAATGTTACAGCAGAATTCAAGTATTTAAACCACATCTGTCGTAGGGGCACAGCATTGCTGTGCTTGTAGGACGTGGTCTATTTCCCTTAAAACTTACGCATAAGAGATCCCCCAATCCCCGATAAATTGGGGGCTTTTGAGATCCCCTCTTTTTTAGGGGGGCTAGGGGGGATCGAGGTTTCATGTTTTGAGTGGTCCTGTCCCTGAAAATAGCTGTAATGCATTGGCTTGCATTGTTAATGCGTTGGCTTACAATGTTAATGCGTTGGCCGCATTGTTAATGCGTTGGCTTACAATGTTAATGCGTTAGCTTACAATGTTAATGCGTCGGTAGCATTGTTAATGCGTTGGCTTACAATGTTAATGCATCAACTTGCATTGTTAATGCATTGGCTTGCATTGTTAATACGTCGGTCGCATTGTTAATGCATCAACTTGCATTGTTAACGCATCAACCTGCAAAATTAATCCAGACTTTGCAGCCCCATCGCAATCTTACTGTGTTTCTCAATTTGTCCCATAACTTGTTTTGCTCGTTGAATCACCACCGCTGGTAAACCCGCCAATCTTCCCGCTTCAATCCCATAAGACTTATCAGCGCCTCCCGGTTGGACTTGATGCAAAAAGATAATTTGGTCGGGTAATTCTTTCACTGTGACTTGATAATTAGCCACATTCGGCAAAATGCTAGCCAGTTCATTTAACTCATGATAGTGAGTCGCAAAAATCGTTCGCGCCTGAATATCCACTGCTATATATTCTGCGACTGCCCAAGCTATGGAAAGACCATCAAAAGTTGCCGTTCCCCGACCAATTTCATCTAACAATACCAGCGACCTAGATGTGGCATGGTTGAGAATATTCGCCGTTTCATTCATCTCCACCATGAACGTAGATTGACCAGTTGCAAGATCATCTACTGCACCTACACGGGTGAAAATGCGATCGCATATTCCTAATCTGGCAAACCTAGCTGGCACAAAACTACCAATCTGCGCCATTAACTGAATTAATCCCACCTGACGCAAATAACAACTTTTGCCACTAGCGTTTGGCCCGGTGAGGATAATCAAATCAGGGAGTGGGGAAATTTCTTCTTCACTAGTTCCTACTCCCAACTCCCCACTCCCTAGTTGAGTCGAATTCGGCACAAAGAAACCAGGAGGTAAAGACTGTTCCACTACTGGATGACGGCCATCAACAATGTTTATCTCCCTTCCTGGCAACATTTCTGGACGACAGTAACCTTGATGCACCGCCAACTCAGCCAAACCACACAACACATCCGCCGCCGCCACTGCCCGAGAGAGATTGCGAATTACCTCCGCTTCTTGTGCTACCTCTTCCCGCAACGCCGTAAAAATCTCATATTCCAACTGATTTAAATCATCCCGCGCCGTGAGAATCCGGGCTTCTCGTTCTTTCAAATCTGGGGTGATGTAACGTTCTTCATTCGTCAGGGTTTGCTTGCGGATGTAATTAGCCGGCACTTGGTCGGCTTTGGTGCGGGAAATACTGATATAATAACCAAAAGTTTTGTTAAATCCTACCTTCAGTGCCGAAATTCCCGTCTTAGCCCTCTCATCAACTTCTAAATTGGCAATCCATTGCTGGTCTGCTTCTACAGTCGCTTTCCTTTCATCTAATAGGGAACTCACGCTAGGGCGAATCAATCCGCCTTCTTTGATTAGTATGGGTGGCGACTCCACAAGATGCGCGTGTAACTTTTGTGCTAATTCTTCCAACACACTTGGGACTTTCTGCAAAGCTTTGAGGAAAGGAGAACGCGCCTCAGTTACTAAGTGGGATAATTCTGGTAAGCGGGAGAGAGAATCTGCTAAAGCTACTAAATCTCTAGCATTAGCTGTACCAGAACCCGCCCTTCCTGTGAGTCGTTCCAGGTCATAAATTTGGCGTAACAACTGCCGCAAATCTTGACGCAGGGGCGTATTTTCCATCAATTCTTGGATGGTATCTTGCCGCGCTCGAATGCCTTTAATATCGAGTAGTGGCTGCAATAACCACCGCCGTAAAGCACGCCCACCCATCGCTGTACTAGTTCTATCTAGTGCCCAGAGTAGAGAACCGTGAAAAGTGCCATCCCGGACAGTTTGGGTAATTTCCAGGTTACGGCGGGTTTGATTGTCAACAATTAGATAGTCTTTGTCTGTGTAAGTACGAAGTTTCTGGAGGCAAACGGGGTTTTCCTTTTGGGTATCTTCCAGATATTCCAGAAGACCACCAGCTGCGCGGACGGCGAGGGGAAGATGATCACAACCGAGTCCTTCGAGCGATCGCACCTTAAATTTCTGCAATAATCTAGGTCTAGCTTCGGCTTGGGAAAAGGGAACTTGCGATCGCAAACTATAGCAAAATGATGGTGGCAAACACTGTGGAAGATGCGGCGAAGTTTCTCCCGGACGCAGCAAACTACCTAAATCAGGCGCATTTGTGGGAACTAACACCTCTGAAGGTTGCAAGCGCATTAATTCTTGTGTCAAATGTTCTAAATCACTACCTTGAGTCGTGAGAAATTCCCCTGTAGAGATGTCTGCATAGGCTAAACCCCAATGATTTGCGGCAATTACTACTGCTGCTAAGTAGTTATTGCGACTTGATTTGAGCATTCCCTCTTCCAGCAAAGTCCCAGGAGTCAGGATGCGCGTTACTTCTCGCCGCACTAATCTACCAGCAGCTTCAGAAGCATCTTCTACTTGGTCGCAAATTACCACTGCATAGCCTTTTTCTACTAGCATCGTCGTGTAGCGTTCCCAAGCGTGGTGTGGAACGCCAGACATCGCCACTCGTCCCTGTTCACCAGCTTGCTTGCTAGTGAGAACTAATTCCAATTCTTGCGCTAGTTTTACAGCATCTTGGAAATAGCATTCAAAGAAATCTCCAACCCGATACAGCAATACTGCGTGAGGATATTTATCCTTCGTCTCGACATAGTGCAGATACATTTGACTTAGCTTACTGCGGTCTACCTGTCGATGGTCAGAAATAAAAGTACTCGCGTCGGGCTTGTTAGATGGAGTTTCAGAGTGAGAAGCGGTCATAGATGCTATTGAGTTACGCACGGAAATCCCACAATATCTGATGATAGCTTGATGTTAGAGATGAATGGCAATCACTCAAAAATTTTTTACCCTTCGTCATATTAGCTTGCTGATGTAGCCATTGTTGCAGCTAGTGTGGTGAACAGGCGATGGCTTGTCTACGACACGCTACGCGAACGCCAACACCTTCGGCGAACGCAGTATGGCAAAGCTTGGCGAACCTTAGTTACATTCAACAACGCTAAAAGCTTCGGAGCGTGTGTCCTTCTAGTTCTTTTTTCATACTTGCCATTTTTTGAATGACGGGTAGCTGTCTTTAACTGGATATACAAAGTTTCTTTATAAATTTGCTCTATATTCTGATATTGTGCTATAGAACGCTCAATTCCATCTTCCCTAAATTCTTCCCCATAAAATTCTCTTAAAGCATCAATATCAGCAATCAACTATGCTTCCATTATTTGCACCATCAAGTAGCACAGCTCATCTTCAAAATTCACGGCATCTAAAATCCAAGGATGATCTTCTGTTCTATTTCTCAGGTGTTCCCAAGGTGTAGCAGTGGAATCAACTGGAGATAGCGTGATGTAGGATTCAAGAAAAGCGATCAATTTACTATAAGACAGATAGGTTTTTTTGTGGTTGTTTTAGTAGACAATTGGTGGGAAAGAGCCTTTAAAAAAAGCTTAATTCGGATAGTTGA
This sequence comes from uncultured Nostoc sp., assembly GCF_937863485.1. Lineage (GTDB taxonomy): Bacteria > Cyanobacteriota > Cyanobacteriia > Cyanobacteriales > Nostocaceae > Nostoc. The sequence continues at coordinate 80,973 of NZ_CALMFY010000217.1, read as the reverse complement.
ATGAGTGCAGTAATCTTTTCCTTAAATCTGTCAGCTAGTAAGTGTGGAAGAAAGAACACAAAGAACCAAACTAGTAAGTCCGTCATCCTGAATTGCTGGAAGTGGTTGGGAGTTGGATTTTTGGTGTTGGTGCTAATGCCGAGTCAGGTGTCAGCCCAGAAACCAACGAAACCTCTACGCGTGGCGACGGGATTAGCCACACCCTTTGTCTTTAAGAAAAACGGTCAAATCACTGGATTCAGCATTGATCTTTGGCGTAGTATCACTGAGGAGATGAATGTTAAGTCCGAGATATTTGTCAATCCAACTACTCAAGATTTGCTGTCTGCTATTAAGTCTGGTAAGGCAGACGTGGGAATTGGCAATATATCTATCACTGCCGAGCGAGATAAAGACTTTGATTTCTCTCAACCGATGTTTGAATCAGGACTTCAGATTTTAGTACTAAATCATGAGAATAGTGTCAGCTCAGTACCAAGTTTATTAGCAGTGATTTTCTCACCTGCCCTAATACAGCTTGTTGGCATCATTTTGGTAATTATTCTTGTGCCAGCCCACATTGTCTGGTTTTTTGAGCGCCACCGTTCTGAAGGAATGATCCCAACTTTGTCCTACTTTCCTGGTATTTTCAAAGCTTGCTGGTGGGCAGCTGCAACCCTGGCTACCCAAGCTGACGAAATGCCTAAGAGTGTAATCGGACGGGTAGTAGCCGTAGTCTGGATGTTTACCAGTGTTGTTTTTGTTGCCTACTTCACGGCTACAGTTACTACTTCGCTAACGGTGGATCGACTACAGGGAAATATTAAAGGTCCAGATGACCTAGTATCCAAGCGTGTTGCTACTGTTATCAATAGTACATCGGCAACCTACCTGCATGAACAAAATATTCAGGTTCTAGAGTTCAATAAGGTTGCTCAAGCTTATGATGCACTTTCACAAGAAAAGGCAGATGCAGTTGTTTTTGACGCGCCTGTTCTCCTTTACTACGCGTCTGGTGAAGGCAAAGGAAAAGTAAAAGTTATTGGCAGTGTTTTTCGCAAGGAGAACTATGGCATTGTCTTTGGGGCAAATAGTCCCTATCGAAAGCCTGTTAATAAAGCCCTGCTAACACTACAAGAAAACGGCACTTATCAAAAGCTTTATCAAAAGTGGTTCAGCACCAATTGAAGAACAGGTTCACTTTTGCTTTATGGTGCGATCGCTCAAGGACATTTTATCCTTTTGTCGGGCTGCTTCAGCGTGTAGGTAGTTGTGGTGGAGGTGGTTCTTGGGATTTTAGCTTGTCATCATCAGTCAGAAGCTCTACATGGAAACCCTTTTGGTAATAGTGCCAACCCAAAATTACAATACTGGCATCACCCATAGAAGTCTTTTCTAGAGCTTGATTGGGAAATTTAGCGGCTAACTCTTTCAATTTTTCCTCTTTCCAAAGAACAATTTGCTCACGGAACTTAGCCCAAGGTGTGGTTTCATCAACTGCATCACTTATGATTTCGGCAAATTTTTTAGCTGCTATACGTTTACTTTCTGAATTTGCTGTTTTAGCCTGTGCAATGTGATTACCTGTTTCAATAACAGCAGCTAAAGGAAGTACCAGCGTTGTTGATTTGGCGATTTCTGCCTGAATTTTTTGATTTACACGTTTAAAACAGTAAGCGTAGCCATGCCGTTAGGCTTATCGCTTGCGCTTCTCTTGAGTTTGGGTATTAGCGGTAAGCGTTCGCGGAGCGTCTCGTAGAGAAGCCATGTCGTAGGCTTATTGCCTGTTCAATTGCCGTTGCTGGAATCGCCGTCTCGATTGCTTTAAGTAGATCAGTACTCTGTATATCAGGAAACACCAACTATAAATCCTTGAGATGTACCACACTCAATTTTAAGGTTTGGGAACAATGTTTAATTTAGATGATTTTCAGCCTTAACTGAACCGTATTGGCATATGCAGGGGATTTTTATATTAGACTAAGCTAACAGGTATCTTCATGACAAATTCTGCACCCTTTCCTGGCATAGAAAAACACCTAAGTTGTCCCTTATGTTTTTCAACTATAATCTGATAGCTTATAGATAGCCCTAGTCCAGTACCTTTGCCCACAGCTTTAGTGGTGAAAAACGGATCAAATAGCTTTGAGCGAACTTGTTCATTTATCCCCAAACCATTATCAGCAATACTAACTGCTATCCATTTTTCATCGATTAGCTCAGTTTTAATTTGAATTTGGGGATTATTTTTTGTCAGTTTTTGATTGTCAGTTGTTTGGGGATTTACTACTGACCACTGACTATTATTCGCTGATGCCTCCAGCGCATCGATCGCATTAACAAGAATATTCATAAATACTTGGTTTAGTTGACCAGCATAGCAAGTTACATTCGGCAGTTGACCGTATTTTTTGATGACTTTGATTTCTGGGTATTTATCATGCCTAGCTTGCAGGCGATGCTCTAAAATCATTAAAGTATTATCGATTCCTTCATGGACATTAACTTGCTTAAGTTCTGCTTCGTCAAGTCTGGAAAAGTTACGTAGAGATTTAACAATTTCCTTAATTCGTTCTGTTCCTCCTTTCATTGACTGGAAGAGTTTAGTTATATCTTGAATCAGAAAATCTAAATCTATTTCTTCTATTTCATTTTGGACTTCTGGGGGAGTAATTGGACAAATTTGTTGATAAATTTGCACCAATTTTAATAAATCCTGGGTGTATTCATAGGCGTGGTGAAGGTTCCCATAAATAAAACTCACGGGGTTATTAATTTCATGGGCAATACCAGCGATCATCTGTCCTAAACTAGACATTTTCTCAGCTTGGATAAGTTGAGTTTGAGTAAGTTGTAGTTCGTTTAGTGTTTCTTGTAAAGCAGTTGTACGTTCCTCAACCCGAATTTCTAGCTCTTGATTTGCTTTTTTGAGTGCTTCTTCCGCTTCTTTACGTCTCTGAACTTCTTTTGCTAACTCATCGATTTTCTGGTTCAGGAGAACGAAATTATTGCTAGCTAAAGTTCTATTTTCCAAACGCAGAAGAATTAAAGCTGAAGATTCAGGAGACCAAGGTTGAATAACGGCTCCTTGACTACGACATATTAACGTTTGTCCATCATGCTTTCGTAAAGTCAAGGAGCCAATAACCATTGCTCTGCTACTTGAACAGGCTTGCAGGTACTTTACAACATCGTTAGTAGACTCGGTTACAAGTTCAAAGAGCATTCTCCCCCGCAGTTCTTGACGGCGTAACCCCAGTATATCTGCTACTGGTTGATTGGTAGCTAACAACTGACCCTCTCCACTCACCAGAAGTAAAGGCTCTGGTAAAACTCTAGCAAATTCAAGAAATTGTTCAGGAGTCATGGGGGTTTTCGGGGTTCAACTTTACTTTACATATCTGCACTCAAGTATTTATCCTGGGGTTAATTTAGTGGTGAAGAGTTTACACAGATTCTAGTCCTTTAAAGTATTCTCGACCTTCTGCATCTTCTGCCTCCTCTGTAAGTTTTAAGTAAACAATAACTCTACATCCAGAAGCACCTTGTGCTATGGTTTCTTGCAATTCTACTTTCGCATATCCCAGATTATTAGCTGCGATCGTCCCAAAAACGTTTGAAGTCATCATGCACATGGCAGGGCGATTCAGCACTTTTTCAGCAAATGGGCAGACGCGATTGCCAAAGACAATTTTTTCATCATTCTGCTCAATTATATAAAAATCGCCCTGGATTCGTCTTTTTAAATCAATCAAGACATCAGCTACCTGCTTACGAGAAAGGTTGGAGACTTCCAGGGCAGATTTGTAATCTTGGTTAATCTGCCTACCCATCCTTTCACCAACTACGCTAATAAATCCAGAGGCTTCTTCTAAGCCAACTACGTCCTGCAATGTGCCAGATAATTCTCTGATTAATGTACGTAAAAATATATCGCGTTCTAAAGAAAGATTAAGTGTAGCTATTGAGTGGTTAAGTGCATTTGTCATAAATTTTGAAGAAACAATCTTGGAACTACAGTTATAGAGTTCCCCTAAATGCCTCTCAAGTAACTTTTTATTGTCTTATCAAGAAAAATTGAAGCTTGTCGTTGCGACAGTTCCCGGTTTTGCAAAGTCTCTTCTAGCCCAGGATACCAATTGTTCCTTGTTTCGTGGTCGTCCCACTGTGCCAATATCGGAACTTCAGCGTTGAAACGCTTGATGCTCTCATCCAGCAAATTGTAAATATAGTTGCCACGAAATTCGGTGAGAGTCTCTGCTACTTTTGATTTTTCTGGTGTAGTGATGTTTTTCCAAATAGTGTCGTCGTCTAGAGTTACTTGTGCTTGAATGGGGCCATCGGCATAAATATTATCGCCAGAATGAATGAAAAAGTCGGGATTAAGTTGGCGCATAGTTTCATAAATTTTCATCCCACCGAAATCAGGATTAATCCCCCATCCCTGATCGGCAGTGTCGCCACCCCAAACAAAGAATATATCTCGCCCAGATTTGGGGGGAGTTCGGAAAGTACCTTTGACAGGAGCGCTGTAGCTGCCTTTATAATCTAAATCTTGGAAGATTACCCTTCGGACTAATCTCACTGATGACAAGCAAGTAATTATTCGTATTTCCGATAATGGCCCAGAAATTCCAGAGACTTTACAAAAGCGATTGTTCGATCCCTTTTTCACCACTAAACCTATTGGAAAAGGAACTGGATTAGGTCTATCTATCAGCTATCAAATTGTTGTGGAAAAACACGGCGGTCAGTTGCAATGCATATCGACTTTTGGCAAAGGGACTGAGTTTCTTATTAAAATTCCCGTTCAACTTAATTCTTAATAACTTCAGAAAAAAGCCGTAAAAATTTAGCGAAAAACAAGCAATAAGCAAAGGATAGACATTTTTATAAATAGTCAACATTCTCAATTTTCCTTCACTTATATCTTGAATTTTAACTATAAGTTCCTGCTCTCTCAGTAATAATTTTTACAGGTTCTGATACGATATCATTTAGCTTATTAAACTCTCCAGCCCGCCAGCTGTCTGTTATATCCTTGATAAAACTGGCAATAGGGATCGCAATTAACAAACCCAGTACTCCTCCCAACTTTGCCCCCAACAACAAAGAAATCACCACCCAGACGGGATTTAAGCCAGTCAAATTACCAAGAATTCGAGGTGCAACAAAATTAGAATTAACTTGGTCGATCGCAACAGCTACACCTAAGACTTCAACTCCTAGCCAAAAGTTTTGTAACGCCACCAACAAACTTACTATGGCGATACCTACTCCTGTACCAAAGGGGAAAAGAGAAAACAAACCAATACCGATACCAAAAAGTAAAGCCAAGGGAACTTGCAGCGCCAAAAATACCAATGTAATTGTCACCCCTAACACAGCTCCCAATGTTGCTTGACCAATGAAGTAATTGTGGAAATCCTCTCGCAGTAATTCCCGCACTTTTAACCCAATGTTACGGGGAAACCACTGAAAAACTCCGTCCCAAAGGCGTTCGCCATTCAATATTAAGTAGATAGTCAGCACTACTGCCAGCAGCACGTTGAGGACAATACCAATGGTATCGACGGCAAAACTGAGAATTTTACCAGTGAAGGACTGAAGTTGGTTAGATAATCGGTCGAGAACTTGGGTAAATAAACCACTTAAATTAATCGGAAGCTGTTGTTGACTTAACGCCCAATCCTGGAAAGCTTGCAGCTGCTGAGTACCAGAATCAATCCAACTGGGCAAAATATTAGCTAGCTCGTTGAGCTGTTGGATAATCAGGGGAACTAAGGTGATGCCTAAACCCACTAAAACCACCACAGTCAAAAGCAACACTCCTGCGATCGCCAGGTTACGTTTTACCCCTTGTTCTTGAAGAAACTGGATTGGATAGTTCAATACAAAAGCTAGTAGGATGGCGGCAGCAATAATACTAATCAAGGGTTGAAAATACTGTACAACCTGGAGTAATAGCCAGCCGTTGAGAATAATAATCGGAAATGCCAATCCTATAGTTAACCATCGCGGTAGTTTGTTTACTGATTGCATTAGTGATGACTCCACAAGAGTTATAACTTTATTTTGGCTTTTGAGGATTGGGACTGGGGACTAGAAAAAAGTTTTCTTATATACCCATACCCTATGCCCAATTAAGTCTGTTGATTTGTCTGGATAAAATCCAATATAATTCGCTGATGCACATTCCCCAAAGGTCGCACTTCGCCAGCGTTTTCCGAATAACAGTTACCTTGGTTAATATCTTCTAGGGTCAATAACCTCATATCCCAGCCTTCATTCAGAACCAGTTGATTTAATTCCACCAAGAGTGGTGCATGAAAGACATGACGGACTACTCTTTCGTCGAAATAACAGCCAAATTCAACAAAGGATGGTAAATTATAGCCGATTTCTTCTAAGATTTCTCGCTTCACTGCTATATCCGGTGTTTCATCAGGTTCGATATGACCGCCAAAGAGTCCCCAGTAACCAGGGTAGAGAATACCGGGGATATTGTCCCGCAGTTGCATGAGAAATTTATTTTTTTGGTAAAGAATTGCGATCGCCACATGTATCGGCTGATTATTCATATGTTCATTTTTAATTTTTAATTGCTGATTACTCTTCTTCTAGATAAACTTCCCCCAATTCTTTACCAGCTAAGGGGATACTTCGGTAGCGAACTTTACCCTTAATCACCACTTGTGCCCCCTTGGCCAGATTCTTTTGATTGGTAATAACCCAAATTTTGCCAGTCGAATCATTAATTTGATAAGCCCACTGCTTGATCAGAGGAGCTTGCTTTTCCACCTGACCTTGAATGTAAACTGTAGCCTGATTGTCTTGTTCTGGTTTAATCTCTCGAATTGGGGTGACATTGCTACCAATTTTAAAATTAGTCCCATTCAACCCAGACGAGGTAAAACTACCACAACTACAAAGTCCCACCACCAATAAAAAAATCAACCCCAGGCGGTAAGAAACAATACTCTGCCTATACAAGAATGAAGGTGACAAATTTCTCCTTTGTTGCATGAAAGCCACCGATTGAGCAAATTTTTGCTTCACTGCTTGCTTTGTCGCCAGTTTCATCAGGTCAGTTCCCATTTATACTATGTCTCTACGGTTTCAAAAACATCCTCTCAACTGAGCAAAAAAATGTTTTGAATTTGATCCTTAATTCTTTATTCTTCAGATAACGCCGTTGATCTGAGAAAATAAACATTATGGATTTACTGTGAGAAAAAGGCTACGACATCAAACAGGAACACAAGAATAGTCAAAAGTCAATCAATTTTGGATTTTGGATTTTGGATTTTGGATTCACCCCGACCACGAAAGCGAACAACGGGACGTACCCCTACGGGGATCTTGCTACGCGTTAGCTCTCCAAGAGTTGTACGGGTACTGGGCTGCTGAGGACAATGGAATTGAGGATAATGGAATTGTTCTGCCCACGTTTGGACGGGGCATCAACCAAAAAAAATCTAAAATCTAAAATCTAAAATTGGCACGGTCAAGAGTCAAAAATCAATATTTTTACTTTGAATTTTGGACTGTTGACTCCGCCTAGACCAGAAGCGGCTGAGTTTTGACAAAAGGCAATATAGCTGAGAATTCTCATGGAAACAAAAACTGCCAAACTCCTTGATGGTAAAGCAATAGCTGCAAAAATTCAGCAAGAACTTTCTGTTGGCATTAGACAATTACAACCAAAAATTGTCCGACCACCTGGTTTAGCAGTGCTGATGGTTGGCGATAATCCAGCGTCAGCGGCTTATGTACGTAATAAAGAAAAAGCCTGCGCTAAAGTTGGTATGGCCTCTTTTGGTAAGCATTTTTCCGCCCAAACTACCCTTGGGGAGTTAGAAGAGGTAATAGCTGCACTAAACCACGATGAACGGGTGGATGGCATTCTTGTGCAGCTGCCCTTACCTAACCACTTGGATGCTGTAACTCTGCTACATCAAATTGATCCCGATAAAGATGCTGATGGACTACACCCAGTTAACTTGGGGCGACTAGTCCGGGGAGAAAGCGGTTTACGCAGCTGCACTCCAGCAGGTGTTATGCGCCTTCTACAAGAGTATGAGATTCCTTTGCAGGGAAAACAGGCAGTAGTGGTAGGACGGAGTATTTTGGTGGGTAAGCCGATGGCGCTGATGCTACTAGAAGCTGATGCCACAGTCACGATCGCTCACTCGCGATCGCATGACCTCAAAACCATCACCCAAAATGCTGATATTCTAATTGCAGCAGTAGGTCGTCCCGGACTGATCAGTGCTGATATGGTGAAACCGGGCGCTGTTGTGGTAGATGTGGGGATGAATCGCGTTACCGATGGTAGTGGCAACAGTCGCTTAATTGGCGATGTCCACTTTGAATCAACCTCTGCTGTAGCAGGATTTATTACCCCTGTTCCTGGTGGTGTTGGCCCTATGACTGTAGCCATATTGTTGCAAAATACATTTGCCAGCTATTCTAGGGCGGTAAGAGAAGAAAGAAAGTGAGGAGTTATGAGTGATGAGTTAAAAGTTAAGAATTCTTATTGGTGACTCCTAACTCCTAATTCCTGTACAGACGCGATTAATCGCGTCTCTACTCCTAATTCCTAACTCTTCATTTTTTCAGCGCCACAGCACCTTAAAATTGTGACGTATAAGACAAAAATCCCAAAATGTCAGGAATTTAAGAATGGTAGCAACTGATAACGTTCATAAGACACCACCAGAGGAAGCCACGTTTAACTTAGCAGCTTATCTAAAAGAGCGACAAAAGCTTTGTGATACTGCTTTGGATCAGGCTATCCCCATCATTTATCCAGAAAAGATTTATGAGGCGATGCGCTACTCGTTATTAGCTGGAGGCAAGCGTGTACGTCCCATTCTTTGCCTTGCTACCTGTGAAATGATGGGTGGAACCATCGAAATGGCCATGCCAACGGCTTGTGCTGTGGAAATGATCCACACAATGTCGTTGATTCATGACGACCTGCCGGCGATGGATAATGACGATTACCGTCGCGGGAAGCTGACGAATCATAAAGTCTATGGCGAAGATGTGGCGATTTTGGCTGGGGATGGCTTGTTGGCTCTCGCTTTTGAGTTTGTTGCCATGCAAACCCCTCAAAGCGTTAAGAGAGAGCTAGTCTTGCAGGTAATTGCCCGTCTTGGTCGGGCGCTGGGGGCAGGTGGTTTGGTCGGCGGTCAAGTTGTCGATTTAGAGTCGGAAGGTAAATCAGATATTTCCCTAGAAACGCTAAATTTCATTCATAAACACAAAACAGCCGCCCTTTTGGAAGCTTGCGTAGTTTGTGGCGGGATCATAACTGAGGCATCACCTGAAGATGTGCAGCGATTGACCCGTTATGCTCAAAATATTGGGCTAGCATTCCAAATCATAGATGATATTCTGGATATCACTGCTACTCAAGAGCAATTAGGCAAAACAGCTGGTAAAGACCAAAAAGCGAAGAAAGTGACCTATCCCAGTATTTGGGGACTTGAGGAATCGCGCTCAAAAGCCCAAGAGCTAGTTAAAGCAGCTTGTGCAGAATTAGAACCATTTGGGGAGAGAGCCAAGTCACTCCAAGCGATCGCTCATTTTATTGCCAGCCGCAATAACTAGTACCGCTTTGCGGAATTTGGAATAATGCTGATGACGCAAGGGTAGCGACTGTGCATAACGTCTGACTCGCTCTAAGCGAACGCAAGAGCGTCTCTAAGAGTTGCCCATGCCGCAGGCTTTACACTGCGCTATTGCCCTTGTCGTGCCGTAGGCAAGACTTGCTAATACTACGCTTACGTTAACGGAATTCCTCTACCGCAAGCGTTTCATTGATTTGGAATAGTGAGGCAGTCCGGTCTTCTCCCATTCGTGAGAGGCTAGCGCCTGCCTTCTTGATGCCCAAAGGGCTGTAGGGGGTTCCCCCCATGAGGAACTGCCGAACCCGAAGGGCTGGTTTATTTACACTATGCTGTACTACTAGTGCCCAGCGGAATTCAAAATTAAAAAAGCTTATTTGATAAGCTTTTAAGCTATTTTGAATAATTGGTCTGTTTCCGCCGTGATGTACTAGGTTAATTTTGGATTTTAGGTTGAATCTAAATGTTTCCTCAACCAACAACTGCTGCTAATATTTACTAACCTAACCAAAATACCATGCAGGACATAGGCAACATTTTAGACAACCGGGTGCTGCTGGTTGCTCTAGTAGCTTGTTTAATTGCTCAAGCACTAAAGCTCGTAATCGAGATCATTAAACATCGCAAACTGAATGTGCGTGTTTTGGTGACAACCGGAGGTATGCCCAGTGCCCATTCAGCTTTAGTTACAGCTCTAGCTGCTGGTGTAGGGCAAACACTTGGTTGGGCATCTCCTGATTTTGCAGTTGCTACGATTTTTGCCATCATCGTTATGTATGATGCAGCTGGAGTTCGCCAAGCGGCTGGTAAACAAGCTCGCATCCTTAATCAAATGATTGATGAATTATTTGATGAAAAACCAGACTTTAGCCAAGACCGTCTGAAGGAATTACTCGGACATACACCTGTTCAGGTAATAGCTGGGTCGGCTTTGGGTATAACCATCTATTGGTTAGCTAGGTCTGCTTATTAAGCTCCGTCTATGAATCTTTGTTTGAGCAGCTCTTTGTGATTGGTAACTGGTAATTTGTCAACCGATTTTGGATTTGAAATTTTAGATTTACCCGATGAATAAATTTAATAACTTCATGATTTTGAATTTGTTCTACAAATAAATACGTTCACTTAAAACCTTTTTAAATTTTGAATTTAAAATCCAAAATTCGGTCAGTTGACAAATTACCACCCTGATAGTAGACATCAGTATTCCAGAAAACTTAATTTTATTTAAATGCCAGCAGTAATGCTTAAAAATTACGACCTACAAACGCGAACGCTGATGTTGTACTCGCAGACTATCTAATTGCGGCAGATTTAACGTAGCTCTCACAAAATGCAAAGTTTTAAACTATATGGTTTAGTTAGCACTTCATCTCAGTTAATGCCTGATAAAATCCATCATTTTTGTAATGTTTCCGATAATAAACCAAATGTTTAAAAATTTGAAAATCAATTTATTAGCTCTTTACTTTTGCGTCATTTAGTTACTAGTACAGGTGTTCCGATTTTCACCAATTCATAGAGTTTACGTACATCATGATTATACATCCGAACGCAACCATGAGAAACTGCTTGCCCAACAGATTTTACACTCGGAGTACCATGAAATCCAATTTCATCCTTTCCATCTGTCCAAAATCCAATCCAACGTTCTCCTAGAGGATTATCTGAGCTTTTTGGAGGAATAATTTCTCTATTAGGAACGAAAGGGTTTTCCCAAGCTGGGTTTTGCACCATGTGAATAATTTTAAATTTGCCTGTAGGTGTTTCCCATCCAGGTTTACCAATAGCTACTGGGTAGCTAGCTTGTAAACTGTCACCCCGATAAACGTAAAGTTTTCGTTCATTAAGTTTAAGTAGCAAATGGATTTCTCGCTTAGAAGTGTTGGGAATTATTGGCTGTATGGGATGCTGGAGTTTGAGTAATAATCGGCGCTTTCGCTCAGAGTAGTTAGAAAGATTTGACCGTAGTGGTACAGGGTTTGATTGAACTTGAGGAGAAACTTGAGAAAAGTTTGGTTGACTACTATTAGTAACCTGAGCAGTGGCGTATGATTGAAGCGAGATCAGTGCTACTATTGTTGTCAAACTAAACTTGAAAGTTCTACAAAAATACATACTACAAATCATTTTCTGTTGGATTAATTATTAATATTATAATTACTTTTAGTCATCAGTAAGAATTCAGAACTCAGATATCAACTAGCTTGAAGTCTGAATTCTGAATTCTGAATTCTGAACTTCCAAATTACTAAATATCGCAAATCAAAAAAGTTCTATCCTCGTGCTCTTACAGGAGATGGAGGTGCTGGTTGGGAGTCTGGAGTTGAGTCTGAGTCTTGTGTTCGAGTTGGAGCTTGTGGTTTTTGTCTTGGTCTTCCACCTGAGTCTTGTGTTCGAGTTGGGGTTTCCTGTCTTGGTCTTGGTCTTGTACCTGGATTTGAATTAGGATTTGAAGGTTGGTCTGGTTTTACGGGGGTTTCGTCTGGTTTTGTAGGAAGTTGGTCTGGAGTGACAGCAGGAGGTTGCTGCGGAGGTGCCGGAGGTTGGTCTGGAGTTGCAGGGATTTCGTTCGGTTTTGCGGCGGGAGGTTGCTGTGGAGTTGCCGGAGTTGGCTGTGGAGTTGCCGGAGGTTGGTCTGGAGGTGCGGGAGGTGGAAGTGGAGGTGCGGGCGGTTGTACTGGTCGAGATGGAGGTATTAATAG
>NZ_CALMFY010000217.1:66440-68644 GCF_937863485.1 uncultured Nostoc sp. | reverse complement strand
TGTATTAGAGTGAGTTTCTAAATTTCTCTAATCAATAAAGTTCTTTGGTCGTGCTCTTTCAGGAGTTGGAGTTGCTGGAGGTTGGTCTGGAGTTGCCGGAGTTTGGCTTGGTTGTTCCTGCTGTGCTACAGTTACCTGTGGCAGAATAACTATACCAAAGCTGGCGAATAAAAGTAACCAAGCAGTAGAAACAATGAATTTCGATTTTTGTTTCATTTTTCGTTAATAAAGCGGATTTACATTCAATATTAATATTTATCATTCTTAAGTCATATTACATATACTACATAAAAGTTTTTTTATTTATTACATGACAAATTGCTTCCTGGCAATTTTCCATTCTGCCAAATTCCACTCTTAAAAGAGCCATTTAGAAATTGAAATATTCCTTGACCTTCACATGTCCCAGCTTTAAAATTGCCTCGATACTCATTACCATCTTTCCATCTAATTTTTCCTAGACCCTCAAATTTATCGTTGACAAATTGACCTATATAATCTTTATAAAAACTGCTGCTTGGGGGATATAAAAATATGCCACAACCATTGCGCTTACTCTTGTTGAATTCTCCATCGTATCGACTACCATTCTTAAATATCATTACTCCCTTACCAAATAGGTTGTTATTTTTATCTATAGCCCCATAATATTTAGTACCATCTGGAAATTTTCTATCGGGTTTTCTAGTTGAGGGAAGTGAAGTTAGTTCCGAACTGCAAGGTAGGGAAATAAATTGTTCAGTTTTTTCTGGTATTTGGGGAGATCGCTGTTTGGGAAAATCAGTTTTTTCTGTTATTTGGGGAGATTGCTGTTTAGGAAAATCAGTTTTTTCTGTTATTTGGGGAGATTGCTGTTTGGAAAAATAAGATAATGCAAGCATCGCCGCTACTCCTGCTCCAATTACAGTTCCAGCTAAAACTATCCGATTAAATCCAAATATCCGCCTGTTTGTTGATTTTGGCTTTACAGGAGAAACTAAATAAGTTGAAGCTACGATGCGAGTCGGAGATGTTGAGGACACCAGTGCTTCTAACGCCTCTGCTGCTGACTGGTAGCGTTGGGTAAAGTTGTAACGCACCATTTTTGTTAAGATATCAGCTAGGCGATCGCTGACATTTGTCCAATGACGCCAGATAATTTCCCCACTTGCATCTTCTGAGAATTCTTGAGGTATTCTACCTGTCAAAGCTTGAATAGCAACAATCCCCACTGCAAAGATATCGCTAGACAGCCTTGGCCTAGAACTAGCTTGCTCATTAGGCATATAACCATTGGAGCCAATGATTATAGTCGAAGTCACTCGACCTTGAGTATTTTGTGCTAAACCTTCAATTTCTTTAACTGCTCCAAAGTCAATCAGCATAATCTTGCCATCCTTGCGCCGGCGCATCAAGTTTTGCGGCTTGATATCTCGGTGGATAATATTCTGCTGATGTACCACTACTAAAACTTCAAGAATTTCCTGCAACAGTTGAACAACTTCAGCTTCACCCCACGGCTGGTCAAGAATTATCTCTGTAGACAAGTCACGTCCATCCACAAATTCTTGTACTAAATAAAATTCCCCATTTTCTTCAAAATGAGCGAATAATTTGGGTATTTGCTTGCTCAGGTTACCTAAGCGATATAAAACTTCTGCCTCTTTTTCAAATAATCGTCTAGCGATTGGTAAAACTGCTGTATCGGAGGTTTTCGGTTTTAAGTGTTTGACAACACACCTGGGCTTGTTAGGCAAATCTAAATCTTCAGCTAAATAGGTATCACCGAACCCACCGCTTCCTAAAAGCCCTACGATTTTATAGTGGTTGCGGAGAACTGTATTTATCGGCATCCATCTTACTCCGTAGGATGTTGTTGGCTTGATTGTATCACTTTGGCTGCCAATTGCTATTTGGCAAGAAAATGAAATAAAGGAAAAAATATTTGCGAGTTATCATCGCGAATTAAGCGGACTATACAAATGCTGCTCATAACTGAGAAAGTTATGGCGGTCAGAGAGAATGGTTAAAACAAATATTGGTACTACAAGTTATAAATGCATCAGCCGTATTTTCAATGCGCGATATGATCAAAACTAAGTACAGTTTTGCATAAAAGCGTAGCGTTTTTAATGCAGGGGGATGCATTGGCATTGCAGGGGGACACATTAACATTGTATCGGGATGCATTGGCATTGCAGGGGAACGCATTAACATTGTATCGG
>NZ_CALMFY010000217.1:51113-66340 GCF_937863485.1 uncultured Nostoc sp. | reverse complement strand
AACATTGTATCGGGATGCATTGGCATTGCAGGGGAACGCATTAACATTGTATCGGGATGCATTGGCATTGCAGGGGAACGCATTAACATTGTATCGGAATGCATTGGCATTGCAGAGGGACACATTAACATTGTATCGGGATGTATTAGCATTGCAAGGTATTGCCAAATTTAGTTCGCTCCGAATTAATCAAATGTTGTACTAAGTAAATACAAGTATTTAGGCAAAGCTGGGACGACAGAACATATTAATGTAATTATGTCTGTTTTCAGACGTTCTATTTGGAATGAGATACAGAAAATAATTCATACCCTTGATGATTGCCTGTTAAACATTAGTTCTGGATCTGAGCAAGAAGAAGAAGAACTAAAAGATTAAATTCCTATATTATTCGCGATAAATACTCGCGAATAACATGGATTCTTTTATTTTTCCCAAATAGGGATGTTCCCGCTACTGGCGTGATTGAGGGTGCAATTCGTTACTTAATTAAAGACAAAATGAATATTACTGGCGCTCGATGGAGTATTGAAGGTGCTGAAGCTATTTTACGTCTTCGTTCTCTCCATGTTAGTAGTGATTGGAATGAACATTGGGGCTTTCATTTACTGCAAGAACGTCAACGTCATCATCTGGCTTTACATCAAGGTGGCATTCCTTTACTCAAAGATGTCATTCAAACCCGTTGTTCTACTCCACTACCAATAGCGTTGGTTGCTTGACTACATCTTCTTAAAAAAGTCGCACCCCAAACTTAATATCACTACAACCGCACAGTTGAGCGCAGCAGAATCACCTTACGACTATCTACTATACTTGCAATAAAACCGCCATTGTTCAGCTTTTGCAATGTGTTGTATGCTTCAGTTTGGTTAGTGGTATAAACTGCCAACAAGTAAGGGCGTTGTCCGTAAGAAACAAAACCTACGTTACCTCTCACTACTTGCTGCACACTATTTACTAGTTCTGGACGATTGTAATAATCTACCAGCACTGCATAACCCTCTCCTAAGGCTTGAGGATTATAGTTAACTCTCTGCTGAGGTGGCTGTTGCTGTGCCTGAACATTTGGCGTTGTTGGTCGAGTCGTAATTATGGCAGACAAGCCAACAATATTGCTGACATATCTCGCCCAACGATTGGCATCGTCAATTTTGTTAAAGCCCCCTACTCGCGTCACAGTTTCGTTGAGATATTTGCAAGTAATGGTCTTCAGTTGAGGTGGTAAGGCACTACGTAACTGCTTTTGATTATTTGCTGTGGGACTGACTACTAATAAAAGATACTCACCCGCATTTGGTGGTTGACAAAGGGGAATGGTTTGTTGAGCAAAGACAGAACTCATGCAACCAATCAACCCTGCGTAAGCGAAGGTCGTCGTAGACATCGCTAATCCTAAAACACTTGGTAAAGTCTGAAATCTATGCACAAAAGTTAGATTATGTAAATCAAGGTGTCCTAGAAGATTTTATAAGAAAAAAGCTGAAAACCCAGTTACTTCAGTATGGGGATGAAAGGAGTGTAAAAAAATATATTTTGTTATGTGCAAATAAAATAGGGAGTGGGAGATGAGGGGGACGAGGGAGATAAAGGAGAATTTACTCCCCCTTCTCCCTTGTATCTTTTCCATACCCCATGCCCAATGACGCCAGTTGCTTCTCCTAAGAGAGACGCTGCGCGTAGCAAGATCCCCGTAGGGGTACAACGGATAGCGTCCCTTGCGCGTCTCTAAGAGTTGCGGTAGCGAGTCTTCTGCCAAAAGCAGACGATGCCGGGCAACGAGCGTCGGGAACCTCCCAACGAGATAAGCCAGTCGCCTTCGGCGAGAAACCCGCCGGAGAGCGCTGGACTCACCGCAACGCACTAGCTCCCTAATGCCCAGATTAGGAAACAGTAGCAAGCGATGCCAAGGCATCGGGTATTGTTTCAGAAGGAGCCTGAAATTCTCCAGTGATGACGTACTCTAAACGCAATTTTAACCAAGTAATAAACTGGGGATTAGTGGAAATAATTGCTACTGCTGGTTGGGGACATTTCGCCTTTAGCTCTGTAAACTGCGGTGTTTCCAAGAAAGCTGGTTGCTGAACCAACCAAAAATCTATTTGTTTTTCTTGTTCGTGGTAATGACGGGTGCGCTCTTTGATAACTTCGTGTATCGGTTCTTCTTGGAGAAGAAAGCGTTGACTGGCCAAAACGTAATAGTATGTTTGCATTTTCATCCTTTGGTTACTATCTAAATAATTTAAGGGCACAGTCCTGCACTGTACCCTTACAAACTAACTTTTTTGGAATTTCTTGAACCAAGAACTGAACGGACAAGCACTTCGCTGGTTTTCAGGATTTGTTTGTTTGCCACCAGATGTTAGGTTTTCCAAGAACAGACTATTGTCAAAGTAGTGTTCTAAGGAAACAATCTTCAAGTCATCGCTAACTTTTGCAATGCTCATGCCGATAATTTCTATCGTCTCTCCAGTCGGTACATGGCCTTTATATTCTCCGTTAAAATGTCCCCAATGCCGCCACTTGAATGTCACATTTGGTGGCCCTGAGAAAACTTCCACCACTTCCCAAGGAAATCCTTGGGGAAATGTTGTGTGAAAGAGTTTTCCGGATGATTCAAAGGTTTCTTCTGAAGCCTTGTAATGTTCTGAATCAGCCATAAACAAATTGTAAGTACCTTGGGCTGATACATCTGCTGCTGTGTACTCTACTCCACCATTGGTACTCACACGAAACTTGTCATTCACGATAGACAACCACTCTTGCGGGTTTGCTTTGAAGGATACTTCCATCTCGAAGGTTCGTACTAAGTTTTGCACGATCGCTTCCAGTGTACCTTCAAGGTGATTGTAGTTACTTTCTTGAGCGAGATTCTCGTTTGAACGGGAATAATCAGGCGGTGTCTGATCGCGCCACTCGACATCAGTGCTTTCTGCTATCACCTTATCTCTATCCTGTACCCAAAGCGGCAGGTTGTTAGACTGTGTTGCGCTCATAGAAGTTTTTGCTGAAGATTTGATCCCAATTTCTAGATTTCGCAGTGACAACCCCTCTTTTAAGACAGGTTATAGGGGAGCAGGGGGAGAAGAATTTTAGATTTTAGATTTTGGATTTTAGATTGAAATTTAATCCAAAATCTTCAATCCAAAATCCAAAATTGAATTGCCCTATGCCCCATCCCCTCGGATAGCTTGTTTCATCTCGCGGACTGCCCTTTCCATACCTACTAATGCTGCCCGACTGATAATGGTATGACCAATGTTGAGTTCTTCCATACCTGGAAGCGCAGCCACCGGATAGACGTTCCAGTAGGTCAGTCCATGTCCAGCGTTGACTCGCAATCCAGCTTGAATCGCTTGTTCACATCCTTTAGCTAATATGGCTAATTCTCGCTGGCGATTTGTTTCATCCTTAGCCTCAGCATATTGTCCAGTGTGCAATTCAATAAACCGCGCCTGTAGCTTGACAGATGCTTCAATTTGTGCTGATTCTGCATCGATAAATAAACTAACTGGAATGTTAGCGCTTTGCAATTTATCAACTATCTCACCTATTCTAGCAAGTTGCCCGACGATATTTAGTCCGCCTTCTGTTGTAACTTCTTCTCGCTTTTCCGGGACTAAAGTCACGTAATCTGGTTTGATATCAAGAGCGATCGCTAGCATTTCATCTGTAGGGGCCATTTCTAAATTAAGATGCGATCGCACTGTTTGCCGCAACAGTAGCACATCCCGATCTTGGATATGCCGCCGATCTTCGCGCAGATGCACCGTAATTCCATCTGCACCCGCTAATTCTGCCAGCACCGCCGCCGCCACGGGGTCTGGTTCCACCGTCCGCCGTGCTTGCCGAATGGTGGCGATGTGGTCAATGTTAACGCCAAGTGTAGCCACCCCAAATTTCTCCCAAATCCACAGTCCTCAGAACTTGATTTTACCGGAAATAGCGGCAGTTATGCTTGAGAGCTAAAAACACATCACACACGTTAGGGACTTCCAAAAAATAAAACATTCCCCCAGAGATAATGATAATCACTAGGAAGGGGAGACGGAGGCAACCCCTTTTTTCTTTGTGATAATGATTATTTTATCTTCCCTGTATTTTGTTTTTTCTGGAATAATTTATTTTTTGTCAGTCTCTTAATATTCGGCGGTACTTCCCGGTGTTGGAGAACGACTAGAAACAAGCTGCAAAAACTAGCTAGTAGGCGTAGCAAATAGCATTTATGGTCAGACCACCTTAAAACCAGTATTGATGCAATTTTTTAAGGGTTTCCAAATCAATTGGATATCCAGAATTTGAGCCAATTACACTGTCTATCCCGCATTTGGGACAAAGTACAGTTGCGCCCCAATCACAGTACTGACAAATTTCTTTAGGAGCAAAAATACTTAGGCAGTAGTAACATCCAGCTTTTTCACTTACTTCGATTTATTCTCTATTATGGAGTATTGACTTGCTAATTTTATATCCATAATTAATTTACTACTTAGCGTTACTAACCGTTGAAAGTTAGCTTGAAACCATTATACTACAACTTGTCATTTAGGAAAATTGCAGATAATACTAAGAGAGTCTGGAACTATTAAAGTTGATTTTACCCCAAAACGTGGCACAGAGTTTACTATCTGTATTCCTTTGAAAATTAAAAAGTAAAAATTGTGAAAAACCTTGAAACTACTAAAGATTATGTCAATGATTTTTTGGCTAATTTCTACACTCATGTTCAAAGGCGATATACTTTAAGAAAGTTGATTTGTAAATTCAATCTACTGGATATAACAGCTATTACATCAACTCTCTGAGGTGATATGTTTTTAAAACTGCAACAAATTATCGTCAAACCTGGTCAACAAATGTTACTCCAAGATATTAGTTGGCAGCAGTTAGAAAATATTTTAGAAGAAATGGGAGAAAAGCGTGCCGCACGTATTTCTTATAGTCATGGCTGGTTAGAAATTATGGTTCCCCTACCAGAACACGAAAAAGATAAAGAATATATTGGTGAGTTAGTAAGAGTTTTATTGGACAAACTCCAAATTGATTTTGAGCCTTTTGGTTCCACAACACTTAAAAATGAGCGAATGCGTCAAGCAGTAGAACCAGATACCAGTTTTTATATTCGAAATCAAGCTGCTATAATTGGAAAAAATCGCATTGATTTAAATATAGATCCACCACCAGATTTAGCAATCGAAATTGATATTACTTCTCGGACTCGATTTGAGAATTATGAAATTTTAGGAGTTCCTGAACTTTGGCGACATACACAACAAGGTTTAGAAATTTATTTGTTAAAAGAAGAAAAATATATAAAATCTGAATTTAGTCCTAATTTTCCTGATATTCCAATTGTTGAATTAGTCAATGAATATGTTCAACAGTGTTTAACAATTGGGAGAAGTCAAGCTATGCGTAATTTTCGAGATTGGGTAAAGAATAATTTATAACCATTTGTAATTCGTACCTCTTAATTCCAGAAGTTCTCAGCAGATTATGATAGAAATTTAAGGCTTTTTGAGAAAGGCGATCACTATTTTGAAACATTACAATAAACAAGTGCGATCGCTATTTTGAAACATTACAATAAACAAGTGCGATCACCACCATTAAACTAGTTTCTGTTACTTCTATATTTAATTATAATCGCACTGTTTGTCTCACAAAGTGCATATCTTAGTCAAAATAAAAGTGTAGGAAAAACATTTAAGGTTTCCACATAATAATACCAAACCAAATCAAAAGACTGCTTGGAATTAATAATATAAAAAAAACTCCTCCATTACCAATCAAAAGTGCGCCAAGTGCGTTGATTACAAAAAGTGCGCCAACGAAAAAGAAAAACATAGCAATTATCGGTTTATGAGTTTTTGGTGTTGTTACTTGATGAGATGAGGACGACTCTGGCTGAGAGGGTATTTCTACACGATGCTGTGGCTGTACTTGTGGTGGAAGAAATGGAAAATGCCAAGCAGATACAGGCTGAGTTTTTAATGCCTCTTTGCTTTAGATTACTTTTACCTCAATAGGTGCTATGTCTTCATCTCTAAGTTCTAAAATTTCCTGATAACGTCGCAAATCATTGCGAGTGTAGTCACTCAAAGTCGGTTCGCGCCCAATCGCATCAACCAATGCTTGCTCATATTCCTGCAATTTTTGTTGATACTCTCGATAAGGTTTTAAAACCTCAGTTTCGATTGGAGCAGTTTCTTCAGGGAGCAACCCCAAATTCTGATGTAGAGCATCTAATATTCTGCGACCAATAATCGAAATCTCGCCTCTACTGGCATAAATTTCTACTTCTTTGCGATACTTGAGTTTTGGATCACCAATTGGTGCTTTAGACAACAGGATTTTGAATCCTTCTTTGAAAGCATAGATTTCTGGTTTCATGGCGGGAGCCGCGTCTTGAACTTTCTTTTTGGCGTACTCATGCAACTCATCAACCGAAACTGCACCATCATTATCTAAATCTGCGGCACCTGTTTCAATACCCTCAATGAGATAACGAGTATAAGTCGAAAGATTGTCTCCTTGTTGCTGGAAAGAATACTGAATCGAAGTGGAAGAGGCCAGGACAACTCGCCTCTCTCCGCCAAGTTGTGTCTCGATATCAACAGAACCGTCATCTTTAGCTGACCAGCCTTGGGCGAACGCTCCACTAAAGCAACAGTCAAGAATGATTACCTGACGCTTGCATCGGCTATCGTTCATGATGTTATGAATGAAACTGGCTGGAACAGAGGTTGATTTGATAATTTGTCCTTGAGGATTTTTACGGGTTAAGCAAGTGGCGAGGTAAAGATTGCCGCTCTCATCTTTAATGGCATGACCGGAGAAGTAAAATACTACAAGGTCGTCTTTTTGACGATCGCTAAACAGAGTCTCGATCGCTTCCTGCATTTTTTGAGGATCGGGATTCTCCAGTTTTTGGATATCTGTTTGGGCAAAATCACCCATTTCTGGATGCTGCAAAACTTTGGCGATCGCTTACATATCCTTTACTGAAGCTGGTAATGGGTTAAGACCAGGCTCATAATCACTAATTCCTATTAGGAGTGCTACCTTCGTCATGTCCCTATCCTCTTTGCTGGTATGGCATTTTTCAGCTTGCTGCTACAAACTTTTGCGCTGCTGCGATCGCAGTCATTAGTTCTTGCTGGGTGCTGGCTTTAACCTTGAGTTTTTTACCGTTAGCCTCAACTTCTAACTCAATGGTTTTGTTACCGAGGCGCTCGCCCAAAAATCCCAATACTTTCTTAAAATTGGCAATACTCACATCAGCCTGCAACACACCCAGTAGGAAACCTCCAAACGCCTTTGAACCCTTGGGTGTTTCTGCAACTGCTACAAGTTCAGCACTTTCTACATCTAAGTCTCTAATTTCTCGCAAGAGATTTCGTGTTTCCCGCTCTTGCTCCTCTGCATCTAAATCTGGATTATCAAGAGCGATCGTCAGTTTGACGTTAGATTGAGAACTTATTTTGTACCCTTTCGGTTTTTTAGCAGTTGAGTGTCAAGTATATTTGCGTGATTTCTCTATTGACATCATAACTGCTATGTAAATTTCCTGAAATTTCTCAATATTTTTACAAAAATTCATAAAATTTAGCACGACTTAGGCAGTGAAAACCTCAAACCTCGTTCGCGTAGCGTGCGCTTCGTGCATTCCCCTTAAAATGCAGGAGAATTAAAAGCCCCCAATTTATCGGGGGTTGGGGGCTTTTTTGTGCGTAAGTTTTATTTAGCTCATTTAAAACAAGTCCAAATCTGTTACAGCACCAATACTGCTAGAAGATACCAATTTGGCATATTTCGCCAACACGCCTTTAGTGTAACGCGGAGCGGGAGGTTGCCAGTTGGCACGACGACGAGCCAATTCTTCTTCAGATATATTCAACTGCAATAAACGAGCGGGTGCATCAATAGTAATACTATCGCCTTCTTCTACAAGAGCGATCGCACCACCAACTGCCGCTTCTGGCGCAACATGACCAACCACCATGCCGTAAGTACCGCCAGAAAAGCGTCCGTCGGTAATGAATCCCACCGCATCACCCAAACCAGCACCGATAATTGCTGAGGTGGGAGCCAACATTTCTCGCATCCCAGGACCGCCTTTAGGCCCTTCGTAGCGGATGACTAAAATATCACCAGGTTGAATTTTACCCGCCAAAATTGCATTTAAAGAGGCTTCTTCCGATTCAAATACTCGTGCGGGGCCAGTAATTACTGGTTTTTTAACCCCGGTAATTTTGGCAACAGCCCCATCCGTTGCCAAATTACCTCTGAGGATGGCTAAATGCCCTTGGGGATACATTGGGTTATTCCAAGGACGAATAACATCTTGGTGGGTGGATGGTTCTTCTGGTATATCTGCTAATATCTCTGCAATCGTTTGACCACTGATGGTGAGGCTATCACTATGTAACAAGCCATGCACAAGTAGCATCTTCATTACTTGCGGAATGCCACCAGCTTTGTGCAAATCTGTAGCTACATATTTACCACTGGGTTTTAAATCACACAAAACGGGAACGCGGGCGCGGATAGTTTCAAAGTCGTCTATAGTTAACTCTACATCAGCGGCGCGGGCGATCGCTAATAAATGCAACACTGCATTCGTCGAACCACCCACTGCCATAATCACAGAAATGGCATTCTCTATAGATTTGCGGGTGATAATTCGGCGGGGTAAGATTTGTTTCCGAATCGCTTCAACTAACACAAACGCTGATTTTTCCGTGCTGTCGGCTTTTTCGGCATCTTCCGCCGCCATTGTCGAGGAATAAGGCAAACTCATCCCCATCGCCTCGAAAGCTGAAGACATGGTGTTAGCTGTGAACATTCCCCCACATGAACCAGCACCAGGACAAGCACGGCTTTCAACTTCTAATAATTCTTTGTCATCAATCTTCCCAGCACTATATTGACCAACAGCTTCAAAAGAACTAACAACAGTTAAATCGCGTCCGTTGTAGTGACCGGGTTTAATTGTGCCACCGTAAACAAAGATAGCGGGGATATTCATCCGGGCGATCGCCAGCATTGCCCCGGGCATATTTTTATCACAACCACCAATAGCTAGTACACCATCCATACTTTGTCCAGTACAAGCGGTTTCAATGGAATCGGCAATGACTTCCCGCGACACTAGGGAATATTTCATCCCTTCAGTTCCCATTGAAATCCCATCGCTAATGGTAATTGTGCCGAACACTTGCGGCATCGCCCCGGCGGTTTTAATCCCAACCTCTGCCCTTTGTGCCAGTTGATTGATCCCCATATTACAGGGAGTGATCGTACTGTAGCCATTGGCAATGCCCACAATGGCTTTATTGAAATCTTCATCTTTAAAACCAACTGCACGCAGCATAGCTCGATTAGGCGATCGCTGCACCCCTTGCGTTACAACTTGGCTTCTCAAATTCTCTGACATCTTTTTTCCTTCCGTGCCTCGTCGCTTGTATTGCGATTGTATTACCTAATTTTCTCATGTATATGTGGCGCGTTCAAACAACTATAAAAGGGAGAGGTAAGTTTAGCTTGCCTCTCCCCGCGACTATTAAATTATCAGAATGCCTAGTGCATTTCTTGTTAAAAGATAATGTCGCTTGCCACTAATTGTGGTGTTCCTGCTAACCTAATCTCAAAGTCAGCCGACAGATTCTGATCAGTATTACCTTGGAGAATGCGCCAGCCCCAATGAAACTGAAGGCTTGGTTGCCCCCTAGAGTGGAGTTGGCGTCGATGGTAGATAAATCTATTTGATCACCTGGCAAGTTACCGTTTCCAACAAAGTCAGTGATAACACGCCGTGAAAGACCAGGTTGAGTCTTAAAAACTGAGTTGAAATCGAAAACATCGTTACCAGATCCTCCAGTCAGAACATCAGTCAGAATGTCAGTCACAACATTCAGATCATCACTATATGTACTGAAACTATCGCTGCCATA
Source organism: uncultured Nostoc sp. (assembly GCF_937863485.1). Taxonomy (GTDB): domain Bacteria; phylum Cyanobacteriota; class Cyanobacteriia; order Cyanobacteriales; family Nostocaceae; genus Nostoc. Next base: position 56,384 of record NZ_CALMFY010000217.1, on the reverse strand, counting down.
CGCGGTGCGATCAAGCTTGAATGAAGGGGAAAGGGAACTCAGAAAAACACCCCTAAGAGCAGGCTCTTAGGGGAGCAAAAGTGTAGCTTTTGCGGGGTGGAGTTCTAGGGAGAACCATGAGTGATTCATCTAACTTGATATTAAACCTCGATTGTTAGATTCTGATTAAATTAAACGATAATGTCGCTTGCCACTAGTGCTGGTGCTCCTACGAGTTGAATCTCTAACTCGGCGAAAATATCAAAATCGGTATTAGCTTGAAGAATGCCTCCTGAATAATGCACCTGAGCGATTCCGGAGAATGCAGCGCTGCCAATGAAAGTGAAAGCTTGGTTGCCATCGAAAATGAAGTTATATAGCGTCAATCGCAGATAGATCGATTTGGTCACCTGCAAAGATACCGTTTCCAGCGAAGTCAGTGATCACATCCCGTGGGAAACCAGGTTGACTATCAGAAAGTGAGTTGAAAACGAAAACATCGTTACCCAATCCTCCAGTAAGGCTATCAGTCCCACTACCGCCGTTCAGGGTATCGTTACCATCTAACCCGGAGAGGAAATTGTTGCCACTGTTGCCGTTGATGACGTTGTTTTTGGCATTACCTGTACCCTTAATCGCTGCAATCCCTGTCAAAGTCAGGTTCTCTAGGTTAGTGCTCAGAGTATAGCTCACAGAAGACTGTACGGTGTCTACACCGCCCAAAGTATCACAAAATACCTCGGTAGCGACATCAGAAACGTTGTCTACAATGTAGAGGTCATCGTTGTCACGCTTTTTCGGGGCTTTATGACTTCCTGTGAAAAATCAGGTCATTTCCTCACGAGGAAATGACGAAATCAGCTGAATGTAACCTGATATTAACAGGTCTTTGTCGTCAAGTCTAAAGATTTGAGAAGCACTGCATATATCAATGATGTTGGCATCAAAAATTGTGCAAGCAATCATGTTTTATCCTTGCGCCTGATGTCTTCGCTGATTCAAAGACCAGGCTGCTAGGCAAGAAGCAAATTTTATCGGATGCAGATGTAACTATAGATGTCTTAAGACGTTTTTAATCTATATCGAAATCACAAAGTCATGATAGTACCGCTCAGGGTACTTTTTTATTTATCAGAAAAAGTTAATATACCAAAAACTTTTGCGATCGCCATAACCTCAATATTTTTATTTATAAAGTATATTAATATACTTTATAATTGATGATTGCATATGCATGGTGTTTCACAGTGGTCGTTGCCACCTGTTGTGTAAAAGTCTGTCCAATAGCTAAACTGAGATACTTGCCAGAAAAAAAGCAATTATTGCAGGGGCAACCTCCTGAGTCCATTGTTATTGATGTAACAGAAATTCCAATTGAACATCCTCGGCACGCACAGCGTTCATTGGACCTCTTGCAAAAGTCCCTTTCGGGATACGATGAGAACTGGTAAAAAGTGATCACACACTTAGACACAGGCGATCGCTACCGGATAATCATAAGGTAAGTTTATAATGCACTCAAAAGTCAAATATCTCAAACCAGTAGAATTTCAACGCTTCTGGGGTGTAAAACCTGAGACATTTGAGCAGATGGTTGAAGTAGTCCGCCACCACAGCTAACAAAAACAGAAACCAGGGCGACGAGGAAAAATCAGTTTGTCAGACCAAGTATTGATGATTATCAAAAGAATGGAGAAATAATTTGTACAGCACACTCTCAAGGGAAAACTCATGATTTCCGATTGTTTAAAGAAAGCAAGCTCTCTTTAAATAAAAACATTAGATTTCTTGTATAAATCAAAAACAAGAACCCCACTCTTAAGAGCTTGCTCTTAGGAGTGGGGTGTTAAAGACTTTTGTAAGAGTCTATTAAATTAAAGGATAAAGTCCTGTCCCACTACTAATGGTGATCCTATAAGCCGAGCCTCAAACTCAGGCGACCGATCCGCATCAGTACTAGCTTGGAGAATACCTCCTGAATAACGGAGCTGACCAGGTGCGGAAAATGCGGCAGCCCCAATGAAAGTGAAGGCTTGATTGCCCAGTTTAGTGGAGTCGGCGTCGATAGTAGATAGATCGATTTGGTCACCTGGCAACTTACCGTTTCCTACAAAGTCAGTGATCAGATCCCGTCCAACAACAGCACTATCTGAAACTGAGCTGAACTTGAAAACATCGTTACCTGCTCCTCCAGTGAGAATATCAGTCCCAGTACCGCCAGCGAGTGTGTCGTTGCCAGCACCGCCAGTGAGAATATCGTTGCCAGCACCACCACTAAGGATATCGTTGCCATTTTCGCCAAAGAGGGTATCCTTGCCACTACCAGCGTTAAGGATATCGTTGCCATTACCACCTTTAACGGTATTGTTGCCATTGCCGGCGTTAATGATATCGTTGCCAATACCAGTATTAATGACATCGTTGCCATTACCAGTATTAATGACATCGTTGCCATTACTGCCGTTAATGTTTTGGTTACCACCAGTAGCGTTAATGATTTTGTTACCATTAGTGGTGACCTGGATATTGCCGCCACTGCTGGTCAATATCTTGTTCAAGTCAACAGGCTTGATGTTGATTAAATTAGTTAAATCTAAATCAGTGATGTTGATAATTGCCATAATGAGCTTCTCCTAAGCTTAGAGGGGAAAAAAATTACCTCGTCACTTCCCCATGAGAAAACGGCGTTGCTGATTAAGAGTATGAATTTCGTTTCCCCCAAAGGCGCAAAGGAAACAGTTTCAAACATTAAATTTTTGAATTTCACACTTTTATTCAGCAACGCCGAGAAAACAAGGTGGACAAATAACGAGTGGGAAGATATAACTGAACTACACCTGATTGGAACAGGTCTTTGCTGTTAAGTCTGAAGACTTGAGAAGATTTCAGAAGGACTGGATGTATTGACAATGTTGGCATCAAAATAGTGCCAAGAGTCATGTTATATCCTTGTGCCTTATGTATTCAATGGTTCCAGTAGTAGGCTGCTAGGGAACAAGCAGATTTTCTCCTACGGAATTGCATATGTTTTTGGACGTTTTTACTGTATATCATGAATCACAAGACTATGATATAACCCTCAAGCGTACTTTTTTCTATGTATAAGAAAGAATAATTAACTTTGATATTTTACTCTGATGAGAGTAAAATATGAAATCCTTAGATTAAGATCGGGTTTTTTAATCTATATCTGAATAACAAGGTCGTGATAGTAAGTAGGTTGGTGGGGAAAAACTAAACCATCTAAAGGTATTTAAAAGAGCAACTAAGCTTAATTCAAGCATATTTAATAATTTTTACAAAACTTTACATAGTCACTTTTAATAGCACCAACCTACTTACTCTCTGGGATAGTTTGTTTTATTTATAAAAAAAAGTGGCATTCATTTGTAAAGACTGAATGCCACTTTGTATTTGATCAAAATTCCTGATGATAGAGATATTTTACCCAGGTAGAGTTATGCCAGTGACAGCGATCGCATCGGCGAGCGCACTGGCTGCAAGGGAAGTCAATGCTGTCCTAAATAACCACAAAGCAGCACTTGCAACGGTTTTTTTGGTTTCTTTAGCTTGCTTTTTAGCTTGCTTTTGGATCGCTTTCAGGCGTTTTTGTGTTTCTTGCTGGATGCGTTCGGCTCGTTGCAATACGCCATCCCGGGCCGTTTCTATTTGATCGATAATCCGATTAGCATCCGCCTCAGAAATATCCTCACGAGAACTGATGACAGCAACTAAGGTGTCACGATCAAATTCACTGAGGCGATCGCGCAACGCTTCAAATCCAGCTTGCGGATCGTCGAATACTTTAGCAAAGTCTTGCTTAATCCCTTCATAGTTGAGTTCTGAACGATCCAGGGAGTTGAGATAGTTGCGAACTTTGGCAAAAATCCCATCCAGCACTGATTGCAATTTTTCTTGGATCTGCTGGAATTGTTCGACAATCGAACTGCGAACAGACTCAGTTTGATCCACAATTCGGTTAGCTTCCTCTTCTGAGATATCTTCTCGCCCAGATAGCAGCGCCACAATTGTCGAACGGTCAAATTTGGAGGCGCGATCGTTTAAATTACCAATTCCAGCCCGGGGAGAAGACAGCAGCAATTGCAAATCGCGTTTGATTGCTTCTGGGTTGAGTTCTTCTTTGTTGGTATTACGCAGATATTCTTCGAGATTGGCTTCAAAATCTAAAGCTACTTGAGTGGTACGTTTTGCTAAACGTCGTGGCGCTCTAACTATGTCACCAATCAGCAGGTTTGAAATGGGTCTGGTACAGTACCAGATGATAAAGGCACAACAATGTTATTGGTGTCAACTTAATATAAAAGTTAGTGCTAATAAGCGTTCTCCAGTTGCTTTCATCCCCTAACCCCGAATCCTCAGTTAGAATTCGGGGAACTTACCGGGTAAGCTTTTCCTGTGGCAAACCCTCACCCATTGAAAATGTTGGGGAGACGTGAGGGCAAAACCTTAAAATAAAGCAGATTTTTCCTTAAGCTTTCACTGATGCATAGCTGTGTTTTGTACCACATACTGCATTTAATCAATAGTTGTGTAATATACATGTAGTTAATTTTACAAACAAAGTTCTTATATAAAAAATCAAAAATTTTTGAGAAATAAAATTTTTTAATATTTTTTTTATAAAAAATATATTTGATACAGGTAAATTTTTACTTATTTTTAGTCTTTAGATAAAATCACCTATGTCTCATGATAGAGATAAAAATTCTTCCAAGCGATTGATGAAAAGGAAACATAAACATGTATTAATAAGGGTTATTGTCCAATGGCACTAAAAAAAACGTAAATCCTTAAATATGGTTTATTTTTGGCTGTAAGGGTCTAAAGGAATAGGGGTTGCACGGTCAAATACTAGCACGTGAAATCTAAGATCCGAGCCAGTCAGTGGGTGCTAGCCTCTGGCCTACACCTAGCCCTAACAGGGGTTTGATCCTTTCTTAGTGACATTCGCGTTATTACCAGCTATAAATTTGTTTGTAAGTAAATAATTGATTTTTCCTGAGGAGAAAAAATAATGGTTGTAGGTGTACATAAACGTGGTGTAGGTGTATTTTCTAATCGTCGAGATGTTGAACATGCCCTACATGATTTGAAAAATACTGGCTTTGACATGGATAGAGTCTCTGTTATTACGCAGGATGGAGACAAAGATGATATTGCTGGCGCTGAAGTGAGCGATCGCGTCGGTGACAAATCTGACGAAGGTGCTAAAGTTGGAGCAGTTACAGGCACTGCTTTGGGCGGATTGACTGGCTTATTAGTTGGTCTTGG
>NZ_CALMFY010000217.1:15149-51013 GCF_937863485.1 uncultured Nostoc sp. | reverse complement strand
ATGATGGCACTGATCCCGGCGAACATCGCCCAAGTTTAGATCGAGCAACCGATTACGGCACACCAGTTGTTAATAGCGATCGCACTAATTACTCAACAGGGTCTGATAGAGACGATCCTGCCGTAGTCATTGTTGACCGCCGTGATGAAACACTCTAAGCTAAGGTAGTTGTCACTCACACTAGTTCCCCAAAATTGCCGGAGCAAAAAATTGAAAATTTTGCTCCTCATTTAAGTAAACTTGCTCCTCACTTCTGCCGTGAATATCAATAAACTCCACAACTTTCACTTTGCGATTCCGAATTCAATATATGCAAAAGCTAACTCCTTTTTTAATTAGTGGCCTTTTAGTTTTTGGTGTTGCTGCTTGTGATAACGCTTCTAAAACAAGTGAATCTGCACCCAATAATCCTAATGAAGCTCCCCAAACGCCGACTGCACAAACAACACAAGCTTCTCAACAAGACGCACAAAGTGATGTCCGCAGAAGACAACTAAATGAGGATATTCGCGCCCGTGAACAGCGCAATAATACTACAGGTGGTGATACACAACGAGCCAAAGGTGATCTAAAAAGTGAAGTTCGCTCTAAGTTAGAGGCAAACATACCCAAGAGTCAACTAACAGTTGATGCCGCAGACAATGGAACTGTTACTGTCGCAGGAACTGTGAGCAATCAGCAGGAGTTGGCTAAAATTGAACCTTTAGCTAAACAAATTAAAGGTGTCAAAAGTGTAGTTAATAAAGCAACTGTTCTCGCACCGAAAAAATAAGGTAGGTAACAACAAATCCGCGTGAGTAGGTAGGCATAAATAAATTTAAATGCCCCTGCTCATTCTTGGTGGTTAGTTATACTCAGTACTGACCATTAATAATTGACAACTGACGACCTTAATAATTATATTTATTGACGCTCAGTCAGTTATAAAAACTTTTGTACTTCCTGAAAATAAAAACTATGGAAACTGAACAACAGCAACGTGAATCCATCAATGCCTCCTTATCACAAGGTACGCTAGCACTTGAAGGTGTAGATACAGCAAACTTGCCAAAGTTACCACCAGCAGCTGAACCGGAATCTCAATTGCAGCAAATTAGCAGACAAGTTTCTGAATTTTTGGAGCAATTACCCGAATACTTAAGTAGCTTTTTTCAGGATTACAAGCAGCCTCTAATAACTGTGGCTTTAATTTTGGCGGCGATTGTTACAGCCAAGATAGTACTAGCAGTGCTGGATGCAATCAATGGGACTCCACTACTATCACCACTCTTTGAGTTAGTTGGAATTAGTTACGCCACATGGTTCATTTTTCGTTATTTCCTGAAGGCTTCAACTCGGCAAGAATTAGCAGATGAAATTCAATCATTGAAAAACCAGTTTTTAGGCGGATAAATTTCCAAACCATTAAAGTAGTACACTATAACGCAAGTTTATCTATCTTTAACAAGGGGCTTAAGCCCCTTGTCTTGTTAATTAAGATGGTAACTAGGATTTACACGAAGCTGTACTAGTACAGCACGGCGTAAATAAGCAGAGCATTGAAAAGCCCTAAAGAGCTTATTCCATAATATACTTTTGACTTTTGACTTTTGAATTAGTGACTTCCGCCTTGCGGTACTAGCCTCAGCACAGTATTGGGTATGGTTCGCTAATTAAATATATCCAATCCAAAGGTTCACATTCCCGACTTGTCTAAAAAGTAGGGAATTTTGTAACTATCCTATTTTACATGCAAAAGGCAGTAGGGGCAGAATAATGTTCATTGCTGTCAGTGTCAACTTCAGCCAAAACCCTTGTTCTACGCAATTAATGTAAATTATCAGTATTTAACCTGACTTAATATTAGTTTTTTGGATACATCCAAAGATAGAGAATATAACATTATTTTTAAATTTAAATCACTTCTAAAGATAGTAGATTTGAGATGAAAAACAGCCTAATCTGGTTTTTGAAGTTATTTAATACATTCTTTAAGAGGACATAATTTATGGCTAATGAAGGAGTTAACAAAGGTATAGATTCATCTGATAGAGCCGAAGTAAATACATATGATCGCGGCATTATCCCAGCTGAAATAGCTGCTCGAATGGAAAGAGAAGGAGATGAGTACAAAACACTCCCCACAGAAGAAAAAGAGGCAGATGCATCTACCGATGATCAAACTGATTCAGAAAGTATACGCACCACTGACGGCTACACCGTAGACCAAGAAGGTTTGTCTAACAACTATGCAGTTGAACCGGAAATGTACTACGAAGTACCGGGTGATGCACGCCAACAAGCAGCAGAAGAAAAGGCAGCACGTATTCAAGAACTTGCAGAAGTTAATCAAGACGACGAGGAAGGCAAGTTGACAGAAAAGGGTGACAGCCGGGGTAGAGGCCCAGGAATAATTTAATTAACACCATCCTTTTGCTGGGTATGATTACACGTAATAAGGCTAAATAGACGCTTAGTAGAGACGCAATGATTGCGTCTCTACTTATATGGGCTAATATTTCCAGAATTATGTTACTAAATGATCAACGGCTCAAGTTCCCGATTATGCCATTGCCGCTGATGCCATTCGGCAACCAAGGGACGGACAATGAACTTGGGATGATGTTCGCCTTTAACGTCAATGCGTAAACCTGAGTAAGGTCGTCGCTTCTGAAAACCTTGACCGTTGCGACCAATGAAGAGATGCGATCGCGCCACTAATCTATTTTCGTTCCCAAAAGTCTCCATCAAATCTGCTCCCTCAATCCGCTGGCGTCGCAAACTAAACCCGCTACCACCACAAATAATCCAGTGAATATGAGAATCAGCGTGTCCTGTATCCATTGTTTCCAGGTGTTCCAAGCAGTGCGCGTGACCGTTTAATACCAAATCAACCAAAGGACGCCCCTGAGTCAGGGAACCTATTTCTTTAGCTACTGCATCCAGCACATCACGGAGGCGATCGCGAATTATCAGAGTTTGTGCTTGTTGCCACTTTGTCGCCTCAGTTACATAGGGAGGATGATGGAAATAAATCACTCTTCCCCGAACTTCAGCAGTATTCCAAGATTCAATTAATCTTTGCTTGAGCCACTCCAGTTGTTCAGTATCAGTCAGCGTTGTTTTATCAGCAGCTAATTGCTTATCGATATCAACAATAATTTCTTCAATTTGTGATACCTTGGCGTGGAAGTCGTCTAATTGGTCGGCTTCTGTGGGGTTTTCTGGACGAAGCTTGGCTGAGGTTTCAATGATTTGCAGCTTTTCTTGCTCTAAATCTTCACGGCGTTTTTCTAAGACTTTGCGAGCGGCGTCACCTTTTTTTGTTTTAGGTAGCGGTGGTGGATCGTTAAATGTATTAGAATCCAAGGCAAAGAAATCTATACCGCCATAGCGAAAAGTATAGTAGCGATTGGGAAGGCGAGTGAAGTGACCAGGTTGATAGCTAAGACAACGACCTGTATCTGTCTTGGCTGTGTAGTACTGATCTAAATGATCATTTAACTCTCCTGGAAGCTGAAACGCCTTAAGATAGTCCAGAAATGCCCGTGCGTAAGCGTCACCCGTTCCTGAGCCATGCAAGCCCACATCTAGGTCTAACCGCGATCGCAATAGGCCACGAATGGGTAATGTTGTTAGAGATGCCAAGCTCAATAAAATCGGCAAGTTATAGTAATCGTGATTTCCCGGTACAGGTAAAATGGGCAGCTTAAAAATCATCTGGTCATAGGCAATCCGTCTGGGATGCTCTCCGCCCAAGATAAACTCTCGGTAAGGCTGGATGAAGTTCTGGTGGTAGTATTCACTTGACCCCACTAAATAGATCACATCCCCCATGTGCAGCATAAAACGGGATTCGTTGTGATGGGGCAGCATCAGTTCAGCCACCTGTCGTTGGGGATTGTGTCCCCGGTGCTGGCCGGAACCACTATCACCTATAACTAAAAATGAAAACTCAGAATTGTCTGTTTGACCATCTTCCAACACCAGCCGAGTTTGATCGATGTTCCGTTCCACAATTAACGGATCTTGCCACCGTACCCGCTGATTCATTTTACTAATTTTGTTAGCGATCGCTGGATCAGATACAAGTTTCAATGCAACCTACTCCTGAATCTTCTATTAAAGGGGACAGGGGAGCAAGGTTGTAGCAAGTCTCTCCCCTTGATGCCACTTGCTTCTCCGTAGGGGTACAAGCCGGGAAACCCGTTCAACGCAGTAGCTCCCCCATGCCCCATGCCCTTATTCTCCTACTGTGTCTTTCATCTCAATAGTCAGGTTGGGGAGTCCCTCTAGTTTTTCAGTAGGCTCAACTTCTTCTACTAATGGCACAAAAATTTTCAAGCCTGCTGGAACACACTTAATTTCTACTGGAGTTGTGCCCACTATTTCACCATCTAGAACAACCTTTTGTGGTGGATTAGTCGTAATTTTAAATTGTTTGGCTCGCAGGAAGCCAATATCATCCCGTTCTACGGCGTTACCTGTAGAAGCCGTTTGAAATAGATGAAATGTAGCTGCGATCGCTCCTGCCTTATTAACTGAAGCTACAATTGTTAAATCTAGTAGCCCATCATCATAAACCAGACCTGCTGGACCCTGAGCTAAGACAGAAGTGGCAGGTGCAGCATTTGCTACTGTTACTGCACAGGCGCTAGTTTTAATTATTTTGTCCTCAGTTTCAATTTCAACATCAAAGTTTTTTAAGTTTCTCAGTTGCTGAATTCCAGCCAAAACGTAGGCCATCATTCCAAAGCGATTCTTGGCGTCTCGGTCTGCCAATTCTACAGTTTCAGCTTCAAAGCCAATACCTGCCAAGAGTACCATTGGCTGATCGTTGCAATAGGCTACGTCTACATTGCGGGTTCCTCCCTGCAAAATTGTGTGACACGCAGCTGCGATCGTGTCAGGAATTCCTAAAGCTGTGGCAAAAGCGTTTGCTGTTCCTCTGGAAATAATCCCAAATGGAATATCAGTACCTATTAAAGCCGCTGCCGCCGCTGAGAGGGTGCCATCTCCCCCTGAAGCAATGATTGCATCTACACCCCTCGCTACCGCTGCATAGGCCAGTTCGTCAGCGTCGATTTCTTCAGTTGTGAGATAAATATCTAGGTCAATCTCTGGCTCTAATATTGTCCGAATTTCTGCCAGCTCTAAATCTGGGTCACCCTGACCCGCAACTGGATTGAAAATGAGGCAGGCGGAACGATTCATAAAATATAAAAGCTAAACTTTAGATTACTAAAATACCAAATTATTTTTAGCATTGTTGTGAAATTTCGACTTCCATCTGACGGCTGGTTTACTTTTTGTAAAAAGTTCAGAAGTATTCTACGTTGGAACACATCAATGCTGACGCGTATTTTAGTATCTTTTGTCTATACCTAAACAATAAAAATTTTGCCATGCGTCAATTATTACTAGTTTTGGCAAGTATTGTAACTCTCAGTAGTTTAAATACCCCTACCATGACAATAGCAGGCACAACGCCTAATTTACCAATGCGCTTAGTTCAAAGGCTTAACTGCAATAATCCTCAAACTCAAGCAGCAATTAATGAATGCACGAAGTTATTTTATCAGAATGCAGATAAAAAGCTGAATCAAGTTTATCAACAATTGCTATCTACGTTAGAAAGCTCTAGGAAACAGAAATTGATTGCTGCACAAGTAGCATGGATTAAGTTTCGAGATACTAATTGTGAGTTTGAGAGAAGCAGGTATGAGGGAGGAAGTATTGCCGCAACCATTTATTTTGGTTGTCTGGAAAATTCCACCAAATTGCGTACTCAACAATTACAGGAATATCTCAAAGCCGACCCTTAATTCGATAAAAATGGCTATATCAGTAAGTTCAATTGTTAAGATTTAGAAATAGAAACTAAAAAATCTATTAATCCGATGATTTACAGAGAATTTTAACATGGCTTGCTCACTCGGCTTTCATCTTTAACCAGCCAAATACCTGTTCTACTGTCAGTTCTAAATCAATACCATCTAAAACAGCCAACCTATCTGCTTTATGACAAAATTCTGGTTGTTGATGTGGTTGAAAAACGAGAACTGAGCGGTCATCGGGATCAATCAACCATCCAAGCTGACAACCATATTTTAGGCAGTGCAAGATATTGCTGGTAACCCGATTGGAACTCTGATCTGGAGAGAGAATTTCAATTGTCCAGTTTGGAGCAATTAGCACATCATCTACAGGTTCTCCGTTATTGTCAAACTCAATTTGTTGCCAACGAATAACCGCCACATCTGGAACAATTGACCGACCACCAAAAGTACAACGTAACTCTGGAAAAGCATAAGCGATTTGCCTCTCCTCTGTGACTTCATTAATCCCATTAATCAACTTAGCCTGAAGTCGGGAGTGGCGGGTTTTCGGCATTGGTTTCTGGATAATCTCACCATCAATATAAATACTTGCAGGCTTTGTTTCTGGTAACTTCAGAAACTCCTCTAGGGTTAGGGATGCAGATTTTGCAACACTCATGACTTCTGCTATTTTGAAAATCCTATCTCTAGTTTATCAACCTTCGCCACTGGCTGGATACAAAAAGGCGATCGCCTATAAAGCAATACGCTTGAGATTTTGATAAAAATTGTTAATTTTTTTGATATTTATCTAATTTTATGATTAAGTTTATGACGATGAAGTTGAGTGGTGGTAGTAAGCTTTGAATGCCTCGCCAATATCTTGCGATCATTCGCTACATTTGATTTATCAAGTTGCCCTTTATCAAACATCTAAAATTTTCGCTTGATTATTTGAGACAGTTAAAATAGTTGCTCTAAGCTTCGGCTGCATTCCAAGTGAATCAACTGACCAAGCTAAAGATTCATTTGTTATGACCGCATTTAAGGAAATTCGCTTTGAGAATTCTTTATCTTCTTCAAATTCAATATCAACTGCATTACTTTCCAATGAAAATTGAAGTGATAAGTCAGGAGCATCAGTACGTGGTAATCGAAGGTTGCTGAGTTTGCTTGACTTATAAAAAATTAATGATTGTAACTATGTGTAGACATGAATCAGCTTGTTGTCAGCACTCCATGTGCATTCTACAAGAGGATCGGCAAGCAGATAAACAACGAGATAGCAAAACACCTATTTATACCCCTGATCTTTGGGGCTTATTGATTGCTCATCAGTACGATCGCACCCGCATATGGAAATCTGGGGAAATTCAGTTGATGAACCAACTTGCAACCCAAGTTGCGATCGCCATCCAACACTCAGAACTTTACAAACAGCTACAAACACTCAACGCTGAATTAGAACACCACGTTCAACAGGCAAACTCAAGAGTTCGTTTTTAATGTCAGCAGATGCATTGGCATTGTCAGCGGACGCATTGGCATTGTCAGCAGATGCGTTGGCATTGTCAGCGGACGCATTGGCATCGTCAGCAGATGCATTGGCATTGTCAACGGACGCGTTGGCATTGTCAGCAGACGCATTAGTATTGTCAGTAGACGCATTAGCATTGTTAGTAGAGGCATTGGCATTGGAGGGTATTGCCAAATTTAATTTGCTACAAATTTAACGAAATGCTGTACCAAGTAGTAGTGTTGGAGATTCCTCAAACCAGCCTTTGGTAAAGAATTGTAATCCAAAATCCCAAATCCAAAACCCAAAATTCGCATGTGTCCCTGACTACGGTAGTCTAGATGAAAGTGAATTAATCGCTTACTGGTATATTGTTTTATGACTTCAGTTGTTTCTAGTCCCCCACGCACTATTCGGATTGGTTCACGCAAAAGCCAACTTGCTCTGGTTCAAACCTACTGGGTACAAGAGCAACTAAAGAATTGCTTTCCTGATATCACTTTTGAAGTCCACACCATGTCTACCCAAGGCGATAAAATCTTGGATGTAGCATTAGCTAAGATTGGCGATAAAGGACTTTTTACTAAAGAACTTGAAGTCGGAATGCTCAATCAGGAGATTGACTTTGCGGTTCATTCCCTCAAGGATCTGCCAACTCACTTACCAGAAGGGTTAACACTGGCAGCAATTACTGAACGGGAAAACCCAGCAGATGCATTAGTGGTGCATGAAAAGCACAAAGATAAACAAATCGATACTTTACCAGAGGGTGCTGTAATCGGTACATCTTCTCTACGGCGGTTAGCACAGTTACGTCACCACTTCCCCCACTTTACATTTAAAGATGTGCGGGGAAACTTGATTACACGGTTGGCAAAACTCGATGCAGGCGAATACGATGCTTTGATTTTGGCAACAGCAGGGTTAGAGAGATTGGGAATGGGCGATCGCGTTCATCAAATTCTCCCCGCAAATATCTCTCTCCACGCTGTTGGACAAGGAGCCTTGGGTATAGAATGCCGGGCTGATGATAGTGAATTGCTATCTTTACTCAAAGCGATCGAACATCCCCAAACACGCGATCGCTGTCTCGCCGAACGCTCTTTTCTACGCTCACTAGAGGGCGGATGTCAAGTACCTATTGGCGTAAATACAGAAATATCCGGTGAGAATTTGACCTTAACAGGGATAGTCGCCAGTGTAGATGGTCAAAAGCTGGTAAAAGATACCGTCACAGGCATTGCCAACAATGCTGAAGGGCTAGGCATAGAACTAGCAGAACTGTTGCGGCAACAGGGAGCGCAAGAAATTTTATCAGAAATTTTTGCGGTGATTCAGCGTGGTTCCTAAGCAATTGGGCAAGCCGATGTGATTAGATAAGAATTGATCGCCGTTGCACTCTCATACGTGCCAGACGCGACATATCGCGTTGGTCGGGATCATAGAGTTAATTTGACAATCTCAGGGAAGCAAAAATTACCATGCGGATTCTATTTGTTGCAGCAGAGGCAGCACCCATTGCGAAAGTAGGAGGAATGGGTGATGTTGTCGGGGCATTACCCAAAGTCCTGAGAGAAATGGGGCATGATGTGCGGATATTCTTGCCTTACTACGGCTTCCTGCCAGACAAAATGGAAATTCCCTATGAACCCATCTGGTGGGGAGATGCCATGTTCCAGCACTTTGCAGTATACGAAAGTGTTCTGCCTGGTACTGATGTTCCCTTGTATTTATTCGGACATCCCGCCTTCATGCCCCGCCGCATTTATTCTGGAGATGATGAAGATTGGCGGTTCACTTTGTTTGCAAATGGTGCAGCCGAGTTTGCCTGGAATTACTGGAAGCCAGAAATTATCCATTGCCACGATTGGCACACGGGGATGATTCCCGTGTGGATGCACCAAGATCCTGATATCAGCACAGTGTTTACCATTCATAATCTGGCTTATCAAGGGCCGTGGCGTTGGTATTTAGAGAGAATTACTTGGTGTCCCTGGTATATGCAAGGACACAATGTAATGGCAGCGGCGGTGCAATTTGCCAATAAGGTAAATACAGTTTCGCCTACCTATGCCGACCAAATCAAGACGCCTACTTACGGTGAAACATTAGAAGGTTTGCTGTCTTTTATTAGCGGGAAATTATCTGGGATTATCAATGGTATTGATACTGAAGTTTATAACCCAGAAAATGACAAATACATTACTCAAACCTTCACTGCTGACACTTTAGATAAACGCAAGGCCAACAAAATTGCTTTGCAAGAAGAACTAGGGTTAGAAGTCAACTCAAAAGCCTTTTTTATTGGGATTGTGACCCGATTAGTGGAACAAAAAGGCATTGATTTGATATTACAAATCCTTGATCGCTTCTTATCTTATACAGATGCACAGTTTGTGTTGTTAGGAACAGGCGATCGCTACTATGAAACTCAGATGTGGCAATTAGCATCTCGCTTTCCCGGACGCATGGCAACTTACTTACTGTATAACGATGCTCTGTCTCGCCGGATCTACGCTGGTACCGATGCCTTCTTAATGCCTAGTCGTTTTGAACCTTGTGGTATCAGCCAAATGATGGCTTTGCGCTACGGTTCTGTACCCATTGTCCGCCGCACAGGTGGATTAGTTGATACGGTAACGCATCACGACCCCGAAAAAGCCGCAGGCACCGGTTATTGCTTTGATCGCTATGAACCGCTAGACCTTTTCACCTCTATGATCCGGGCTTGGGAAGGCTTCCGTTTCAAACCGCAA
Organism: uncultured Nostoc sp.; assembly: GCF_937863485.1. GTDB lineage: Bacteria > Cyanobacteriota > Cyanobacteriia > Cyanobacteriales > Nostocaceae > Nostoc. The sequence continues at coordinate 40,943 of NZ_CALMFY010000217.1, read as the reverse complement.
TGGCAAGAACTACAAAAACGCGGCATGAGTCAAGATTTTAGTTGGTATCAATCTGCCAAGCAGTACGTGAAGCTATACAGGTCAATTTACGGTTTGCCAGAAGAAGAGGAGAAGACACCAGAACCAGAGTTAGTTTTAAACGAAGCAGTCACCAGTAGCAAGTCCTAAACTACCAGGGGCGTACATCTGTATGCCTCTACTCCCATCACTGATAAGTTAACGTAAGTTCGACGGAACTAAAAAATGGCAGGAGATAGTGCAGGCAAATCTTTTGAGTAAATGTCAATCGAAGGTTTTTTAGGCAAATAAGTATAAGCAGTTAAACCAGCTATCAAATTAATCAAAAAGTTAAATGGACGTTGCGTAGGCGTAGCCCGCCGCAGGCATCGCCTTTTTGTATGCCCAGTTGAGCAAATTCATACATAGCAAGCTTTTTGTGCTTTCCTATCCGTCGAACTCACGTTAATCCCCTAAGAGCTTGCAAAGCTACGGTGTATACACAAGTCTTTTGACCTGCAATGGCATTGTTTTGACTAACAACGCTATTGTGTTGACTAACAATGCCATTGTATCGACTAACAATGGCATTGTATCGGCTGACAATGCTATTGTGTTGACTGACAATGCTATTGTGTTGACTGACAATGCTATTGTATTGACTAACAATGGCATTGTGTTGACTAACAATGCCAAGGTATCGACAATTATCTAGACTTGATAGAACTCCCAACTTCTAACTCCTAACTATTGAGTACTTGTCGCTTTCGCCTTAATTAGCCAGTCACCATCGTGAGCGCAAATTTCCCGACCAGACGAGTCTCCTAAGCGGTCTAAGGCTAATAAACAAGCGTATTTCAAGTCCCAAATCGGTGTATTTAGGCAAGTTTTGAGTTCAAGAATTGCTCGTGAATCACCTAATTCACTAAGAGCGATCGCACAAGCAGCACGAGATTTCTGAAACTGAGGTTCGCGATTGTACAGGTTTTCTACTAACAAATCATAGGCGGGAGCATATTTCAGCCAGCCGAAAAGTTTCATGACATGATAATGAGCGCCATAATCGTTATATGCCTTGTCCGAATAAGTTGCTAGAAGTGCTGCTGGTGCTTCTTGTGCATAGATATCCAGTAAGGTTTTTGTCGCTAAATAACACCGTCCAAAATCGGTTTCGTAGAGTTCGTTAATGACAAAATCTAGAACAGGGGTAGCGTCATACTCATGTACTAAATCAAGGTCATTGGGATGATCGTAGAGTACTTGCTCTAGATAAGGTTGAATTTCTGTAAAGGCAATTTCACCACTAGGAACGCCTGCATCCAAAAGCATCCGCAATCCTCGCAACCGAAACACCAGAGATACAGGACAACGGGCAATTTCTGGGATTGCTTTGTAGTAGTGTGAATCAATCAGGTCTTGAATGCAACCGCGCCGTGCATTGACGCTAGAACTTTGCAGCAGCGCCATCACCTCAGTGATTTGGGAATAGTCACCTGTGAAACGACAAACTGTAGCGATCGCTGCACTACGGATAGGTTCATCCTCAGCTTGGGTAAATTTCCGAACACGTTCTAGAGACGCCTGATAGTTAGCATTAGCTAGGGTGTGAATAATCACTCGATAGATTTGACCTGGTTTATCGAGCAGTTGCGCCACTTCTTCGAGAATTTCTGGATCTTTAGTCCCGATTTCCCCGATCGCCCACACGGTATTTTCAACAGTATAAATATCATCATCTTTAAGACACTGCCGAATTACAGGTAAAGCTGATTCGGCCTGCAATCGCCCTAGACTTTCCACAGCCTTGCGTCGAACAATCCGGTGGTCTAACTCATCAGGATTACTGGTTTCAATCGCCCGTACTAAAGCCGCGATCGATTGCTCAGTCGGAAAGTTAATTAGATGGGAAACAGCAATATACTTATCAGAAGCGTCTTCGAGTTGTTCTAATGGTGTATCGATAATTGCGATCGCTTGATCTTCTGTTAGCCCAAACATTTTAAAAAAACGTTTATCCATTGATTTGTAAATGGCTTTTGGATAATTGCTCAAAGGTCACGTTTACTATCGTACTAGGGACTGGGGACTGGAAAATAGCGGTAAATAATGTTTATAAATTGAACTATCAAAAAATGCAGTTGCTTTTCACTGGAGTTTAAACTAAATGCGAGAGATTGGAAGATAAAGCCCACAGACTTACGGAGCAAAAAATACACTATATAATGATAAATGAAAATGTCCTTAAAAATTGAAAGTGGTCAGTTCAACATGGCTGACCACTTTATGGTCAATGCTGATAACAATAAAAAATTAACAGCTTGACTATGACATTTGATAAGCTTAAACAATTCCCCTATGGTATGTAATTAAATGGGCGGAATAATTTATAAGTATGTAACGAAAAGTTAAGCAGTTTGATTAGAGTTAAATTTAACACGTTGCGGACTGTAGTTTCCTCTTTCTCCCCTAGCTTGAACACCATATACACTTTGATGTGCAGTTTGTACTATTGATTTAGAGCTTAGAAACTGGTGCGATCGCCTGAAATAAAACACAGGCATTTTTGTAGTAGCATAATAAACATCGCTAACAGGATAATTTTTAAAATTGGTGGAGATAATAATATGAACAACGATCAAAATGACCGGAATTTGGAACAGCAACAATCTCAAGGAACTAATTCTGAAGTTACAGAATTAGAAGCTTTACGGTCTGAATTACGCGAATTAAAAGAAGAAATTAAGAATAAACAACAGATTACAAGTGGCGACATAGCGCAAGGTGTAGCTGGAGGTATTATGAAAGTAATCGCTACTTTTGTAGGGCTGTACTTTGTTTTAGTTTTCATTGTTCTCTTATTTTCAGCAGTTACAAGTTATCTTAATGAACACAATTCGCCTAGTCCAACAATTACCTTACCACCGCCTTAATAGGGTGTAATTTAATAAAGAAATATTTTCGCTTTAAACGTTTTTCCGTTTGCTTCGTCGCTACGCTCGACAAGTATCCGATTCATAAGATGTTTGGCAAACAGTTGAAAGTGGAGATCATGCCACAGATGGATGCGTAATTGTCACAACTTTGAAGCTAGTACATATAATACTTGATTGGGTGTCCACCCTTTAGATTTGCAGCCGCCTTCGGAGGGAAATCCTCCCGCAGCGATGTCTCAGCATGTCGTTGGATCATTGAGCTTAAACTGCGTTTCCTTATATTGCTTTTAGTCTAAACTCCAGTAGTTAAGTTAGAGTTGATGTCAAAATAAAATAAAATTCGCTTACTGAGCTACTGAGTGAGAGTTGCGATATCTAACCACAAGCCGAAGAAACGTCTACGCAGCCATTTGAGGATGATAGGAGTTTTATATGAATGATTATTTAGATGACTACGAATTTAATAACATCGATTTTTACAGAAAAAATCATGGGTTACAGCTTTATTACAACTGGTCTGGGGAAATTTGGTGGCAACAAACACCAGACTTGCCCAAGGAAAAATTGTTCTCTATTATTGGGATGAATGCTACTAAAGTATTTCTCAAACCCGATCCTGAACACGGTGAAGTTGGGTATCGCATCAATAGAGAGTTAGGTTTATTTTGTGACCCGGATACGCAAGAGATTCTCCACTTTTGGAAATCACCAACAGCAAGTGAAGCAGTACCAGTAGTCCACATTGCTAACCGCATTGTCCAAGGCTCAGTTAAACCAAAAAAATTTGTCATACCCAAAGGCAGTGGATATATTACCTCTGTCATAGAAATTCCTTTAGAATACCCCCATCCCTTAGCAGGAGATAGTAAATATTCAGACTATTGCCCTGGAGAAAAGTTTAAAGGAGTTGAGTACTTTATATCAAATACTTGCCGACCTGATGCAACTGAAGTCCCTCCTGCTAAGTGGGCGAGGGACTGTCCTTGGTTACCCTGGATGAAGTTAGGATATGCTCATCCAGCTAAATTAAGATTTGAAACCACAATATTTAGAGTAGATTCTTTTGAGCAGCTTCATCCTAGCTTGGTCAAGCTGGTGAGAGAAAAAGTACCAATTTATGAATTCACCCCAACGGAAAGCGATGAACTGAATGTCACGAGCATTCAATACTTTAAGAAAAACTTTGAGTCCTACTTGCGGGGAGACATTTTTCCACTAGAAGAAACCTCTTAAAATAATTCGTAATTGATAATTGGTAATTCGTAGTTAAAAATTTAATTACGAATTAGTAATTAGTTAAACAGTTGATAACTATTCCTCTGACCATTTACGTGAAATAGCAAAGCATTCGTCAAACTTAGACGATAGCTTGCTAGGTTCTGGAAACTTTATCCCATTAGCCCACGCCTCAATCTTTATCAGGAAGGTACTCAAGTCCTGCTGCACTTTGCTCAGTTGCGTCTCGAAGGTGGATTGCTCAAAATCGAGGTGAAATGCGCTGGCTGTTGAATCCATTCCTCCATCTGACCATACACGAACAAAACCATCCACCATTTCAATCCAGGGGCTTGGATCGCTGACCAAGCCAAGGCGATCGCCCTGTAGTCAAAAAATCTAACCACTCCCGCCACTCTTCTAGACCACAACAGCAACCAGGGCAGATCAGTTCATCAGCACTAGACCTGACTTGAAGACCTCCTGGCAAAATCAGTGTCTTGGACTCAATAACTTGATACAGAACGTCGTTGGCATCGCTCTCACTGTCTAAATCGTTGTACTTTACCAGTTGGGCAAATATTAAACCAACCTCCAAATCCGTTATCTCACCATATAACTGAATGCGCGAGAATGGTTTATAGTCTGCAACGAACCACGGCCATAATGGCTCACCCTCATAGCACGGAGCTTCTATAACAGCTTGAAGACAAGGATTGGTAATCATCACATCAACTTCTCCTGTTGCACTGTGCTAGACCATGCGAGCGCGATGTCTACGACGGGCGTAGCTGTGGCACTTTCAATCAAAAAAGCCTAAAAGACTTATCAGAACTTGGATCGAAGACTATAGTTTGGTTCGACTTTTGAAGATTTGCGTCAAAAGCTTTACCAGTGGTTACGCGATCTGAGAAGATCGGAATATATGCATTTGTTAGCTATTAGTCAGTTGCCTCTTGCCAATTGCTCAATTGTATGTAACAGCTAAGTGCTGGTTTTTAGCGAGTAACCAAATACAAACGATAGTCGAACACTGACTACACATCATTATATAAACACGCATTTAGGAAACAAAAGTTATGGATGAAGCCTCAGAATTCACAACAACCGATAACGTAAACGCTCAAGAAGTAGCAGAAGTTATTGCAGAACTTGAGCAGTATCGGGAACGTCTAGTTCAAGAAACTACGGAAACAGCAAAACGGGCTAAATTAATGAGAGTAAATGTGATGGCAAAACTAGAGCCTGAGCTTGCCAAGATTGATTCTGCCCTCCAGGAACTCCGTAATCAGCAAGCTACCCTGAACCTCAGCAACTAGTAATCCATCTTGATAATTTAACTATAAGTCATATGCTCAACTCCAAAACTCAATCCGGGGAGGATTCGTTAAATCTGTCTCAGGCAGAAACTGATGCTTTATTTGCAGCGGTGAGTGAGCAATTAGGCTTAAACACCTTCAACCCTGATGACCAAGACCTACTCAAGCAGATGATTGAGAGTATGGGAGACTCACGGGGGATGGTTAGGTTGAGTTTTGCAGAGGCATTGGGTAAAATCGGTAAACCAGCGGCCCCTTTATTGATGGAAGCTGTAGCAAATCACCCAAACCCAGTTGTGCGGCGAGCCAGCACTAAAACCCTGACACTGATCGCTGACCCGATCGCAATTCCAACCTTGGTCAAGGCTCTGTTAAATGATGAAGATACAGTGGTCAAAGCCTCGTCGGTGGGAGCGCTGGCCAAGATAGGTAAGGCCGCTGTGCCAGCATTACTAAAAATATTAGCGTCAAGCGAGTATCCAGAAAGTGCCAAAGGATATGCAGTATGGGCGTTGGGATTTATTGGAGCAGAGGCGAAGGAATATTTATATCAAGAGATTAACTCAGACTCGGCTGAAGTTCGCGCTGCGGTGGTTGGTGCGATCGCTAAAATAGCTGAAGAAGGTACCCAAGAAGGAGCATTTAATATTTTAGTTAACGCCCTCACCGATTCATCTGCAATTGTGCGGTGTGAAGCGGCATCTGCTTTGGGCAGCCTTATTTATCGACCAGCAATTCCTAATCTCGTTGAATTATTGCACCATCCCGATTGGGAAACTCGAAAAGCGGCCGCTCTGGCATTGATGAAGATTGGCGATCGCACTTCCTTAGAACCTCTGCAAGCCGCATTAACCAAGGAAGGGGAAGGGGGAGTTCAGGCAGTCTTCAAGTTGGCGATTTCTCAAATTGAGAGACAGTTAGAGGAAGATGCTTGGGAATAGAGCAATGCACATTTACTATTACTAATTTTTGGACTGATTCCTCTAAAATTATTGCTAATTAATAGCATTAATCTGATCATCAGTCGCCAACTATGACTATTTTCCTGGCATTAAAAGATGATTTAGAACTGTGGACAGAAGTTATTGATTAGGGTTCCAAATTGAGCTCACCTAGTTGAGTTTGGTGTTCTCTTTTCTGGCTCCATAGGAGATAGTCGGGGACAATATTTTAGTGAAAGTTGCACATTGATTTATGGTAGTGGTGTGCAACGCTTATGGACAATGGAATTTCAGAAAAACGATAGAATTTTGGGGGTGAACATCTAAATCTCTGCTGATTTGTGAGCAAGGTTTTTTCTAAGAACAGATGGAGCTATGAAGCCAGATTTAAGTTTTTTAGTCAAGGGCAATGACTGGCAGACTCTGCTTTATTTAGAAATCAACCCAGCATTGCAATTAGTGGTAAGACAAATTATCAACTGTCCTGATTAAGGCACTACAAAGCAAATTTGTTTGCAGAGCAAAGCAATTAAATTAATCACATTGCAACTAGCACCCATTTTGGCAGAACGAAGTAACTTGCAGCGATCGCTAAACTGAAAACTTCAAGCATTAACCGAATTCATCAAGCTAGAGAAATTCTAGAGTCTTGTTAAAAAAATCCGCCGTTATCACTGGAGTTAGCACACATGATAGGGGTCATCCAATTTTGGATTTTGGATTTTAGATTTTGGATTGACCCCTACGGATAAATCCGGGGGCTTAAAAGCTAATTTGTCAACTAGAGTAAAGTCTTTTATATGTTAATTCCCTTTGTCAATAATATTTGATAATTACTTGCAATTGGCGAGTCATCTCCTGTAAGATTTATTCTCAAATAGCTGATTACTGATCTCAGTCAAAAAACACGCGCTCGTGGAATTGAGTTCGATATTGCTGGAGAAATCTTACCTGGTTGGAAAGTGATTGCTTCCTACACTTATACGGATGCAGAAATCACTCAAGACAATACATATCCAGTCAGAAATGCTCTACGTGGTATACCTCGACATAGTGGCTCGTTGTGGACAACCTATACCTTTCAAACAGGAACATTAGAAGGGTTTGGCTTTGGTGGAGGCATCTTTGCAGCTACCGAAGCTTATGGATAAATTGATAACTTGTACACCGTACCTGGTTTTAATACGGACTGATGCGGTTATTTTCTACAAAAAGGATCGCTTGAGAGCATCTGTTAACTTCAAGAACTTATTTGATGTCAGATATTTCGATGGCTCAACTGGGGGTGTAGTTGATCCGGCTGATCCGTTTACAGTTCAAGGAACGATTTCTTGGGAGTTATAACATACAGCCTCCACGGCCCAATTTCCCTCTGACTTGGCAAATAAGAATATTTTAAGGAACCTGATATGAACTCTAAAAAACTACGCGATTTAGTATTTACCCTACACCGCTACATTGGTTTAGCGGTGGGACTAATCACAATTATTGTCGGTTTAACTGGTACTTTATTAGTTTTCCACTCCGAAATTAGCAACTTCGATCAGCAGCGCCGAATTGGCACACTCACTCCTCAAGGTGAACTACTACCTATTGAGGTTGTTCTTAACACTGTCAAAAAAACCTATGCCGATCAACCAGACGCACCAGTTCAAAGGATTTACCTGCCTTCAAAGCCAAATGAGCCGATGAATGTTATTCTCAAAACCAAACAAAAAGAATGGACAGAAAATTACGTTAACCCTTATACCGGAGCAATTCTCGGCAATAATTTAAAGCCAACCTTTATCCAAAAGTTTTTTGATATCGTCTACCCACTCCACTATGCTCTTTTAGGCGGTGATTTAGGATACAAGTTTGTGGGCATTATTGGTTTACTGATGTCGTTTATGAGTATTACGGGTATTATTCTTTGGCCTGGTTGGCGCAAGTTGATTTCTGGTTTCAAAATTAAGTGGAATGCCCATGTCAAGCGAGTGAACTTTGATGTTCACAAAGTTGCTGGTGTTATTACAGCAGTATTTCTGATATTTACATTTTTCACGGGATTTTGCTGGAGTTTTTCTGAAGTCGTCAACCCGATGATCTACACACTCACCTTCTCCAAGCAGCAAGCAGATCCTGTTTCTGTTGTCGTTGCTGGTAAGTCTCCACTAGCATTAAAAGAACAATTAAAAACGGCTCAAGCTACTTTACCGACTGGAGAACTCAGGAGAATTTATTTTCCAACTAAACCAGAAGAAGCTTTAAATGTTGCCTTTAAACTTCCCCAAGAAACTGAAGACTATGGTCAAAGCAGTGTTTATCTTGACCAATACAGTGGCAAGGTTTTGCGAGTCGATAGTTCTTTGAAGCAGTCATTGGGCGATCGCATCCTCAATTCTTTTAGTCCCCTACACTATGGTACATTTGGTGGCTGGCCTACTCGGATTTTCTACCTATTTATTGGACTTGCACCGTTAATCTTATCTGTTACTGGCTTTGTGATGTGGTGGTATCGCTACAAGGGAAAAAATCGCTCCCCGCAGACTAGAGAAACGATTCAGTTGACAGCAAAAAATTGATTGTAAATCTGTATTTGACTTATTGACAAAGCAACCTTTATCAGAACCTTTTTACTCTGCTGAACTGGAAGCAGGAAGCTTTGGTCTTGTTCGACCGAGCATTGATTTTTCTGGTCTGTTGAACAGTAAGCGAACTTTGCTGTATCGATTGAATGCCGTTAATGAAACGGGTGGGAACTTTCGCGACTTTGACCAAGGCGTTTATCGGTTTTTTGTCTCGCCTGTGGTGACTTAGAAGATTAGCGATCACACCGATTTGACCTTTGAATTTTCCTATTTAGATGATACGCGACCATTCGACATCACAGGAATCCCACCTATTGGTAGAAAGATTGCAGACATTCCGTATAATCGCAATTTGGGTGAGCCAGCCATAGGCATTGCTATTCTTCGGTTGAGGTGAGCGTTTGTTCATTTAATGTATATGCCCTACTGGGATTGATTAAGGTACTTATATTTAAAAGCGATCGCTAGCCTCTGTTATAATTAATCACCTGATCTAATCGGGGCAAGGCACTTACAGCTGACTCTCGAACATATGGATCAGCAGATTCATCATTAGTCAATGCCCTTAGCACTTCCACTCCCCGGATATCACCCATTGAACCGAGTGCATTGACGATCGCCACAGCTACCGCAACATTATCCGTTGTTTTGAGAGCTTCAGTTAAAATTTCAAAGGCAGGGGAACCAATTTCACCCAAAGCCATCACAGATGCAATGTAAACAACACCATTTGGGTCATTAAGCGCTGTTTTTAATCCCTGTAAGCCCTCTGTTGGGAAGGGTACGTCTGGATGGTTGGTGGCGACTTGTGCCAGGGACTTAGCACAACTGCCGCGAATGGTCGCATTATCGCTGTTCACTAATGACTCTACTAATGATGGTACAGCATCTATACCAATCGCACCTAGCGCCTTTACCGCAGCTCGACGGTAGGTTACATCTTCTTCATCCAAAATACTCATCAGCCGAGGAATAGTATTTTCATCACGGACATCAGCCAGTTCCCACATGGCTCGTTCCCGCAGATTTGGGTTGGGGTGTTTCAACTGTTCAAATAGAGAATCTATTGTCATAAAATAAAATTTTCCTGTTTAAATCCGCCAAGTTCAATCTTTGTCATTACTCACATTTTTATAACAGTAAAATAGTCACCAAACCATAGTTTGCCTACAATTCAAATCTGGGAATGCATAGCAAACATCAGTTAAAACTCACTCCAATTAGTCCGTTGAAACGAACTTGAGCTATTACCTTTGGAATTTATTACCCAAGCGCGATAGCAATGAAGCCAGAGATTGAAAAGATGTGGGTAATGACAATGAGTTCAATACATGGGAATTAACTGAAATAAATGTTCACTGTTAATCACAACTGAGGGACTCCAAGCCGATTACTCAACCTAATTTAGGCAAAGCAACAGACTGAGAGTCCCTAGTTCTAGAGTATGACAATCGCTCGTTTAAGTCTAGTCAATCCCTATTACTATGACAGGGAGTTGATTACGTAGTCGAGGAGATTGCGGAACTCAACCAACGCTTGAGGAGAAAAATCACGAGGAGCGCAAGCGCGATCGCGAGTGTAAGTCAGCGCGGTAACATAAGGAGCAGTGGGCAGATTCAAAGAGCGATACACTTCACGAGCACCTGCAATACCCCACTCATCCAAAGGCCCAGTACCACCCACAACTAAGCTGTAGTTGATTAGGCGCAGGTAGTGCTTGATGTCGCGGAGGCACTTGTCTTTTTTAACTTGGGTGTCGCCAGCTTCACCGTCTTGGTTCAAGAAAGGATATTTCTTGAAGGCTGCATCATAACCTTCTTTAGCTACAGCATCGATACCAGAAGCCAGCTTTTCAGCAGCTTCTAGACGAGCGTTAGCACGTTGAATGCTACCTTGGACGGATTCTAAATCAGAGGTGCTTGGGAAACGACCTGCTGCATCAGCAGATGTAATAACTGTGGTGATAACTGATTTCATTATTTTTTATACTCCAAATGGGATTTGATCGGGTTTGAATTTCAGTTCGTTTGGCTAATAGCCCTTAGCCATGAGCTATTAGCTCAGAGCAGAAATAATGCGATCAAAGTAGCTAGCAGCTTCAGCAGCTAGAGCAGAGCAGTCGCCTTGAATTACTTCTTGCTTGCGGAACCTTTTACCAGCGTTAGCTTCAGTGTTGGTGTTGGTGATGTGGGCAACGCTGATAGCCTTCAGGAGTTCTACAGCACGTACAGAAGAGCCGGTAGGGACGCCCAAAGCTGTGTAGGTTTCTTTTAGCCCATTCAGAGCACGATCATCCAAAACAGAAGAATCACCAGCCAATAGCGCATAGGTCACGTAGCGCAGCATGATTTCGGCATCACGTAGACAAGCAGCATGACGACGAGTTGGGTACAGGTTACCACCAGCTTGAATTAAACCTTGGTTTTCACAGGCAATCCCAGCAATGGCATCAGAAACGGCACAGCTAGAGTTGCTGGCGATCGCGTTTACAGCATCAAGGCGCTTGTTGCCATCAGCAATGAAAGATTTGAGGGCTGCTAAATCAGCACCACCGATCGGAGCAGTTTTGGCGTCTGCTGTAATTACAGCTTTAGAAAAAGCATCAAGAACCATGAGTTCTCCTTAATATTCACAAATGGCGGATATTATTTCTGGCCTGTTCTCGATCAGATTAACTGCGAGTAGCCAATGAAAAACATAGGGGATCAATAGTACCCTAGTCTTTACTATGAGAGACAAAGTAATAATCTGTAATATTTACCTATAATTCGGTTAGTCTGACATAAAAAATCAAATTTAGCCTAAATGGGCATTGGGGTTTTCCCAGAAGGAACTGCCTACCGTGCATGGTTTTCCGACTTGTACCCCTACGGGGATCTTGCTAGCAAGAGCGTCTCCCTTAAAAGAGGCGACTGGCGTCAGCCCCTTCCCTACGGGACGCTCTTGCGTTCGGGGAAGTCAAAAGTCACTCATTCAAAAGTCATTGGGCAAAAAAATAAGACTTACGCATTTTAATGGAACTCTACCATTGCGTAAGTCTTAAGGAAAAAATCTTGTTTTTTACTTGATCAAGCTTGTTTTAGGAGATGTTTGACCAAATTATCTTTCACCATCATCTGCCGTAAAACTTCTAACAAAAATTCCTGAGCCTCTTCTTGATTCAAATTCTTTACCTGGTCTTTCAAATTTTGTAAGCGAAACTGTTGCTCTAAGGTTAATTCGACTGGGAAGTCCATGAGCCATTCCTCTGATTTACTGAATCGAAGCGTATTTGTTGTTACTGCTAGTGTGAACGCGTAGGCCGTCGTAAACATCGCTTTCCATTATTTTAGCACTGAGATATTAAAATTTACATATTGTCAAGCCATAACAAATCAAGCTCATAAAAATTTACAATTAGATAAGAATACGTCTCCCTCTCCTTTTGTAGGGAGTTTATTGAAGCTGACCACTAATCGCTGTAAAGTTTAGAATGTTTATATACCAACAACTCTAAAAAGAAAAAACCTGTAAAACATCATCCGCAGGAGTAATAAGTAGGAGTCAAAAAATTGATAGACGCAATGGAATTTTTTCAGTTAAGTGCTGGTAATTGGCGATCGCAACGGGCAACTCATCACCTAGCCTTCAAGCGCTCAGAGACGGGAGAATCGGATATACAGGTAGAAACTCTGGATGCCAATCATCCAGAAATCATTGAACTGTGCCAGTATCATCAGATTGACCCCAGCCTATCAGTAGGGGGATCACGCGTGCGTTGGCTAGGCACAATGGCTTGGGATAGAGAGGGTGAGGAGAACCATCAGGGGAAAACCATATTTGCGATCGTGCCTGATGGCGATAACCCAAGGATTGGCAAATTACTCCGCGAAAGAGGCTACGCCGAAATTATGCCTGTAGTCGGTCTTTTTCACATGGATGATGAAGATGGACTAGTGTTGACAACCGAATACGAAACAATGAGTTCCATTGAGAGATTCTGGTTCGCTAGCCCAAATACGCGGCTGCGAACTAGTACGGTAAAACGGTTTGGCGGCTTTAGCACTGCATCGTTTTGTACTGAAACCCGTATTGAAACTTCTGTTGAGGTTTCCAACACAGAACAGGTAATAGAAAGACTTGGGGAGGATATTCTGGAAAAAAGAGAGTTTTATTCAGTTTTGGGCTGGTGAATGATTCTTAAGGGAACTGATGCTTTTACTCGTGGGCGAGATTATCTGCATCGGGTACAGGGATTTGCTCTAGAACCGGGTATGGTGGATGTGTTTGATAACCTGCGCGATCGCATCCCCATTTGCACTTGGATCGGTGAGAATATTAACACCGTTAACGCTCAGATCAACACCTACTTAGAAGTTTGTCATGAGTGCTTTCATCCCCAAGAGCGTCGCCACATCCAAATTTTTGCAGTCCCCATAGCTCAATCCTTTGGCATAGACGGGCTGTGCAACATTTTCACAAACCCAATCACTATTCTGGTAGATGTCGGTCGAGTTGCACCTAGAGACTGGTTTGGTGTAGTCGTCCATGAATACGTCCATGCCCATCTAGGAGACTTTGGTCATAATCAGCAGTTTGCTAGCATCCTATCTCATCTATGTTTAGGACTGGGATTGGAACCACCCTACTGGGAGGTAGGGATGGAAGCAACTTTGCGTAGCTGGCCTCACTGTAAGTCAACCATAGATCCCTTGGAATTTTGGATAGGTCACCGAAGCAGGTAGGGGATATAGATGAGGGAGAATAACTAATGCAATACTCCATACCCGATTAATTTCTTTTGCTAAATGTTAAAAATTATTGCTTCAGTTCAAAAAGGTGAAACTGAATCTCCTAATCTGAAATATGTGCATAAAATTTTTTAGTCATTTACGTAGTCATTAAGCCGCAAGCCCCACTCCCTTTATTAATCAGTTATGGCTTGAATCCAGCGGGCTAATCGTTTTTCCTACGAATACTTAAATTACCCTTAGTTAAGTTTCGTAAAATTTTATCAGAATCTCAGGTTCTGCTCCAACTACTCCCTTAATATATGATTTAAAGTTGTTAACTTTAATTAAGAACATGGAGGCCTAAGAGTGGCAATTCCTCTATTAACATATGACCCTTCAAGCCAAAATCAGCGTGTAGCTGCATATGAAGTACCGGGTGATGAACAGCCCAGGATTTTTACTACAGACAATATACTGTCCCCGTCAGATTTAGGTGATCTGATCGAAGCAGCATATCGTCAACTTTTCTTTTATGCCTTTTCTGCCGATCGCGAAACATATTTAGAATCCCAACTCCGTAATGGACAAATTACAGTGCGGGACTTTATTCGTGGGTTGGTGCTTTCCAATACCTTTAAGAAAAGCTTCTACGACCTCAACAATAATTATCGCTTTGTTGAGCAAGTGATCCAGCGGGTTCTAGGACGCGACCCATACAGCGAACGGGAAAAAATCGCTTGGTCAATTGTAGTTGCTACCAAGGGTATTGTAGGCTTCATTGATGAAGTTCTGAATACTGAAGAGTACCTGAGTAATTTTGGATACTCCACAGTGCCCTATCAGCGGCGTCGGATACTGCCATCCCAATCTGAGGGTGAGTTGCCATTCAACATCAAGTCTCCGCGATACGAAGATTACCACCGTGCTAAACTGGGCTTCCCCCAAATCATTTGGCAGGTAGAAGTACGCAGATTCCTCCCACAAGAGCAAAAGCCCAAGGCTGGCGATCCATCTCTCTTCTTAGGTATGGCACAAAGTATCAATGCAACTGGCAATTCGCCACAAAGGATCTCGCCATACAACATCGATATCGAAAAGTCTGTACCTTATCGGCAACTGTCAGGAATTAAATAACGATTTCTGGTCGGTGGCTGGCTAATACATCCATTTGATAATTTTATAGCGTGCATAAGCCTTGGGTTACGTAGGAGTTTCATTTAGGTATTACTAGTGAAACAGACTCTATCCCATGTCTGATGCACGCTAGTCGTTTTTTTAGATGCATGTCTTAAAGGTTGTTTGAAAAATGTTTCGCTGTGACTTTAGGCACTTTGCCTAACTACCTTGCCCGGTCGTCGCTTAGTAGATTTCAAACTAGATAAAGTCAGATTTGAGTAGAATCAAATAGCACCAAGGGTTTCTCATGCTGGGGCTGGATGGGGAAAATGGCTAAGGATCATATAGAAATTAGAAGGAAGAGGTACTTCAAGCTCAGTTCACAAATCGCTCAGTTGGATAATGCACAATTGCCTTCTCTGTTTGACAATGGTGAGTCGAATAAGTCAAGCACGGGTTGGGGGATGAATCACGCCATCGTCCTTGGGGAATCCAGGGTCTTTGTGAAACGTGTTCCGGTTACAAACATCGAATTTGACAACCTCTTCTCCACCAGAAACCTTTATGACCTGCCGACTTACTGTAATTACGGCTTCGGTTCCACTGGTTTTGGGGTCTTTCGGGAACTTGTGACCCATATTAAGACGACCAACTGGGTATTGTCTGGGGCAATTGCCAGCTTCCCACTGATGTACCATTATCGGATTATTTCCTTGGACAGGCGGCGTGCGGATGTGGATAGGTCGCGTATAAAAGCTTATGTGGAGTACTGGGGCAATAGTACCAACGCCGGCAATTACCCCTCTTTTGTCACTTTCCGGGTATTCTGAATAAAAGAATCAAAAGAAAAAACTCTGGAAGGTAAGCAGAGCAATGGATGTAGAATTACAAATCCTGAAACATTTGTCAAGAGATGCCCACCCAACAGTTGCGATGGCGTAACCGCCCGCTGGAAGCGATCGTAGATGAATATTGTGCAGAGTATAAAGACTTATTTAAAGAAGTAAGAAATTATGAGTGCTTCAAATATTTACATTTAGGGATAATTTCACCAATAAAAAGAAAATCATTACCAGAAATAGCGAAAGTAGTAAGTATAAACTCGGCACAGTCATTACATCATTTTATAGCTTATTCAGATTGGTCAGTAGATAAATTAAAAAATCGAAGATTGAATAAACTCAAGAAAGCATTAGAAGGAAATGCCATCACACTGGTAATAGATGAAACTGGAGATAGAAAAAAAGGTAAAAAGACTGATTATGTAGCAAGACAATATCTAGGGAGCGTAGGAAAAATAGATAATGGAATAGTCTCAGTCAATGCTTATGGAGTTTATGACAATATAACATTTCCATTAAGTTTCAAGATATTTAAACCGAAGGGGACACTCAAAGAAGGAGATAAATATAAAACCAAAATAGAGTTAGCATCAGAAATTATTACAGAATTAATTGAATCAGGCTTTAATATTGAACTGGTACTGGCAGATAGTTTATATGGTGAGAGTAGCGAATTCATTAAAAAACTGAATGAATATGAATTAGCTTATGTCGTAGCAATTAGAAGTAATCATGGAGTCTGGCTGCCAGCAGGTCAGAGCGTTAGGGCGAATAGATGGTGTAAATTTGAAAGAACATTTAGCAATCAAAAATCAGAAACTAGATACATTAGAGAAATAATTTATGGTAAAAAAAGAGCCATAACTTACTGGCAAATAACTACCGACCCAGAAACCATGCCGGAGAATTCTACTTCTTACGTCATGACAAATCTTCAAGAAAATCTGAAGAAAACTTTAGGCGACATATATGGATTAAGAACCTGGGTAGAATATGGTTTTCGGCAGTGTAAACAGGAACTAGGTTGGACAGATTATCGATTTACTAATTTCCAACATATTGAGAAATGGTGGGAAATTATTTTTTGTGTTTACACGATGATTAGTTTAAGTTCTCCAGCATTTTTAGGCTTAAATATTCGTCAAATCGAACCGGATATACAAGAAAATAATTTTGTTGATTTTTCTAATCATCAACAATGGAATCATGAATGCGGATGGAAGAATACTTTAAATAATCTGCGTCTCATTGTCCAACCTCTCTTACTATTTTGGTTAATTTATCCCTGGCTAAATATTTTCCCCAATTCCAATTTATTGCTGGGATTTAATCAATTAATTAGTACAATGAATCAATTCAAACCCTGTTATGCTTCTGGATAATTTAACTTATTTATTACTTGCTTACTTCGGAAAGTGACAGAAGAGGGGTATGTGTTAGATAGAGCGAACGCCAAGTATGAGTTAGTTCTGTTTTTAGAGTACATACCGCATGTTTTAGAAACATGGCTCCTCTTAAACCCCAACAAACTTCAGAAAGCCCTGGATGACTTACGCACGACGATTACCTTTTTGAGGACAAAGGGAATCATCCACTTCGACGCACATTTTCGCAACATCCTCACCGACGGCAAGCAAATATATTTGACCGATTTTGGTTTAGTACTTGACAAGAGTTTTACGTTGACCAAAGATGAAGAGTCTTTCTTTAAGCAGAACAGATTTTACGACTATGGTGAAGTCCTGCGGAATCTTAGTCACCTTATTCGATCGCCGTATGATTTATGTTCAAAGAACGATAAACGCAGAATGATGGAAAAATATGGCATAAAAGAAGGCTTAAAACCTTATGAACTGAGGTCTATATTACTTGACAACATCGAGCAAATACATTCTGATGGGGTAATGAAGTTAGATAAGTTCTATGTTGCCAGCATCGTCAAATACCGCAGCATCATTGCGCTGATGCAAGACTTCTTCTCTGATATGTGGGAAAATAAGAAGAAGGATACGAAACTTCGTCATGCAGAATTACGGCTGCTGCTCAAAGAAACGGGGTTTCTTGCTGGTGCTGGAATTCACGGCGGATAAGAGTGAGACATTAAGATAATTGCACTTTTGTCAAGAGGGTGCTATGCGTTTTATAGGTACGATCAGGCAAGACAAAAAGCAAGCCGCAGCCTCAAACCCGATCGCCTTTCCTCTAAGAAAAATTGTTAGTTAAGTGCTTGAGCACGATACCTACGCTAACGCACTCCACTACCAAAAACCCCGGCGTTAAGTACCGAGGTGAGGGCGGGGGCGATCGCCTTTGAATAAAAAAAGGTTAAGATGCAATTCGTCTTTTTAGCATCTCCAAAAGTTTTGTAAATTGGGTGGGAGGGGTAGCTGTCACCTCAATCATCTCGCCAGATAGGGGATGCTGTAATTTTAGTCGCCAGGCGTGGAGTGCTTGACCGGGCAAATTTACGCCCACTGAATGACCAGAACTATAAACTGGGTCGCCGACAATGGGATGACCCATTTTGGCGCTATGGACACGAATTTGATGGGTGCGTCCGGTTTCTAGTTGGAAGTGAATTAATGTATAGTTACCGAGGCGTTCTAACACTTGCCAATGAGTGATGGCGGATCGTCCACCTTGTTCAACAGACATAATAGCCATTTTCTTGCGGTCTTGGGGATGGCGACCAATGGGTAAGTCAATTGTGCCACTTTCAGTTTTTGGCGCACCGTAAACTACGCCCAAGTATTCTCGGCGTGCTGTTTTTGCTTTGAGTTGCGCTTGTAGGTGATGATGGGCAATTTCTGTTTTAGCGATCGCGATCGCCCCCGTTGTATCTTTATCCAATCGATGGACGATTCCTGGACGTTGGACTCCGCCAATTCCTGGTAAATTGGGGCAGTGTGCCAACAGGGCATTTACTAAGGTGCCATCTGGATGACCGGGCGCAGGATGGACAACTAAGCCTGCGGGTTTGTTGAGAATAAGTAACTGGTCGTCTTCGTAGAGGATATCTAGAGGGATATTTTCTGCAAGCAATTCTAAGGGTTGGGCTTGTGGTATTTCGAGAGTAATGCGATCGCCTACCTTGACATTGATCTTCTTGGATGTACAAACTTTATCGTTAAGTTGGACGTTACCCTGTTCAATTAACTGTTGGATGCGGGAACGGGATAAGTCTGGTAATTCTTGGCAAAGGTAACGGTCAAGGCGATCGCCTTTGGTGTTGACGCAGTGTATCGTATTTCTGGAGGGAAGTAAGCTAGGTGCATCATTCTCCAGTGGAGTTGACAAGCGATCGCTATTTTCTTGGATTTGTAAATTAAATTCGGTCACAATTGCTTTAGATTAATTCCCGTTCTTTAAGTAAAGCGCGGAATGCTTATAGTTGGGCGATTAGAAACTGCATCTACACGAGGCTTTACTCACCTTTCCTACGGGACGCTGCGCGAACGGGTTCGTTATTCTAAATTTATAATTTCTTGCGGCAACTCAAATAAACTATCTTCCCCAGCTTCAAAATCAATCACCTGATACACAGCATCAATATTTAACTCACCATAAATATGAGGAAATAATTCGCCTATTTCAGCAGGTTCATAGCGAATTTCAGCTTGCACTTTTTCAGAATCAATAAAAAGTAGCACCAATTCTTGTTGATTATCAAAAAATCTCTTTGCAACTTTGAGTAATTGCGTTGATTTTGAACAGTGGATAAAGCCTTCACTCTCTAGCGAATCAGCGCGATAGCTACTGGTATTTTTTGCTTGTTCCCATTGTTGGCGTTTGGTGATGTGGAGGATAGTGTTCATGTTGCTTGTATCATTTTACGAATATCATCTAAAGGTGATTCTGGTTCACTAGCATTATCAGGATAAAATTCTAACACTACAGTAATGTTCAATTTTTCAACAGATATAGAAAGCCTGGGGCAGAGATGATTTAAGTAAGTGGACATTTACATTACGTAATATAGGTTCATTTATTCTTGCCCACTTACTTATTGTGCAGCTAAAGATTTTGATATTAATTTAACAAAAAGTTGAATGATAGGCGATGCCCACGGTGGTCACTGAGCCTGTCGTACTCCTACGGGGAAGCAAGCTAGCAAGAGCGTCTCCAAGAGTTGTACGGTAAACTACGCTCTGACGATGAGCAAGCCGCAGCAGCCAAACTTAACTTTACGTGAACTGCTGGAGAGCTTTACGCCTGAGATGTATGAAATCAGAACAGCTATGCCCGGATTTCTCTTGTAAGAAATCCGGGTTAATTGGCTACATTTCCGTAATATTACTAGTTTCAATTGGGATGTTTGGCGTATAAATTGCTGTTGTATTACCGTAAATACTTTTATAGAAGGAATATTTTGATGGATAAAATACAAAAAATTATCAATGGTAGTAATACTTATCAAATTATTAGTATTAACTATACTTCTTGGAACTTAGGGACAATCTTGATAACTTTTATTCTACTGTTGACAGCTATTTTTACCAACTCGGTAGTTGCAGCAAATAATGTTGTTTCTGAAAATCAAGAGGCTCAATTGAGTGGGTCTCAAAATCGCAAAGCATCTTCTATAGTATCAGAACCTAATTCACAACAAAAAAAGATCAGATCGCGACAAAGGTTGTTGGCATCTAAAAAAAGTAATCCTGTGACTAAATTAGAGACTGTAAGCATTAGTAATCGTTTTACTGGTAACCTTAAGTCTGAAACATTCAGGAATTCTTTTTCTGGAAAAAATTTTTGGCTTAAATCTCAAGAAAAGATAAAAATTAATGATAATTTAGCGAAACAGTTATTTGCTTATCCAATTAGTAATAGTGATTTGCATTTAAAACAGAGTAATGTATTGAAGCAGAAACAACCTCAAATTTTCGCACAAATAGACTCTTCAGAATTTTCGGGTGATACTTTTGGTGAGACTAATAAATTACGCCAACAACTTTTAATTGATCCCATAGTGAGGCTAGGTAAATCACCAAAAGCTGCCCCTGGTTCAGCAGCTGGTACTCCTTCTGCCTATGGTGCAAGTTTTGGCCAAGCCTATATTGGCGGTGGTTTACTTTTCCCTCTAGATGAGGATAAAGATAGGGTAGATGGTTCTTTGTCTGTTGGTTTTGGTTTGGGAGATGCAGTTAAATCTGTAGGATTGGAAGTTAATGTCAATATTACTAGTGTAGGTGGTGGTGAGAGTTTTGATTTTGGTGATAGTGGCGGTGTAGGTTTTAAGCTACACAAATATTTGGGTGATGGTACAGCTGTAGCTATTGGTTGGTCAAATCCTATTAAATGGGGAGATGTTGGCAAAGCTAAAGATACTATCTATGGAGTAGTTACTAAGTCATTTCCACTACAATCAAATAATCCTAATAACAAATTACCTTTGACTGTTTCTGTGGGACTTGGCAGTGGTGCTTTTCGTTCTAAAGGTGCAATAGCAGCAGATGAAAATCCTGTGAATCTTTTTGCTAGTTTAGGTTTTAGAGTCATACCTGAAGTATCTTTAGTAAGTAGCTGGACTGGAAATCGTCTCAATATGGGTGCATCTTTTGCTCCTTTCAAGAAGACACCTGTAGTTATCAATACTATTTTCACAGATGTTACTAGCAATCTTAATAGTGGTCTAGGTTTTTCTCTGAGTGCAGGGTACAGTTTTCAGTTTTAACTGCTGAGTTATCTTGGAATTTCATCAACAATAAAAACAATGAAGAAACAAAAATTTTCTCTCATTCTTACTCTAACGTTAATCTTATTCACTTATCTAGTGGGTGGGCCTATGAGAGTAAATGCTGGTACTGCTGGCGTCACGGGAACTAGTGAAGATTCTACTTCCTCATCGGGGGATAATTTTAACCCAGGATCTTCAGAGCCATTTGTTGAACCTGCACCTGGGGTTGAAGTTGAATTTAGTGGTGATGGTAGGATTAGCGTAGCAACAGAAGTTCAAAATAATTTAAATAAAACTCTCATTAATATACTCAGCCAAAATCCCGATGCAAATAGTCCGGCTGCGATCATTCTAGTTATCTTACTGGGTGGGGTGAATGCACAAGCAGCAGCTAATCAGTTACAGGTTTCTATAGTTAATTTAGGAGTATCATCACCATCTGTAGCATCACTGGTAAATGCTTTATTGGCTCTAGCCAGAAATAAATCAGCATCTGTATTAGGCGTTCCTGTAGGACAATTACAACCAATGCAGCTAGTTGCCAGCACTAAAGGATTAATGGCAGATTTAATGATAGCCCAGAAGGGAGAAACACCAAATGTGGATATAAAAAAGCTAAATGATGCTATTACTGCTTACAACAAGATTGTGATGGAAAGCAGTCCTAAAGTTATCCAAAAACTTGCAAAAGATCCACAATTTTTAGAAGTTGGTAAGCTGCTTAAGCAATTAAGGGCTGCCTTAAATAAAAGTTAAAACTTAGATGTGATGAGACTAAAGTTATTAGTGGTACAGTTGACAATCCTCTGGCTTAAACCAGAGGATTGTTGTTTTTAGAATCGAGTTATCAACATCAATCTAGTGAAAATACTGATATTCAAGCCATTAAAGATAGTTTATATAGCAATCCTAAATAAGTTATGAACAAAAATATCCCCGACTTCTTGAAGAAGTCGGGGATCTGAGTCTCTCGGTGGAAAGCAAATCAAATAGGATTACTATAGTTCGCCTGTAACCTTTGACTGGGTTGGCTTATTATCAAAATTTAGTAGCACTATTTAATTAGTTCTCTTTTAAATCTTACGCAGAGACACACAGCTTTCCTTTGCACCTTTGCTTGAGGTAATCATTCTATAAATTAGGCGGAATACAAACATCTGGCGCACATAAACCAGGAAATTGCAACGTCATCACCTCAAGACTATTCAAATCTACGCGGCGGATGGCATGATTATTGGTATCGGCAATATATAAAAAAGAAGCGATCGCACTCAATCCCGAAGGTTCAAAAAAGCGGCTATTTTTACCCTTGCCATCTTGTAAGCCACTAGTACCATCTCCTAAAACTGTTTGACAATTCCCACTAGGACTGACTAATTTAATTTTGTGATTGTAGGTATCTGCTACCCACAGGTAATTCTGGACGTATTCCACCCCTAGACAGTGTTGTAAACGGACATCTTCACCTTGTCCATCAACATCGCCAAAACCGAATAAACTTCCACTACCACAAACGGTTCGGACTTGGTACGGTTCTACAATTCCAATGCTACGAATTGAACTAACTTCACTGTCAGCAATATATAATTCTTGCCCATCTGTGCTGATACCACTGGGTTGAGCAAAGGCAGATTCAGCAAGTGAACCATCAATGCAAGCTTCTGCACCAGTACCAGCATAAGTTTTAATGACGCTAGTTTCTAAATCCATTTCCCAAATCTGATGGGGCCCAGCCATTGCAATAAACAGGGTATGTCCCACTTTCACTAAATCCCAAGGGGAATTCAGCGCAGTTTCTAAACCAGCACCGCCATGAGGACGGATATTGCGGCTTTGTTCACCAGTTCCGGCTATAGTTTCGACTACTTGGCGCTTCAAGTCAACTCGCCGCAGGGCATGATTTTCTGTATCAGCAACATAAAGAATTTGATTTTCTGCATCAAACACCATTCCCTGTGGTGCAAAAAACTGCGCTTCGCTGAACGAACCATCGGTTAAGCCAGATTTTCCAGTACTAATCAAATGCAAAATTTCCCCGTCAAAGCTACTCATAATCAGGCGGTGATGTCCAGAGTCAGCAATAAATAAAGCCGCTTGGGTAGCTAGAACTTTACCAGGAAAGGCTAGAGGTGTGATTAATGGTTGGCGCTGTTTTTCTAAAGTCAAGCTAATTTCTTGGAAATTAATTGTGCCTTTCTCGTGGTGTTGCTGAATTAACTTTTGAATCAATTCGTCTAAAGTGTCACGGTTTCCTTCACCAGAAATCTGGCCAATCACATAACCTTCTGGATCAATAATTATTAACGTAGGCCAAGCACGAACAGCATACTCTTGCCAAATCTGAAAACCTCTGTCAACTACAACTGGATGTTCAATGTCGTAGCGCAAGACAGCTTGGCGAATATTTTCTGTTTCCTTTTCGTTGTCAAATTTGGCAGAGTGAACCCCGATAACGGTAAGACTATAGCAGTCCTAAATCATATGTGAAAACTTCTTTTTCTTTTTTTGGCGCTCTTGGCGGCAACTCTTGGAGACGCTGCGCGTTAGCGGTTCGTTCATTTTCACAACTCATTTAGGATTGCTATATCTTTATATTTCTGTTCTAAATATTTTAGGTTTGGCAGAATATGCAGACAATTAATACAACAGTATGTCCAAAAGTCTAAAATTACGACTCTACCCTTAAGTTGTTTAAGAGATAAGGGTTTATCGGTGTTAAGCCAAGAGTAATTTTGCGGTAATTCTGGCGCTCTAACACGGGGAATCATAAAGTCTACTTTGCTCTTAGAGAATGTTTATACTAATTTTCTAAAATAAGCCGATGAAAAATAATCATACATATATTATCGCTGCTCCTAGGGGCTTATACAAAACCAAATCTAAGTTTAATTGCAGAACAGCTAGATATTTAACCAGTCAATATGAAGTCAGAAACCCGCAATGTATTATTAAAAGCTTACGCACAATTACAAGAAATCATTGATGAGTTGTACGAAGCTGATGACAGAGCGATAGCAAACAATGATTTTAATGATACTAGCTTGCTGGCTAGTAGAGCAGATATATTTTATTAAAAAGCCGAAATTTGGAAATTGTGATTTCAGAACAAAAGCAAAGATGAAAATAATTGAAGAATTAAAGACTTGTATTCAGGAACTCAGTAAACAAGGTGTTGAACTCAGGTAAAAAGCATCTGAAGTATATTTAACTAACCAAGAGCAAGCTAAACAGTTCAGGCAACAGGCAAGAGAAGCTAGTAAGCGCTGCCAAGTATTGATACAAAAGTTAAAACGACAACAAGGTTAAAGCTAAAATAATTACTATTTAATAAATAAACTTTTAGAAAACTTACACTTTGAAAGGACTTGATAAACTAACTACTACGAAGTTATCAGCGTGGGTGCAACTAGCCAAAACCCAAGCTGAACAAGGACAAGTTGCCGATCGCATTCCGCAATTAGCTTTGGCTGATCCTGATTGTTTTGCAGTTCACATCTGCTGTGAATCGGGGAAAACTATCAGCTTTGGGGATACAGCTTGTGTGTTCCCGCTAATGAGCGTTATTAAGACATTTTCTCTACTTTATCTACTAGAACATTTTGGCGTAGAAACAGTTTTTGGGTGGGTTGGGGTTGAACCATCGGATACACCCTTCAATTCTTTAGAACAACTCATTGCCGATCGCGGTCGCCCCCGCAACCCGATGATTAATAGTGGGGCAATTACCCTCGCTGATAAATTACCAGGAAAGGACGCAAGCGTTCGCACTTTTTCATTTTGTCAATGGCTCAATCAATTAGCAGGTTGTCAACTCAAGTTAGATGAGGTAATGCTGGCTTCAGTGCGATCAACCCGCTCAACAGCCAATCAAGCGATCGCTAATTATCTTGCTCAAGCTGGGCATCTAGAAAATATTGAAACAGCACTTGACACCTACGAGCAAATATGCTGTATATCTGGGCGAGTTGAAGATTTAGCCCTTTTGGGAAAACTCCTAGCTTGTGAAAATAGCTATTTCTCCGCAGAAAACCGCCGAATTGTCAATGCTGTAATGTTAACTTGTGGACTGTACGAAGCTTCTGCCCAGTTTGCAGTCAAGATTGGTCTACCGATGAAATCAGGCATTGGTGGTGGACTTGTAGCAATAGTACCAGGTGAGGGAGCGATCGCTTGCTATAGTCCTGGGTTGGATAATATCGGTAATCCTGTAGCAGCGATCGCATTTGTTGAGGCTTTAGCGCAAGAGTTACAGTTGAGTGTCTTTGGTTAAGCTAGTCATTATTTTTTTACTTCTCTTCTGGTGTAGTTTCTGGAACTGCTGGGGTAGGTGTAGCTGGCAAACCAAGAGATGGTGTCGCATTTGGGAACTGACGCGGGTTGAAATATCTTTTTAATTCTGGTTTTTCTGAATCAGGAGCGATTTTTTTTGGGTAACAGGGTTGATTCAGATATTGGTGTTACCTGTGGCTGTG
>NZ_CALMFY010000217.1:0-15049 GCF_937863485.1 uncultured Nostoc sp. | reverse complement strand
ACGGTTAAAAAATCCGCCAAATCTCGGTTTTGTTGGCTGAGGTATAACTTTTTCGGGTAACGGCGTTGATTCAGGAGTTGGTATTACCTCTGGCTGTGGTTCTGGTGTTGGCGTAATTATTTCTGGTGGTGTCGGGGACAAGCTGGGAGATGGTACAGCCGTTGGAACTTCTAATTTCGGTTGTTCTGGCTGTGTTTTGGATTCTTTTGGAATTTCAGTTTCAGGAATAGGCTGTTTTTCTACCTTCGGTTGTATTTGGGGTGTTTTTTCAACAGAAGGCGTGGGTTTAGGTACAAGTCTATAATTTGGGTCTACAACGGGGCGCACCTCATCTGCTGTAAGTTCCCCTCTGACAATTCTCGACAAAGTATCTTTACCCTTTGCCTGGTAGTCAATCAGTCTAACTGTGGTATTAAAGGCATTTTTGACAGGATTTCCCTGGTTATCGAGAAATTCCAGTTTTATCCAGTTTTTTCCTGGACGGAAGCCTTTAAGATAAACTGCTTGCCAGCGATCGAAAATAAAGCTTTCACCATTAATTGTCGAGCGGATGCGCCAATCACTGAATTCATCATTGGCGTTTTCCTTGCCGACAAGGTGCAAAGGAGCGTTAGTTAGGTAAAAGTCCAGTAAGATTGGTTCTGCTCCGTAGCTGCTTTGAGGACGGCTGTAAGTTAGCAAGGGTAATTTGGGATCTGGGTTGTTGTCGTCGGTTTTAGTGAAGACGTGAAATCTTGTCTGAGCATAAGCGCCTTCATTCTTAAAGCTTTCATGCCAAGGACGGGAGGCAAAGACACGCAGGGTATGAGTCCCTGGAGACAAGTCTGGCAAAAGCAAGGGCTGATTCAGGTCGTAAACAGGTATATAAGGTTGGTTATCCAGAATTACGTGTAGATGGGGACCCAGTTGTAATTCTGGGTCTTTAAATATTGGTAGATCCTTAACCTGAAAACTGGCTGTGATTTTATTGTCTTGAAAAACTTCATCAGGTTTTGGAGTAACAATTGTCACTTGTGGCTGATAAACTTCCAAAATTGTCCGCAGTTCTTGGATAACAGATGGTGGGGAAACTTCCGAAAATTGCTTTGAAATTTGAGAAATCTGTGCAGGGTTTTCTCTATAGCCAGTCGATACTTCCTGGCTTCCGACTTTCTCCCCACAACTGGTCAAGCTTAATACCAGCATCAATGTCATTACCCACTTGAAAATCGGGAACCTCTTAGGGAGGAGCTTCTCTAACACCCTTTTCTGCCACGAGTTCATGTGTTGCACCCAGTGATAGTCTTCGACAATTGACCATATCAATTTTAGATTTTAGATTTTAGATTATTTTGGTTCATGCCCTGTCCATAGTGGGCGGAACAAATCCACTCATTCGCTCGATAGCGTAGCTTTAGCGTTAGCGCAGCGTCTCGTAGAGAAGCGGTAGCGTTAGCGACGTAGGAGGGTCGGAACGAGCATCGTAGGGGTGTATGACTAGCTAACGCCTACCAAGATTGGAAATCCAAAATCCTCAGAGCCAAGTACCCGTAATTCGTCCCGCTACGTTAGCGGAGCATCTCCTAGAGAAGACACTGGTCGGAGTCAATCCCTTCGGGTGACGCTCGTTCCTCGCTCTAAGCGAAGCCATGCCGCAGGCTTTACGCTGCGCTAACAGCAGTCGCTCATGGGGAGCCACTGCGGTCTTAGGGTCTCCCCAAGTGAAGCAAGTGGCGTGGAAACCCCCTACAGCCCTTTGGGCATCCTACGGCAGGCGCTAGCCTCTCCCAATGCGAGAAGACCGCGCTGCTTCACCAAAATCCAAAATCCAAAATCCAAAATCCAAAATTGATTGACAGATTATTTTGGCTCAAACTGTCCATAGGGAACTATAGCCCAAAAGGTGAAATCTGCCTCACCTCCCATAAGTTTTCCTGTATATCTCAGGAAATTTTAAAACAAGTCATATTCATTACAGCTTTTTACTTATAACAATTGAAACATGACACAAATATTCACGAGTAACAGCAGCAAAAGCTAGAACATCCTCTATATACAGCCAAACCATAAATTTTACGAATTGTTATTCTTTGTAAATAAAATAGATAATCTATTGACTTTTGTACAAATAGTTTGGAATGAAAAGCCAGATCAGGCATGAATTCCAGCAATATTTCCACAAGTTTGAATTATTGTTAAAATATCTCTAACAAAGTACAAGTGAAGACTCTATAATTCAACGAGAAACAACTCTCCACATCGGGTCTTCATCGCGGCTTCAGTAAAATTCTGGAGTATGTGGTAATGGTTCATTTTGTGGTATCCATAAATCCTCATTCCTTATCAAGAGAGGAGGTCGAATGACAATAAGTCCTCCGGAGCGAGAGGAAAAAAAGGCAAGAGTAATCGTCGATAACGATCCGGTTCCTACCTCATTCGAGAGATGGGCACAACCTGGACACTTCGACAGATCCTTAGCCAGAGGTCCCAAAACCACCACATGGATTTGGAACCTGCACGCACTCGCCCATGATTTTGATACACATACAAGCGATTTAGAAGACATATCCCGCAAGATATTCTCAGCCCACTTCGGCCACTTAGCCGTAATAATGGTTTGGTTGAGCGGGATGATTTTCCACGGCGCGAAGTTTTCTAACTACGAAGCTTGGTTAAGCGACCCGTTGAACGTTAGACCTAGTGCTCAGGTCGTTTGGCCCATTGTGGGACAAGACATTTTAAACGGTGATGTTGGCGGTGGTTTCCACGGTATTCAAATCACCTCTGGTTTGTTCCAAGTATGGCGTGGCTGGGGTATCACAAACTCCTTCCAGCTTTACGTGACTGCGATCGGTGGCTTGGTATTAGCAGGCTTATTATTATTTGCTGGCTGGTTCCATTACCACAAACGCGCTCCCAAACTGGAATGGTTCCAGAATGTGGAGTCAATGCTGAATCACCACTTGCAAATATTGCTAGGTTGTGGTTCCTTGGGATGGGCAGGTCACATAATCCACGTATCCGCACCGACCAACAAGCTTTTGGATGCAGGCGTAGCTCTCAAAGACATACCCTTGCCCCATGAGTTCATCTTGAACAAAGACTTGTTGACCGAGCTGTATCCCAGCTTTGCTGCTGGTTTAGCACCTTTCTTCACCTTGAACTGGGGTCAGTATGCTGACTTCCTGACCTTCAAGGGCGGTCTAAACCCAGTAACAGGTGGCTTGTGGATGACAGACATTGCTCATCACCACTTAGCGATCGCGGTTGTCTTTATCATTGCTGGTCACCAGTACCGTACCAACTGGGGTATTGGTCACAGCATTAAAGAGATCCTAGAAAACCATAAAGGTCCTTTCACCGGTGAAGGTCACAAAGGTCTCTACGAAAACCTGACCACATCTTGGCACGCTCAGTTGGCTACTAACCTGGCCTTCTTGGGTTCGCTGACCATCATCATCGCGCATCACATGTACGCGATGCCCCCCTATCCATATTTGGCAACTGACTATGCTACGCAGCTGTGCATTTTCACCCACCACATGTGGATTGGTGCATTCTGTATAGTCGGCGGTGCGGCTCACGCTGCCATATTCATGGTGCGGGATTACGATCCGGTTGTGAACCAAAACAACTTACTGGATCGGGTGATTCGTCACCGAGATGCGATTATTTCTCACCTCAACTGGGTATGTATTTTCCTAGGCTTCCATAGCTTTGGACTTTACATCCACAACGACACAATGCGTGCATTAGGTCGTCCTCAAGACATGTTCTCTGATACTGCAATTCAGTTGCAGCCAGTGTTTGCTCAGTGGGTACAAAACATCCACACTCTAGCTCCTGGTGGCACTGCTCCCAATGCGCTAGAACCCGTTAGCTATGCTTTCGGCGGTGGGATTTTGGCTGTAGGCGGTAAAGTAGCAATGATGCCCATTGCTTTGGGTACGGCGGACTTCTTAATCCACCATATTCACGCATTCCAAATACACGTTACTGTCCTAATTCTGCTCAAAGGTGTGCTATATGCCCGTAGCTCTCGTCTGATTCCAGACAAGGCAAACCTGGGCTTCCGCTTTCCCTGCGATGGTCCTGGTCGTGGCGGTACCTGTCAAGTATCTGGTTGGGATCATGTGTTCCTCGGACTTTTCTGGATGTACAACACAATATCCATCGCAATTTTCCACTTCAGCTGGAAGATGCAATCAGATGTCTGGGGAACAGTAGATGCAGATGGTGTTGTGACTCACATCACTGGTGGTAACTTTGCCCAAAGCGGCATTACCATCAATGGTTGGTTACGAGACTTCTTGTGGGCACAAGCTACGCAAGTCATCAATTCCTATGGCAGCGCGCTATCTGCCTATGGTCTACTCTTCTTAGGCGCTCACTTTGTCTGGGCATTCAGCTTGATGTTCCTGTTCAGTGGTCGCGGTTACTGGCAAGAACTGATTGAGTCCATTGTTTGGGCGCATAATAAACTAAAGGTAGCACCAGCAATTCAGCCTCGGGCTCTGAGTATCATTCAGGGTCGGGCCGTAGGGGTAGCTCACTACCTCTTGGGAGGGATTGTCACTACTTGGGCGTTCTTCCATGCACACATCCTTTCAGTAGGGTAGCAATCAGCAGAATTTTGGGTTTTGGATTTTAGATTTAATCCAAAATCCAAAATCTAGAATCTAAAATTTCGCTGGTACTTGATGGCTAAAGGTCAGAGGATTTATTAAACCTATGGCGACAAAATTTCCCAAATTTAGCCAGGATCTCGCACAGGACCCGACGACTCGTCGGATATGGTATGCGATCGCTACAGGCAACGACTTTGAAACCCATGATGGCATGACGGAAGAAAATCTTTACCAAAAGATTTTCGCAACTCACTTCGGTCACGTGGCAATCATCTTCCTGTGGGCATCCAGCCTCCTGTTCCACGTAGCCTGGCAAGGTAACTTTGAACAGTGGATTAAAGATCCCCTTCACATCCGTCCGATCGCCCACGCGATTTGGGACCCCCACTTTGGTAAACCAGCGATCGAAGCTTTTACGCAAGCTGGTGCTAGCAATCCGGTAAACATTACCTACTCTGGTCTCTACCATTGGTGGTATACGATCGGAATGCGGACAAACGGCGAACTGTACAACGGTTCAGTGTTCTTGCTGTTATTCGCAGCTGTATTCTTGTTCGCTGGTTGGCTGCACTTGCAACCCAAGTATCGTCCTAGCTTGGCATGGTTTAAGAGCGCTGAACATCGCCTAAACCACCACTTAGCAGGTTTGTTTGGTGTTAGTTCTTTGGCGTGGGCTGGTCACTTAATTCACGTTGCTGTCCCCGAATCTCGCGGTCAGCACGTAGGTTGGGATAACTTCCTATCTACCCCACCCCACCCAGCCGGTTTGACACCATTCTTTACAGGCAACTGGGGTGTTTACTCTCAAAACCCTGACACTCCTGGACATATATTCGGGACATCGCAAGGTGCAGGAACTGCGATTCTGAGTTTCTTGGGTGGCTTTCATCCTCAGACAGAAGCTTTGTGGCTGACTGATATAGCTCACCACCACCTAGCGATCGCGGTTATCTTCATAATTGCCGGTCACCAGTACCGGACTAACTTCGGAATTGGTCACAGCATCAAAGAAATGCTGAACTCCAAATCCGGTTTAGTACCTGGTACCACCAGTGAAGGTCAGTTCAACCTGCCTCACCAAGGGTTGTACGACACCTATAACAATTCGTTGCACTTCCAGTTAGGTATTCACCTAGCTGCTCTGGGAACGGTCACCTCTCTGGTAGCGCAGCACATGTACGCCATGCCTTCCTACGCATTTATTGCGAAGGACTACACGACTCAGGCAGCGCTATACACGCACCATCAATACATTGCTGGTTTCCTGATCCTTGGTGCTTTTGCTCACGGAGCAATATTCTGGGTACGTGATTACGACCCAGAGCAAAATAAGGGCAACGTCCTTGAGCGCGTGTTGAAGCACAAAGAAGCGATTATTTCCCACCTTAGCTGGGTATCCCTTTTCTTGGGCTTCCACACTCTTGGTCTGTACGTACACAACGATGTAGTAGTTGCTTTCGGTACTCCGGAAAAGCAAATCTTGATTG
The DNA here is from genome assembly GCF_937863485.1 of uncultured Nostoc sp. Taxonomy (GTDB): domain Bacteria; phylum Cyanobacteriota; class Cyanobacteriia; order Cyanobacteriales; family Nostocaceae; genus Nostoc. The sequence goes on along the minus strand of NZ_CALMFY010000217.1, from coordinate 8,955 downwards.
AGCCAGTATTTGCTCAATTCGTCCAAGCTGCTAACGGTAAGGTACTGTACGGTTTAGACACCTTGCTATCTAACCCAGATAGTATTGCTTACACAGCATGGCCCAACTACGCTAACGTCTGGTTACCAGGCTGGCTAGATGCGATCAATGCTGGTACAAACTCCCTGTTCTTAACAATTGGCCCTGGCGACTTCTTGGTACACCATGCGATCGCCTTAGGTCTCCACACCACCACCTTGATCTTGGTCAAAGGTGCTTTGGATGCCCGTGGTTCTAAGCTGATGCCCGATAAAAAGGACTTCGGCTATGCCTTCCCTTGCGACGGCCCCGGTCGTGGCGGTACTTGCGACATCTCAGCTTGGGATTCCTTCTACCTCGCTACATTCTGGATGCTCAACACCCTTGGTTGGGTTACGTTCTACTGGCATTGGAAGCATCTAGGTATTTGGCAAGGCAACGTAGCTCAGTTCAATGAGAACTCTACATACCTCATGGGCTGGTTCCGCGATTACCTCTGGGCTAACTCTGCTCAGTTGATTAACGGTTACAACCCTTACGGCGTGAATAACCTGTCTGTCTGGGCTTGGATGTTCCTGTTTGGACACCTAGTTTGGGCTACTGGCTTCATGTTCCTAATCTCCTGGAGAGGTTACTGGCAAGAGTTGATTGAAACCCTTGTTTGGGCACACGAACGCACTCCTTTAGCTAACCTAGTTCGCTGGAAAGACAAGCCCGTTGCTCTGTCAATTGTTCAAGCTCGTGTAGTTGGTCTAGCTCACTTCACTGTTGGCTACATCGTGACTTACGCAGCATTCTTGATTGCTTCTACTGCTGGTAAGTTCGGTTAATTCGGCTGCTAGTTTTGTAAGTAAGTAATAAAAATCCCCTGCCGAAAGGTGGGGGATTTTTTTAATAAGTCTAAGCAATGACTATATACAACATTTCGTCTTATTGGTTACATTAATAAAAGAAGATACGAGCTTTGTATAAAAACTATGACTATGCAGCCTGAAAGTACATCATTAGGAGATTTGTTTTGTCGTCGAATTCCTTTTAAAGTACCGAAATATCAAAGAGCTTTTGATTGGGAGCAAGAAGAAATTGATGATTTTATAAAAGATTTACTGGTGCTATCTATATAATGCAAGACAAATTAATTATAGTCAGCCAAGAAAACATTTCTTTGGTGGCTTAGTAAGCATAAAACAACATATACCTAACAGTTATACGGGAAATCTTTACGATTTGGTTGATGGCCAGCAAAGGCTAGCAACTTTCACAATGACAATTGCCTCCCTTGTTAAGGCATTCGAGTCACTTGCTAATGAAGCTGAAGTTGAAAAAGATACAGAAACCTCGCAAGCAGCTAAATCTTATGCGAGTACAACAAAAGATGAATAGTTGGAATACAAAGAAGTAATAAATAACCAATTACAGCCACGTCTTCGTCTCACTCTGTCAAAAGCAGATTATGTCTTTTTTGAAGACTTGATAAATGGTCGTAGTCCTAAATCGTTACGAGATTCTCATAAAAAATTACAGACTGCATGGGATTCTATTAGGACAAAGCTTATTAATAAAATTCTCAATGATATTAGTAAATCTAGTGTCTCTGATAAACTTAATTCTCTTCTACAATTACGAAAATCAGTTATAGAAGACTGTTATGTAATTTATATAGTTAGTGAGGATAGAAGTGAAGCTTACAGGTTATTTGCGGTACTAAATGATAGAGGAAGAGAGTTGAGTGATGGAAATAAGCTTCGCTCAGATACTCTTGAATTACTTGAAAAACACGAGAGAGAACAAATACTTGCAGAAGATAACTGGGATACAATACTTAGTTATCCAGCTACAGATGTAGAGCAATTCTTTAGAAATTACTATGCATCTCATCAGGGTAAGGGTGCAGCTAAGAGGAATTTGGCAGATACATTTCGAGATGATATATTTAAGTTTCCATCTGGAGTGGTCTTAGAGCTTGCTGATACTAAGGAAGCTAAAAAAGTATCTCATACTATTTCTGATATAAAAAATGAACAACAAGTTTTTATAGAAATATCAGAACTACGGTGGCCTTATCGAGATGCTACTGCTTCAGATTGGCAACAGGAAAGACTACAACGTTTGATAAAAGTATTAAGGCATACACTTTGTATACCACTCTTACTTAGTGTTTATCACTGTCTTTCGGAAAAGGAATTTATAGAAATCATAGACATTCTAGAACGCTTTGCTTTTCGCTATATTACTATTGTAGGAGGACACGCTGAAAAAATATCTACTATATATTACGACCACGCAAAATTGATTAGACAAGCACCGCAAGAATATAAAATTCCTACTTTAAGAAATGAATTAAAAGTGGTACAGGATAAGTATGCTCCTGATGAAACTTTTGAATCTCTATTAATACAAAAGTTAAGTTACCAAGATAATTCTTCAAAAAAAATAATTATCAGACATTTTTTAACTACATTAGAGGATCATGTTGAGTGGTACTCTAATGGCGCTAATGGGAAACTAAAACCAAATGAAATAAGTATCTTTGATCTAAGCAAAGTTACGATAGAGCATATATATCCGCACAATGCTAGTAGTGCTTCACGAATTGAAGAGCTTGAACTGTTAAAGAACGACATTGGGAATCTGTCTTTTTGGCCTGGACGTAACAATAATAGTGCGGGTAATAAGTCATTTTCTGAGAAGAAAAGTCTTTATGAACAGTCAAATGTGACACTCAATCGAGAGCTAATAAAATTCCTGGATTGGGATAAGCAAAACTTCCAACAAAGGAGAAATAAATTACTAAAGATGGCGAAAAAGATTTTTACTGTTTAGATATGAGTTACTTAACGTACAATCAGTTATTTAAGTTTTTAGCACGTTGCCCAGACTGATGAAGTCTTAACTTTTGTTAAGGAACAAATAAATCTATAAACGCTTTGAGACGGAAAACCTATCTAACGTTTCCAAATTTTAAAACTTGCATAATGTAAAGCTTGTTATGAAGTTAGTGAATACGCGATTGTCTAATTCTATTACTGTGATCGCAAAGCGTGGCGAAAGTTAATATACTCCTCTGCGTAACTTTGCGCTTTGCTCTGTGTTCCCCTGCGTTAAAAAAATAACTTTTAAAATTAAATAGTTGGATAATACCAAAACAAGTTATAACTATAAAAAACGAAATAATCTTATCACTCTTGCAAGAAGAACCAATAACGCCAGCAAAAGAAATAATTTTTAATCCCTCTTATACCCAGCAGAATGGAGCAGCATATTTAGGTGATAGCCTTAAACTTATTAAATTTATTGATGATAATAGTATTAATTTAATTATCACATCACCTCCATTTGCTCTTACCCGCAAAAAAGAATACGGTAACGAAACTGCTGAAAAATATATTGAGTGGTTTTTACCTTTTGCCTATGAATTTAAAAGAGTACTGGCAGAGAATGGCTCATTCGTACTAGATTTAGGCGGTGCTTACCTTCCTGGTAATCCTGTGCGGAGTATCTACCAATACGAACTTTTAGTTAGATTATGCAAAGAAGTAGGTTTCTTTCTTGCTCAAGAATTTTACCACTATAATCCGGCTCGACTACCAACCCCTGCTGAGTGGGTGACAATCAGGCGGATTCGTGTGAAAGATTCTGTAAATACAGTTTGGTGGTTGTCTAAAACACCTAATCCTAGAGCAGATAACAGAAAAGTTTTAAAGCCTTATAGCCAAAGTATGAAACAATTACTCAAAAATGGCTATAAGGCCAAAATACGTCCTAGTGGACATAATATTTCTGATAAATTTCAAAAGGATAACCAAGGTGCAATTCCGCCAAATTTGCTAGAAATTGCTAATACTGAATCTAATAGCGCTTATTTACAACGCTGCAAAGCAGCAGAAATTAGACCCCATCCAGCACGTTTTCCTCAAGGGTTCGCGGAGTTCTTCATCAAATTCTTAACTGATGAAGGTGATATGGTATTAGATCCATTTGCAGGTTCTAACACAACCGGATTTGTTGCTGAAACTCTGCAACGCCGATGGATATCTTTTGAAATTAATGAAGATTATGTAACGGGAAGTCGTTATCGATTTAGCCAATAAGCAAATTAAGTAAAGAGTCAGGACTGAGGAGTTAAAATATATAATTTATAACTCTTAACTCATAACTACTCACTCAAATTTCTCCATTCACCTGCATTTGATGAACTTGATCCGCAAGCTCTTGACGACCTTGATCATCTAGTTTGTCAATTGCTAACATCCCCATGAGAATAACTTCTTTCAGGGTCAAACGTGTTGAATGTGCCTGTTTTTGCACAATCTCTTTAATAATGGGACTGACACCAATCGCTGTACTAGCTCTAGCCACGGAAGAAAAGGAAAACACTAATGATTCAGCCTAAATCTTAGCACTTCCAATGAAGTTATTTTCTATAGTTAAAACTTAATTTAAATGTGTTTGAATTCATACTTCAATGAATAAACATAAATTTTTAATTATGTATATATATAACTACAACAGAAATACAGGTAATTTTTCTATTACTGGATAATCTGCATCAAACCCTTAGTCATCGCATCAAAGGTAAGAGGCAACTTTTGAATGAAAATAAATTTAACTTTTTTCATCTCAGCGTAACGTGTATAGTGTTTAACAGCGCTGTAAATGACTCCATAATTCTCCCAAACCAATTTGAGAGTCTAACCTTTTTTTGAGCAAGTTCTCGAACTCTCAGTAGGACTAACCTTTTGCTTGCTCATTAAGGGCACATCATCGTATGATAAGCTAATCGTCATTCATTTTTCCAGACTGATTCGCTTGTAGTAAGCGGCTCTAACCCTGGTTTTATGCAACTTAAATGCTCATTAGCTTATAAACATCCTCAACAGTTAAACTTTTGCCTATTCCTCTAGAATTTCCACTAAGTCTTCAATCGTCACATCAAAGGTGTGAGCTAATCTGTGGATAGCAGTAAAGTCAACTGTTGTCATTCCTGAACGACGGGCATAACTTCTAACTGTGCTGTTAATTACCCCATAACGGTCAGAAACTTCTTTTAGTGTCCATCCTTTCTCTTTTGCTAATTCTGGAATCTTTAATAATTTCATATTTGATAACTGATGCATTTGCACCGCTCAATTTCATATGAGAAATTAAAAAGCGTAGACGAGAAACGCTTTGTCGTCAAACATCGCCTAGCAGTTTAGCAAACTATCATGCGATCGCCACAATTTCCTGAGATATGGAAACCTGAAATCAAATGGTTATTTTCTATAGTAGCAACATCAAAAGCAAAAAACTTTGTCCTGAGATAATCAAAAATTATCCACTAATGACCGAGTTTACATCCACTTGCAATATTTGTGACCACTGGTTATAAAAAATGGTCAGCTTGTGAAAATAGTGCTTTTAGTAGAAGTATCCTCACAAATAAGACTTGTATACCACAGAAAAAACCGTACTTTAAAGAGATCGTGAATTGTCTAATATAATCTCGTTAATAGGCTTTACAGAACTATACAGTGTAAATAAGAATAATACTTAACCGAAGTAAAATTTTCCTGAATACAGGCAACTAATGCTGTCATAGGGAAAAGCAGTGAGTAGAGGAGAGACAAAGCGATGAGGGATCCTTATCTGTTGGCAATAGGCTTGTTAACAGGATTAGCAATACCAGCATCGGCTCTTCCACATTTGTCGATTGTCCTGCCAGAAAATTCTGGATTCCTGTGGGATTTAAAACAAGGCTCGCAGACAATAGTAAGTAGACAAATCATCCCCAGTGTTGATCTCCCCTTACCAGAACTCAGTGGCCAAACGTTCCAACCCCTAAAAAGTTCGCAGCCAACAGCAGGTGAGAAAAATATCAAGAGCTTTGATCTCTCCTTACCAGAACTGAGTAGTCAGGGATTACCAGTCCCAACAGAATCATTAGTCAACCCCAGCGCCCAAGCAACTGGTATCTCACTGACATCTGGTAATCAACTTTACTACCAAAGATTGGCGGCTCTGAAAACAGGTCAGATTCATAAACGCGTGGATAGTGATAATTTGCAATCATTGTGGGAGTCGATCAAGAAGCGTCAACTAACTTATGATGACTGGAAAAGTTTACTAGCTTTAGAAGCTAGAGCGATCGCTCAAGGTCAAGGTGCAAATCATCTAAGTATCTTAGTGGGTGATTCTTTGAGCATGTGGTTTCCTAGAGAAAAACTACCTGCTGGGAAATTGTGGCTGAATCAAGGCATATCTGGAGATACTTCCAGTGGAGTTTTAAAAAGATTGGGGGCATTTTCGGCAACGCGGCCGGATGTGATTTACGTCATGGCTGGGATTAACGACTTACGAAAAGGCGCTAGTGATGACACAATTTTGCGTAATTATCGCCGGATTATCCGTCGTTTACGGCAGACTCACCCAAAAGCTCAAATTATTGTCCAATCAATTTTGCCTACTCGCCTAGCAAAACTTTCCAATAGCCGCATTCGTCACATTAATATACAATTAACCCAGATTGCCAAACAAGAAGGCGCTAATTATCTAAATATTTATAGCTGGTTTACGGATATGGAAGGCAATTTGCGCCCAGAGTTGACTACAGATGGGTTGCACCTGTCTCAAGAGGGTTATGATGTGTGGCGCTCGGCACTACAGCAGATAGAATACAAGCTCACTCAGCGCGAAAATTGAGCGATCCCTACGCCGACGCTGGGAGCGATGTCTACGACGGGCTGCGCCTACGCAATTTTAGATTTTTATGGAAGTTACCGACAACGATGCCATCACCATCCGTTCTCTAATTGAACACCAATTGGCAGCCTTTAAAAAGGATGATGCCCAAGGCGCTTTTGCCTTCGCCAGTCCGGCAATTCAGGCGCAATTTGGAACCCCAGAAAATTTTATGCAGATGGTGAAGATAAGCTACCCAGCAGTATACCGTCCTCGTTCTGTCTTTTTTGAGAAGATAATAACCATCCAGGGAAACATAACTCAACCAGTGTTGCTACTTGCTCCTGATGGAGTTCCCTTGAGAGCTTTATATTTAATGGAAAAACAGCTAGATAATACCTGGAGGATTAACGGTTGCTTTCTAGTGTCTCTAGAAGCTAAATAAAATAAACTCTATCTCTATAGAACCAAAATCTTATAATTTAACGCTCAAGGCTTCCCGATTCAAAACCTGATTCAACTTACCACTGCGATAACCTTCTAAATCCAGGGTTACGTAGATAAATCCAAAATCCTGAAATGCCGAAACTACTTTCTGTAAATCGTTAGTCAACACAAACTCTTTAATTTGTTCTGCTGGTAATTCAATCCGTGCCGTATCCCCTTGTGATCGCACGCGCAAATTCTGCCAACCTAGCTTTCGCAGGAAAATTTCTGCTCTACCAACTCGTTGTAACTTAGCTACAGTAATCTCTTCACCATAAGGAAAGCGAGAACTGAGGCAAGGTTGAGCAGGTTTATCCCACCAAGGTAAACCGAGTTGTTGCGAAAGTTGCCGAATTTCAACTTTGGTAACACCCACTTCTGCTAAAGGCGATCGCGCCCCTCTTTCTTTCGCCGCCTGAATTCCTGGGCGATAATCATGCAAATCATCGGCATTTACCCCATCCACCACATAGGGATAACCCAACTCTAAAGCTAAAGGTTTGAGAGTGTCGTGCAACTCACTTTTACAAAAATAACAGCGGTTGACCGGGTTAGAAGTGTAATTGGGATTTTCCATCTCGTGAGTCTGGACAATTTTATGAGGAATCCCAATAGTTGCAGCTTGAATTTTGGCATCTTCCAACTCTTCTGGCAATAGCGAAGGAGAAACAGCCGTGACAGCCAAAGCGCGATCGCCCAGCGCATCATAAGCAATTTTGGCAACCAAAGTGCTATCAACGCCCCCTGAGTAAGCAATCAACGCCTGCTCCATTTCTATAAATAAGGCTCTTAATTGCTCAAATTTTTCTGTCAGCATCATTTCCCAATCCTGCCCAAACCCTATAGCACCCAACAAATTCCATTCTAGGCACAAATTCCGAGGATGTGGAATTTTCCAGAGCAGCTAAACACAGATGATTATCGGACTTACGCATCATACTTATGTACTATATATTTGAGCTTTTGAGCCATATTTAACACCCAACACAGTAAATATCCGACCAAATCAGCGTTGTGAGCAGAGCCAGAAACGGACATTTTGCATAATTTACATTAGGGTGAGTTTGTAAAGTGCGTAAGTCCGAAATTATCCCAAATTATCAGCGGATATCAGTATCTCAGTGTAATCTATGTAATATTCAATAATATTTAGAGGTGTGAAATGTAGTTTTAGTAACCATAGTCTCGGTTGATGAAGCAAATAAAAATGGTCTATCCTATCCATAAATTCAGGGAATAATATGTTCTCTACGAGACTAGAGGCGAACAGCTACATAAATATAGAGAGCGGCGATTTTAATTGCTAAGTATATTTATTGAGATGTTTTCTACTCTATCTCCCCATCAACCTCGGTTGATGCTTTGCTGTACTTAGCTACCAGACTGGCTAAAAGTGGTAAATCAATCGGTTTAGAAATATAGTCATTTACTCCAGCTGCTAGACAAGTTTCGCGATCGCCTTTCATCGCCATTGCTGTTTGAACAATTATCGGAATCGTCCGATATTGCCGATTTTCTCGCAGTTGCTGTACCAAGTTAAGACCATTTGCATCTGGCAGATAAACATCCATTAAAATCACTGCTGGGTATAACTGTGTTAGAGTTTCCCACATCTGGGCAGCATTCTTAACCCAAGTCACCTGATATCCCAATTGATGTAGATAAATTTGGATTAAATCAGCGTTAGGTAAGTCATTTTCTACCAGTAAAATGTCTACAGAGGAACTAGGTGTGAAAAACAAAGGAGATGAGGAGTATTTTGCTCCTTCTGCTCCCCCTGCTCCCCCTGCT
>NZ_CALMFY010000216.1 GCF_937863485.1 uncultured Nostoc sp. | reverse complement strand
CGCTTGTTCATATTTGCCCCAGCTTTGATGAATCCAGCCTAGTTGAAAGTAGGCACTAGCTATATCTGCTTGGTATTCTAACTTTTGATATTGTGCCAAGCACTTTTGCTGGCACTCAAATGCTTGTTCATATTTACCCCATTCTCGGTAGCAACTAGCAAGCCAGTCCCACTGGTTTGCTAGATCCTTCTCTTTGTCCAATTGCTCATAGAGGTCACGACTTTGTTGATAGTGGGCGATCGCTTCTTCGTATTTACCCCACTCTTGATAAGTTCTACCTATATTCCACAAATCACTTGCTTCATCTTCAGACTTCTGACGTTCTCTGTCTATATTCAACGCTTGCTGGAAGCATTCTAGTGACTGCTCGTATTTGGTGTGTAAGCGATGACAAATACCTCGATTTCTCCAAAACAGTAGAAAAGCAGATGGATGAATATATAAAACTAGTTTTTCAAAGCATTCCTGATAGTAGTCAATCGCTTGATCAAATTTATCTTGTTCCTGATAACAAGTTGCAATTGACCAAGCTATATAAGCACTATGCCTGACATTTGGCTGAACATTGATTCCTTCTAGAAGTTCAACAGCTTTTGTATATTTATCTGTACGAATATAAGATATTGCGGTGAGTAAGTTTAATGCCCTTTGAGAGTCTTGAGCGCCACTATAATTTTCCAGACTATTTTCTAAAGCAGGTGTCATTTCTTCACCTAGTTCTTTAACCAACTCTCTAAGACTACAAAATATATTAGGCTCTAGCTGATTAACAATATCAATGGCACAACTAACTAATCCTCCCCCTGATTCACCACAAGCAACATAAAGAATAGCTGTCTGTGCTTTTACCCGTATCTCTTCAGTAAGTATTGAGTCATTAGCAAATTCTTTCAGTCGTGCCAGAACTTCACCTTTCTGGTTAAACAGTTCAATTTGGCGTAACAGCCTCAGCAGTTGCTTAGTTGTATCATCCTCAAAGTCTGTATCTAAACCAAGATAAGTAATAACTAATTTTTGAATTAGTTTTTTGCGAGTATTGCTATTGACTTCAACTTGAGTTAAAATCTCACCAGCAAATAGCAAATCTTTCAACCGTAATTCCGACTGGTTACAGTTAGTAGTTGATTCCTCTTGCAAGCCTGACCAGATGATAATCGCATCCTGCGAAGATACATTTTTTATTTTTAACTTACCACCTTGAATTACAGGTTCATAAACCTCAAGATTACTGAAAAGCTGCTCAACTAGCTTATTAACCTGTTTAGGAGAATAAATTCCGTAATAGCCTAAAGCCAGTAGAATCGGCTCATTCCAGCGCGGCTCATGCAAATGTTTACGGATAATTGCTAATATATCGCTTACTTCATTGTCAGCGATATAACGTGCAGCAAAATACTCCTCAAACGTCAGGTGCATAAAACCGTAGACTCCAGGCGCACGTTCCACAAATAGACCTGTGGTTTCCCGCACTTTCCGTAAAAACTCCTGCACGGCTTGCCGTACTGAGTCGGATTCTAGATCAGTATCATTTAGTTCTGCTAGCTTTGCTGCTAACTGTTGTTCAACTTCTGCCTCAGTGACTAAACCAGAAGGCTTTTCCTCATGCATCCAGTAAGCGAGTGGTGCTAAAAATGCCACTACTTCATTTTGGTTCAGCAGCACTTTCGGAGCATCTGGCAACTTCTTACCTAGCTGCCAATCTTCAGTCAAGGTTTGCACTGCCAATTCATAAAGTTTCACCCGGCGGTTAGGTAGGCGTTCACCATTGCGGTGAATCAGTGCCAAAATTGTCAACAGTAGAGGGTTCGCTGTTAAGCGCTTTACACCCTCATTGTCTTTAATTGCCTCTAAAATCTTCCTTGCTTGGTCATCTCCTGCTCTTTGCCATTGCGCCTCACTAGCTTCTGGCTGCTGCGCTCGTTCTATCGCCAAACACCAGCGTTCCAGGAATTTTTCTACCTGTTCGCCACCCATATCTTCAATAGTGAACTCAGCAAAACGGCTGCTCAGTTTCACGTCGCGGTAGCCAGCTATGCGGCTGGTAATGACAAATTTATTAGTAGAAAAAGCATTGACAAACTGATCAATCCTTTCCACAATCAGCCTGCGGCTTTCTTGTTCAAATACCTCATCTAGCCCATCCAGCAGCATTAAGCACTGCCCTTGGTACATTTTTTCTAATAGTAGCGTCGCCATCTCAGTTCCCGCTTCAGCTTCATCTTGAAAGTAAGCTTCCCACTGGCGGTAGAATTGGCGCAGATAGTCCAGCAGACTTAACTCTGGTTCTTGTTGTAGTCGTTCTGCATAGTCGGCAATACGAAAGAAAATTGGCAACAGAGCTTTACCCAATTCTTCTTGGGGTTCGCCACCTATTACTGTTTCATTGCCATCACGTTTCGCTGTGGCAAAATGTAACGCCAGATAGCGCAGTAGCGTTGTCTTACCCGCACCTGGAGCGCCGAGAATCACGCAGTATTGATTCTCCCGCACTGCATGGGATAAATCAATTCTTTGTGTTACTGTTTTGGTGCTAGTCGCGGGTATTGAACTTAGTAAAACTGGTTCGTAATAGGAAGGTTCGTCTAAATCGTAGGGGCTAGAGATGCTCAACCTATGTTCAGCTTTGCGAAATGTAGTCATCTCTTGGTCTAGTTTCGACGTTTCTGTAACTTCCTGTCGCCTTACTGCTTGCAATGAAACATAAATTTGATCCAGAAAAATATCTACTTGGCGCTGGACTTGCATCACACCGCTGATTTTGAGATAGGAATTCTCAGCTATCAACCACTCCAGATAAGGATAGAACAGGGGATTTACGGGTGGACGTGCCTCAAATTTCACTAACTTACCCCGCCAATCCCAGAAATCAGGCGCACGGTTACGAAACTCTTCTAAAAATTCCTCTTTATTCAGCCAAAAAATTATGACTAATTCCCGCCCAAATAGCGAATCTCTCCCTAAATTCAACTGCTTCATCTCTTGTTTCAGGCGTGATGTCGGCAGTTGATCAATTCCAAACGCCATTACCAATTTGCGCTTAGTTTGAGTATCCTGTTCCCCAGTTTCATCTAAACTATAGAGAAAGTTATATAGTGAGTTATCACTGTAAAAAAAGTTTTGAGGTTCATTAAAAGTATGGTCACTCTCAGATAAAAGTAACTTAATTTCCTCGACTACCGGATGTTGTGGGCCACTCTCCGGTGCAATAGCAAAAATTGTCGTTGTTCCACTAGATAATTCTAAGAAATTAACTAGTTTATTTAGCTCTGTTGCGTCAGTTGCACTTATATAATAAGTGGTAGATTCGTTAGAAGCCATTTTTATTGATGAATAATTGCTGATTGCAAGAGAAAAAAGCTATTTTTTTGGAGAGTTAGCAGCTTGCCAACGCTGTAAATCTTCTAATAGAATAGGGTTCACATCAAACCAGGATTTTTTACTGCGATCGTAATAACCTAAGACAAATTTGTTTTGCAAAAGCTCATCACAAATCACAAACTGACCTTTGTTAGGCAAACTATGGGTATTAGTAGTTAAGCAACCTGTGCAGTGAACTTTATCCAGTTCGGGGAAATGGTAATCACTCAAATTGTATTCTCTGCGTACTTCTTGCACAGCCTCTTTAGCAACATCTAAATCTACATATATCAAATTTAGCCTTAAAGAAACTTCACAAGCTGTACGAGCCAGTCGTACCAAGTCACGCATCACACCGCCACTTTTTTCAGAAATTAGTTCTAGCGCATCTGGATTAAATAAACCCTTATAAGCAACACCCAAACTTGCTAAACGCTTATGAATTACACTATTAAGAATGTCTCTACCAAGTTGATTAGGGATTGTAGTAGGACATAAATTCTCATCGCACTCAAATACTGGTGGATTAGTTAAATCTAAGCATTTTTGAAAGCTTTCCATTGGTTGACGAAAGCTTGGAGAATACCTGAGTGAAATTGGAATCGCATATACAATATGGCAACTTAGCTGAGTCAGCAGTGGACTAGCGAACATTTCTAACGCTGTAACTTGATCATGTCGGTCAAGACCATCTACAATCACCAGTAACTTCTGCTTGTTTCTTTTCTCGGCAGCTTCTATGATGGCGTTAACTCGCTCAATGATTTTACTAAGCTGCGGACGAATATTGAGAGTTGTAGTAACTTTTCGAGTTAGACCTTGTTTGAGAATTAGACCTAGTTTTTTGAGAATTTCTGGAAGTTCAAGACCAGTATTTTCAGCGTCTTCATCTTGATAAACTACAGTTTTGAGACTTTCGAGCAAATCATTTAATAAATCGTCTTTTAAACCCCACTCTGGTTGAATAACTTTTTCAAAAATTTTAATTCCAATTAGTACTACAACCTCAGCATAGCCAATGTTGTACTGGTCAAGAGCAGTGACAGTATCAATCCAGATTACTGTATACTTGCTGTTCAAATGTTGTTTTAGTCGCCGCAATTCTGTAGTTTTGCCACCACCCCTGTGACCTGCTAATAAAAATTTAGCTGGGTCGTCTTCCATATCCAAGAAAGTGATTAAATTCTCTACAGGACTATTAGCTCGCTGGACATAAAAATTTCTCAGTTCTTCAGGTGTAGTGAGTGGTTCCTCTGGCTTAAAAAGCTGATAAGCAGGCTTCCAAAAACTGGTATTACTCATGGTTACAAATCTCAACTGACCCGAAACGGTGTTTTGACTTACACTCGTTTATCTCAGTATAACTGGGTAATTTCCGGCTGTAGATTGCTAGAAGTGAAAAACTTTATACTATAGTCCTAAATAATACTTTATCCCACTTTGAGCGCACACTAAAAATTGATGTGCGATCGCTCGTTTTACATAACTTGATTAGCCGCGTAGATGCATAGACGCAAAGCGGCTTCCCGTACCACTTTGTGGAAGCAAGCTACGCATAGCGTCTCCAAAGGAAAAGGGTGGCGGCTCGTTGCCAAATATTGTATCTATACAAAATATATATAAACATTAATAATCCTTAATAGTATTAACTATTAAGGATTGTTGGAAAAAGCAAAAGATGCTCACAAAGCTGATTGTTTCTTAAAAATCATCAAGAAACTGACTAAGGCGACTGATTACGGGGTCAACCTCTTGAGGAGGGGTAGCAACAGTATAAGAAGTATTATTTACTACTTCTAATTGAGTTGGAGACGGAATGAACGATCGATCATTGACTATGAGCGCCAATTGTGCAACTTGTTGAGAAAGTTGCAGTAGATGGTGTTCCATCGCCTCCAAACGATTAGATCCCTTGGCAAAAAAACGTTCCTCAAGTCCAGCCACTTGACGTTGCAGTTCACCAACTTGTTGTTCAATCGGTGTTGTTACTGTTGTTTGTGGAGCAGGTTGTACAGATTCCGGTACACATAAAGATTGCCACAAGGCTTCTTTACAGAGGTCGCTGAAAGTCTTGTCTGGTTGTTTTTCCAAATAACTTTCTACTTGCGCTAACAAGCTTTCATCAGCAAGCTCTGGGTTGAACGTGACGGATTTAACTACCTTTTTTGACCATTGGAACATCAGCTTTATGCCCTAGCAGCGCGATTGGAGGATAATTGTGCCTCTCCATAAATATACTGCCCCAAAGCATTCGCCTGTCGGGAAGGTGCTGCTAAATGAGCATTAATCTTTGCTTCCTTGAGTAGACGTTGAACGTCGTCCCAGAAGAACTCACCACCCCCGCCAGTGAGAATTACATCGGTGACGCGTTCTGGCAACCAGGCTAGCACACGGCTACAGATTTCGCGTGAAAACATCTCTGTGAGGTTGGGAAGAAAATCGTCTAGGTTGGTGGGCTTGCTAGCACCTTTAGGACGGTAATAGCGTTCACCTCTGGGTTTGTTAACAGTGGAAATCAGCGCTAGAGATTGACTATCTGCTCCCTCGATTTCGGCGGACACCAATTCATAAAACTTATTCATACCGAAGTCTTCGCTCTTAGAAGCACCTCTGGCAAAACGGAAGTTATCTACCATCAAAAGATCGACGGTTTGATGTCCAATATCAACGATCGCTACCGATATTTTTGTAAAATCGGGACTGCCAGGGCTTTTTTTCGGTTGAGCTTCAGACCACAGTAGGCTGCCGTAGCCCTCTGGCATTACCCATACCTTACTGACGTTCAGCGACACAGATTCGCCTCGGAAGTTCAACACATGAGGACCACCTACTTGGCTAATCAACTGTGCTTTTTCCTTTTCAAATTGCTCTAAGGAAAGAAAAGGTAGACCCAGTACGACTGAGATATCATCTTTGAGTTTGAAGTAGCCAGCACTTGCTAACACTTTTACCAGTGCAGCTTCTACCTTAGATTGTCCGACTCCTAAATTCGCCCCAAAATCTGCTGCCAGTTGACCAACAGCATATCCATTTCCTTGATACTCCAGCCACAAATCCATTAAGGGGTCAGTAGCCCTGGCTTCAAAAACACCGCCGCGTACCTGTTCTATTGACATCTGCTTCACGTTGGCAGGTACGAACACCACATTGTTTGGTTCACGACTCACACAAGTTTTTGTGGAAGTTCTGCCTAAATCAACACTGAGAATAGTTTTCCCAGGACCACCACCTAGCTTGGCATTAGCGGGAGGATTATTATTAACAGCATTTATGGGAGTCGTCGATGCTAACGGCTGCCTATTCATGGGTATAGCAGCACTATTCATAGGGTTAGCGGCGGAAGGTTGGTCTGTCATGAAAGCTCCTAGTTCAAACTTAACTGTAAAAAGTTGTCATGCTTATCTTACAAAAATGCGAGCAACCATAAATTCTAGGTTGCGTCAAGTGTAGCTAGAAATATGCCAAAAATTAATTCCGGCGATACCTCCGATAAGCTCTGCCAACGCACATCTAGTATTATTTGGCATAGTGTAGGCGAATTTTGGCCAGATGTAACCCCTGCTTTCACTGCTTTCAAACTAAAAGCGTCCGTGTTTCATCTTCTAGTACGTCTTAGCTGGCGCTTGAATATCCAGAAAACAAATGCCAAAACAAAACCCCCAAGTACGATTTTGGATACAGGAGCAAGGTACTTATCTACAAGTTCATACTGACTACCCAACGCGTATCCTGAGTATGTTAGCAAACCCACCCAAGCAGCGCTACCTAAGGTTGTATAAAACAGAAATGGTAGCAAGGGCATATTGCTGATACCTGCGGGAACAGAAATCAAGGTGCGGATTCCCGGTACAAGGCGACCGATTAATACTGCTTTTTTACCTTATCGGTCAAACCACTCTTTGGCTTTGGTGATATCTTTACTGGATATAGCCAGCCATTTACCATACTTATCAGCCTAAGCTTTCAAACGGGTTTCGCCAAAAAGCTTACCCGGATAATACCAAATAAGTGCGCCTAATACAGAACCTAAAAGTCCGGCAAAAAATACACCAATGATATTCAGCTTTGCCCCTTCTGGTTGATATGGACTTGCTGTAAATCCAGCCAGTGGCATGATCAATTCTGAAGGAATGGGGGAAAAAGGTTCTCTAGAAACATTAGTAGGGCAATTCCCCAATAGCCAAAATAGTTGATAGTATTAGTTATCCATTCAAGCATTGAGTCAATTCCTGAAATTGCTGCACTGCTCTAGTCCTTGAAATTGAGCCAGAAATCGCTCACTACGAACCTCACAAAATTAATGAAACGAACCACTAGGTTTTGTTTTCTAATTTTTTAGATCCCCCTTTGTCGGTTTTTTAAAAGGACTAGGAAGGATCTAAAGATTTGATATCAAGTTTAAAAACATACTTTAGGGTTTTCTTCTCAGGTTGGGGCTGTAGTGGAGATGAGGCAGAAAAAAAGACAAGGGAGAAAATTTTATCTTGTCCTCCTCATCCCCCTCTGCCCCTTTTCTTGTTCTAAGCTGTCGGGGTCAACGATTGTACTCTTGGTTCCGATTGCCAATCTAATGGATTCCAAACTCGATCTTCCAGCGCCATCTGCTCAATCAAACTTGCCAGTCTCAGGGCTTTGAGAGCTTGTTCACCACCTACTGAGGGTTGATTGCCACCGTGTACACAGTTAACAAAATGTTCTAATTCTGCACTCAAGGGTTGAATATTGCTGGTGTAGACTTTTTCAATCACACCATCTTGCCTGTAAAGTACTTGTCGGTGGTCGGTGAGACAATTGGTACTAGTTTGTCGGTGAATCAAAATTTCATTCTTGAGAAAATCTGCCTCAGTAAATGAATTTTTGCAATGGGCGACAATCCGGCGAATTTTTCGGTGGGTGACTTTACTAGCAGTCAGAGTAGCAACAATACCATTGGCAAACCCCAAGGTGGCAGTTACGTAATCTAAATAACCAGAGTCCAGGGCACGAGTACCGCTAGCAGTCAATTTCGTTACTGGGGAAGCAGCTAATTCCAAAAGTAGGTCGATGTCATGGATCATTAAATCCAGCACAACCGAAACATCGTTTGCCCGATCTGAGTAAGGACTCATCCTGTGGGCTTCTAGCGCCAGCAATGCCTCAGTTTTCAGCACTTGGCTCAGTTCTTTAAAAGCTGGGTTAAAACGCTCAATATGACCTACTTGCAGGATACACCCAGACTCAGCTGCGGCATTTACTAAAGACTCTGCCTCAGAAATACTGGCTGCGATCGGTTTTTCAATCAAAACATGAATTCCCGCTAACAGACAGTTGATCCCCACGGCATAGTGCAGACGGGTGGGAACAGCTACACAAACTGCTTCCACAAGGGGTAGCAGGTCACAGTAATCTTCAAAAAAACGCACCTTGTAGTTGCTGGCAGTTTCTAACCCTCGCTCAACGTTAATATCTGCCACTCCGACTAGTTCAACATCTTTCATTGAACTCAGCACGCGAGCATGGTGTTGTCCCATGTTACCCACTCCAATCACGCCTATGCGGATCGGTCGTGGCTGGTTGCGCTGTGTGTATGGATTCGGTTCTGCCACTGACATGCTATCTTGCACTATTATTATCTCCTCAACCACCAAATTTAGAGACGCTACGGCCGTTGGCGTTTATACTCGAAAGCCAGTTACGATCCGTCTAAAACCATCCAGATGGTAACATAGAGCCTATGTTTATGAAGAATTTCAAAGTTTGTGATCGGTTCCCGTAATCCAGATATCTTTTGTATAGATAGTTCGGGTTTGCTTTGTATTTTGCACTTTCGACAAAAAATATATGTCTTTTTATTAACTTGAAAAAATTCAATCAGACCGAAGTCTAAATTCTCCTCGACATTGCTTCCTGGCATCTTGTTAAGGTGTAATTTAGCGATTTTAAATCCAAAATTTGCAACCGAGATGAAAGCTGTAATTTTGTTATCTGGGGGATTAGACTCTTCCACAATTTTGTACAAAGCTAAGGCTGATGGCTGTGAATGTCATGCCATTTCCTTTGATTACCAGCAGCGACACCGACGAGAGTTACAGTCAGCCTTTTTTGTTGCTCAAAAAGCTGGGATCGTGAAACATCAGGTGGTTAATTTTGACTTACGACAATGGGGCGGTTCAGCACTTACGGACGACGCCATTGATTTACCCCAGGAACGTTCCCTGGATGAAATGTCTCAAAATATTCCTGTCACCTATGTTCCGGCTCGTAATACCATATTCTTAAGCTTTGCTCTTGGTTACGCTGAAGCGATCGCAGCAGAACGTGTCTATATTGGCGTCAACGCCTTAGATTACTCAGGATATCCTGACTGTCGCCCCGACTATATCCAGGCAATGCAGGAAGTTTTTCGCCTGGGAACCAAACAAGGGCGTGAGGGACAACCAATTAATATTGTTGCACCCCTAATCAACTTGAAAAAAACCGAAATCATCCAACTGGGTAACCAATGGGGAGTTCCTTGGGAGCTAACTTGGTCTTGCTATGTAGGTGGAAATGTCGCCTGCGGCGTGTGTGATTCTTGTCGCTTGCGGCTAGCAGCATTTTCCGAATTGGGACTCGTTGATCCAGTGGCGTATGCTTCTTGAGTGGGGAGTGAGGAGTGAGGAGTTTTAATTCCTAACTCTTAACTCTCAACTCCTAACTCTTCTAAGCGTTGCAGTTGAATTTGATGGAGGCGTGGACCAACAATTGACACCACGGTGAATTCGAGATTTTCATAACAGAAGGTTTCGCCTTTGGCAGGAATTTTTTGTAACTGATACAGCAAAAAGCCCCCTAGTGTTTGGTATTCTCTTGTCAAGGGCAAATTGAGATGCAAAACCTCGTTGAGGTCTTCGAGGTTAATTTGTGCCTGCACCAAAAATTTCTGCTCATCTAACATCTGAATCAGTAAGTCGTCGCTGCTTTCAGGAACGCCTGCGTCGCCAATGATTTCGGCAATGACATCTTTGATTGTCACTAATCCCACAGTAGAGCCAAATTCATTGACTACCATGACCATAGCTGGTTTCTCTTGCTGCATCAGTGGCAAAAGTTCACTCAAGGATGTGTGTTCCGGAACAAACCGGACGGGACGCATCCAAGGTTGGATCTGTGTGTCTAAAGTTAGCTTTCCTACAGCCAAAGGTTGTGCCAAATCTTTAAAATAAACAATGCCACGAACATCGTCCAAAGATTCACCAATTACGGGATAGCGAGAGTAACTAGTGGAAGCCATTTCCTCGAGTAATGTCTGGAAGGTAGCATCTTTTGGCAGGGTGACAATACTGGTGCGGGGGATCATCACATCTTGGGCCATGACATTCCCAAACTCAAAGACATTATTGAGCAGTTCTCGCTCTGCAAGCTGTAAACCAGTAGACCCCCATTCTGTAGAGATAATCAGTTGCAATTCTTCGGGAGTCACAGGCGGTCTCCAGCCTTGACCTGTGTATTGGATACCAAAAATACGCAATAAGCAACGAGTTGATTGGTTGAGAATCCAGATGAAGGGGCCAAAAAAACGCACGATCGCTTTTACCGAAGGCCCCAAAAACCTAGCTAGCTGTTCTGAGTACAGCATGGCTAAGGATTTGGGACATAGTTCTCCGATCACAATTTGCAAATAGGCAATTAAGAAAAAGGCGATGGGAATTGATAGGGAATGAGCCAGAAAGGTAGTCATCACACTGGGTAAAGGCCAGGATTTTAACCATGCATTCACTAGCACGACAATCGTACTTTCTCCAATCCATCCCAGTGCCAAACTAGAAAGGGTAATACCTAACTGGGTGGTAGATAGCAGTCGGTCAATACTACGTTGTAGCATCTCGACAGCGATCGCTGGAATATCCCCAGCCTTAACTAGCTGGTGAATACGCGATCGCCGCACACTCACCATCGAAAATTCCGCCGTCACAAAAAAGGCATTTATGGCAATCAGTAGTAGCACTGACAACAACCGCAGCGCCACGTCTGTCCAAATTAAATTAGGAAAACCACTCACTGCCAAAGCTCGTGTAAAACTCACGCCCTCCATTCTGGGATTTTGGATTTTGGATTTTGGATTTTGAATTAGGTTTTGGGGATTAGGGATTAGGCAAATTGTCTAGTACCATGTGCCCAATCTAAAATCTAAAATCTAAAATCTAAAATCTAAAATTTAAAATTGTCTCTCCTACCTTTCTACAGGAATATTCGATGCTTCTAGCTTCAATTTTTGAGCGGGATAATCAGTCAGAGCGAGTGATATCTTCTTGACATCATCAAGTAAAGCTGTAGGAATGCTCACTGTACCGGAAAATGTTGGTCCATTTGCAGGCAATTCTGTTGGTAAACCCTCTGTACTAGCACTCAGGGTTCGTCCTTTATCATCGGTAACATCTAAAAAACTATACAGGAAGCGCACAGAATCCTTACCTTTATTCTGCATTTTCACTTTCAGTAGCAAATCACCACCAGAGTAGCGGACAGATTGTACAGCCATAGTTACACCTTCACTTTGGGCAGTAACTGGAAAACCTGGCTGGGGTTTTTCTTCAACCACTTGTGGGGGTTTTTCCTCTGGCTTCTGCTTGCTGCTATTGGTTTCTTCATCATCTTCCTCTAGCTTTTCCGATTTAGCAGCCTTGGTCTTACCGTCAATTCGCGCCTTGACAATTTTCAGGATCTCTTCCTCTTTTAATAGCACTAGCCCTCCCTGTTGGGAGCTATTTGTCTTATTGCTGGCAAATTTGGTTGTGGGACGCCCATCTGGTGTGGTAACGCCTTTAAGTGCTGAACTCCCCAGTTCAAACCCCAAAAACGCGCTCACAGAACCTGCTCCCATCATCAGGATTAACAAAATCAAAGTAAGAAGTACAGTAGAATTTATCTTCATCGCTGACAAGCTATCACAAAAGAATGCTGGTCTATTTAAGGATAGTGAAGCTTTTGACCTCAATCCTTAAAGGAACTTAATCAATATTAGTTTGCACTATTTCATGATCTAATTATGTAGTATAAAAATCTGGTAAACTATTGTTGAGTATTCACAGGTGGTAAATCTGTGCTATAATTACGCAATTGGCTAAACTCAATGTATGAGGAATTTTCCTCACTCTAAAATTAGCAAATCAGGTTGACCTAAGAGTTGAAGTAATTGACTCACAGGAAGCCGAAACCCAAGGAAACACGCGCCTTTGGCCGATTGGGGAGGCAGCGAACTCATAATTCGCCTTCAGGCTGGTTCGATTCCAGCAGGGCGCACTGAATCAATAAAAAGCAGTAATATGTTGTATTACCAGATACTCAATGATGATTGGGAGATCAATAATACTACATTATCTTGAACATTGATATCCTGGTTTAACTTCTCCAGTCAGGATTTAATGAGTGCTGAGTCATGAGTTATGAGTTATGAGTCTTAATTAACTCCTCACTTTTTGCCATCCTTAAAACTTTAGGCTAACCTTACTTTTAATTTTTAACTCTCCTCTCAGCACTCAGCACTGTTACCGAGGTGGTAAAGTTTCAAACCGGAATTCAGTTCCCACTTTGAGTTTGTTGCTATTGAAACGAGGAGACATCATCAGCGACGTGTCATAAGGATTTGGTAAATCAAGAGTACGAATATAAGGATCGTTGCCAACTTGCTGAGTCAGGACATCATGATATAAAGTGTTAACCAACTCAGCATCGTGGGCAATTTCATTTTCTGGGAAGGAACCACCGAAACTGGAACCAGATCCTAGAAATGAGTCTAGCTGACGCTTGAGGCTGCCATTTTCGTAGAAATTGCGATCGTGACGAAAAAAAGCTCTTTCAAATACATCATTGGTAGTTTCATAATTGGGTGTTGCCGTTTGGGCAGATGCAACAGAGGGAAAAGCAATACAAGCAGCAAGCAGCACCAAGAAACCACCAAAGGTTTTTAATTTTATACGCACGTTTCTGACTCCTCAATTTTTGTTTTAGGCGAATCTTAATTTATGCTTAAGTTCAGAACTCTGATGAGTTCAACCTTTGGTGTAGCACAACTTTTAATGTTTTGTAATGACGTATCCTACTGAAACTCTTACCCACTCAGATATTTGGGCAACCACTGCTGATTTGACCACCTTGCGCCACAAGCTACTAGATTTATTTTGCCAACTTGCTTATCAAGAGGGTGATTTTCTCCTCTCTTCTGGGCTGCGTAGTTCTTATTACGTCAACAAGACACAGGTAACACTCCATCCTCAAGGCGCTTTGGCAGTTGGACGGTTGTTGTTTCCTTTGTTACCTGTAGATACACAGGCTGTGGGTGGTTTAACATTGGGGGCTGACCCAATTGTGACAGCAGTGAGTCTAGTTTCTGTTTATGAAAACCGACCGATACCAGCGCTGATTATTCGCAAGCAAGCCAAGGGTTATGGGACGAGAGCTTATATAGAAGGCCCCAGTTTACCAGAAGGTGCAAAAGTAGTAGTTTTGGAAGATGTCGTTACAACTGGGCAATCTGCTCTGAAAGCGGTTGAGCGTCTTAAGGAAGCAGGTTATACCGTCAATCAAGTAATTTCACTGGTAGACCGTGAGCAAGGAGGAAGTGAATTGTACCAGTTAGCTGGATTGAAGTTTGAAACTTTGTTTTCGATTCAAGAAGTTCGGGAACGCTACCGGCAACTTGCGAATTCATGAACGACAGGACTTATACTAATTCGTAATTCGTAATTCGTAATTAAGAATTACAGATTTGTAGAAGTCCTGAATATGAAACAATAGAGTTCAGTTAGAGACTAAAATATAAATTTTAGGATTTAGACATTAAGTGGATGGGTGTAAATAAATATAATATGGACTGTCATTGCGAGGAACGAAGCAATCGCAATGACTGAGATTGCTTCGTTCCTTTCTACCAGACGCTACCTGAACGCAATGACATATTACATTTAATTATGCCTGCCTACTTAATAGAAAATAGCAACTTGAATTAATCGGGTAAAAACTCCTCATTTAAGCATTCATCTGCACTAAACGGAGACTCCACAGGAAAAGTATCAAGGGACAAACCAGTTTCATCACTGGCTTGTTTTCTGGCATCTAGATAACACTCCAAGAAAACTTCCTGAAAATACGGCTTTAAACTAGGGCTGTCTTTAAAAGCTCTTGTTAGTCTGCGGCGATGTTCTCTAATTCTTGCTTTCCAGCTATTAAAGCGTTTATTAGACTGAAACTTATACTTGAGCAAGTGCATTAAGACTACAATCAAATTACTATCTAGTGCTTGCTTTTCGCTTCTTCCCATGCTCTCAATTTCTTCAATGAGATTTGCTAAATCGACTTCAGCTAATCTCCCTTCTTTTAACTTTTTAGCAGTTATCTCTATCCATAGATAAAAATCTTGGTCATAAAGACTTGAGTCTGTAAAAGCTGTTGGTTGAGGCACTGTCATTTTATATTAAAACCTGCCAAAATCAATAAAGGCCAGCAGCGGGATTTGAACTCGCGACCTTCCGATTACAAGTCGGATGCACTACCACTGTGCTATGCTGGCGGGTTTTGAGTAGGCGTAGCCCACCGTAAGCATTGCTCTCAAATAGCAACCACAATTTATTATTGTACCATAATCAACTTATTTGTCTAGCTGTAATTCCTAAAAAATATCTCCATCTTCCTAAATTAGGCTAAAAGACCAGAGATTTTGGCAATATCGCTGCTTTTGTGCCCCCAAGATGGTTTAAGCTGCGTAGCAATTGTGATCAAACAGAAAAAAATCAGTGATTTTGATCACTAATAAAGTTGGTAAATTAATATTCATGGCAAAAGCTAACTCAAATTCTGGGCTGGACGCAAAAATATCTGGTACAGTTTTAAAACTGTATTTTTTTGAGCCGGCTGGTAAAGCAACAGAAATATATAATTGTTCTTTACACATCGGAAGCATGGCAGCTTTGATCGGACGAGATTTATTAAGTCTGGCGGACATCAGTCCTACAGAACTTCAAGAACTTCTGCAATTGGCAACTCAACTTAAATCACAACAGCTGAAGTTGCAGTGTAATAAAGTTTTGGGGTTGTTGTTCTCCAAAGCCTCAACTCGCACGCGGGTAAGTTTTACTGTGGCGATGTACCAACTGGGTGGACAGGTAATCGATCTTAACCCCAATGTCACTCAAGTTAGTCGTGGGGAACCTTTGCAGGATACGGCGCGGGTGTTAGATCGATATTTGGATATTTTGGCAATTCGCACTTTTGCACAGCAGGAATTGGAAACTTTTGCTCACTATGCAAAGATTCCGGTAATTAATGCGCTTACCGATGCAGAACATCCTTGTCAAGTATTAGCGGATTTATTGACGATTCAAGAAGGCTTCGGCACCCTTGCCGGGTTAACTTTAACCTACGTGGGTGATGGAAATAATGTGGCTAATTCTCTGATGTTGGGCTGTGCTTTGGTGGGGATGAATGTTAAAATTGCTACTCCTAACGGATATGAGCCAGATTCTAGGATTGTAGAACAAGCAAGAGCGATCGCTAATCACAAAACTGAAGTCCTCCTCACTCATGATCCAGAATTAGCCGCTAAGGGAGCTGCTGTACTTTATACTGATGTTTGGGCGAGTATGGGCCAAGAAGCAGAAGCAGGTGATCGTCTGCCAATTTTCCAGCCTTACCAAATTTCGGAGCAGCTATTAAGCCTTGCTGATCCAGAAGCAATTGTTTTACACTGCTTACCAGCCCATCGTGGTGAAGAAATTACCGGATCTGTTATTGAAGGTTCCCAATCACGAGTTTGGGAACAGGCAGAAAATCGCCTCCACGCCCAAAAAGCTTTACTTGCGAGTATCTTAGGGGCAGAATGAAAAAAGACGCGACGCCAGTCGCTACAACGGGGGGAACCCCCGCAACGCGCTGGCTCATTAATCGCGTCTGTACAGGAGTTAGGAGTCAGAATAGCTAGTGTGCGATTGGCTCCTGACTACTATCTTGGTAAAAAATCCAAAATAAATAGGTAAAAGAAAAGAGAATATTGTTTCTTTTGCCTTTCATATTTTTACTTTTCTCTTGTTATAGGGAGTTTTTTGTAGTACTAATGTTCTAGAGAGATTTATAATTACTTCCCGCAAATTTATGGAACGTCTAACGGAAGCTCAACAAGAACTTTATGAATGGTTGGCAGAATACATCCGATCGCACCAGCATTCGCCTTCAATTCGGCAAATGATGCAAGGGATGAACTTGAAGTCACCAGCACCAATTCAAAGTCGCTTGGAACATTTACGTACTAAAGGATATATAGAATGGACTGAAGGCCAAGCGCGAACGATTCGGATTTTGCGTCCTGTAAAGCAAGGTGTACCAATTTTGGGGACGATCGCTGCTGGTGGTTTAATAGAACCATTTACTGATGCTGTAGATCATTTAGACTTTTCTAATTTCTCATTACCTCCCCAAACCTACGCTTTGCGGGTAGCTGGCGATAGCATGATTGAAGATTTAATTGCTGATGGCGATGTGGTATTTTTGCGTCCAGTAGCAGAACCAAATCATTTGAAAAATGGCACCATCGTCGCCGCCAGAGTTGATGGATTCGGTACCACTTTAAAACGTTTTTATCGCCAAGGCGATCACGTTACCCTCAAACCAGCAAATCCTAAGTACAATCCCATTGAAGTCAGCGCTATACAAGTGCAGGTGCAAGGTTCTCTCATTGGTGTTTGGCGCGGTTACAACTGAGTAATAAGAAAGTGATCTAACTCCTAACTTATTACTTAGGTTCATCACCACGTTTGTGCTTAACATATGTACCTGACGCAAAATCCAGTGCAGCAACTGCCCACTTTCACGGAAAGTGACCACGGGGATACTCCCCGTGGCGCATTTCGATTAAAATTACCACTTGCAAGGGAAAGTAAGGGCAGTTATCACACTTCGCAACCATTACCAGGATGCCCAAAAATGCATCCATCTCTGCAATTGCGGCAATATCAGCGACAAGCGATCGCTAGCTGGTTTACCAACAATGGCAGAGGGACGCTGAAAATGGCTACTGGTAGTGGTAAAACGATTACTGCACTAGCGATCGCTTGTGAATTATATCAGCAGATTAATTTACAAGTTTTGTTGGTGGTATGTCCCTACCGCCATCTCGTCACCCAATGGGCGCGAGAATGTGAAAAATTTAATTTGCAGCCCATTTTAGCCTTTGAGAACTTACGCACTTGGCAAAGTCAACTTTCCACGCAAATTTATAATCTGCGTTCTGGTTCTCAACGGTTTGTGACGGTGATTACTACGAACTCCACATTAATTGGAGATGGATTTCAGTCTCAACTCAAATATTTTCCCGCTAAAACTTTAATTATTGGGGATGAGGCGCATAATTTAGGCGCACCCAAGTTAGAAGAAAGTTTACCGCGCAGTGTTGGGTTGAGACTGGCTTTATCTGCCACACCGGAGAGGTATTTTGATGATTTTGGTACGCAATCTATATTTGATTATTTTGGCCCAGTTCTCCAGCCAGAGTTTACTTTGAGGGATGCGATCGCTCAAGGTGCTTTAGTGCATTATTTGTATTATCCGGTGTTGGTAGAGTTAACTGAAGCAGAAAGCATTGCCTATTTAAAGTTAACTAAAAGAATTGGGCGATCGCTACTGTATCGGGATCGAGAAAATGGCGAATCAGGATTTGAAGATAATGAAGATTTAAAGCCGTTGTTGATGCAAAGAGCAAGATTAATTGGTGCAGCGGAAAATAAATTAACCGCCTTGCATGAATTAATGGCAACTCGCCGCGAAACTACTCACACTCTTTTTTATTGCAGTGATGGTTCACAAGATGCGGGACAACGTTCATCTCTACGCCAAGTTAAAGCTGTTGCTAAAATTTTGGGAGTGGATTTAGGGTACAAGGTAACCACTTATACGGCTCAAACAACTTTACAAGAAAGGGAAACATTGCGCCATCAATTTGAAAGTGGAGAGTTGCAGGGTTTAGTCGCAATTCGTTGTTTAGATGAAGGTGTTGATATTCCAGCAATTCAAACTGCGGTGATTTTATCAAGTTCTGGTAATCCTCGCCAGTTTATTCAGCGACGGGGGCGAGTTTTGCGTCCTCATCCTGCTAAGGAACGCGCGACAATATTTGACATGATTGTTTTACCACCAGATTTAGATAGAGAAACTATAGAAGTTGAGCGCAATCTGTTGAAAAAGGAATTACGTCGGTTTGTAGAGTTTGCTGATTTGGCTGATAATGCTGGTGAAGCAAGAATGAAGTTACTTGATTTACAAAAGCGATATGGGTTATTAGATATTTGATGATCAACCAGAGAATAGTTGTCTTTTTTTGTAAAATTTTTAGAGTTTTGAAAAAAGAAGCATTAAGTATGAAATAATAAAGTTATGAGTTTGATTATAATGGGATGTAAGTAATTTTTAAATTTTCACTTACATCCCATTATAATATAAGTTATTAACATTAATTATAACAGAAAACAATTAAACAATAAAGTATTTTTTCAAAGAAAATTAGGATTTTAAAGATAACACAAACAGTGGCTTTACAGAGGCGAAGGCAGCACTAGGGAAAGTTAAAATATAGATAAAAGTATATTTCAAAATCCAATATGTCACAAGAGGCGAATATCGATGATGTACAGGAGCCAATAACCAGCGCTCCACCGGAAGTACGGCAAATTATTGAGCGGGTATGGAAGCTAGAAAAAGGCAGGCTAGATAAGAAGATTAACAGCCATATAAATGATAATATTTTGGACATTATTAAGGAAGAGGTGCGATGAAGCTGACTTCAATCAAGCTATGCAACTTTCGCTCCTTTTATGGTACGACACCAGAGATGATCCTGGCTGGTGGAGATGTTCACAACACGACAATTATTCATGGCAATAATGGCTCTGGTAAAACTAGCTTGCTAAATGCCTTTACGTGGGTACTGTATGATAAATTTAGTGCAGCGTTTGCATCGATAGAGCAGTTAGTAAATAAGCGTACGATCGCAGAAAATCAAAAAGGTCAAGCTGTAGAATGTTGGGTAGAAATTGGCTGGGAACATGAAGGTAAACGCTATCGAGTTAAACGCGCCTGTCGGGGTTACAAAAACGAAAGTGACTTTGATGCTGGCAAAACTCAGTTAACCATGTGGGTTAGTGGGGACGATGGTAAATGGAATATACCAAATCAGCAACCAGACGATATAATCAATCAAATTTTACCGGCTAGTTTACATCAATATTTTTTCTTTGACGGCGAACGAATTGAACAAATAGTCCGTTCTGATAAAAAAGCTGAAATTGCCGAAGCTACAAAAATTTTCTTGGGTGTGGAGGTAATTAACCGTTCCATCAGACATTTGGGAGATGCTAAAAAAACTCTAGAAAATGAGTTAAAAGCTATTGGTGATTCCGAAACTAAACAACTGTTACGACAGCAAGAAAAGATAGAGCGAGAGCGTGAACGCATTACCAAACGGCAAACGGAAATTAAAGAAGAGTTAGAATATCAACAAACCTTTAAAAAAGAGACAAGTAACCGTTTGAGAGAACTTAGTGCTGCTAAGGAATTGCAAGAAAGATGGCAGAATTTAGAATCGCAGAAAGCGGCGAACCAAGAAGAATATAAAAAAACCAAAGAAGCGCTGAAAAAAGTTATTTCCGCGCGGGGTTATACCGTTTTACTGTCGGAGACTACAGCACAGTTCCGAGGAATTATCAATGATTTGAAGCAGCGAGGCGAGTTAACATCAGGAATTTCGCGGGAATTTGTGAATGATTTACTCAATTCTCAACGCTGTATTTGTGGCGCAGAATTACACGAGGGTAATCATTCTCATACTCATGTGACTACTTGGTTAAATAGAGCAGGTTCCTCAGCGGTGGAAGAAACTGCAATTCGGATGAGCGCACAAGTAGATGAAATTGATAAGCAAGCGATAGGATTTTGGGAAGAAGTTGATAGAGAACAAACTAGGATTAATCAATTAAGGCAAAGTATATCCCAAATTGAAGGCGATTTAGACAATATTCAAGAACGGTTGCGAAAAGATGCTAATGAAGAAATTAGCAATTTACAAAAACGGTTAGATGAAATTGAAAGTAAAATTGATGAATTGAATCGAGAACAGGGTGCAAATCAGCAGCAAATTGCTCAACTTACAACTGAAATTGAAGGTTTAAACAAACAAATTGCTAAACAAAAGCTGAATGAAGACAAGCAAACTTTAGCACAGCGACGGATTAATGCCACTCAAGATGCAATCGAACGGTTAACAGAAGTTAGAAATCGTCAAGAACAACAATTTCGTCTGCAACTAGAAAAGCGAGTCCAAGAGATATTCACAGAGATTTCTGTAACTCCATACATTCCTAGAATTAGCGATAAATATGAATTGACATTAGTAGAAAATACTACAGGGATAGAAGCACCAGTTGCAGCATCCACTGGAGAAAATCAGATTCTCAGTTTATCTTTTATTGCCAGCATCATTGACAAAGTACGCGAATGGAGTGAGAAGCGAAAAATGATGATGATTCCCGATAGTAGCACTTTCCCAATTGTCATGGATTCACCTTTCGGTAGTTTAGATGAAAGTTCGCGGCGACATATTGCGAAAACAATTCCCCAATTAGCGAATCAGTTGATAGTTTTAGTTACTAAGACTCAGTGGCGGGGTGAAGTAGAAGCAGAAATGACAGACAGAATTGGTAGAGAATATGTGCTGACGTATTATTCTTCTAAGCCAGATTGCGAACAAGATTATATTAAGTTGGGTGGAGAAAGATATCCTTTGGTGAAACAAAGTCCGAACGAGTATGAATATACTGAAATTATTGCGATTGAACGTAATGTTTAAAGGATAAAGTATATGATTGCGAGTCCAGACGGAAAGTATATGACTCCCCAGGAATACTTGGAATGGGAAGAACACCAAGATATTAAATACGAATATATCAATGGTGAAGTCTTCGCCATGACTGGGGGTACTATTCCCCATACTAGTATTGCTCTCAATTTGGCTTCGGCGTTAAAAAGCCACTTACGAGGGGGTTCGTGTCGCGCTTTTATGGCAGATGCAAAAGTAGGTGTATCTGAGAACGGGCCGTTTCACTACCCGGATGTTGTGGTGAGTTGTGATGAAAGGGACAGACAAGCTATTAAATTTATTCAGTATCCTTGTCTAATTGTCGAAGTTCTCTCTCTTAGTACAGAAGCTTACGACAGAGGTCGTAAATTTACACAGTATCGCCGTATCGAGACTCTGCAAGAATATGTCCTCATTGACGCTGAAAAAGTCAGTTTAGATTGTTTTCGGTTAAATGATAAAGGAATTTGGGAGTTACATCCTTATGAAGAAGGGGATGAAGTTAATTTAACTAGTGTTGATTTTCACTTTCCTATTTCTTTGGTTTATGAGGATGTTCTGTTTGCAATATAAGTTTTGGAGAAACGAACCGCCAAAGCGCAGAGGACGCGGAGGGAAGAGAGGAGATAAGATGCTGAAATTCAGGTTATCGTTAACTAATTAGAAGATGTTTGATGAGTATTAAAACTGAAGCAACTATTGAAGATTTGTACCACTTACCTGACAATTGTAAAGCAGAGATTGTCAATGGAAAATTGATGCTGATGTCTCCAATTGGGTTTTTACCAGGACGTGCAGGCGGTGAAATTTACGCAAGTCTACGGGATTATGAACGTCTGACAAAAAGTGGTTATGCTTTGCCTGATAATGTCGGTTTTCTTGTCAATCTCCCTAATCGTCGTTCTTTAAGTCCTGATGCCGCATTTTATACTGGTAAACCTACAGGTGGGAGATTCCTCAATGGTGCGCCTGTGTTTGCTGCTGAGGTGAGAAGTGAAAATGATTATGGTGAGACAGCAGAGAAAGATATGGCTAGCAAACGTTGTGATTATTTTGTGGCGGGTACTTTGGTAGTTTAGGATGTGGATGTACTCAAAGAGGAAGTTATTAGAGTATATCGTGCTGGTGATCCTGAAGAACCACAAGTGTATCGCCGTGGTGAGGTGGCGGAAGCTGAACCCGCAGTACCAAGATGGACTATGTTAGTGGATAATTTGTTTATTTAGCGATCGCTTATACACTAGTATAAAATAATATCTCAAATGTGCGTAGGCAAAGCCCGCTGTAGGCATCGCTTTTGGCTTTCGGTTAAAATAGCAACAATGTAAATATTAGTATCATGGCTGAAACTGGCAGAATCAGGGTTGCTAAAGATAAGGCTGAGTTGGTGAAAGATTTAACATCTTCAGATGGTGGAACAGGCCCTTTTCAGACTTTTGCTGATGTAATTGTGTTTGCAGCAGCTTTGGGTGCAAAGCATAAAAAGCGGGTGGCTTTGGGAGAGATTTCTAAAAGAGAACCGTCGCCAATACCCCAAGAACAGTTTATAGTCAGGGGATATAATACGGTAATAAATTTAATAGCAATTGCTGAAACTCAAGATATAAAAGTTTTATCTCTCCAAGAAGGAAACAATAACGAAAAACGTAATTATATTTTTGAAGAATATGCCAATGGTGGACTTGAAATATTACAATCAGAAATCCGGGGTGCAGTAGATTATTCTGAAAGAATTTTATTGATTCTCAGTCATGAAAGGTTTCAAGATAACTCCGAAGAAGAGGATTTTGATTTAAGCAAATTTCTTTCATAAATCATCATAATGAGTAAAGCACAACAGCCAGCAAATCAGCGTAGTTTAGTTTATTATTGTGAATGTTTTTCTCATATTAAGGTATATAAAACTCAGAAAAAGGGTGATGCTCTTAATAAACCCATATTACTTTTATCTATAATTGACCTATTTACACAACATTTAATAACAGATAATCGTATCACCATATCAGATGAATTGATTGATACCTTCAAGAAGTATTGGGAAGTACTTGCATCTAGTACTTTTAAGGGAAGTGATTTTGCCCTTCCTTTTTTTCATCTAAAAAATGATCAGGGGAAATTTTGGCATCTCAAGTATAGTTCTAGATATGATGGTGGTCGTCCGCAAACAATTCCCAAACTTAAGGAAGATGTTGACTATGCATATTTTGATGAGGAACTATTTAATTTCATTAAAGATCAAATTTCTAGGCAAATATTAATTGATGCACTTGTTTCAGCTTGGCTTCCACCTGAAGATAATACGATAGAAAATTTTTTAAACATTAACCAAAATTTTCAAGATATCCCCTTAAAAATAGACAAAACTATTGATTATAGTAATTTAGATGCTAATCCTACATGGAGGTTAAGAAAAGCAGTAATTAGAAATGCTTTTTTCAGAAAAGCAATTGTAAATATTTATGATTACAAATGCGCTTTTTGTGGGCTAAAAGTAACTAAATCTGTAAGTCAAAATATCGTTGATGGCGCACACATCAAGCCATTCTCACAATTCTATGACAGTAGAATCCATAATGGAATAGCACTGTGTAAAAACCATCATTGGGCATTTGATAGGGGTTGGTTTGCTGTAGATGAGCAATACAAAATTATAGTTACTAATGATTTGGAAGAAGCATCTCCCCATGCTAAACCTATGAAAGATTTTCATGGTGAAACAATAGTTTTACCAAACACAGAGCAACATTTTCCAGAACTGGAAGCACTTCAATGGCATCGCCAAAACGTATTTCAATTAAGATGAAATAAATATCAAGCTATACCCATATAAGAGTTTAACTGCCAATATGGGTATAGTTATTAACGCTCAGGTAAGTTTAACTATTCAGTTAACTTCAACATGGGAACTAAAAGAAGGTTAGACCATGTTGAAGCAGAACGCCCAAAGGCGGCTGGATTTCCCCTACCCTCATTTCTGTAGGCGGTTAGCAAGTTATTCAGGAGGGTGTTTCCCATTTCATCCCATAACTTTTCAATAGGACTCTCCCACTTTCCATCTTTGATAAATACACGGAAGGCTGCAAGAATAGGAAATACGAAAGTAATGGGAAGGGTGTGATTAAATTGCTTACCTGTGATGAACTGATAAGTCTTCTTTTCAACGCCGTTTAGCTTACTCAGCCCTTTTTGCCGATCATACTCATCACGAAGGCACTCCTCAATATAGAGTATATCTTTAAGTAAAGGCACAATCTCCCTAAAGTCTTCCTTTTTCCAATTCTTAATGAGAGTTCCGTATGCAGAGCAAGTTGCACTAGGATTTTTAGGTGAACCGTCTGAACCTCGCCAGGGGTACAACTTATTATTAATGCAAGCAAGGCGACGAACCAAATCAGTCACATCAAATTGCTTATTTTCACCCTCTCTGAAAGCAACATAAGATTTACATCCAGCAGGAAGGTATTCTTCGATGATGTCCCAATCTTTAGCTAGGTTTTTAAGACTAAACTCCTCAACACTCTCACTAGTATTACGATACCTGCTGATATTTGATATTTCTTCTTGGCTGATGTTGACCAGCACAAAAATTTGCACACTAGCATCTTCCAACTCTGAGTAGTCAGCCTTACCAGTTTGTTGGTTAAGTTTTGGTTTAGATCCTTTTGATTTTAATTTATCGTAATGACTGCGGGCTTTTGTGATAGCAGTGTAAGTGTGCCCACCATTTACGATACCATTACCTATGAAATTGTCTTCCTGTCCTTCCTCAGGACTAACAAGTAAAAGCTCAACGTCAAATCCTCCACCGGTACCATGACCTTTAACCTGTATTGAGTCTGCAACAATTAAAATTCCATTGTTATAGAAAATAAACTCTTCTGGCTTTTGTGCCAGAGTAGTCAACATACTCTTTACAGTCCGCCGATTTTCGTTGGCTAGTCTGGCATTGGGATCTAGAGGCAAACCTTGAGGCACTTGGCATAGAGGGACTGTTAGATTCCAAATTACTCGACTGGACTCTTTATCCTCTTTGTATGCTTTACAAGCAGCAGTAGCGAAGAAAGGAGCTGTTATTTTTGTAGCCATTTATTTTTCCTGCGCTCTACAGAACGCCTTGCTTATGTTTTATGCCCAACTGGACACTCACAAAATTATACACTCGTACTTTGGCTAAATGCAACTACAGAAACGTCATCTTATATACAATCCTTACAGGACAGATGGAAGTCCTACTTGCTTGGGTTCAACAAACTCGCCATCAAAATTTATAGTTTTATCTTCCACAGTCCTAGCATCAGCTAAAACCTTACGAAGTTCAGCACGTTCCATCTGTTCCTGAATTCCACCCAGGATATAAACCAATAACTTCGCCGCCAAATCTCGTCCAGCAACCTGCACCCGCTTTTTATTTGGGTCATACAAAACCCCATACCACAGAGATTGGGGATATTCCATACCACTAAAACCACCTTGCTGGTCAAACTTCCGCAGTTTCTTAAAAATATCTGCCAGTGAGAAACCTTTTTTAAAGACCAAAATTCCCAACGCTTGCGCCAATGCAACTTGAGCAACCGGACGGAAAAGCATATTTCCTTCACCTCCATCCTTCTCAAAGCTGAACCTCCGCAAAGCTGGTGTATCCTCGTGTTCTAAAATTTTATAACTGGAAAGACTAGCTAAATAATCAAATAGCTTCCTGAATTCCTCAATTCCCTGCTCAAGTTCTTCATCCTCTGGACGCATGGGAATTAGACCTTTCTCCAAGGGTTTCCAGTGGGGGAACTTTTGACCCAAATATCGCTCAGACATATCTTGCAGAGCTTGCAAAGTCGTTAAAACTGTAGAATTGGAAGCCACTGTTGCACTATTCCAATTAACGCGGGGATTGCGCTCTTGTCGTTGTTCTAATAGTGGATGTGTAACTGCAATTTTTCTAGCAACGATCGCAAAACCATCATCTTCATTCAACTGTGTTAGTTGCCCTTTAGTTAAGGGTGCAGCCATCAGGTTCACATGAACAAAAATCGATCTCACCCTCCGCCTCGCCTGGGTGCGAGTTTCCCCAGCCGCTACCGCACAGATGAACTCAATACCAATTTTTTCCTTGGGTAAATTTTGCAAGTAAGCAAGGTCTACTTGGTATTTTTCTATCAAATCATTTACTGTAATAAAACTGTCATCAGCACCTTTATCTTTTTTATAGCGCTGGAGTTTACGAGTTTTGATTAACTCCATCAACCCCTGTACACCCATTAATCGGTGTTGACCATCTAACGCATAAATAGTCACATCATCTTCAGAAATATTTAACAGACCTACCTTACCGTCTTTATCTAGGGGTATAAAATCAGTAGTAGATTTTGTGGCGCGTCCTTCACTATCCCACTCAGCAGCTTTGGGATTATCCACCCACGGTTGATTAATCACCACCAGCACTGGTGGAAATTTATGATTTTGTCGAGCGGCTAAATACTGCACTAGCGGCGCTTGACGTGACCAATCAAGGGGACGCTGCTGAATTTCATCAATACTATCTGCGTCTATCTCGACATTATCAGTCTCTGGATTATACTTTTTTTGAAACAGAGGTAAGCCAGAGGCAAAGTGAACACGACCTGCAAACCATTCCAGTGTAACAGAGCTAACATAAGCCTCAGTACCACCCATCTCGGTTTTTTGAACGAGAATCTGATCTTTTCTCCCTAAAAAGTTTTCCAGCAGTAAAGAAAGTACCTGTTTTTCCTTGTTTTCTCGCTCCAGGTACTCTCTAGCGATGTCAGCAGTTGGGTTAGATGCACTCTCTTTCATGTTAAATTTTAAAAACAGAATAGGATTATGTTGTTTAATTATCCAAAAAATTGGATATTAGTAGTAAAGTTTTTAAAAACTTTTATTCAACCCACGGAGGTGGGTTTTGTCTGTGTAGCCGCGAATTCTATTCGCCCTATTCGCCCGGATATTACGCCAGTGTTTCCAGAGAGAAGGAGAAATGACTACAGCACAACAACCAGAAAATAAAGTTCAGCAAGCACGTACTGTAGCAGAGTTAGTGGACTATATCCAAGCTCTCACCACTGAAATTCAAGAATTGTATTGTTTAGATGAGATACCTTGGGTGGTGGGCTATTCAGGCGGAAAAGATAGTACTGCCACTTTACAGCTTATCTGGAATGCGATCGCAGCACTCCCCCAGGAAAAGAGAACTAAAACAATCCATGTTATTACAACTGATACGCTGGTAGAAAACCCTGTGGTTTCTGTTTGGGTACGTAACTCTTTAGAACAGATGAAAGCTGCTGCTAAAGAGCAAGAAATGCCAATTGAACCCCATTTGCTTTATCCTGCAATTAAGGATACCTTTTGGGTAAACTTAATTGGGAAAGGCTACCCAGCGCCGCGAAACAGATTTAGATGGTGTACTGAACGCCTTAAAATTCAACCATCTGACAGCTTTATCCGTGCAGTTATTAGGTCTAGTGGTGAAGTAATTCTTGTCTTAGGTACACGCAAGGCTGAAAGTACTAAACGTGCTGCTACGATGGCTAAACATAGAGAATGGCGGGTACGTGATCACATAAATACTAATCCCAACCGACCTAACTCATTGATTTATCTTCCTATCGAAGATTGGCGTACTGATGAAGTTTGGATTTACTTAAATCAGTGGCAAAATTCTTGGGGATATAGCAACAAAGACTTGTTCACCATGTATCGAGGTGCTACAGCAGATAATGAATGTCCATTAGTTGTTGATACTTCTACTCCTAGCTGTGGTGATTCCCGATTTGGCTGCTGGGTTTGCACAATCGTTAGTAAGGATAAATCGATGGAGGCAATGATCCAAAATGATGAAGAGAAAGAATGGATGCAGCCTCTATTAGATATTCGCAATGAATTAGACATAAAACAAGACTGGGATAAAAGAGACTTTAGAAGAATTTGGGGAGATGTCCAACTATTTGAGCGCGATAAAGATGGGGAAAAAACTGTTGTACCAATCCCTGGCCCCTACACCAAATATTGGCGGGAACATTGGCTAAGACGATTATTAGAAGCACAAACAAAAACCCGTCGTACAGCGCCAGAAAATATGCGCGACATCACCCTAATTACTCTAGAAGAAATGAGCGAAATTCGCCGCATTTGGCTAGAAGACAAACACGAATTTGATGATAGCTTACCCCGGATTTATCAAGAAGTGACTGGTGAAGAATTTCAAGACCCCCGTCCTGGTGCTGACTATAACCTATTAGGTCGTGATGAATGGGCTGTGTTAGAAGAAATCTGTGCAGATGATAGTATGCACTTGGAACTCATGGCTAAACTTTTAGACACAGAACGCCAATTTCGGAAAATGTCTCGTCGTGTGGGAATCTACGACACCCTTGAAAAATGCTTTGCTACAAGTTCGCGTTCTAAAGATGAAGCAGTTAAAAATGCTCATTTAAAGCGGGATTTGAAAACAGCAGCTGAACAAGGCGATATTGAAAAGGTCAAGCAGCTAACTTTAGCAGATTTTGCCACACCCGATACACAAGCGATGTCTAACGACAAACCGCTACGCGTTTACGCGCCTGATGGAAAAGTTGACGCAACAAACCTTACAAAATCTGATGCTGGGACAAAGACTTGGGGAAACATGAAATTTAAAAAATAGGTACACAGTGCTTTAAGGCTGTGTCTCATCATCAGCATCTCCCAAGTAAAGCCTGATAAACTCTTCTGCTGCGGCTGGATTAATTTGATTCAGCGCATCACGAATTTCTAGTACAGTATCAGCGACAGGATCTCTAATCTCGTTTACCCAACGGTGAACGTTTGGCCGTCCTGTTCCCATTATCACTGCTAACTTGTTTTGGCTAATGCCATAAATGTCCAATACCCGTTTCAGCGCTTTTCCTGCTTTTCCCATGCCTTTGATTTTGTCAAAGGCTTATAACCTAGTAAATGTTACCCATCGGTAACAAAGGGTGTAAGATAGTTATGTTACCTATAGGTAACATAACTATTTGACTAACAAACAGGTAAATTTCGATGAATAAAAGCTTTTTGGCAGATACCTTGCCAACTCC
Source organism: uncultured Nostoc sp. (assembly GCF_937863485.1). Taxonomy (GTDB): domain Bacteria; phylum Cyanobacteriota; class Cyanobacteriia; order Cyanobacteriales; family Nostocaceae; genus Nostoc. The sequence continues at coordinate 53,935 of NZ_CALMFY010000216.1, read as the reverse complement.
TACATCCCTTGTTTCATCCGATGACTCTACAGCAACAACACCAGCCAGAGAGTCTGTAAAAGTAGTAATTTTTGGAACTAAAACAGGTGTCAACAACACTATTCTCACTCTCTACAAACTAGGTTTTGCTCAAGTGAATGAATGGAGTCCTCTATTACCTAGTTCTAATCCTGGTGAAGTAATGAGTATATTAACAAGGCATATTGTGACGGCCTGACTATAATTTGGCTATTGACAAATGTGGTAGGGTGGGCAATGCACATCCTACACATATTTAAGATTAAAAATCGCAGTTATACAGATTAAACTCGTCTACACGGGTTGAACATAGATTAATGATATTTCTTGAACTCGTTCTACAAAACTTTGGCCCCTACGCTGGAAGACAAGTAATCAATCTTGACCCAAGAAGTGAAGAAAATCCCCGCCCAATTATTCTATTAGGTGGGATGAATGGTGGTGGAAAAACTACCCTTATGGATGCTATACGTCTCGCTCTATATGGACAACGCGCCCAATGTTCTACTCGTGGTAATTTGAGTTATAGCGATTTTCTTACTCAATGCGTTAACAGCAAAACAGATCCACTTAAAGATACTCGTATTGAACTAGTTTTTGAACATATAGAAAACGATGAACCAATAAAATACCGTATTGTACGCTTTTGGACAAAAAACCTTAAAGACGGCAAAGATACATTAGGTATTTTAGGTGATGATGACACCTGGCCTGTTGATTCTTTGGTAAATATTTGGGATGAATATATTGAAAATCTTTTACCATTAGGTATTTCTAACTTATTTCTCTTTGACGGTGAACAGGTTAAAGAACTTGCAGAACAGGAAACACCACCACCAGTTGTAGTAGATGCAATTCGCGGACTTTTAGGGCTAGAGTTGGCAGACCGTTTAGCAGTTGATTTAGATATCTTAGTTAACCGTAAACTTAAAGAAGTTGGTAATAGTAAGGATTTAGCAAACCTAGAGGAAATTGAAACTAGGTTAACCCAACAGCAAGAAGATTATCAAACAACAGAAGAAAAATTAGAAACTCTAAAAAATCAGGTAGAAGAGTTAGAACAAAAGCAGCAAGAAGCCTTTGATAAATTTATTTCTGAAGGTGGAAAGATTGCAGCAGAACGCAATCAACTAGAACTACAACAGGATACAAAAACTGTGGAAATTGAACAAGTACGTCAGTCGATGTGTGAATTGGCGGCTGATGTTTTACCTCTGGCATTAATTCCCAATTTGCTTACTCAAGTGCAAACGCAGGGAGAAAAAGAATTTCGCCATCAACAAGTACAAATATCTAAAGATTTGTTAATTGAGCGAGATCAGCGCTTACTTACTTGGCTAAATCAAGTGGAAATTTCCCCGATACAAGTTGAGAAAATTCAATCTTTCCTAGTCCAAGATGTAGATAGTTTATATGCAAATACTATCCAGATAGAAGCACCTTGGTTATTAGCTGATGATGAAATTTTAAGTCAGCTAGATAATCTCATATATCATTTACAAAATACTAAACTTTCTGCCAAAGAGAAATTAGCTATTCTCAAAAATAAAGAAGAAGAAATTCATACTCTAGAAAGACAAGTGCAAACAGCAGCAGCACCAGAAGATTATACAAAGCTGCGTCAGGCAATAGAAGCGGCACAAAATAAAGTTGTTCAAGCTAAAGCAAATTACGAAACAATTCGCCGTCGTTTAGCTGAATTAGAAAATATTATTGCTAAGTCAAAAAAAGAATTAAGTGAATATACTGTAAAAAATATTAAACATAAAAATAGCGAACATATTATTACCTCTGCGGCAAAAGTTCAAGACACACTCAAGATTTTTCGTGAAAAATTAACTTTGCGAAAACTCAATAAATTAGAGGAAGAAGTGAAAAATTGCTTCCTTTATCTCCTCCACAAATCAGATTTAGTTCATCGTATTACCATTGATACCAAGACTTTCAGCCTTTCCCTTTATGATTTAAATGGTAAACCTGTCCCTAAACATCGCCTCTCTGCTGGCGAAAAACAACTACTTGCGATCGCCTTCCTCTGGGGACTAGCCAAAGTCTCTGGACACCGCCTGCCAGTAGCAATTGATACCCCACTAGGTAGACTAGATTCCTCCCACCGCAGTAACTTAGTTGAACGTTACTTTCCATCCGCTAGCCATCAAGTAATTCTGCTATCTACCGATACCGAGATTGGAAAGAATGAAGTCGAAACACTGCGAGAAAACGAAGCGATCGCTCGTGAATATCTCCTCAAATATGACTCCGCCACCCGCCAAACTACCATACAACCAGGATATTTTTGGTAGTAAATATCGTGAAAAAATTGAGCGATGTCTAACGACAAGCCGCTACGCGTCTACGCAATTTCAAAATTATGGAATCACCAATAGAACGTATTCGTCTCTCCCAAACAGCCAAAGACCAACTTACCAAACTTAAACGCAGCACAAAAATTGACCAATGGAATATCCTATGTCGTTGGGCGTTTTGCCGTTCCCTCGCAGAAGCAACCGCACCCTCACCCGGCCCAAATCCCCAAGAAAGAAACGTACAAAAAACATAGCAGGAGTTTGGAGGGGAAATGTCCGATATTCTCCTCCTCGCCCTCAAGCAACGCTGTCACAATGACGGCTATCCCACCGACAAAGAAACCCTCGCCACCCAATTTCGCTTACATTTGCATCGCGGTATTGGTTACTTAGCAGGCGATCCAAATATCAAGAAAATTGAAGATTTAATTGAACTGGCCATTAAAAATTGAAAGGATATAGCAGTCCTAAATCATATGTGAAAACTTCTTTTTCTTTTTTTGGCGCTCTTGGCGGCAACTCTTGGAGACGCTGCGCGTTAGCGGTTCGTTCATTTTCACAACTCATTTAGGATTGCTATATTAGTTGATTGTTAACTCTTCACTGTTAACTGACAACTAATATTATGCCTGAAGCGCTAGAAATCGAGCGTCATAGAGCTGCGATCGCTCGCACTGATTTATCTCGCCCTGTGCGATTGGCAATAGAATGGGCAATCCTACATCAAGACACCACTTTTTTTGACTACGGTTGCGGCTACGGTGGTGATGTCCAGCGAGTAGGTGACTTAGGCTACAGCAGTACAGGCTGGGATCCTTACTACCATCCCGATGTACCACTCACCGCAGCTGATGTGGTCAATTTGGGTTACGTTCTCAACGTCATCGAAGACCCAGAAGAACGTCGTCAAAGCCTAATCCAAGCTTGGGAACTCACTGGGAAAGTTTTAATTGTCGCCGCTCAAATACTGATTAACGCTCCCAGCAAAATCCAACTTGCTTACAATGATGGCATTGTGACACGCCGCAATACTTTTCAGAAATATTACGAACAAGAAGAACTCAAAACTTATATTGATGAAGTCCTAAATGTAGATGCAGTACCGATAGCACTAGGTGTCTACTTTGTTTTTCGTGATGAAGCCGAAAAAGAGAGTTACAAAGCTATCCGCTTCTTTTCTACCACTTCTACACCGCGAGTCCGCATCCCGACTAAGCGGTTTGAAGACTACCAAAAACAGCTGCAACCACTCATGGCTTTTTTTACCAAGCGCGGTAGACTACCTGCCAAAGGTGAATTAGAAAATGAACAGGAATTACTGAGTGAATTTGGTAACTTCCGCCGCGCTTTTGGTGTAGTTTTACAAGCTACCGACGAAGCAGAATGGGATGCGATCGCTTACCGTCGTTCTCTGGATATCCAAGTTTATCTTGCCCTCACCCACTTTGATCAACGCCCCGCATGGCAGAAGCTAGCCCCAGAAATGCGTCACGATATCAAAGCCTTTTTTAGTAGCTACGAGGAAGCTTGTCAAGTAGCCGACCAAAAACTTTTCAGCTTAGGTAAATCTGGGGTGATTCAAACTGCCTGTGAAAAAAGCAAAATAGGTAAACACACGCGCGGTGCGCTTTACGTCCATGTTTCGGCACTAGCAGCACTTGACCCTGTGCTACGAATTTGTGAAGGTTGCGCTAGCCGTACCATTGGGCGTGTAGATGGAGCCACATTGATAAAATATCACACTGATAAGCCGCAGATATCCTATCTGTGTTACCCTGAGTTCGACACTGACCCCCATCCAGCATTAAAAGCTAGTATAACTATTGACTTAAAAACCCTAGTTGTCACTCACCGAGACTATGCAACTAGGGAAAATCCGCCAATTTTGCATCGGAAGGAAACATTTGTTACCAGCAACTACCCTGGCTACGAAGAATTTGCTAAACTCACGCAGCAAGAAGAGAAATTAGGATTGCTCAATCACAAAAGCGATATCGGTACGCGAGAAGGTTGGGAAAAATGCCTTGCTGCACACAGGGTAGAAATCAGGGCACATCAGGTTTATTCGATTAAGGAAAATTAAGGAATAATCACACTGTTAGAGTATTGCTGATATGTATCTTAAATAAAGTAAATCTTAGCAGGTTTGTGTGCTTACACGAAATTAGACAGTAATTATGGCAAGATAACTGCAATTCAACTAAATAAAAAGGAATCTTCAAGATTGTGCAAGTAAATAATTCGCTGCTACGAATTTTTGGCAGCCCGAAGATGGGAGCTTTGTTATTTCTTGGGTTTTCATCAGGTTTGCCCTTGTATTTAACTAGTCAGACATTACAAGCATGGTTGACCAAAGAAGGAATTAGCTTGGCAGCGATCGCTGCTTTTAGTTTAGTAAAGCTCCCCTATTCTTTAAAATTTCTCTGGTCGCCTTTACTAGATAGATTTGTACCGCCTTTTTTGGGACGACGGCGAGGTTGGTTAGTAATTATACAAGTAGCATTACTGTTAAGTATAGCTGCAATGGCTTTACAAAATCCATCCCAAGGGCTACAACCTTTAATAATTGCTGCTGTGGCCGTTGCTTTTTTTAGCGCCAGCCAAGACATTTTAGTTGATGCTTACCGCACTGATGTAGTGGAAGTACAAGAAAGAGGTGCTGGAGCATCTATTTACTTATTAGGTTATCGTATTGCCATTCTAGTAACCGGTTACGTTACCCTATTTTTGGCAGACAGAATGCCTTGGCAAGCTGTTTACTTGTTGATGTCGCTGTTGATGCTCGTAGGCGTTGTAAGTTCTATTTTTGCACCAGAACCAGTTCTACGCGATCGTCCGCCTCAGACTTTATCCGCCGCTGTCCAATTACCCTTCATTGAATTTTTCCAGCGTCATGGCTGGCTCCAAGGGCTTTTAATCCTAATATTCATTGTGATCTACAAGTTGGGGGATTCTTTACTAAAGAATGTATCCACCCCATTTTTGTTAGATAAAGGCTTACATTTCACTCAAACCGACATAGCATTTCCTGGTGCATTGGGAATTTTCGCCACTATTGTTGGCACCTTGGCAGCAGGAGCAATAATGACCAAAATTGGTGTTAATCGCTCGCTCTGGATATTCGCCATCCTGCAAGCTGTCGGCAACTTGGCTTTCTTTGCGTTGGCAGTAGTAGGTAAAAACTTCTATCTAATGTTAGCTGCCGTTAATATAGAACAATTTTGTGCTGGTCTAGAAACTGCTGCTTTTGTAGCATTTTTGATGAGTCTTTGTAACCAAAGCTTTTCAGCTACACAGTATGCCTTACTTTCGAGTTTACAGGCTTTTAGTAGAGATATTCTCACGGCTCCAGCAGGTACATGGGCACAAACCACCGGCTGGTCTACATTCTTTTTACTGACAGCAATAGCTGCTTTACCGGGATTACTATTATTGCCATTCTTTGCCCCTTGGAATCCAAAGCCAGTGGTAGTATTATCCAGACCAGGATTGGAGAACGAAGAAGAGGATATATGGGGAATCAAGTAGTTATTGCTGTCGGCACATTTATTCTCTTACTCACTGGTTTATTACTTGGCTATGTTCTCTCACAGTTAGTTCTGGGACCTCTGCCGTTTAACCTGCTAACTTTTTTCGGAACACTCAGTCTAATTTTAATTTTTGGTACACTTTATTACGTTTTATTTTGGCAGTTGCGGAGAGAGCAGTCCCGGCCATCAACTATAAATGAAAGCATACCAAACCAGGTAGAGGAGGGTGTATCTGAAAGCTATCTTAAAAACAGGCTAATCGCTAAGTTATCCGGTGATACCGTCGCTGCCGAAAGGTTAATTGAACAGGCAAAGGAGACTTATCCTGGGATGCCGGAGAATTGGTACTGCGAAAGAGTTCTTGATGACTTGGAGCGCGATAGCCGATAATCTGTTATTTTCCATGCCCGGAAAATCGCTAAAATAAATCAAGAATATTTCACAAATCTTCAGCTAGGTTCTCAGAAAAGTTCCGAGCTTGTTTGCAATCTAAATATGGCTATATTTCGTCAGTACATCGCCCCCTTGCTTGCAGTATTAGTATTTTTCTTTGCCCTAGTGGCAGTTAGCGCCCGGATCTTTTTACCCTCCGATATGGCAGCACCTGCACCAATTGAAGAGGTGGGGATAAGTTCTCAACCGACTCCTGCTAATTTGCCACCAGCAGCATATAACTCAGCTAGCTAAGGGACTTCCAGTAAAAAAAAACATCCTATCGTAGGGGCGCAAGGCCAAGATCCCCTACAAATGTAGAAATAATTTTGGATAATTTATTTTTTGTCAGTCCCTAAGTACAATAAACATCAGCAGTGTCTGAGCAACTACTACCGGGGTATATTATTCGCCGTGGCTCCGCTTTGGATCGGGCGTTGCTGCTTAAATTCATGCAGCGAACTTACCAGGATCTTTTTCCCAAAGAGGATTTTTCTCACCTAGAACAAACAGTTAGGCAATACTTTTCTAGTGATACGCCCTTGTGGTGGGTCGATTTTTTGGGTGAGGAAGTGAAGCGAGATCAGGGAGCATCTACCTTGTCCCCTTCATCCCACTCCCCCACTTCCCCTATAGCCTGCCTTTGGGTAGGCAATGCCATAGATCAAGTGCAGGGTAATCGTCATGCTCATATCTTTATCCTCTACGTTGTGCCAGAACATCGGCGGCGAGGTATTGGTACAGCCTTAATGCGATATGTGGAAAATTGGGTTATTCAAAGAGGCGATCGCCAGATTGGATTGCAAGTGTTTCAATCAAACAAACCCGCATTAAATCTTTACAATCAGTTAGGTTATCAAACCCAATCCCTGTGGATGGTAAAATTCCTGAGTGCAGAAAAATAAACTAGAGGATAGCAATCACATCCTTTAGCGTCTGAGTTATAACGGTTCTCGTTTGGATAAAGCTCAACGAGGGAGAATGGAAAGTGGATAATAACGCAACTAATAATATATATAAGGCTTTAACTTATTGGCACATCGCATTATGTGTTAATCCCAAAAAGGGATTCAAATGAAATTATGTATGACGAAGACGATCTAAGCCTACTTGATATTGAGCAGGAACTAGACAGCCCCTTAGATAAAATAGAGCCGCTAACTACCGAATCAGTTGTGGCGAAGCCTGATCCAGAAGTGTTACTAGCCCTGCTGACAAATCCCCAGCCCCAGCAACGAATGTTAGCGGCGCGTGCTTTTTCTGATATTGAAGATGCGCGGGCTATCCCCCATCTGATTCGCCTGTTAACTGATACCTGTCCCTTAGTGCGCGTGAGTGCAGCCTATGGACTTGGACGCAATCCTAGTTCAGAGGCAGTGAGTCCGTTAATTGCTCAACTAAACAATGATTGGAATGGCTATGTGCGTAAAGGCGTTGTTTGGGCTTTAGGAAACTGTCGCGATCGCCGTTCTTTAGCGCCCCTAGCAGACGCCTTAAGAACTGACATTTCCGCAGTGCGTTTGTGGGCTGCTAGCGCCTTAGCACAGATGGCAGAAGTGGGTTATGAAGCAGTTATAGGGGCAATGCCACCATTAATTGAAGCCTTAGTCCAAGACCCCGTGGCAGCAGTGCGGAGTAACAGTGCTTGGGCAATTGGTCAACTGTGCCGCGAACTCCCTTCTAATGTAGTTTATGCCACAGCGATCGATGCCCTAATTCAAGCCTTTGCTGAAGACCAAGATTTGGGAGTCCGGGAAGACGCGAAAGCCTCACTGTTAGGAGTGGGTGATCCCCGTGGCTTGCAGCTGATTGAAACCCTGGAACAAGAAGGGTGGTTTTGATTGGGCATTGGGCAATTCAATTTTGGATTTTGGAATTGACAATTTTGGATTAAATTTCAATTCTTTAATCCAAAATCGTTCGACTGAGCGACTTGCCTTGAGCGAACGCAAGAGCGTCTCCAAGAGTTGCCGAAAGGAGCCGAAGTCTAAAATCTAAAATTCTTACTGACCTTCAGCTCCAGACTTGACCAAATTTAAGTCATAAGGACGCTCAGTATCATCCTCACCCAAATACTCACCATTTTGAATTTCCAGAATAACTAGCGGAATATGTCCAGGATTTTCTACTTTATGTAGTGTTGCAGCAGGGACATAAGTTGACTCATTTCGATTCAGTAATATTTCCGCATCGCCACAAGTCACCTTGGCTACACCGGAGACTACAACCCAATGTTCATTGCGGTGATAATGAATTTGTGGTTTAATGCCGTGCCTGGGCTTGATTTCAACACGACTAATTCTATAGGTTTCTCCCTCCTCGATCACCTCCACCTCACCCCAGTATCGTGTACCTGAATGGGGAGAGAATTCGTTGATATTTGACTGAGTATTATTTTCATTCTGAGCCATAATTAATTTCTCAACCAGATGATTCTGAGTATTTTTAAGTAATCTAGCGTAAAGGCAATAAACCTGCGAAGAAAATGGTCACAGCATCTCTATTGATAACAACTGTTCTAAGTTGCCCCCAGATAAGAGATTTTACTCCGGAATTTTTGAATGCGTGAATTTTGAATTGTTTAACTCCCCGTATACTGAATTCTATAAATCCGATTATTGACTTCTTCTGTTAGTAGTAGACTGCCATCCGGCAACACGAGTAAACCTACAGGTCGTCCCCAAGTGGTTGGTACAGAAGGATTTAGCAAAAATCCTGTGAGAAAATCTTCATAGTAGCCTTGCGATCGCCCTTTAGCATCGAAGGGAACAAATACAATTTTATAACCGGTGCCGCGATCGCGGTTCCAAGAACCACGAAAAGCAGCAAAAGCACCGTTGCGGTATTTTTTTGGAAACGTCTGACCATCATAAAACTGCAAACCCAATGCTGCTGAGTGCGCCTGGAACAGCACATCTGGCGTTTGGGTACGGCCTGCTAAATCGGGGCGTTTACTTTTACCATCCGTTTTTTGACGAGGATCAAGGTTGTTTGGCGTCAGATAGGCATAGGGCCAGCCGTAAAATTTCCCCTTTTGAACGCGTGTGAGATAGTCTGGAACCAAGTCATCACCGATTCCATCCCGTTCGTTAACAGTGGCGTAAAGTTGCTTAGTGATCGGGTGAAAGTCCAACCCCACAGGATTACGCAAGCCGGAAGCGAAAGTCTGCTGCTGGGAACCATCTAAATTCATCACCTGTATCGAAGCCCGTGGTAGGGGTTCTTCATCCACATTGGTTCCTGAACCAACTGAAACATATAATTTCTTGCCATCAGGCGAGACAACGACATTGCGCGTCCAATGGTTGTTATAACCTTTAGCAGGCAAGTTGGCGATTTTTTTTCCCTTACCTGTAATCTTGTTTTCACCTTGAGTATAGGGAAAACGCACCACAGCGTCTGTGTTCCCTAGAAAAAAGGAATTACCTACAAAAGCCATCCCAAAAGGTCTATTGAGTCCGTTGTCCCTACTAGCAAAGGTTTCTCGAACATCGGCTACGCCGTCACCATTGCTGTCACGCAACAGACGAATCCGATTTTGCTCGGTTTCAGTCACTAGAACATCACCACTAGGGGTTAAAGCTAGCCAGCGTGGGGCATCTAGACCTTCAGCAAAGACGTTAACTGTAAAGCCTGGTGGCACCCGCAGCACCGGATTTTGCGGAATGGGCACAACCTCAGGTCGCTTGGAGGCACTTTCTGTTGCGAAGGGTGCTGGTAAATTCTTCAGATTGATCCGGATGGGTGTGGGTGAAAGTGCTTCAGTTCGGACAAGATTTTTTGGCTGTGTAGAATTCTGTGTCAGTTGGGCAGAAGGTACAGATCCTTGCAGCGTGGGATTATCTAAGGAGGCGCTAGTCTGGTTACAGGCTACTGCAAAGGTCAGTAAAAAAACTGGCAGCAAGAAACGCCCAGAGACTTTCATGATTGCAGACACTATACACAATTTTCCTATTCTAGACTTGATACTTAATAACTGTCGCCATTCTAAAGTCCGATTTTTCTTAGTTAATCAACTTACGCAAAAATCGCCAAAAAGCTTAATTTAGCATAGGCATGTAGTGGCTTGCCGCAGGCTACCGCCATCTCTGCGAGAGGCTTTTGCCAACGAGTAGCGTCTCGTAGAGAAGATGCCTTTCCTTCTCTACCAGAGGCTGCGCCCTAAGCGAACGCAAGAGCGTCTCTAAGAGTTGCTATGCCGCAGGCTTTACGGAACACTACGCGAATGCGTAGCGTCTCGTTAGAGAAGAGTGCGAAGAATCGTAAAGGGTGCGTAAGTCCTAAACTTGCCTCTTCACTAAGGACGCAACTGCACCCGCCGTTCCCCATAGCGCAATAGCCTTTCTATAGTTACAAGCCGATTTTCCCAAACTTTGACTTGATAGGAGTTTGACTTAAGTTCTTGACTCATCAATACCCGAAATTGAGACTGGAACCGAGTTAGAGAGGCTCTCGCCACTATTAACTTACTAGCAGAAGGGGAAACGGCAAGCTGATTTAAAGCACTGCGTAAAACTTCTGCCTGGTTGTTAAAATCTGATATTGTCTGAGCAGTTCTTTGTAGTTGGTGATTTTGGAAAACAAATTTCCATTCCCGTTGCAGCGCGGTGTAACGGATGGCGGCAGTTTGAAAAGGTTGGCGGTGAGGAATCGGTTCACTTGTTGTGGATTGAACCTTACCTTGGGTGCTAATAAAGAGTTTTTCTAGCTCGTTGTTAAAATTCTCTGCGGCAAAAAGTGCATAACCACTAACTGGCAAGTCCCTTACCAACTGGAGTTGATCGAATGCTCCAATTGTCGGCAAAGAAAGTAAGCGAATTCCCGGCACTAACAATGTAGCTCCCAATTGTTTAGAGGCAATCCAGGGTTGGGCTAGTCGTTGGAAGCGCGAAGTATCCAGAGCATAAGTCATCGGAACGATTAAATCTACATCTCCCCGCCTTGCCCAAATTTCCCAGTTTTGTTGAATTTTTTGAATCCGCTCTAATTCTGGCAGAGGAAATACTGCAACCGACAAAATCAAATTCGGTCGTTTTTGTCGCAACTGCTGTGAAACTTGGGCAACAAAGCTATCAACTTGCTCGGTGCGAAATCTCGTCCATTTTTGCCACAAGTCTGGTTGGCTGGGGGAAATATTTATCGGATCTACACCAGTAAGTTGCTGAAACTGCGCTCTTGCAGCTTTGCCATAGCCGTAGGTTCGACCTACTGATGGGTCTTGAAAGGGGTAGCGAATGTAGTCTAGCTGTAGACCATCCACGTCATAGCGAGTAACGATTTCCTCGTACAGCTTGAGTAAGTACTGCCGCACTTCAGGGTTGGCTGGGTCAAAGAATGGCTTAGTCTGACCAACGGGAATCATGTTGCCAAGATTATCGTAGTTTGCCCAATCGGGATGAGCCGCCAGTACTGGCCCTGGATAATCAAGATTAACGTTGATAATCTGATTGTGCCGTTGGTTACCAGCAGCAAAAGTCCAAACCCAAGCGTGTAATTCCATGTCTCGCTCATGGGCTAATTTCACCGCATCTGCTAGTGGGTCCCATCCACGAATTAATGGGTTTTGCTCTTTTGCCACTTGGCTGGGATAAATGGTATAGCCAGCATTAACAGTTTCAAAGAAAACGGTATTAATCCCAGCTTGGGCTAGGCGATCAAAAATCTGGGCTAGTCCCGCCTTGCTACCAGCACGGACAATCGTCCCCCGATCTAACCAAACTGCTCTGATTTCTGGTTGAGCCAGCCTTTGATCAACGGGAAACTGCTGCCACAAAATCGTCTTCGCTACCAGCCACTGCTGACGAGCTAGAGCGTAGTTTTTTTGGGCAATCAATTGGGGTAAGTTTTTGGCAATTACCCTTACCTGTACCAAGGCTTGGTCTTTACTTATGCCTAGTCCCCCCAATTTAGTTGACGCCAATTGTGTCGGCTGCTGCTTGACAGATTGGGGGGTATAGGTATCCAGATGCCTAGAGGACTGCTTGTCGTCAGATATTGCAACACCTTCATTAGCTGCATCAGCTGACACCGCTAAATTAGCGCTTTCCACCCGACCAATTAGATTTTCTAGCTCTTGCTGGAGAGCGATCGCTTCATTGTTGTCAATCGGCTCATTGGAGTTAGGTGCAACATCTAGACGCACCGCTTGTTCCAACTGATCAATAGCTTCAGAATTTGAGGGTTTGACTGTAGTCAGCGCTCTAGGGATGGGAGCAGTGGCAGTTTTAGGAGGAGTAGGAGATGACGGAGATGAACTGCCCCCCTGCGCCCTTGGCGCAGCCGCCACCGTTGTAGAACAGTTTTGGGAACCTCCTGCTATTTTTTTCATGCGATTTGATGGTGGTAGCGCTGTCAAATAGTGATTGAGAGCAGCTTTTAACCAGGCATTATCTAAGTCGGCTGCTGAGGCTGCATCTGTTCCCCAGCGCCAGCCCAAAAGGGTGGAACGCTCAGTTGTCACTACAGCAGCAGGATTATCTTTGGAATTCCAAACAGCAGCAGATTCAGTGCCCATATCATTAGGAATCACAACGCCGCCGCGGATTTTGCCAAAGAGTTGAGTTTGATTTGCCCATTCAGGGATATTGGTTTTTGTGGGTTTGATCTGTTCTGTGTCACTGAGGCTGAATCCCCAATAACCTCCCAAAAGCGATCGCAATAACTGCCGCACTCCCGGCGCTGATAGACTACCTACGGGGCCACTGGCAATTAAGCGCCCTCCTTTACTCATCCATTCTTCGAGAGCGATCGCTTGGGTTGGTGTTAATGTCTCAACATTTGGCAAAAATAATACCCGGCGATCGCCCCAATCTGCCACACTCTTGACATCAGTTAGGGGAATTACACAATATTTCACCCCTATTGCCTGTAAGCGGTCAGTTATCCCTGTCCATTGATTTGCATTTTCTTGGCTATGGACTACGCTCAATATAGGTTCTTCAGTCGCCGCCTTTACTGGCAAAATACTAAAACTATTTAAGATTAAAAAATTAAGAATTAATATGAAGAATCCGGCTTTTTTTATTTGTAAATTAGCCTTTTCATGATACTTTTCCCGATTCTTCACTACTGACTCCTGAATGGATTAGTTATTAGGCATTACTTCTTATTTATCATCTAGCATAACAAGAAATTACCTCCGAAAAACAACTGAACTTTGATAACTAAAGCTGAACAGAATTGAAAATACATGTTTTGATTAAATCTTCAACTCCTGCTACTGGAAAAATTTTGGTATTTAGTTGTCCAGCTAATTCCTCAATAGTCATATCATCTAAAAACACTAATTCACCATTTTTTAACATGACATTCGGTAGCAAAATCCCATCACCTAAATCTTGCCCTTGTAAATTTAAAAGCAAATCATGACCAGTTAGTAATCCGGTTACACTGATAGTTTGTCCCCAATAATCACTACATAAAGCACGCATCTTGACTTCTAAACCTTCAACAAAATTTAAGCGTTTCAAAATCGGTTGAAATGCTTTTTCTACGGCGTTGCCCACTACCCAAGTGAATTTTCTTTGAGGATATACTTTTGGCGGGAGTAATTCTGCTGCAACGGTGGCAAATTGTTTGAGAAATAATTGAATCGAACCAACTCCGTTATCAATTTGGGGATATTCTTCATATTCAGATTCGCTGGGTAATTCCTCACCTGCAATCAAAAACCACTCATCGGCTAACCAAACAACGCTGGAGGCGAATTGTTGGCGAAATTGTTCCGAGAGTCTTTGCACTTGGGAAATCACTTCTTTTGCTTTTTCCTTAGTTACGGGTGTGAGTTCGTCTTCTGAAGGCCGAAACCGTGTCAACCCAACTGGCACAACTGCCACCGATGCCACCGCAGGCACTTCACCAGTATGAAAGGACGTTAAATCCTTGAGAGTTTGTTCCAAATGTTTGCCATCATTTATACCAGGACAAACAACCACTTGAGCATGAATTTGTAGTCGCCTTTTTTGAAACCACTTGAGTTGTTGCAAGATTTGTCCCGCACGCGGATTTTTTAGCAGTCGAATTCTGACTTGGGCCTCCGTCGCATGAACAGAAACATACAACGGAGACAAGCGCATTTGCTCAATCCGCTGCCATTCTCTTTCTGGCAAATTGGTTAAGGTAAGATAAGAGCCGTACAAAAAGCTCAGACGGTAATCATCGTCTTTCAAGTACAAGCTGGTGCGCTTACCTGGTGGCTGTTGGTCGATAAAGCAAAATGGACAGCGATTATTGCACTGAATTAAGCCATCAAATAGGGCAGTTTCAAATTCTAACCCCAAGTCTTGGTCGTAATCTTTTTCGATTTCCAGGCTATGAGTTTTACCTGTAGCATCTAAAACTTCTAATTCCAAAACTTCATCAGCACACAAAAACTGATAATCAATTAAATCGCGGGGACGTGTACCATTGATTGCAATGATCGCATCCCCAGCTTCAAAGCCAATCTCTGCGGCGATTGAGTCTGGAAGAACTTTGGTAATTCGGGCAGGATGAATTGTAGTCATAGGGCATGGAGCAAGTGGTATCATTGGGCATTCATCGTCTGGTTTGGAGAAATCACAAATGATAAATGACCAATGAGTATTAACTATTTTTCAACAATCCAGCCGCGATCGCACTGAGGATTACCGATCCAAATGCCAAACGATACCAGACAAATATCCATGTGTTCTTAGTTTGAAGATATCGCAACAACCAGGCGATCGATAAATAAGAAAATGCAAACGCTGATAATGTCCCTACTGCTACCACTAGTAAGTCAATTTTGCCTAGTGCTTCTTTAAAAAATTCATATAAGGTGGCAATAGTCAAGGTGGGAATTCCTAAGAGAAAGGAAAATCTTGCTGCTGTCTGCCTCTCCAGCCCCAGAAATAAGGCAGTTGTTAAAGTTGAGCCGGAACGAGACGCACCCGGTACTAAAGCCAGCATCTGACCTAATCCGATCAGTAGTCCATCTAGAATGGTTATATCTTTAAAATCTCGCTTGCGACTGCCTAATTTTTCAGATGCACCTAGTAAGAGTGCCATCACAATAGAAGCCACAGCTATGGTAGTCATGCTGTTAATCCCGGAATTTTCATTATTTAGTGCCTTCTTCAGCAGAAATCCCCCGACTAGAGCAGGCAAGGTTCCTATTGCTATTCCTACTAATAATCTCCATTCTTCTCGCTGCCAGTCTTTTTCTTGAAAAGCCGCCCAGCCTCCACTTAAAACTTGAGCAATAATTAATCGAAAATAGATTAAGACGGCAATCACACTGCCAAATTGAATTGTCGCTAGAAAAGCTTTTGACCCCAATTCTTCCCAGTGGAAGGCGTTGGTGAACACTTGTAGATGAGCAGTACTGCTAATGGGCAGAAATTCTGTGATGCCTTGTACAATCCCCAGAACAAATGCCTCAAACAGTTGCTGTATCAAGTTCGCTTCAGTTGCCGACCCTCCCACCTGTAACAGTTGCCAGAAGAGTAAATTCATCCCGCCCGCTTCTAAGGTTGTCACCATTAACTAGACTCCTAAAATGGATGCGTACTTTTACGAATTATCCAACTTTACGTTGTTGTACTCAGTTTTTCCGGGTGACATCGAACCTTGATAAAATTTAGATCCAATCAAAATGCCCCCTATGGGGATTTTTAGATGTGATATCTTAAGTAAGATAAAGTTTAGTAACAAATATTAAAAACTTTGATAAATAATACACTGTCCTCCTACACTGCTTCTACCCCTTCTATTGATACCGAGTTGGATTTGGCTGATCTTGGGCAAAAGGGGATCAGGCAATTGGAATCTACACTCTCCTCTTCTCCCTCTCTCCCCTTATCTATTTCTGCCCGACAAACTTGGTTAGTGTTTGCGGCGGCGGTGTTTTTGGTAACAGTACCAGTATTTGTAGAAGCGCCTATAGTGCGATCGCTACCAAGTCTAAGTTTAGCGCTGACAGCATTTTGGGTGTGGCTAAGTTTTACCTTAATGTCACGGACTGCAACTTATGTCTGGGGAGATTTGCTCTTCGGATTTAGCTGGAGTTGGTTAGCAGGAGCGATTTACTGGGGCTGGTTACGTTGGGAACCTTTATGGCATCTGCCAGTAGAATCTATAGGCTTACCGCTTGCTTGCTGGTGTCTGGCGAAGAATTGGGGTAAGGTGGGTAGCTGGTTTTATTTAGGTTCTTTACTCGGTACAGTTTTAACAGATGTATATTTTTATCTAGCAGACTTGATGCCCTATTGGCGGCAAATCATGAGAGTAGATGCAGATGGCGCACCACAAATTTTACAAAATGCCCTAATGCAAGTACAAGCACCTTGGGGACAAACTTGGGCGATAATTCTCGCCTTAGTGCTGTTAACAGTCGGGATTTTACCTTTAGGTCGAAATCAAAGACACTGGTATGCCTTTAGTGGCGCAGTTTTAAGCACAATTTTGGTAGACAGCCTATTTTTGTTAGCTGCGATCGCAGCCTAAATATTCAAAAATTGGGTAATATCAAAACCGAAACTTTTTCCAGCCCAATCTACGGCACATCAAAAATGATGCTGTAGATAATTTATTAGTTAAGAAATATTACATAACAATCGATCAGCATCAAGTCTTCTTGCTAGGGTTTTCGGTATTAGACATCGCCCGGTTTCATGTCTGCTTGGGAGGTAGAATCAGCCACCCCGAAAAGATTTCGTTTAGCTGGGAATGCTACCAGGATCATGGATGGAATACTATTGCAGCTATGCAGGCACTCTTACCACTATGAAAATTTTTGGCAAAAATAGAGTCAAACCCAGTAACGGCAAATATTGTGGATATTAATCCGCTGTATATTAGTTTCTGATGACTGCTGTGTTGATTAAGCTATCAGGTTTTGTCCAAAGTCTAATTGTCTTTGGCGCTCTGACTAATGACTAATGACCGCTGACGCCTGTTAGCTTAAAACTTTTATTTCTGTTTGATGGAAAGAGGTAGAAAATCGTGAAAGGATTGGTGCGTTTATTAACAGTGTTTAGTTTGTTACTTAGTTGCTGGGGATGGTTGGGAACAACTCAGATAGCCCAGGCTGCTAGTTTCAACAGTTTTGCTTTTCCTCAAGTCCCAGTTCTGGCAATTCAGCGGCAGAATCGGGCAGACGCTAAACTAGGAACGGAATTTGGTAAAAAAATTGATTTAAATAATACCAACGTCCGAGCTTTTCAACAGTATCCAGGGCTTTATCCCACCCTGGCTAAGAAAATCATCACGAATGCTCCCTACCAAAAAGTAGAGGATGTATTGGATCTTCCAGGATTGAGCGATCGCCAAAAAGAAACCCTGCAAGCCAACTTCGATAAATTCACCGTGACAGAACTAGAGCCTGCCTTCAACGAGGGAGACGATCGCTTTAACAACGGCATCTACAGATAACTGCACGTTGCAGTCAATGTAGCAAATAGCAGCCCACTCCTGATTCTAGGGAGTGGGATACGATTACGAGTTAGGAGTTAGGAGTTAAAAATTCTAAACTCCTCACTCCTGACTCCTCACTCCTCACTTCTAACTCCCCCATTACCTTGCCTCAGATAGATATTCCTAGCCAATTTGATGTCTTAGTAGTCGGTGCTGGTGCGGCTGGACTATACACAGCGCTGTGTCTACCAAATTCCTTGCGAGTCGGCTTGATTACCAAAGAAACTGTTGCTTTGTCCGCCAGTGATTGGGCGCAAGGTGGCATTGCCGCAGCCGTTTCGCCGGAAGATTCTCCGACGCTACACATTGAAGATACGATCCGGGCAGGTGCGGGTTTATGCGATCGCACCGCTGTAGAATTTCTCGCCCAACTTGCCCCGAACTGTATTCAATCTTTAGTTAACTTGGGGGTTGCTTTTGATCGTCATGGTCAAGCCTTGGCTTTAACTTTAGAAGCTGCCCATTCTCGCAACCGCGTTTTGCACGCCGCTGACACCACAGGGAGGGAAGTTACCACTACCCTCACCGCCCAAGTATTACGTCGCCAGAATATTCAAGTCATTCAGCAAGCTTTGGCTTTAAGTTTGTGGCTCGAACCCGAAAGTGGTCGCTGTCAGGGAATAAGCCTGTTTTATCAAGGTGAAATCACATGGGTAAGAGCTGGTGCTGTGGTATTGGCAACTGGCGGCGGCGGTCAGGTATTTGCCCAAACCACTAACCCGGCTGTGAGTACGGGTGATGGGGTAGCGATCGCAGCTCGGGCTGGGGCGATCCTCCGCGATTTGGAATTTGTGCAATTTCACCCCACTGCCCTGACTAAACCTGGTGCCGATCGCTTTCTGATTAGCGAAGCTGTACGCGGCGAGGGGGCGCACCTTGTCGATAACGAAGGGCGGCGTTTTGCCTTTGACTATCACCCAGCGGGTGAACTCGCACCCAGAGATGTGGTCAGTAGAGCAATTTTCAGCCATTTACAACGTACCGCCGTTGATCTGGCGACTGCCCATGTATGGTTGGATATGCGCCCCATACCCGTTGACAAGATTCGTCACCGCTTTCCCAACATTATCAAAGTTTGTCAGCATTGGGGGATTAATGTCTTCCATGAACCAATTCCTGTGGCCCCTGCTGCCCATTACTGGATGGGCGGGATTGTCGCGGATCTGATGAATCGCACGAATATTAAGAGTTTGTACGCGGTGGGTGAAACCGCTAGTACCGGGGTACATGGGGCAAATCGCCTTGCCAGTAATTCCCTACTGGAATGTATTGTATTTGGGGCCCAGATGGGCCAAATTGAGTTGGAAAATATTGGGCTGCCGTCAGAAACACCAGTGCTGCCATTACGGAAATTTAGTCCTGATGCTAGTGAGTGGCACATCCAGCAAGCACAGCTAGAAGCACTCAGGGAAAAGTTACCACGTCTAGTGTGGGAAAGTGCTGGTATTTGTCGGGAGCAATCACGGTTGGAAACTGCGATCGCCACTATTGAATCTTGGCAGCAAGATTTCGCGGCTTTGCATTTAAGTCAATTCTTGCTTGCTTTACGTCCCGCAGAACCAGCTAGTTTTGACTTACCAGATGTTGAACGGCAATTAGGACTTTGGGCAGAAACCCGCAATTTATTAGATGTGGCTGATTTAATTCTCAAAAGTGCTGTTTTTAGAACCGAAAGCCGAGGCGGACACTACCGTTTAGATTATCCTCAACCAGACCCAAATTGGCAAGTTCACACACTTGTACAAACACATCATTGGTGGAAATCTCCACTATTGTCTTGATTGTAGTTTTCATAACAGGCTTTTAATTCCTTATCCTGTGGTCGCTGCGCCAGGGACGGGTGACGTTCCTACATCATTACTACTAGTACAGCGCGGCGGAAATAAACAACCCATTGAAAAGCCCTAAAGAGCTTATTTTATAATACTTTTGACTTTTGACTTTTGACTTTTGACTTCCGCTTTGCGGTACTAGTCCCCCCATGCTCGATAACTCGCTAGCGCTATTGCTATCAGCGAGTCCCGCTACCATGCTGACTGTCGGGACCACCATAATTTGGTGGGATATATATGTCTTTTAAATTTTGAGAATTGACCTTGGGAGCGATTAAAGCTTTGCTGCTAGTAGTGGGCAAAGTATTAGCACTTGCACTGCTGAAGATACATGTGTAAGTGGCAATTTTAGGTAGTAGGATATAAGCACTTATGCACAATACGATAAACTTTGTAATTCGGAAGTTAGTTTTCATAAATTTCAGTAAAATTACTAATTTTTAATTTCAAAACGTATTTTTTATGGACGATCGTATATTTACTTACTTTTTTGTAAAAAGATTTCAAATTTATTAAATTCTTACAGTTAGTGTACAAGTCATGGTGGTATCTACTTGTAGTTAAAGATTAATCTGCTGGTATTAAATAGTTTTGATACTTAATTGGTATTCTTAAAGATGCTGTTTTCACATCAGTCGAAAGTTAGATATGTTGATAAATCCGATCAAAATTTCGCCTAAATCACTATTTTATTAATAGTATCTTTATGTTCATCAGTATAAACACTATGTTTTTTAAAAAATGAAGCTCATAAAAATCTCAAAAAATACTTATTTTTTTGTAGTAGGTTAAATTTAATTACAGTAAAGATAAAACAACAAAATTCCCAGATAACAAAAATTTTAAAAACGTTTGAACTATAAAATACCGTAATAAACCGAGTAAATATAAGTATATTTATTGAAAGTAAAAATACTTTTAAAATTAAGATAGTTTCCTAATTACCTTTGATGACTAATTCCTTTCCTACCTATGTTCTTAGGTTTAGTCAAAAGCCTTGCTAGGTCTCTATATTGCCTAAAAAGCCACCTCTAGGCATATACACAATGGTTTTTCAAGACAGTGCCTTGAACGTGTTTCAAGTCCACATTCCTAATTTTAGGGTAAAAATATTGACTAAAGTGAGAAAAGTCTGGAGGCTTGACTCTTGACTAATTAAGCAAACTCGTAGCGATTTTTACCCAGGCGCTTGGCACGATACATTGCTGCATCTGCTTGTTTCATCAAAGTTTCACTGTCTTGACTGTTGTATGGGTAGACACTAATGCCAATACTGGCAGAGATTCGGATTGCATCGCCGTCTACAACAATTGGCTTGATAATATTGCTTAAAATTTTTTCAGCGACTTTAGCAGCTATTTGGACATTAGGAATTGCCCGTAAAATTACAGTAAATTCATCGCCACCCAAACGAGAAACTGTATCACTAGCGCGTAAAGATTTGCTGAGTCGTTCAGCGATAGTCATTAGCAAGCGATCGCCTGTCTCGTGCCCCAGAGTATCATTGACTTGCTTAAAGCCATCTAAATCAATAAACAGCACTCCCAGCAACAAGTTGTCGTCTTGCGCCCCGTGTAATGACTTGTAAAGTTGTTCGGCAAAAAATTTGCGATTGGATAGACCAGTGAGCGGGTCGTGATTTGCTAAGTAACGCAAATGGTCTTCTTTGAGTTTGAATTCATCGTTAGAGCGGGATAGTTCAGCAGCGGTACACTTGAGACGTTGCTCTGTGAGCTTGTGCTGAGTAATATCTCGGATGACCCCAACTAAAAATAAATTGCCAGCTGCATCTTTGTGAAGCGATCGCTTAGTGGCGATTTTATGAGTCTGACCATCTGCATTCGTAAATTCTTCTTCATGCTCCTGGGGTTGCTGAGTCTCGAAAACAAGATCATCGTGTCGTCGAAACACATCGGCTTCATGTTTCGGCAAAAAGTCATAGTCTGACTTTTCAATTAATAAGTTATTTGAATAACCGATAAATCGACAATATGCCTCATTTAAAACAATCCACTGATGTTGTTCATTTTTCACAAAAATTGGATCAGAAATTGTGTTGATTACGTGATACAAAAATTCTTTGGAACGTTTCCACTCTTCCTGCATGTGGGCAATATGACTGGTTATCCAAATAGCTGAACTACCAAAGCTAAACAGTGAGGGAATAATCGGTATCCACCACCCATACAAGAAAGCAACGTACGCACTCAGGCTTAATACAAAACAAGAAACTAGGATACTGATCAGGTTCCTAGTTGCGTGTCGTATCCGCCATGTCGTCACGGCTCCCAGATAAGACCAGATAAAAATCCACAAATTTTCCACTAAGTCAGGCCAGACTTTGAGTAAGGGTCGTCCTTGCAGAGCAGCGGAGATTAACTCACTAATAAAATAAGCTTGTAGTTGAATACCAGGTACAGGCTTTGCCGTCCCCCTCAGACTGCTGGAGTAAGGAATAAATACAAAATCTTGAAGACTGGGTGCAATGGAGCCAATGAGTATAATCCGATCTTTAATTAAGTTTTCTTCGACTTTATCTGCCAGTACATCTTTCATCGATACCTGGCGAAAACTATCAAATTCTCCACATGAACTTTGACATTTGGGTTTGGGAAAATTGGTCAAAATTTGGTAGCCTCCAGCATCAGCTCCCACATAACCACCATCATTAGCCTGAAAACGAGTAAATACTGCCTTACCCAATTGCAAATACTCAGGGTTGCTTTTTGCTTTGCTGGGAGTAATATTTTCTGACTTTAAATACAATTTAGCCAACTTCAGGGCAAAACTTTCGTGTACCTGATTATCAACGTGCCAATACAACAAGCTGCGACGGACTTTAACATCAGAGTCATACAGCACGTTGTTAAAGCCCACTTGATTTTGATTTAATCCCAGTGGAGGTAAAACACTAACGTTTTTGTCATTTGCTAGTTGTTCAATACCAATCAAGTTGGGCATTGACTTATAAGCATTAGGCAGTTCTTGATTAACAGGCTTTACTGGCAAATTTCGGTAGATATCTAAGCCAATAGCACGGGGTTTGTGGACGTTTAATTTTTGCAACAGTTGGGCAATATTTGTATCTGGAATCGGCCAACCTACTTCGTTTAAATAAGCCTCATCAATTACTACGATAGTAATACGATCTTCTGGCGGTTCATTTGGACGTAAGCGAAAAAATTGATCCAAAGCTGCTAACTCCAAAGATTGCAATAATCCGATGGAGTGCAAAAGTAGGACGCAGACTGCAACGATAGCGGCAGTAATTAACTCCCTGTGTCCTCGACGAAGCGATTGTTTCAATCCAAAGATTAACTTCACACAATGCTTGCCTAGCTGCTGATTCATTCCCATTACCTAGTAGTCTGTCAAGAACTAATTGACGGATAGAGGTGCTAATGTTAATAACGTTACTTTTCAAACAACCTCTAAGCTCGACTTTATCCATTTTTTGAAAACATCAACGCTGAAGGTGAAACCTTTGTGGGACAGTAGTTTTACTTTATGAAGTTCAACGATAACTAATGACATGGAAAAAGTTTGTGCTAAAAAGCTAGGGTTTTTGCCGGATAAAGAAAACTTAGGTGCTCATTTTGGATAAAGTCGAGCTAAGGTGTTTACGGATAAAAGCCGCTGGAAAATTAGGAAAAAGCGTATTGGACAACACCTCTTGTCTATTACCAAAAATAAAAAAGCCAACTGGAAACAAACTTTGCTGTATTCATCCAGTTGACTATAGGGTGCGAACTACATGGTACCGCTAGGTCGGTGCAGGCTTCCTCAAGGCAATTACTTGAAATACTTGAAGTTACGGGGGCCTGTGTAACCAGAAACTTTCGCCAGTTCCTCTAAGTTTTGGACTGCGCTATACCTTGTACCATTGATGATCCAAGTGGGGAAGCCTTCAATTTTTGCAGCTTTACACTCGTCCGCTATCACGTTTGGATTATTGGCAGAAGCACACTCAACCTTAGCAATTTCCTTGTAAGCTTCTTGGCCAAAGATCAGCTTTTGTTCGTGGCAATGGGGACACCACCAAGCAACATATTCTTTAGCACCGATGTTTGTCAAGTGACGCGCCAGCTGAATTTCTGCCTCACCAGAAGTAGTGGTAATTTCCCAACCAACTCCAGGTTTAGGTTCCTTCTTGTTGGGATCAAAGGAAATTTTTACAGGTTGTCCAGAAGTTGATTCAACTGGGTTATCAGCTACTGGATTCACGCCAGCATAGACGCCTAAAGTCCCAATCAGCGTTACCATCCCCACAATAATGGCGGTAAAGAAGATTTGCCCAATATCCTCCCAAGTCCGACCGATGATTGTCAGTACCAAAAGACTCAGAGAAAACAAAGCTGAACCAATACAGTAGGGACAAGTGGCTTTGATTTGAAATGCCAGCAGGTACATTAAGTAGCCACTAAAGACAGACATAGCGATCGCTCCAGCCAGCAGCAGCAACCAGGTCAAGTTTTCTAAATTTGAGCGCGGCTGATTATTTTGCTCTCGGTTAACTGCCAAGGGAGCCAAAGCCAGTACTACCATACTGGTGTATGCCAAAAACCCAAACAAGGCTAATGGCTGACCAAAAACTGTTGCCCAAGCACTGGAAAGCACATCATTACAGCCTTTGACACCAGCCTGTGCCACACAAGCTGCACTGTTTCCTGTTAACTTTTCTATGGTGAGATAACCTGTTGTCAGAGCACCACATCCAGCGATCGCGGCAATCAATGGCCGCGACCATCTATGAATCCAAGGAGTAGAACGGCGGCGAATCATAAACTGCTATTGGGGATTGAGGATTGGTAAAAGTTAGGAGTTAAGAGTTAAGAGTAAGGAGTGAAAAGTTAAGAATAAGGAGTTAGGAACAATTAATTTAAAACTGATAACTCATAACTCCTAACTCCTAACTCTCTTTCGCCACTCCCTAAGAATGTAACTTCACTTGTTCTGCTGATTTGCTTTCATTTTTGGAGTTCCAATTGTGACGTGCGGCTTCTACAAATTGGCTGACGCGAATTGGGTCTATTGGTTGCTCTATGCGTCCGTGACGTTTCAGGGAACTGGAAACTATTACACCATCTGCTGACTGCATCAATGTATCAATATTTTCCCAATTGGCCCCACTACCGATGAACACTGGCGTGCCAGATGCTGCATCACAAGCTAGTTCCAAATCTTCTAAGTTAGGAGGGCTACCAGTAGCCCAGCCTGACAAAATCACCCCGTCTGCTAAACCCCTTTCAATGGTGTCTTTCACGGCGACTGTGAGATTTGGAGAACTCAAAGGACGGGCGTGCTTCACCAACACATCGGCCAGGATTTTAACATCAGAGCCTAACTCCCGTCGATAGCGGAGTAGTTGATAGGCTTCTCCCTCAATTAATCCCTGGTCGGTTGCCATCACCCCTGTGAGAACGTTGACACGGATGAATTGCGCTTGTACACAGCTAGCGATCGCCATTGCACTTTTGGCGTCGTTTCGCAAAACATTTAAGCCTATAGGCAAAGGCACTAAATTTTGTATCCGCTGCACCACAATGGTCATCGCACTCACAACCACTGGATCAACTTGGTTTTTGGTAAACGGCGCATCGAAAAAATTCTCCACGATCAGTCCGTCAACCCCTCCGCTTGCCAAGGCTGCGGCTTCTTGTTCGGCGCGGTCAATCACCGTTTTTAGGCTACCTCCCCAACGAGGTGAGGTCGGCAGTGGTAGTAGGTGAACCACGCCAATAATCGGTGAGCGAGTTTTAAATAGTTGATATAAGTCCACGTCTTTAATCCGCCTCGCAAAGTCCAGAGTCCACAATTTTTTGACTATTGACTATATGACCCTTGACTCTTGACTTCTCATTAACTAGTCAAATGTGTTTTATGATAGTCGGTTTCCTGCCTCCTTCCTTAGATGGAAATTGGCATCAAACCTCCCATAAGATATGTTAAGATAAAACTTGGCTACAAGAGGAGTTTGCCACTCACTAGACGCGAGGCAGCTTTCCGTGGTTTAGGCGTCTCGTCCGCGCACTGTCGTAGGACTTGCCAATCGCCAGGGTAGCATTACTGCTTTATAGGCGTAGTCGCTTTCGTCGATTTCCCTGAGGGTAGCGACTTCTCACAACAAGCCCTTTGGGCGGCTTCCCGATGGGTAGGTTAACAACGCACACGCTGCGGTAATGTAAAATACCAATAGGCGAATTGTTAAAAAAGATTACGAGTGTCAAATGTACCCAAAGACACTTCAATTTACCCTGGGGAACAGATTGATAGGAATATCATAACATGACCTCTATTTTTATTTATTGATAGGGTTATGAGTCCACAGACAGTTGTTGACAGTGGGGATTTGCCACTGCACTGTTTTCATGAGGATGCTGATAGCAAAAAAGCGAAGTTAGCACTTGAATGTTTGACTACAAGAAGAAAAAAATGAAGATTTTTTCAAAATATGGGTGACAAGCCAACAATTGCCATTTCTCACTTGGGCTGCGAGAAAAATCGAATTGATACAGAACACATGCTGGGAATGCTCGTAGAAGCAGGCTACGGTGTAGATACAAATGAAGAGTTAGCAGATTACGTTATTGTTAATACCTGTAGTTTTATTGAAGCAGCGAGACTTGAATCTGTCAGAACTTTGGTAGAACTGGCAGAGGCAAACAAAAAAATTGTAATCACTGGCTGTATGGCGCAACACTTCCAAGAACAACTTTTGGAGGAGTTGCCCGAAGCAGTAGCGGTGGTGGGCACAGGCGATTATCACAAAATTGTAAATGTAATTGAGCGTGTAGAACAAGGTGAGCGGGTCAAACAGGTTAGTATCGAACCAACCTACATTGCCGACGAAACTACACCGCGCTATCGCACGACAACCGAGGGCGTAGCTTACCTGCGGGTTGCAGAAGGATGTGATTATCGTTGTGCATTTTGTATAATTCCTCATCTTCGAGGAAACCAGCGATCGCGTACTATTGAATCTATAGTCGCCGAAGCGGAGCAGTTAGTTAGTCAAGGGGTAAAGGAAATTATTCTAATTTCCCAAATCACTACTAATTACGGTTTGGATATTTACGGTAAGCCAAAGTTAGCCGAATTACTTCGCGCTTTGGGGAAAGTAGATATACCGTGGATCAGAATGCATTACGCTTATCCCACGGGACTGACCCCAGATGTGATAGCGGCGATTCAAGAAACACCCAACGTCTTGCCTTACCTGGATTTGCCCTTGCAGCATTCTCATCCAGATATTCTCCGCGCCATGAACCGTCCTTGGCAAGGACGGGTAAATGATGGGATTATAGATCGCATCAAAACGGCGCTACCAACAGCCGTACTGCGGACAACATTTATTGTTGGTTTCCCAGGAGAAACAAGCGAGAATTTTGAGCATCTATTAGAGTTCGTCCAGCGGCATGAATTCGACCATGTTGGTGTCTTCACCTTTTCCTCTGAGGAAGGAACCCCAGCTTACAAGCTACCAAATCAGTTGCCCCAATTGGTGATGGACGAGCGCCGATATCAACTTATGGAACTCCAGCAACCGATTTCTCAAAAGAAAAATCAACAGGAAGTAGGCAAAATTGTTGATGTCCTGATTGAGCAAGAAAATCCTGAAAGTGGTGAATTAATCGGTCGTTCAGGTAGATTTTCCCCAGAGGTTGATGGTCTGGTGTATGTCAAAGGCCAGGCAAAGTTAGGAACCATCGTGCCAATAGCGATTCACCACGCTGATACATACGACCTCTATGGTCAAGTAGTCAATAACTAAATTGTCATTTGTTTTTTGTTAAATGACCCTTACGGGTTCGCCCTTCTGGTGAGGTATTTCCTCATCGGGATTTTCCCTAAGATTCCGCTGGCTGACCAATGACTAATGACCATTGTACAGACGCGATTAATCGCGTCTCTACTGACTAAATGACTAATCCAAAAATCCTTAGAAAAAATTTAGGAGAATTAATGACTCTTTCATTTCAAGAATTAGGCATTTCCCAAGAACGTGTCGAACAAATAGAAAAAATCGGTTTTACCGAACCAACTAACATTCAAGTGCAAGCAATTCCCCAATTGCTAGCTGGTCGTGATGTGGTAGGTCAATCTCAAACTGGAACAGGCAAAACAGCAGCATTTTCACTGCCAATTTTAGAGCGGCTGGATATTAATCAAAAAGCCGTGCAAGCCATAGTTTTAACGCCAACTCGTGAATTAGCAATGCAAGTTCACGATGCGATCGCTCAGTTCATCGGCGATGAAGGATTGCGGGTGTTAGCAATCTACGGTGGTCAATCAATTGACCGCCAAATGTTACAACTCAGACGTGGCGTTCACATGGTAGTGGGCACTCCAGGACGGGTGATCGATTTGCTCGATCGCGGCTGTTTAAAGCTCGATCAAGTGAAGTGGTTTGTGTTGGATGAAGCTGATGAAATGTTGAGCATGGGCTTTATCGACGATGTGGTGAAAATCCTCTCGCAAGCGCCCGTAGATCGCCAAACAGCTTTATTCTCGGCAACAATGCCACCATCGATTCGGATGTTAGTGAACAAGTTCTTGCGATCGCCTGCTACTGTCACCGTTGAGCAGCCAAAAGCCGCTCCCAACAAGATTAATCAGGTAGCTTATCTGATTCCCCGCCACTGGACAAAAGCCAAAGCTTTACAGCCGATTCTGGAAATGGAAGATCCAGAAACAGCTTTAATCTTTGTTCGCACCAGACGCACAGCCGCAGAACTCACCAGTCAGTTACAAGGCGCTGGTCACAGTGTAGATGAATACCACGGTGACTTGTCGCAACAAGCACGGGAACGGTTATTAAGCCGCTTCCGTAACCGTCAAGTCCGCTGGGTGGTAGCAACTGATATTGCCGCCCGAGGGTTAGATGTCGATCAACTCTCTCACGTAATCAACTACGATTTACCCGATAGCGTAGAAACCTACGTCCATCGCATTGGTCGTACTGGTCGTGCTGGTAAAGAAGGAACAGCAATTTCTTTAGTTCAGCCATTTGAGCGGCGCAAACAGCAAACATTTGAACGTCATAACCGCCAAAATTGGCAAGTGCTGACGATTCCCACACGGGCACAGATTGAAGCGCGACACATTCTGAAATTGCAAGAACAGGTGCGGGAAGCTTTGACAGGTGAGCGTTTGGCTTCATTCTTGCCGATTGTCAGCGAACTGATTGAAGAATACGATGCTCAAGCGATCGCCGCAGCGGCACTGCAAATCGCTTACGATCAAACTCGTCCCGCTTGGTTGAGTTCAGACGTGGAAATTCCCCAAGAGGAATCTTCCGCTCCCAAACCCAGACTGGGCAAGCGTCGTGAATCTTCCAGCGATCGCCCTCGTTCTGCATGGAAATCAGATAGCAGCACTGGTGAAGAAAGACATTCTTCTCCCAAGCCAAAACTGCGGACAAGTGGGCAGGATTCTTCTGCATCCCCTAGTAAAAAGATAGGTTCACCTACAGCTAGAGAATCAGCTTCTTAGTCAAGAGTTAGAAGTTAATCAATTTTGGATTTTAGATTTTTTCTTCAATCCAAAATCCAAATCTAAAGTTGGAGAGTTGAGAGTTAAGAGTCAAGATTTTGACTTTGGCTCTTGACTTTTTAGCTTTTTGGGTAACTTTTTCTACCAGTTTCTAGGAAGATAAATTAAAGATGCATTCTTCGTGGTCTTATGTTCACTATTCCAGACTTAGAGCAACTACAAGCAGAGCATCCAGAATGGCAGATGGAGCTGGTAGACGGAAATATACTGATTATGGGCCCATCAGATTATGAATCAGAGGAAATAGGTATAGAGTTTGCAAGACAGATGGGTAATTGGGTACGCCCACAGAGACTAGGACGGGTAACGGGTTCTAGCGCGGGTTTTATTTTGCCTACATTAGAAAGTGAAAACGGAAAAGAAGCTGATAACGAAAAACGAAATCTTCGCGCTCCCGATGTATCTTTTGTTCGTGCTGATAGAATGAAAACAAGCAAGCGCGACTTTGTGGAATTGGTGCCTGACTTGATGGTAGAGATAAAATCTAAGTCAGACCGGATCAAACCACTGGTAGAAAAGATTCAGCTATTCTTACAACTTGGAACTACGGTTGGTATGCTGATTGATCCTGACAAATTGACACTCACCGTTTATCGGCTCAACCAAGAACCAATAGTTTTGCAGGACAACGACAAACTAGACACTACCAGACTTATTACCAGGTTGGGAG
Source organism: uncultured Nostoc sp. (assembly GCF_937863485.1). Taxonomy (GTDB): domain Bacteria; phylum Cyanobacteriota; class Cyanobacteriia; order Cyanobacteriales; family Nostocaceae; genus Nostoc. The sequence goes on along the minus strand of NZ_CALMFY010000216.1, from coordinate 24,162 downwards.
CTAGTAGTGTCAGAAATTTGGCCTCCTGTGTTTGAGTAGTTCAAAAATATTACAGCCAAGGACGACTAACTAGTTCTAACTCTCCAATTTCATCGTCGCTCAATCTCCAGCCCAAAGCGCCAGCATTCTGCCGCACCTGTTCGGCTGTCTTCACCCCAGCAATGGGAATAACGTTCCCCTGAACAATTAACCAGTTGAGAGCTACTTGGGCAGGGGTGCGATCGTATTTTTCCCCGAAGTTGCGTAGCAAAGATATGACTGGGGCAATTTTTTGCAGACCTTCTTTCTTAAATCGCGGGTCTATTTTCCTCGCACCAGTGGGGGTTTCAGTACTATCAATAGTGTACTTGCCTGTAAGTAATCCTTGTGCTAGAGGACTATAAGCCAAAATAGTCACACCCAAATCACGCGCAGTTGCCATAATACCTTTGCTTTCAATTTGGCGACTGAGTAAAGAATAGCGTACTTGGTTCACAGCCAAAGGCACTCCACGGGCCGCCAATATTTGATGCGCGTCTCGCATTTGCTCTGCTGAGTAATTACTCACACCGATTGCGGCAATTCTGCCCCGCTTCACTTCATCCGCTAGGGCATTCATCAAAGTTTTTTGACTTAAAAAGAAGGCAAAAGGCCAATGCACTTGGTACAGGGCGATTTGCTCTAATTGTAAACGTTTGAGGCTGTCTGTTAAAGCATCAGAGACGGATTGGGCTGTAAATCGCCACGGTAGGGGGCCAAATTTTGTGGCGATTTGTACAGGTTGTTGTGTCTGTTGCAAAAATTGTCCCAAAAATTTCTCTGATAGTCCCATTCCGTAGACTTCGGCAGTATCAAAGAAGGTAACACCAGCCTCTAAGGCTGCTGTAAAGGCTTCTTGTAACTGTTCTGGGCCGTAGGCATTGCCATAATTCCAAAATAGTTTATCACCCCAAGCCCAAGTGCCTATGCACAAGGGTGTAACAACTGGGCCATTTTGCCCCAATGTGATATTTTCCACGGTTGCAAAATTTAATTTATTTACATTTCTTTACTTTTATAGTCTATCGTCATAGACAAAATTGGGTATAGGGAAGTTGATGTAGTATGTTTACGGTGCGCCAGCACTTGGCCGTAACTCTTGTTGTGCGTAGGCGTAGCCCGTCGTAGACATCGCGGCTTGCATAAAGATTTACAAATTACACCTGAGAATCTACTATTCTCAGAATAAAGGGAGGTTAATAACCTCCCTTTTATAATAGTTGAGTGTATTTACTTGTATTTATGAATTAGATGATTTATCCTGCTTGGCTTTTTTGATTAATTCCATGTAGACATTAATCTCACTAATTTCTAAATCATGCTCAACTCTGGTTACTTTCCATCTCTCCTTTTTTAGGTAAACTTCCTCTCCTACTCTGGGAGTAAATTGGAGATCATAGAATTTTTTGAGAAAATCTTTTTGGTTTTCTTCCCATAATATTACTTTGACTGGTTCTTTACTCATTGCTTATGCCTTTTTTGTAACTAGATGAAGGTAAGTAGTTTGAGGACATACATACGGCAAGTTTATCTTACTAATTCAATGGAATAGCGTAGTTAAAACCACATTTTCACATTGATATTTTTATGGGGTTCGATTGCGTCCGATAAAGTTACAGCGCAATACCATAACTATAGTAAGTATTCAGGCATATTTTCAGAATATCATTTCATTGCCATACTTCGGACAAAAATTGAGCAGGTTTTATACCTCAAACCCTGATTCAGCCGTGGGCGGGATATTATTTTCAAAGTCAGATGTGGAGCTAACTTTGAAAAAATAGCTCGTTCCTTTGAAACTGTTCAAACAAATGTGCCGAGTATTGTTCATTAGAATTCTCTCCTTATTCAATTCGTTTTCTCTTGACAATGCTTTTTTCGTCGATTCTTCATTGTTTATATTTGATGGATTTGAAAAATATATTGGACTGTTAAAAATAATTTTGCGTTGAACAGCAGCAATAAGATTGCGTGCATAATAGTCACTGGGTACACAAATTAACTCTTCATTTATTTTGCAGAGAAAATTATTTGTAAGTTCTACTGCGTTAACAAATCCCTTTAAAGCAGCTTCTGTTGGCTCTCTATCAATATCCCACATCAGAGAAATCAGATTATGCTGTAATCTAACTGCTAAACGCAAACAATCTTTTTCTACTTCATTTAAAGCGTGCTGGTGAGTTAAATCGAGAATCGGTTTTTTTGTTTCATCAGCTAGTTCATAGTATTTTTGCTCCAAGTTTGTATATTTATCAGCTAGTTCATTTGCAACAGTTCTATGATGCTTGGCTGCTTGTCTATCACTTTCCCCAACAGCGTGAGTAGTAAAAGCACCAACAACAGCTCCAACAGCTAATCCAAGAGCGCCGAAAATAAAAGGAAGCATAAAAACTATGTAATCCTCTGAAATTTAATTCCTATTTTTCTGTGGGAAGATGAGGCAGCTGAGAACCAGCAAGCAATTTACTATCTGCTGATGTTAATCCTAGAGATTTAGCAATAGCGACTGATTCACCTAACCGTTGCATAGCCCCTTCTATTCCTGGTGCAATTGGACGATTTGTAATTTCTTGATTAATTACTTCTGCTTGAGCTAAAAACTCTAGATTTTTCTGATGTTCATAAATCAGTTCGTTCTCAATTGCTTGTAATCTTTCTAATTCTTGTTGAGTTAAAGATTCATAATAGATTTTCACCGTTTGTTTATGGTCATCAAGGATTTTGAAAAACTCGTAAACCATACCCACAGTTCCAACAACAGCTAAAACTGGTGCGGCTGCGGTTAAAGCGATCGCAATTGGTGGACAAGCTGCTGCTACTGTTGTGGTTACAAATGCTGTCACACCCCCAACTGTGCCGCCTTTTACGGTATCTTTCAATGTTCCTATAGCGGCTTCTTGTGCAGAAATTTCACCTCGAACTACGCGCAGCGCGTTGGTTAGTAACGAAAATGGTGCTGTCGTCGCTACACCAATTACTGCTCCTAGAGGCGCGGCTTTAACACCTGCTTTGACTGCACCTGTTAGGTTGTCAAAATACCATTTAGCATCTAGTCTTATTTGCTCCTGCGAAGTCATGGGTTTATTGCCACGGGCTAAATTATCTTTGGCGTTTTCCCACTTGATATTTTTGGGATCATTTGAGCCACCTTGGCTGTGGGGTTTGACGTGACTAGCGTGTTTATCTAAGAGGTATTTTTGGATATTAACATCAGTAGATTTGCCATCAATCCCTGCTCTTTGAGATGGAGGGATTTTATCTAACATTTCTTGGGCTTGCACTCTGGTTCTGATCGGATCACCAGGTCGAATCCCACCTTTATATAATCTACGGGCTGCACTTAAAGATAAATCCTGTAATCGGGCATGTTGAACGTTAATGTTGGCAGCAGCGTTAAAAGCAGAATTATGCTTTTGTTGGTTAGACATGGATAAACAAATATATTGTGATGTATTACGTTTCTTTGCTTCATACCAAAGCATGGTATGGGCTTATTTTCTTATGGTTCCCATTTGGGCATCAGATGCGATCGCCTCCGATGAAGTCATGAGCATCGTAATCGGTCACATTTGAGCGCGATCGCAACTTTCACTTTTCGTTCGCTGATTTCGAGCAGGTAGGGTTTATCTTTATTTAAAGAGAGAGAGATTAAATCCTATAAACCATACAAAAAACTAGCTATGGCAAGTGGTGAAGTATTTGATACCAAAACAAAATCCCTATCTGTGCCAAGGGTAAACCTACTGACCATGTTTCGGCTGGGTTTATTTCAAATGGGGTTGAGCATGATGTCCATTTTGACTCTGGGGGTACTCAACAGAGTCATGATTCAAGAAATAGCAATTCCGGCAACGCTGGTATCAGTAGTTCTAGCACTGCCTTTATTTGTTGCTCCTTCCCGTGTCTGGTTCGGCCAGATTTCCGATGCCAAGCCGTTATGGGGATACCACCGCACAGCTTATGTTTGGGTGGGCGCGGCAATATTTGCGATCGCAGCATTTTTAGCTGTACAAGTGATGTGGCAGATGAATTTTGCTGGAAATAGTAGAGGTGCTTGGGTATGGACAACCCAAACAATCGGCTGGACAGCACTTTTGGCTTTAGTTTTCGCTGTATATGGTCTAGGAATTTGTGCTAGTGGTACTGCCTTTGCTGCTTTGTTGGTGGATATATCTGAAGAAGATAACCGTTCCAAAGTAGTTGGTGTGGTCTGGTCGATGCTAATGGTGGGGATTATTGTTGGGGCAATTATCAGTGCCAGCTTGCTGAAACAGTTAACGCCAGAAACAACGGTAGAAACCTTACAAGCAGCAATCAACAGGTTGTTTACTATCGTTCCAGCAATTGTATTTGGTTTGGCGATCGCAGCGACATTGGGCGTAGAAAAAAAGTACTCCCAATACTCAACTCGTTCCACACTGGTGAACCGGGAAGACAGCATTACTCTAGGCAATGCTTGGAAAATATTGACAGCTAGCCCACAAACAGGTATATTTTTCACCTTTTTATTGGTGATGACTATCAGTTTGTTTATGCAAGACCCGATTTTAGAACCTTATGCTGGTCAAGTATTTAAAATGCCCCTAGCGGAAAGTACCAAATTAAATATTTTTTATGGAACAGGTCTACTGATTGCCTACGGGGTTACTGGCTTTTACATTGTCCCGCGTTTAGGTAAGCGCAGAACTGCACGTCTAGGCTGTATGTTAGTAGCATTCTGTTCAATATTGCTAGGTATATCAGGATTCACAGCTAATGCAGCAGTTCTCAAACTAGGTTTGGTATTGTTCGGTTTAGCCACAGGTTTCTTAACAACGGCAGCAATTAGCTTGATGTTGGATCTCACAGCAGCAGAAGCCGCAGGTACGTTTATTGGGGCATGGGGGTTAGCGCAGTCACTCTCTAGAGGTGTGGCGGTGGTAATCGGAGGTACAGTTTTGGATATTGGACGCAAACTGCTACCTAGCCTAGAGTTAGCTTATGGACTGGTATTTGTTCTGGAAGCTGTGGGAATGGTGCTGTCGATTTGGTTTTTGAATCGGGTGAACGTCACAGAATTTCAAACAAGTACAAAGCTTGCGATCGCTTCGGTTTTAGAAAGCGATTTAGATTAAACTAGAAACTTAAACCAACCCGAATCTACCTAATCTTGGCTCAGGAACGTCTTTGCGCGAGAATTAATCAATGAGTGATTTTTGGACAACAATTCTTGATTTTGCCCAAATTACCACTACCAGAGTGGGGAAGCAGCTTATGCAAGATTTTGGGCAAGTACAGGCTGACCAAAAAGCTGATGGTAGTTTGGTGACACAAGCAGATAAATGGGCAGATCAGGAAATTCGGGATGCGATCGCTTCTAATTTTTCTGGTTACGGCATTTTGAGCGAAGAGAGCGATCAGTCATTTCCCGGTACGGACTGGTGCTGGGTAATTGACCCTTTAGACGGTACAACCAACTTTACACGCGGCATTCCCATCTGGACAATTTCTCTGGGTTTACTGTATCAAGGCACACCCATTTTTGGTTATGTTTACGCACCACCGTTGAATCAAGCTTTTCATGGTTTCTGGGCAGGTTCATCTGGTTTAGCAACGCCAACAGGAGCATTTCTCAACTACCACCCGATCCACACCAGTGCTGATAGTCCCAGCAACAATCACTTTTTTAACCTCTGTTCTCGTAGCACCGCAGTAATCAAAAACGGCTTTCCCTGCAAAATTCGGATGTTGGGTGTGGCTAGCTATAACTTTTTGACAGTTGCCACTGGGGCTACTCTGGGTGGTATTGAAGCGACACCAAAAGTTTGGGACTTAGCGGGGGCTTGGGTAATTGTCCAGGCTGCTGGCGGGGTTTGGTTATCGCTCAATTCTGAACCGTTTCCGTTGTCACCAGGAGAAGATTATAGCGATCGCTCTTTTCCCACCCTTGTTGTCAGTCGTCCCGAATTAGTTCCGGTATTTCAACCTTTTCTAGATGGCGTAAAAATTTAACTAGTCCGCCGCTCTTGTACCTGGAAACAGTGATTTTGTTAACCAGCCTAGTGAGCGGCGACATACCCGACATTAAAGTTAACAAAGCCCTAGTCAGACAGAGAATTGAGTATAAATAAAACTGGTAATAATTCTGATTTTAGTTCAATATCAGTGTAGTTACTAATCTAAATAGCGTTGTGACTTCCATCACACTGCTTGATTTAGTATAAATAATTTTATGTTGTCTAATTTAGATTTAATTCGAGAGTTTGTGCAAAACTCTATCCAGAAAAAAGAAGTTTTGTTGTCAAATCCTTCTTTGACAGCGCAAACAGTGTACAAGACTAACCAACTGACACTAAAAGCTGAAGGTGTGATTGCTACCGTCCAACTATCTAACACACTATCTGAATTCTGGATTTCTCCAAAATCATCCCAGTGGGAATTGCTAAATCAGGCATTAGCAGAATATAGTTATCTCCTCAAAGGAAAAGTAGATAGTCGGGGTTTCTATCAGTATCAATACTGCGAAGTTCCCAAAGGCTATCGGATGCACTGTACTCAATCTGTGCTTATATGGCGAGCTTGGTGGAAATATCGCAAGTATACTTTAAGACCAGGGATTCCATTAGAACTTCTGATCAGGACACGAGAATCATGGTATCCAATTAGAGATTTAATCATTAGCGACGGACTTCTTTATATCAAAACTTTAGGAAGCGAGATAGCACTTGACTCAGATGACCTGGTTACTTGGTTAAGCAAAATTGACAGCTGAAAGTGAGTAATTGTTGAAAAATGCTGAGATTTTTTTCTAGACTTTGAGACTATAACTGTAACTGGTTTTTAATAAACTGTTTCATCTTCTTTACGCCATGCTGGATCAACAATACAAATAAATACCAGAGGTTCGATGCCAGAGTTATAAATAAATTGCCGCATATTAGGAGGAATATACACAGCGTCTCCCGGCTGAACTATCTGGGTTTCATCATCAATGTGCATTTCTCCCGTGCCATTGAGAATATAATAGACTTCTGAGGTAGAGAGCGAGTGGGGCTGAGAGGTTTTTCCTACTGGCAGTGTTGCATGAGCCAAACTATAGCGCAATGCCAGAGGTTGCTTATCTGGATGTAGCAGTTCTCGCAGAATGGTGTTATCTCCAGCGATGAATTCCGGACAGTCCTGAAGTTTTTGAACTAGCATGAATCAATTTTTGGTTTAAGGTTTTGAATTAGTTAAGAGTCAAGGATCAAGGGTGATTAATTATTCTCCCCCTGCTCCCCTTGCTCCCCCTGCTTAGTACAGATAAGGATTCGTCTTCGGTTGATAGTCAGAACAATTGATCGCTTCTTCTGTGTTGGCAATAGATGGGCGTACAGTACATTTAAGACGGTAATTGTCGGTAAAAAATTGACAACCAGTACAAGGGATTTGATGCATTTGCTTGGCTGTAGTCACACTATCTCGCACCGCCGCCCAGAGACTAAAAACAACGAGAATACTTACACTCCAAGCACCGACAAAGCAAATCGGGATTAAAAAAGGTTGAATCCCATGAATGAGGAAAGATATCAGTTGAAACACAGTATGTCCCGATACAAATTAGGAGTTAGAAGTATATTAACTCCTAACCAAGGCGGAGCGTCTCCCGCTTTGCTCCTAATTCTTAACTTCTCACTATAGAAGTATAAGTTAAACGCCAGCATGACCCAGCGCTAAACCAGTGACGAGCATTCCCAGAACAAGGAACGGTTGGGCACTGGCTTGGTACTTAACATCATTCTTTACAGGGTCACGCAGGAAATACATATCCTGTAAGGTGATTTGTGGGATGATTAACAGTACTAGTATTGCTGCATACAAATTCTCATGGATGCTGACGAGATAAGCTGCAATCAATCCTTGAAATACATCAATCGTCACTACACAAATCCAAGCCGCAGTGGTGATGCCAAACATTACGGGTAGTGAATTTAATCCTAGCTGGCGATCGCCCTCTACACTCTTAAAATCATTGACAATGGCAATACCCAATCCAGCCAAGCTGTAGAACATTGTCAAAATCACAATTGTGGAATTGAGATCACCAAACAAAGCGTGTCCTGTAGACCAAGGTAAGGTGATATAGCTTGCACCCAAGGCGTAGCTGCCTAGCCAGCCGTTTTGCTTGAGTTTCAGGGGAGGTGCAGAATAAATGTAGGCGATCAAAGAACCGATGATCGCGATCGCTGTAATTGTCGGGAATTCATGACCAGACCACATATCTAGCACAAATGCCAGAGCAATACCAGCAATCAGTAATACCCAAATCTGAATAATTACCTGGGGTAGGGGAATTGCCCCAGAAGGAATGGGGCGATAGGGTTCATTGATGGCATCGATTTCGCGATCGTAGTAATCATTGAGGATTTGGGTGTAACCTGTCATTAATGGCCCAGCCAGCAGCATACAGGTTGCTACCTTCAGCACATTTTCCAGTGTCCAAGTATAGTTACCCGAAGAAGCCGCACCACAGACTACACCCCAAATTAGGGGAATCCAGGTAATCGGCTTCATTAGCTGTAAACGAATTTTCCAAATTGAAGTTTCCCCTGGCGCTGCACCTTTCATCCCCAGTAGCTGCCTAGTTTTCGCACTGCGCGAGGCAGATGTGAGCGCTTGCTCATTGACATTATTTGCCCCTGAGTCTAGTGCCTCAGATGGGTTGGGGTCTGGGGTAATGGGAGTTGATTCTGACATAAGGTTTATTAATGAGTTAGAAGTTAGGAGTTAGGAGTTATGAATTATTAGTTAGGAGTTAGAAGTTATAAATTATTATTTTTATTTCTAACTCCTGACTCGTGTACAGACGCGATTAATCGCGTCTCTACTCCTAACTAACTTAAAACGAAATTATCAAATAATTATTCTGAAACTTTGCTCCAGCAACAGGTCTGCCACTCAGAGCCGGGGGTAGGGAAATATTCCGTCGCTGGTCTCCTGCTTCTATAGTGACTTCTGGGCCATATTGGGTGAGCTTGACCTGTTTTTTGTCAAAACCTGGCAAGAATAAGCGTACTTGACGATTGGGGATGTCTATTTCAATTGGTTTGGGAGCCTGTAACGCTTGTGCTTCAAAGTTGGGTAGCGCGTCTATCAGTGGTTGCCAGTCACCTGTTGGCGAGTCGGGAACAACGCTCACAGGTAAGGGGATAAATTCCTCTGACAGGTTGACATTTGTCTCAGTAGACACAAGCAGAACACCACCGACAGTTAAACCGATTTGTTGAGCACTACCCCACAAATAACGAGCATTTGCTACCTCAATGGGGTCTTCTGTGGTCACTAAGAAAGCAGCGAGACGCTTGGGGTCAGCAAGAGCGGCTCTCCCCTTTTCTAAGAAATTATTGACTTGGTTAGTGGGTCCTGCAAAGTTATCTGCTGTCCAGTTGACATTGAAAAAGCTGCCAATCAAGGGTTGAATCAAGGGTGATTCAGTAATCGTTTTCCCCAAATCAGAGTTGAGAAACAATTGCCGAAATCGCCGGACATACCAACTGAGAGATTCTGGCAAACCCAACGTTCGCAACGTTAATGAGTCACCCGTGCCATAGTAGACGATCGCGTCATATTTGCCACTGGCATCATATTCGCGGATAGCATTTAGGGCCAGGGCGCTGTCCATACCTGGCAATACTACCAGTTCTTGACCAAAAACGTCTTTGAAGATGGGCGTGCGGAGATATTGCGCCTCAAGTTTCTTCACTTCGTCCCAGTTACGTTCTAACAGTACAGATGCTTGAAACTGGACTGCTTGCAAATTGGGAGCAATTTCCTGTGGATCGGCAGCAATGGGAGTACCCAGCAGAATTGGTAATGCTGGTTCCGGATGTCCTGCTAGGAGTACGCGCTTGCCTTGACTTGCCAATAATTTGGCGGCGGCGATCGCAATTTTGGTACGAGCGGTGCCGCCTTTGCCCAAAAATGTCAATATTAGAGCCATTATTCGATTCCTATTTTCACCGCCGATCTTTTCAACTCCAACTTAGCACTCAACAAAGACTCTCAACCTGTGCTTTCAACTTCAGAGTCCAAAATAAACCCCGCTTTGAATTCTTTTTACTACACAGGTTTGATTTCATCTTCAAAAAACCAAGTGGAAGAATTGTCGTCAAACAGCACCACTACACCAATACCACCATCGGTGACTTTGTAGCCTTGGATGATACCCACTTGTCCTAGTTTTTTTACAATGGGGGGAGAAACGCGATCGCGCAAACGAAAGACTTTAACCTTTTGTCCGATTTCCATGCCTGATTACAATGCAATAAACCTTCGTCTCAGTGTAGCGGAATCCGTGACTCAGCTCTCATAAATTCAGGGGAAATGAGGGAATCAGGGGGAGAATCATAACTCCAAGCTCCTATTAATCGCGTCTCTCGAAACTCCTGTACAGACGCGATTAATCGCGTCTCTCGAAACTCCTGACCTAACAGCTTAAAATTAAATCAACAACCAAGCAGGTAGATACCCATGTTTGTCACAGCGCAACAGCTAGAACAGCAGATGCCCGATGCAACTCGGTTGTTAAGTGATGAGCCAGAGATGGAAACTTCGTTGCACTATATGCAGCTACTGCTGCTAGTAACTTCCCTTGAGTGGCTGTGGCGTGACTGTAATGATTTCTTTATAGGTGCGAATCTAACGATTTATTTTAGCCGTCAGCAGTTGCGAAATCGAGATTTTCGAGGCCCAGACTTTTTTTTGGTCAAAGACACCGAAAAGCGATCGCGCAATTCCTGGGTAGTCTGGGAGGAAGATGGTCGTTATCCAGATTTGATTATTGAATTACTTTCTGAAAGTACGGCTGATATTGACCGGAATTTGAAGAAAAATCTTTATGAAAATCGATTTCACACACCAGAATATTTTTGGTTTTCACCGGAAAATTTGGAATTTGTGGGTTTTGAATTGGTAGGTAACAAGTATCAAAAAATTACCCCAAATACGCAAGGATGGTGTTGGAGCGATGTGCTTAGGCTGTATTTAGGCGTAGAAGGAGATAAATTGCGCTACTTTACACCCGATGGTGATTTAGTTCCAACACCAGAGGAAGCTGCTATTGCGGCGCAACAGGTGGCTGTTGAGGCACAGCAACAGGCATCGGAAGCACAGCAACAGGCATTGGAAGCACAGCAACAGGCATCGGAAGCACATCAACAGGCATCTGAGGCGCAATTGCGGTTTGAACAAGAACATCTGCGATCGCAACGGTTGGCGGAACATTTGCGATCGTTAGGAGTGAATCCAGATAGTTTGAGTTAAGCAACAAAAGTAGCAGTCATATATTAAACAGATCCACCCCGTCCGCCACAAGAAACGATGCCTACGATCTATGACTTACCCAGTGAATTAGTCGGGGAATCAGGTTTGCCAGATGAATTTCACCGCATTCAGGCGGATTTGCTCAGTGAGACTTGTCAGCCTTTGACTTATTCATCTGAATAAATTTTCCTTACAAGTGAATTAAATCTTTACTACGTCTACGATCGCTATGAAAATCATTTGCGTGCCTTTCAAACTCATAAGCACTCGCTACGAGGTAATATCTTTACCAGAGAACCGCTTATGGTTGGAAGAGTTAGAACTAAGATTAGGTCTTTGGCAAGGCACTTATCAGTAGACCACAGGTTTGTGGTTGCATTGGTATAATACAGCGGGTTGGGTGCCGACGCGAGGAGAACAAGCAGAACAAGAGTGCCAACGAGCAAAAAGAGAGCAATTTGCAGAATAGTTGCGATCGCTGGGAGTTGATCCAGATAGTTTAAGTTAAGCATCAAAGGTAGTAGTCATATATAGGAGTAATCCGCCCCCTTTGCGCCAAGAAACCATCCCAACTTCGGAACCTGACTAGTTCACAAATAGTTAGGATTGCCTGTTAATATTTTTGCGAATTGAATCGTAATTTTTCTTCTGCTATCTAAAATATTTTGACAAAAAAAAATTATTTGCTATCTAAATATTTTCTTTACTAAATAATTCTTTATATTTTTTCTTTTATTTTAGGGAAAAAATTAACACTTTTAGTTTTATTATATGGTATCTTTAGAGCCTGATAAACATTTTTTTGGGCTACTCTATAAACATCATTTTCATAATAATAACTGCTGCGGTTTTAGTAAGCTTATCAAGGATTGTTCCAATATGTAAATTTTTATGCAAAAAAGAGTTCTCGTTTTAGATTATTTGCGCGGTCTAGCTGCTGTAGCTGTTGTTTTTGGGCATTTTCTTTTAGAGACTAAAGTGCAAAATATTAATTCTTATAGTATTTTGTATAATTTAACAGAATTTCTAACTTTCAAGCGGTACTGGTACTATCCATTTATTGCAGTCCATGTGTTTTTTTTAATTTCAGGCTTTGTCGTTCCTAAATCATACGAAAATGATGGTTCTGTTCAAAAGTTTTTTATCAAACGGATTTTTAGAATTTACCCTTCATACGTTATTGCGTTGATTGCAACAACACTAATTACTAATTTTTTTACAATAGAACCTTTTATTGGGACTAAACAATTTATTGTAAATCTCTTTTTTTTACAAGATTTACTAGACTATAAGACTATTCTTGCTGTTGCTTGGACTCTTTTAATTGAATGGAAATTCTATTTCTTAGTGCCTATTTTGAGTTTATCAAAAAGCAGCAGTATTTTCACTTATTTTGCCTGTTCTGCTTTTGTTTTTTCGTGGTGTCTGATTCCTATCGATTTAATTCATTATATAGAACATACAAAATTTCATTTATTAGCAGTTTGGTGCAATATTCTAACTGATCAGTCTCCGCATTTGTTGATTGTTTTACTTGGAACTGTATTGGCGAAAGGCTATCTGGAACTCTGGTCTAGTAAAACAGCAACTATTGTTACTTTAATCACTATTAGTGCAATCTTCTTTGCATTTTTCAGGTTGTATCTCAAGTACGAACCTTCTGATGTTAGCTTGATTCATTTAAATAGCTTTATTTGTGCATTTTGTATTTTCAATTTTGCTTATGCTCTTCGAGCAAAGATACCTTATATATCTTTTTTAAAATGGCTTGGAGATATTAGTTATGCTCTTTATGTTATCCATCTGACTTTGGGTAAGTATGTGTTAAATTTTATAATTAATTACATCCCCAACTATCCGACAAGCGCGGTTTGCATAACATTGTGCTTCTGCTTGGTTGTTTCCCATTTTATACATATTCTGATTGAAACAAGGTTTATCCGCTATGCAAAAAAGCTGACTGGATGATGACTGTAAATATTTATATAGCAATCCGAAATCATTCCTGATAAATATCGAAATGAAGTATTATTAACGACTAAGTATAAAATGCAGTAATGTGGATGCATTAGCGTAAAGCCTACGGCATAGCAACTCTTAGAGAGGCTGCGCCAACGCTTACCGCGCAGCGTTCCGCAGGAAAGCTCACCGTTTGCGCAGCGTCTTGCAGAGAAGGTATTACTAGAAAAGTTTATCGAAAATAGCTAAGACAAGCGTGAACTCCAACGAGCAATGGCAGCCAAGATGTTGCTCTGTGGATATAAACATGAAGCAATTATACCACTCCTTCTCGATTTAAAATCAGCTTTTAGTGGTAAGCTAATATGTCGAAGTGCGCTCCAATAGTATAAAATGCGCGAATAACTTGCCTGTTGTGTGTGGTGGTTTTTGAAGATGAGACTTTCGCTTAAAAGTAATTCAACTTGGTTACAAGTGCAGCGTTATTGGGAATTACTGCACGTTTTGGTATCGCGGAATCTCAAAGTACGTTATCGGGGGTCGTTTTTAGGTGTATATTGGTCACTGTTAAACCCATTGATCATGACAGGTCTGTATACCGCGATTTTTGGGGCTACCTTTGCATCATATTACAACAATTCCATACTGAATTACATGTTGGCAGCGTTAACGGGGCTGGTAGTAATCAATTTTTTCTCAGCTTCTACGTCCCAAGCTTTAAGTAGTGTAGTGGCAAATGGCTCACTGTTAAACAAGATTCGTTTGCCAGTAAGTATTTTTCCAGTGTCAATGATTGCAGCAAATGTATTTCAGTTTGCGGTTGGGACATTACCGTTACTGGCAGTAATGACTTTGGTCAATACTAAGAGTTTAGTGAATTTGCTAGCGCTATTTTTTCCCTTTCTGGCGTTAGTTTTAGTTTCTATGGGAGTCGGATTTCTAATGAGCGCTTTATATGTGTTTTTTAGAGATTTACCTTATTTCTATGAGTTAGTTGCATTTATGATTTGGATTGGTAGTCCTGTATTTTATCCATCTGCTATTGTTCCACCCCAGGTAAAGCCGTTTTTAAGGTTAAACCCGTTAGCACCCATTATTGAAAGTCTGCGTCAGATTACATTATCAGGAGCGCCACCGGACTTGAGTTTAATTTTGGGTGCCTTGCTCAGTGGCATCATTATTTTGTCAATCGGATGGACTTGTTTTCAATTGTGGCGACATCAATTTATGGATTTACTGTAAATGGAAGTAATTCGTCTAGATAAAGTTTCGCTGTGGCGACGAACTCAAGAAGAGTTTTCTTATGACCTCAAAAAAACATTACTATCTGTTTTAGAGGGAAAATATCGTAAACCTGTAAAAAAAATAGTCCTAGATAAGATTGATTTGGTAGTCGAAAGAGGAGAAAAAATAGGTATTATTGGAGCAAATGGTTCTGGGAAATCAACGTTATTGAAAATAATTTCAGGAATTCTTCAGCCAACTACTGGATTAGCAAGAGTTCGCGGCAAAATTGCGCCGTTGATTGAGCTAGGAGCAGGATTTGATCCAGAAATTTCTGTAATGGACAATATTATGCTTTATGGAGTGCTACTGGGGTTTTCTAGAGCAGAAATGAGAGAAAGAGCATATTCTATTTTAGAGTTTGCAGAACTGCATGATTATGCATTAGTTCCCGTGAAGGGTTTATCTTCAGGTATGGTAGCACGATTAGGCTTTGCTATTGCTACTGATGTACAGCCAGACATTTTGATTTTGGATGAAGTACTATCAGTTGGAGATGAAAGTTTTAAAAATAAATGTAAGCGAAGAATAGAAAATCTTTGGAATGCAAATGCAACTGTATTGGTAGTATCCCACGATTTAAATTTTATAGAGCAGGGTTGTAAAAAAGTTATTTGGTTAGATAAAGGGGTAATTAAATTTATTGGAAATGGATATGATGCTATCAAACTTTATTTAAATTAATTTGACTTAAATTTAAGCTAAAATTTAAATATTAATAATCTAGTTGTTGACAACTATTTAAGTTATGCAAAGGACTAAATTTTTTATAAAATTTATTATCTACGTCTTGAAATTAAAGGAGATCAACAAATGAAAATTGCTCAAATTAGCTCTTGGAATGTTCCTTGTGGTATTGCTGGGTATACTAAAGGGTTAGTTAATGGAATTTTAGAGAATGGTATTACCTGCACAGTAATACCAATTGAAGAACAAAAACTGAAGTACATGACTAAAGATGAAATTAAAGAATATTTCCAATCGTATACTAAGCAATTAATTGACTATGATATCATTCATATTCAACATGAATTTAGTTTCTTCGCTGGTTCTTATGGTTTGAATGGCTCAATTACTAATTTTCATAGTTTTTTAAAAGAAATACTAAATCTAAATAAAAAAGTATTTGTTACGTTTCATTCAGAACCAAATTTTTTACTAGAATCTTATCCTAGTTTAGCTGGTTTTGGCAAGAAAATTCTTAAGAAATTAGAGTGGGAATATTACATATCTTCTTTATTTAATTTTAAAAATAAACTAAATGCCATTGTTCACACTAAAAAAACGCGTCGAATTTTCGTAGATAGTGGCTTTGCAAAAAACTCCGTTCACATTATTAAGCAGGGAGTTCCATTTTCACATAATCTATATAAGATAAACAATTTGGATAAAATTGCTTTAAAAAAGAAATTAGGCTTTCCTGATGACGCTATTATTCTTTCAATGTTTGGATTTATATCTACTTATAAAGGTTATAAAACAGCATTAGAAGCACTAAAAACATTGCCAAAAAATTATTATTTGGTAATTACAGGAACTTCTCACCCCAATTCTACTGATCTTGCTCTGGATGGAATAGTTAAATTTATTAATAGATACCAAAGAATGAGTAGCCGTATAAAGCTAACAGGATATTTAGAATTTGAAGATTTGCGTAGTTATTATAATATAACTGATTTTTGCTTGGCTCCATATGAACCTAATACAGTATTGTCGTCCTCAGCTGCTCTAACTTGGGCTTTATCGTCAGGCAAACCTGTTATCGCTAGTAAAATAGCTTCTTTTGAAGAATTGAATGAGGAAACTAACTGCCTACATTTGTTTACACCAGGTGCTGCTGGAGAATTAGCTTATACAATTCAAAATTTAACTTTATCTAGTGAGCTAAATCAGCAGTTAGTTGCTAACGGCTTAATTTACTGTGAAGCCAACCAATGGGCTAATATCGCCAAAAAACATTTAGAAATATACGAGGAAGGAAAACTTTAGTTAACCTTTATAGGTAGACAGTCTCCCAATTATTTATTCACCCTATTTTTAGTACTATTTTATTTTTTAGCTTGTTGTTTAAGTTAATATAAACTTTGTTTGAGGAAATTTACAGGAATTATCCTCAGCTTTTAGAAAGGTGAATTTATGTATGACCATAATTTTTTCTACAGAGATATACCCTATTTTTGGATAATTTAAAAATTTTATGTCACTTAACTAAATTTTTTAATTATTGTGATTTATTCAAAATCTATGATCAAAAAAGCTCTAATCACGGGACTAACTGGACAAGACGGCTCCTACCTCGCTGAACTACTCCTAGAAAAAAGATACGAAGTATACGGCTTAGTCCGCCGTTCCAGCACTAGTAACCTAGAGCGTATTACTCACCTTTCAGGCAATATTCAAATTGTATCTGGTGACCTTCTGGATCAATCTTCCTTGATGGATGTAATTGCAGAATCACAACCTGATGAAATCTATAACCTTGCTTCTCAAAGCTACGTCCCTCTTTCTTGGACTCAACCAGCCCTTACTGCTGAATACACCGCCCTTGGTGTCTCCCGTCTCTTAGAATCTATCCGTCGCTGCAAACCTGATGCCAGATTTTACCAAGCATCCAGTAGTGAAGTTTTTGGTCAACCTGACGAATCGCCCCAAACTGAACGCACCGCCTTCCGTCCTCGTAACCCCTACGGTGTTGCCAAAGCTTACGCCCACTGGATGACCATTAACTATCGGCAAAAATACAATCTCTATACCTGCTGCGGTATTACTTACACTCACGAATCCCCTCGACGCGGTACAGAATTTGTATTTCGCAAAATTACACACACAGCTGCTCAAATTAAACTGGGTCTGGCAAATGAACTAAAATTAGGCAACCTAGATGCTCGTCGTGACTGGTGCTACGCCAAGGATGCTGTTTACGCTATGTGGCTGATGTTGCAGCAAGAACAACCCTATGACTACATCATCGCCAGCGGTGAAACTCACTCTGTCAAAGAACTCGTTGAGTGTGCTTTTAAATGTGTTGGTCTAAACTGGCAAGATTATGTCTCAATTGACCCCGCATTTTATCGCCCTGATGAACCAGTACAGTTAATTGGTTCCATTGATAAAATTAAGAGTGAGTTAGGTTGGCAGCCTGAGCATTCCTTTGAACAATTGGTCGAGCTAATGGTTGATTATGATCTAAAAAAATTGAGTAAGGGCAAAGCTTAAATATTCTGATGCTAAAAATTGTAGTTGATGCCACCCCAGTGGAGCCAAAACCAAGTGGGGTTGGCTTTTATGTTGCTAATTTAATATGCGCTCTCGATGCACTACAAAAAGAGGAAAATTTTCAGTTAGGAGTAGTCTATCAACCAGGTTTAAAGAAGTGGCTTCGGGGTGACTTCAGTTTTCCTGAATCCCTGAAACATTATTCTCAACGGCATCTTCTGCCTTTACCTGTAAGAATTTCAGATTTATTATTAGCTTTAGCCTTTAGACCTAGTTTATCTTACTTTGAAAAATATTTAGGTTTCCCAGACATAGTTCATGGCACTAACTATTCAGTGTATCCATGTACAAAAAGTTTAAAGGTAATGAATATATATGATCTAACTTTTATTAAATATCCTAACTATATAGATTCAGTTGTCAAAAAGTATACAAAAAAAGTTAGACGTTGCTTGCAATGGACAGACTTAGTTTTAACAATTTCAGAAAGTTCTAAAAAAGACATTGTTGAGCATTTGCAGGTAGATCCAAAAAAAGTCTATGTTACCCCTTTAGCTAGTCGCTACTATCCTGATTACTTATCTGCACAAACTACTGAGGAGCTAGAAAAACTAGTTAACTATGATTTTTCTCAACCATATTTACTTTTTATTAGTACAATAGAACCAAGAAAAAATATTAATACAATAATTTCGGCATTTAATTTTTTAAAAGAGCAATATAAAATTCCACACCAATTAATATTGATTGGTAAGAAAGGATGGAATTACGAGCCAGTGTTTGCAGCTATTGAGAATTCACCTTGGGCAAACCAAATTCATCATCTTAATTACCTATCTAATGAATTAGTTGCATTATTTTACTCAAAAGCTGATGTCTTCGTATATCCATCTCACTATGAAGGGTTCGGTTTACCCGTATTGGAAGCAATGACTCTAGGTACTGCTGTGATCAGTTCCAATACTTCCTCTATTCCAGAAGTTACAGGAGATGCAGCTATTCTAGTTGACCCTAATAACCCTATCCAAGTAGCGGAAGCCATACTGAAAGTAATCAGTGATTCCCAGTTACGCCAAGAATTAATTAATAAAGGGAAAGCCAGAGCAAAATTATTTTCCTGGGAAAGAACGGCACAAGAAACATTAAACGCTTATAGAACCATTCTTTAATGAAAATAGTGGATAATATCTCTGCTAAACAATTAATTATTAACTTATCTATTCTACTGTCTCAACCAACAGGTATAGGTAACTATGCTCAAAACCTTTTTCCTTATTTAAAATCTTTCCAACCCACTCTATTAGTAGCGCGAAAATATCCCGATTTTGACTGCTATCCAATCCCGTCAAACTTAACCCCAGACCACGGCACAAAAGGTCATTTTAACCGCCTGCTTTGGACACAATTTCAACTTCCGCAAATATATAAAAAACTCAAATCGAGTCTCTTATTCTCTCCGCTGCCGGAAGCACCCCTTTATAGCAACTGTCGTTTTGTCGTCACGTCTTTTGACATGATACCGTTGCGCTTTCCTAAACGCTTTTCACCACTCACACCCTACCACCGCTACTACACTCCCGAAGTTCTTAAACAAGCACAACACATTATTTGCATCTCCCAGACTACGGCTCAGGATATCACCAACTTTTACGGAATTTCTGCAAACAAAATTACCTCCATCCCCCTTGCCTACGATCGCACTCACTTTTGCCCCCTGAACCTCCCTAAGCGCAACTACTTTCTCTACATTGGTCGCCAAGACCCTTACAAAAATATACAGCGACTGATCACTGCTTTTGCTGCGTTACCTAATAGCAAGGATTATGAATTGTGGTTAGTAGGGCCAAGCGATCGCCGTTATACCCCAATTTTAACAGCGCAAGTTGCAGAACTAGATATAACTAATCAAGTGAAATTCCTAGACTATATTCCTTACAGCGAATTACCAAAAATTATCAATGAAGCGATCGCTCTGGTTTTCCCCAGTCTCTGGGAAGGTTTTGGTTTACCTGTCCTGGAAGCAATGGCTTGTGGTACTCCCGTCATTACCTCCAATCTCTCCTCCTTACCAGAAGTAGCTGGCGATGCAGCGATTCTGATCAATCCCTACAACACCGGAGAAATTACAGAAGCGATGCAGGCTATTGCAACTGATTTAGAGTTGCGATCGCGCCTTTCTAGCCAAGGGATCACTCACTCTCAACAATTTAGTTGGGAAAAAACAGGAAAAGCAACCGTCGAAGTTTTATCCCGCTACCTATGAAAGATAAACTAACGCCAGAATGTTAGATATCAGGATTTGGGATTTTGTCAAGATTTCAGATTATCTTGACTAATGACTTACAACTAATCCTCAATCCTGATGAAAGCACTAATTCTCTCTGGCGGGAAAGGTACACGCCTACGTCCCCTCACCTACAGCGGAGCAAAACAACTTGTACCAGTTGCTAATAAACCTGTTTTATGGTATGGCATTGAAGAAATGGTCGCGGCTGGTATTACTGATATTGGCATCATTATCAGTCCAGAAACTGGGGCAGAAGTCCAAGCAAAAACCGGAAATGGAGAAAACTTTCGAGCGAACATCACCTATATTGTACAAGACCAGCCACTTGGACTTGCTCACGCCGTCCAAGTGGCCCGTCCGTTTTTAGCTGATTCTCCCTTTGTTATGTACTTGGGTGATAACCTAATCCAACTAGGTGAGTTAAGTTACTTTCTGCAACAATTTAGCCAACAACAGCCAGATGCTTTGATTCTCTTGCGTTCAGTTGCCAATCCTAGCGCCTTTGGTGTGGCTCAGATAGATGAAACAGGACGGGTATTACAGTTAATTGAAAAACCCAAAGTTCCTCCTTCAAATCTGGCATTGGTAGGGGTTTATTTCTTTTCTCACCTCATCTATGATGCGATCGCAAATATCCAACCTTCCACCAGAGGCGAACTAGAAATCACTGATGCAATTCAATACCTAATTAATCAAAAAAAGCAGGTTGTAGCTCACAATCTCCAAGGCTGGTGGTTAGATACTGGTAAAAAAGATGACTTATTAGAAGCTAACCGATTGATTCTCGACACCTATCTGACAGCATCAGTTGTCGGCGAAATTGATGCCCAAAGTCAGATTATTGGCCGAGTCCAAATCGGTGCAAAATCTAAAGTAATTAACTGCACAATTCGGGGGCCAGTAATCATTGGTAACAATTGTTATTTAGAAAACTGCTTTATTGGCCCTTATAGTAGCATTGCTAACAATGCGATACTCATTGACACTGATTTAGAACACAGTGTGATTTTAGAAGGTGCTAAAATTGCTGGAATTCATCAGCGGATTATTGATAGTGTGATTGGACAACGGGCACAATTGACTCTTGCACCTCGTCGCCCCAAAGCCTTGCGATTTCTAATTGGCGATGACTGTAAAATTGAACTAACGTAATTTACTTGTAAAAAACAGTAAAAGTATTATCACTGCACTACCCTTGCATGATTACGAATTACAAATTATTTTAATGAACATTGTACATAGCAAAATTCCCGAAGTTATACAACTTGAACCCCAAGTATTTGCAGACGATCGCGGTTTCTTTTTTGAAGCCTATAACCACCAAAAATTTGCTCAACAGACAGGTATTGTTGCCAACTTCGTCCAAGATAACCATTCTTACTCTAAGCAAAATGTCCTGCGTGGGCTGCACTACCAGATCCAACAACCCCAAGGTAAACTCATTCGTTGTGTTGTCGGTACTATCTTTGACGTAGCCGTAGATATTAGAAAAAGTTCGGCTACCTTTGGGAATTGGGTAGGTTATGAACTCAGTGCTGAAAACAAACGCCTAATGTGGATACCACCAGGCTTTGCTCACGGCTTTCTCGTGCTTTCAGAAATAGCTGAAGTTCTCTACAAAACTACAGATTACTACGCACCCCAAGGCGATCGCACCATCCTATGGAACGATCCAGATTTAGCTATAGATTGGCCTCTGAATGCGCCACCGATTTTATCAGCTAAAGACCAAGCCGGGAAACCTTTTAAAACTGCTGAAATATTTGATTAAGCTTGATGAAAGAGCGTTAGGTTCGAGAACTAATTAGGATGAGTAAATCAATTTTGCTGATTGGTTGCAACGGTCAAGTGGGTAAGGAACTGCAACAAATCCTCTCATCCTCCGGCAATATTATCTCAGTGGCACGCCCAACAGTAGACCTTGCCCAACCTGATACTCTGTGCAGCGTTATCAGATCCAACCAACCGCAAATCATCATAAACGCTGCTGCTTATACTGCTGTGGACAAAGCAGAAAGCGAACCCGAACTTGCTAGCGCTATTAATGCGATCGCACCCCTAATTATTGCTCAAGAAAGCCAAAAGTTAGGAGCTTTGCTAATTCATATTTCCACCGATTATGTTTTTGATGGTAATGGGTATCGCCCTTACCTAGAAACCGATGCAACTAATCCTTTGAGTGTCTATGGTAAAACCAAACTTGCTGGAGAAGAAGCAATTCGGGAAACTTGCGCCCATCACCTCATCCTCCGCACTGCTTGGGTTTATGGAACCTTTGGCAAAAATAATTTTGTCAAAACCATGCTGCGACTAGGTGCAGAACGCCAAGAACTCCGTGTTGTTGCCGATCAAATTGGTAGCCCGACTTGGGCGCAAGATATAGCCACAGTCATAGCCCAGATGATTCCCCAGTTAACCCCAGAAATTAGAGACACTTATCACTACACTAATAGCGGCGTTGCTAGCTGGTATGATTTTGCCGTTGCCATTTTTGAAGAAGCCCAACAGCTAGGCTTCCCTTTAAAAGTTGAACGTATTGTCCCGATTACAACCGCGGAATATCCGACACCAGCCCGTCGCCCTGCTTATTCCGTCCTTGCTTGTGGAAAAATTTCAGCAATTCTAGAAACACATCCCCCCCATTGGCGAGAAAGACTTCGACAAATGCTCACAAATTTGAAAATAGGGCATAGGGCATAGGGCACTTGTACTGAGCGACTTGTACCGCTCGTCTCCCTCATTCCCCCAGTCTTCAATCCCCATTCTCTATCTTTTTTGACTTTTTAAAACTCCCGTCTCTTGTTGTATGGGCAGGACATCTAAAATATCAGTTTGGGAACAATATTTTAAATCTTCTTGACACTCAAGACGCAACAATCGTTGACCGTGACTAGCTTGGTGAAGTAATCCCAATAAGTTATCTTGCCACTGAGAGTAAAGAGCGATCGCACTAATTACTTCATCGTTACCAGCTAATTCCTCCAATGACAACGTGGTTTGCTCTAAAAGACTATGAGCGATCGCACCTGCACAAACTGTATCCTCTAAAGAAAAACTGCCTTCCCAACCGGAACCGACAATCCAAACTGTCTCTGGTTGCAACTCTTGGAGAAATTGCACCACCGCCGCCCGGTTAATCAAGGCTGCTGCTAATAGATTTGGGGAGTCTTGCACCCGTTGTAAAGCACGGGTGCCATTGGTGGTACTGATAAACAAGCGCCGCCCCTGCACCAATTCTGGTGTGCAGTCGAGGGGAGAGTTACCCAACTCAAAGCCAGGTACTTTCGCGCCGCCGCGTTCTCCAGCCCGTAGCCGTTTTTCCGGGGGCCATTTTTCGCTAACTTCTATTAATTGATCTAAATCGCTGAATACTTGTACAGCTTCGCCTCCAGCTGCCAAAACTGTCGCAATTGTGCTAGTGGCTCGCAAGACATCGACTGCGATCGCACATTCTGGCGCTTCATCCGTTGGAGTCAATTCAGGAGTGTGGTATACGAATAGCTTCACGCGCTGGATACACCTGGTTTAATACTACTGCCGCAAATAACATTCTACCTAGTTGGTGTCACTTAACTATAGCCCCAATTGCTCGTGGAGCATTTTTTCCCATCAAAATGCACGATGCATGACATTTTATACATAAATGGATGTGGGAAGTAGGGAAGAAATCTTAGGACTTACGCAAAGGTAACGTATTTTCGTCATTGCAAGCGTTGCGTTCCAATGATCGATCATCGCTGCGTAAGTCCTGAATCTGACTTTTCACGGTATTTGGAAAACCTCATTTCTATTTCTCTCTCCTAAAAAGAGAGACTTTAAATTTTCCCCCTTCCCGCGTCGGCAAAGGGGTTAGGGGGTTAGGTTTTTCGTGGGCTTTGC
This sequence comes from uncultured Nostoc sp., assembly GCF_937863485.1. Taxonomy (GTDB): domain Bacteria; phylum Cyanobacteriota; class Cyanobacteriia; order Cyanobacteriales; family Nostocaceae; genus Nostoc. The sequence continues at coordinate 239 of NZ_CALMFY010000216.1, read as the reverse complement.
CAGATGACCTAAATTGTCAGGCAAGAAATCCACTCACTAGGGGCAGGGTTTTAAATAAATCTTAAGAGTCCCTAATCCCTAACTCAAAAAGCCCATTTTTATGCTTTTAGACTTTCATACTTGCTGCACTATCTTGTAATCTAAAACAAGAACACACCTTCTAAAAGGGGAAAAAGTTACAGCTTCAAGATTACAGCGCAAAGGGACGGATATTCACTCATTCCCCATTACCCCTTATC
>NZ_CALMFY010000215.1 GCF_937863485.1 uncultured Nostoc sp. | reverse complement strand
AAATCTGAACCGTTGACAGCTAACCTACGCGAAAACACTCACTCAACATTGACAAACGCAGACTGACTTTTATTTAGGAAGCAAAACCCTTTTTAAATCTCGTTTCCAGGTACTACCTGGAAATGTTCTTCATTGGCCTACTGCCGCGAGTAAGAAAAGCGGCAGCCCTCCTGTGGGCATTAAGAGCTAGAGACTAGGAACGAGGAAATGAGGCAATTACACATCGCAGTCTAGCAAGCTAAAGGAGAATTCCACCAATGGACAGTTATATCAATTCAAATGAGTTGCATCAGACAAGCGCAGAACATAGCCACGACGAAGAAGGCAACAAGATGTTTGGCTTCATTGTGTTCTTACTGTCTGAAAGCGTCATTTTCCTGAGTTTTTTCGCCGGATATATCATCTACAAAACAACAACTCCTAACTGGCTACCAGCTGGTGTTTCTGGACTAGAAGTAAAAGATCCGACAATCAACACAGTAATTCTAGTCGCCAGTAGCTTTGTGATTTACTTCGCCGAACGCGCCCTTCAACGTCATGACTTAGTGAAATTTCGCCTGTTTCTCTTGGCAACAATGGCGATGGGAACTTACTTTTTGGCTGGACAAGCGATTGAATGGAGCCACCTGGAGTTTGGCTTCACCTCCGGGACATTCGGTGGAACGTTCTATCTACTAACAGGTTTCCACGGTTTGCACGTTCTCACTGGCATTTTGTTGCAGTTGATAATTTTGGTACGTTCTTTCATCCCTGGTAACTACGACACTGGTCATTTTGGTGTAAATGCAACTTCGTTGTTTTGGCACTTCGTCGATGTCATCTGGATTATTTTGTTTGTCCTTATCTATGTTTGGCAGTAAACATTAGACTTCTGGTGATAATACGGTCTAAAGATATTTAGAATTAAAGATACACACAGATGAATCTGTGTGCATCTTTGTTTATCAGCAACTCATCTAATCGGATGGGATTACCAAGGTAGCCGATTAATCTACACATAAAAAACGACTTGCTGAAAGTGTAAGGAAATTAAGTTGCCCCGATATCAATCGAACCTTTTAACTATGCAATTCCTGCAAAGTCTTACTAACTTAACAACTATTTTTTATATTGTGTATGCTTGAACTATGACTTTAGTCATGCTTTTGTTTGTGTCTTTCATTAAACTTTTTCCGGATAAATAATCAATGACCATTTCAATGTACCAAGCTTCAATACCCGTGTCTATTCGCACACTGAATAACCTTGTAAGTATTCTGGAAAAAGGTGCTACATACGCTGAAACTAAAAAAATAGATCCTTCTGTGTTGATCAATAGTCGTCTATCCCCAAATATGTTTCCATTATCAAAACAAGTACAAATTGCCTCTGACATAGTAAATAGAGGTGCAGCACGACTAGCAGGGATAGAACCACCCCAGTTTGAGGACAATGAAACTACATTCCCTCAACTTATTGACCGCATTCATCAAACTATCTCTCATTTAAATACATTTAAACCTGAGCAAATTGACGGTTCAGAGGAGAGAACAATTACCCTTAAGATGGGTGACAACACTCTTGATTTTCAAGGAATGCCATTTCTCCTATATTTTGTTTTACCAAACCTTTATTTCCATGTCACAACAGCATATGACATTCTCAGGCACTGTGGTGTAGAACTTGGTAAACAAGACTTTCTTGGTCAGCCTTAAAATGAAAAAGCATTTAGGCAAATTAAGAAATAACTTGCCTGAATGCTGATTGAACTCGCTTTATCTATTTTCCTAATGCAGTCTACTTCTTTTTCAAACTAAATAACTCGTATTTGGTACGATCGCAAAAAAGGCATACTCATACCAAGCAGTCCAGATGAAACTACGAATCCATCGCTGACGTTTTTCGGGACTCAATTCATATTCAAACGCCCCACGAGATACATCAATGGAAGATAGGTGAGAGTTACAACCGCAGCCGTGTTGATAAGTAAAACCGTATTTGGAAGCAATACTTTGCACCTTCATCTGGATAGCAAACACCTTACCTGCATGGAGTATGGCATCCCAAGCACGTTTATGTTCGATATCGCGCTGATCAAATCTTAAGGCGCGTTCTTCAAAAACATGATCGCGGTAAATTGGTGCTAGATGCACATGATAGAAGCTGGCAGGTAGTTCATAACCAAACTCATTGAATAAATCTATGCCAATGCGAGCCACTTTTTCTTCATCAGCATAATCTGTGCCCTTTGACTTCACATCACGGAGAATTTCTGCAAAATTTGGATAGCTGTGTTTGAGAAAGTCTTGCCCAAAAAAGTCAAGGGTTTCCCATGCTAGCTGTGCAAATAGCTGGGAAAATGAGGGTATCAAGTGAGCCAGTTGGGGGCGATCGCTAAACAAGTCAACATCACCATGCTTTAATTTGTATAAGAACAACTGCGCCATCTCAACGTAGCTTTGGGGATAGGAAAGTCCGACACTCGTGGTTCCTCTAGCAATGTCTTGCCATATAGAAGGTAGTTGAGAAACGTGAACCGCATTTTCTCCAGCAATGACTGCAACAGGAGGACATTCGAGAAGTTGCATCGACAATCTCCTTTAAGACTCTAATGTGTAATTTACCTTAAGCGATCGCTAAGTCTATCTTCTGAACACAATTAAAAATGTTTGACAGACTGTCTTTTGACAGCGATGTCTACCAGGGGCTATGACGCTCTCTTACGAGACGCTGCGCGTAGCTTGCTTCCCCGTAGGGGTACGCTATCGGCGTCGCAATTTTATTCATAATATTTTTTATAGAAAATACTTAGTGCTAATTTAAATGCACTTTTAGTGAGAAGATGTTTTAAAAGTATTAGGCGATTAGAAGCATAGGTGTCAACTTAAGCACTAACCCGTTTAAAACCTCACTTCCATTTCTCTCTCCAAAAGGTCGAGAGGCTTTAAACCCTTATTCTCCTTGTAGGGAATGAGGGTTAGGTTTGGGAGTTTTTGATATTAGCAATAATACTTTTCAAATATCCTCTAAGAGGTTTTGCGTAGTAAAACCTGTCCCTCTCCGACTCCCAGAGGAACAGACTTGAACTTTAATTCAAGGCAGAGAGATGTTTGTCGAACTCACGTAAAATCACGTTCATCTAGTGGTTCAAACAGCCTGGATTTTAAGCACCAGCTATTTTTTTGTATAGTTTATCCCCTTTGACTATCTCTTCATAGTGCTGTTCATAAGAGGTAAACCTGATGGATTCTTGTTTTCCTAAACCCAAAATGCCAAAGGTGCAGAGGCTATTATAAAACAGTTCGTGTACCCGCTTTTGAAGTACCTGATTAAAATAGATGAGAACGTTACGACAAAGGATGACATTAAACTCATTAAAAGAACTGTCAGTTGCTAAATTATGCTGGGCAAAGACAATATTTTCTCTTAAGGATGCTCGAAAAATAGCGTTATCATAAGCTGCTGTATAATATTCTGAGAATGACTTCTTGCCGCCTGCTTTCAAGTAAAGCTGGGTATATTCCTGCATCAGTTTTAGGGAAAAAATGCCACTTTTGGCACTTTGTAATACCTTCTCATTAGTATCAGTGGCATATATGCGGCAACGGTGATAAAGTCCTTCTTCTTGCAGCAGAATTGCCATTGAGTAGACTTCTTCACCAGTGGAGCATCCAGCGTGCCAGATCCGAATAAACGGATAGGTTTGCAAAAAGGGGATAACTTGATTTCTGAAGGTGTTATAAAAGCTGGGATCACGAAACATTGATGTTACATTCACCGTCAGACCAAGCAAAAACCTTTCCAAATAAGCACGGTTGTGAAGTAATCGCTCTTGCAAAACAGAAACATTAGCTAATCCCTCTAATTCCATGAAGCTGTGAATGCGGCGCTTGAGTGAGGAAAGAGCATAATCGCGGAAGTCATAACCGTAGTACTGATACATCCCTTCCAAAAGCAGATGTATTTCGATGTCCTCCAGAGTAGGTTTGGGCAAAGCCATAGTACGAATTAGCCTATATGCTGAACCAGCTATTTAAATATGCTGGCAATACAACGAGTTAAGTTGCTTGAAGTTAGCAAAACAACTGTTTCCCAAAAAACCTCATGGAGCAAAAATTATTCACATTTTGGGCTGGTAGGGTTTTTAGAATCGAAGTGAATTTTACACCGAAAATAGTTTGCTGGATCTATTAAATTTGCTCATAGTGCTAGCTATGAGTTTCAGTTTAACCTAGCGGCTGTTACTCCTAAAACAGCGATCGCTATTATTGAAATCCCAGCTAGCCATCGGACTTGCTGGCGCAGATTTTTAATCTCTTGGCTTATATTTTCTGTATGTGGTATCGGATATGGTTGAAGTTCTGCAACTTCAACAGCTACTTTTTGGGGTCTATTTTGGGTCTTTTCAAAAGTAACTTGCGTGTGTAGCCAATTAGTAATTAGTTGGGGACAGTTTTTCTTAAACCAATTTAGAGCCAAGGTTCTAAAAACTGGTTTGGACATTCGGGCAATTAATTTCATCACCCTGTTTAGAGGCTTCAAGCGAAGCTTTTGATTGATCAAATTCACTGAACCAACGTCATACAGACAATCCAGAATTAGTTTCACAGTGGCTTCTTCACTGTTGATCAAGTTTTGCAGTAAAAGCTGAACATCGTGCATCCGCTCTGCTTCAAGATACTTTTCTGCCAATATTTCTGGAGGACTTACTGAAGGACCTACGGTTGTATTTAGAGCGTTTTGTCTTATTATCGTCATATTGGTAACATAGCAGCCATAATAATGTAAGTACACCTATCTACCGAGAGAAAGATTTTTTATCTAGAGAAAGAACCTAAAAGCGAAAATTCGTTCATGAGAGACATGACTATATTATGTCTGTAAATTACTTATACTGACCTTGCGGTATAGTGTAGGCTTTCCAATTCATTAGGGATTACCTGTATCATCATAGATTTTTTACGTCCCGATGATTTTGGCTTTTAGACAAATATTTTGTTCGTCTGGTCATTGTGGTCTTTAAGAGTTCTCGTTTGACTCGAATTTGGTCAGACCTGACTCTTGACTTGCAATTTCATCTCAACACTGATTTTTCAGGTAAGTAGGTACAAATAAAGCTAACTATCTAATGAAATGTAAAAAAGTTGAAACCCTTGTGATTGCTTCACTTCACTTTGCTCCGTACCCTACGGGAAGGCTTACGCCAACGCAATGACATGTTTATAAATTTTCCCGCCTATCTACTGACAGTGTGAGCCTTCTTGCTGTTCAAGGTAAAAAAGCTATTTGTCTAGTACAACACGGCGGAAATAGAACAACCATTTAAAAACCCTAAAGAGCTTATTCCGTAATACTTTTGACTTTTGACTTTTGACTTTTGACTTCCGCCTTGCGGTACTAGTTCCTTATAAATCTTTTATCTACTTCTGGATAAATAAATTTTTTATTTAGATGCTAATACCTCAATTTCTGCAACGACGCGTTCTAATTCCTCAATGATTATAGTGGTTCCAGTCTTCCTGAATGTATCCACAAGCGTCCGATAATACCAAAGAGTACCTTCTTTACGCCCCTGAAAACGTTCCCAAACTGATTCGCCCAAAACGCGATAATCTTTGAGAATAGACTGGGCGTTGTAAAGTTTATCTGCTAATGACACGAGCAATACTGATGGAGAAGCGGTAGGAATATGACTAATGTATGCCTCCTTGCGCTGTCGCCAAGGGGGTTTTGGAGTTGTATCAGCGTCAGTACAAGCATCTACAATTGCTGTTACATTGTCACCAAAGCGGCGGCGAATTTCTTCCCGTGTTGCGGCCCCACCTTGGTCTTCGATCGCATCGTGTAAGAGGGCTGCGATCGCTTCATCTTCATTTGCTCCGTATTCTAAAGCAATACTGGTGACACCTAATAAATGGGCAACGTAGGGAACACCTGAACCTTTACGAACTTGGTCAGCGTGCAATTGGGTAGCGTAGGTGAGGGCTGCGGTAAAACGTTCTGAGAGCATTGTTTTGAAAGAATAAAACAGCTTATAATCAGATATTGCACTGCTGCTAATGTCAATTTTATAACAAACCGCTCCAGACACAGAGAATGCAGAGCAGGAGAGGGGTACAGAAGTAATTGAATCTCAGCCTAAAATTGAGATATCTATCACTAAAATTGAGACATCTATCAAGCTTGCTATGAAATCATCATGACCAGCGAAAAAATAACGGTGCAGTCTTTGTATACTGTCACTGATGAAGAATTAATACTGATGAGTTCGCAAAACCCAGAACTGCGGTTTGAACGCAATGCTAATGGAACGTTAGAAACTATGCCCCCAACTGGTGGAATTTCTGGTAATCGAGAAATAAAAGCAGGAGCCTATTTGTTGAATTGGGTAGAAAGTCAGGATTTAGGTGAAGTTTTTAGCTCAAGTACAGGTTTTAGATTAGCAAATACTGCTGTCAGAGCACCTGATGCTGCTTTTGTGGCTAAAGGACGTTTGCCAGAAGGTTGGGATGAAGAAGAAGACAAATTTGTTAATTTAGCACCCGACTTTGTAATTGAAATTCGTTCTAAAAATGATAGTTTGGCAAAACTCAAAGCCAAGATGGAAGAATATATTGCTAATGGTGTTCAATTAGGATGGTTAATTGGTAGAAAAAATCAACAAGCTTTAGTTTATCGCCGGGATGGTTCAATTACTCAATATCCGGCTACAGTAATATTAAGCGGTGAAGATGTTGTACCTGGGTTTATGCTGCCTTTGAAAAAATTATTGTAAAAGCGATGCCTACGGCTGGCTACGCCTACCCATTTGATATGATCATGTGCCGCGCTAAACAAAAATTCGATTCTATATGATGTTGCGAATCTTTTTTATTAAATAGATTTTAGCAAAAGTTCATAGATAAACAATATAACTATTAAGTTCTATATATTCAATCTTTCTTTTGAGTGATATCGGATAATCAAACGTTCTGCATCTACGCCTTAAAAACTCTGGATAAAAAAGCAAAACTTTTGATTATAAATAATATAATTATCCTTTTAGATAGACAGGATTTAAATCTATCTTACATCGTAAGATAGATTTAAATATGATAAAAATTATTTAAAGTAAATCCAGGAAATAGTATTTAAATCGGGAGTTAATTTAATAATGGCAGACAGTCCTGGATTAGGAGAGCAAGCGCTCAATAAGGCGGCAGAAATAGGATTATCTAGCCAATTAGATGAAGTAGAAAGTTTAGATGTAAACATCAAAACCGATCCGCTGAAACTGGTTCAGGGAGAAGTGGATTCGGTCACGATTGAAGGTGAAGGTATGGTTATGCAGAAAGACCTCCGCATGGAGGAATTTGACATGCAAATGACTAATGTTGCCATTAATCCCCTGAGTGTAGCTTTCGGCAAAATTGAACTCACTAAACCTACAGAAGCCAATGCACAGGTTGTGTTAACTGAGACTGATATCAATCGCGCCTTCAACTCAGAATATGTACGATCGCAATTGCAAAGTCAAAAAATCAATGTTAACGGGCAACTGACGACTATTGAGCCTCAAAATGTAGAGTTTCGACTACCAGGTGATGGAAAAGTAGCAATAAATGCCACTATGAAAATAGTAGAAACAGGTGAAAATCAGCAAGTTGCTTTTTCCGCAGTACCCCGGATCAGTGCCAATGGAAAAACTGTTACTTTGGAAAATGTCGAGTATGGCGAAAGTGGAGAAATATCGCCAGATTTGACAAAAGCTTTAATAGATCAAACTAGCGAACTTTTAAATTTGAGTAACTTTGATTTAGAAGGAATGAGTTTGCAAGTTAACCAACTAAAAGTAGAAGTAGGTAAACTAACTCTACAAGCTCAAGCTCATGTTGAACAAATTCCTTCAGATTAAAAATAAGACGCTAATAAATTCAGGATATTAATAATGGAAACTACAGACACAACACAAACAAATTCAACACCTTTTCCAAATATTCCACCAGTTATTGAAAGTAACGATAGTGAGTATCTTGATAGCGGCGTACCCAGTACAGTTGCGATCGCAGGACATCCCCTACATCCCCTGAGTGTGACCTTTCCCATCGCCTTTTTAGCCGCCGCCTTGGGAAGCGACATCGGCTACTGGTTAAGTGGTGATTTTTTCTGGGCTAGGGCTTCACTATGGTTAATCGGACTAGGATTAGCTGGAGGCGTCCTTGCATCAGCAATTGGCCTGAGCGACTTTTTTAGAATTGAACGAGTTCGCAAGCGCAGTGCAGGTTGGGCGCATTTAATACTTAACGTTTCTCTAATAGTTTTAAGTCTAGTCAACTTCCTCCTGCGCTTGGGCGACGCTGAATCCCGAATACTACCTTGGGGACTGGTTCTCTCGCTCATTGTCGGTACGCTGGTTAGTGTTTCCGGTTGGTTCGGTGCTGAACTTTCCTATCGTCACAAAATCGGTGTTGTGGGTGCAGGTAGCAGAAGATATCCGTAAATTATTCCTTGTCTTTGAGCGATGGGATATTTTTTTATTTGGAAGTCCCTTACTCTAATGGTAATTAGATTTGCCTAAATAGTTATCTGCTCTAATTTCATGCTGGGCTGCGTCAGATACAAGCAGCCCAGTTTAGTAGTTTGTAAATTATGAAAGCACTGATTGTGTTTCCAACTTCTGGGCTTTTTGCTTGAAGACGGTTGGTACTTCTGAGCTGAACGCCTCACCTTGAACCACTTCTGAGCGGAAACCATCAACCCCAACTGGAACATCGCCAGTGATGGTGGTGCGATATAGGAGACGCTCGACATCCAAATGATCCAAATCTTGAGGAGCCAAATGCACGGTAGCACGGTTGTCCCAGAAGGCGATATCACCGTTGTTCCAACGGAAACGGGTGGTATAGGCAGGCTTGGTGATTTGGTTAAAGAACAACTCAAGCAGTAGCTTGCTCTCTTGTGATGACACATCAACAATGTGTGAGGTGAAGCCAGGGTTGATGAACAACGCACGCTCACCAGTCTCAGGATGAACCCTTACTACTGGGTGGATTGAGACTAGTGGATTCACAGCGATGCGCTCGGCGAACTTGCTGTTGCGGGGCAGATACCCACTCCCATTAAAGCGATGTTCAGCTTTCAATGTGTCTGCTAGCGCCCGTAGAGGTGCCGACAGACCCTCATAAGCGGCAACGAGATTACTCCACTGGGTGTCACCACCAAAGCTAGGGACATTAACCGCACGTAAAATTGACGCTGCTGGCGGGTTGATAGCCGCTGTTACGTCTGTGTGCCAGGGGCCTCCAGTACGAAAACCGTACTGTTTCTCATAGAGCCTCCGGTCTACGGGTTTGATCTGCGGAAATCCCGGAACTGGTTCAGGCTCTCCGAGTGGATGCGCGAAAGTCACTTCGCCGAAACGAGATGTGAATTCAACCTGGGCAGCATGATCGATGTTCTGTCCACGAAAGAACACGACTTTCCACTTCAATAGTGCTTTACGAATTTCTTTGACTTGATCATCATTCAGAGGATGGGAAAGGTCTACGTTACTGATTTCGGCACCGATGAAACCAGCTACTTGTTTGACTTCGATATGTTTGTAGCCCATGTAGATTCTCCAGAGTTTGATCCATAGGGTGGTGTTTGCACTCGTCTATTTCTTTTGGAATTTTGCTATCAAGTGCAAGCAAAATTCTAAAGGAAGCGATCGCAGTTGAAAGTATTATACGTTATCTTGATAGATTTACCGTAGTATTAATTATTGTATTTTTAGACTGCCGGAACAACAGAGGTTTATAACATCTCATCAGAGGCTCAGAAGTGCCCAGAAATAAAATGGCTCTGTACCACGACTGATTTGAGGCATCCAATTTATCAAATGTGGCTATTGGCTCTGATACCCGCATCGTCACAAGATGCTATTAAAAAACTGCGTTTATGTCTGTCCTGTGTGCGGTCACATTTAGGATAAATACGAATAGCAGTAAGTTTAGATACAGCCCTTGCCCTGACTGATTAAGAGCTTGTAGGCTTTTAACCAGTCAGGGAATTGACCAGAGGCAGCAGCCCTCTGGGAATACATTCCCAGTCTAAAGACTGGGAACAAGGTGACACAAGCCTTTGGGCTTTTTATTAGTGCCATTCGGATAAAGACTTAAACGCAGCTAAAAAGATTGACCATTGGTCATTCTCTGATGAATCTATTCGGGGTAGAAAACTATCGTCCTTAACTCAATGCTTTGACGAGGTGGAGCATCTGGTGGGCTAGTGGGGTCATCAAATCCAGTATGGGCGGCAAACCTGGCCCGTCCTTCTTCTGCGGAGTCAAAGCACTTAATAAATAGCGCTTCGTCTTGTTGCATTTGCGGGAAATAAAACCATTGATGTGATGGGTTATAGGTTATTGCGTAAGTTTCGCCAGCGTAATTGGGGTACAAGAGATCACTAGCTACAAGGTCTGTAGGTACGATAGAAAAAGCGTCGCACACTGCCAATGGTGACTCCTCAACTGGTGCAATAGGTCGCCAAATGTTAATCAGTGCAAACCTTTTTTGTAGCACTTGATCAATGTTATCTATTCCCTGCTCTGTCAATACCTTGCGGGCGCGAGTATGGCCAGATTTGGCTGTAAAGTCATTATGCACGCGCTTGACAGGTTCCCTGATTTCGTTCTCGCCCGACTGCGAACGTTGAGCGTTACGAAGAGTGTGATCGAATATTAGTACTTCAGTTGCACCTGTCACCTCTTTCAATAATTGCTTGGCTTCAGGATAATAGACGCTGCGGATCTCATCTTCATCATAGAAATCACTGACTTTACTTTCATGTGTAGCAAAGTCGAAGCCTTGGCGCTCTAAGGATACTTTATTTGAAATTGCCCGTGCATTATGGATTGGCACTTTGTGTGTCTCGTACTTTCCGTTGGAGCGGGGAACCCCTACTGGGGGTTCATAGGCATAGATAAAAGGCTTTTCTGCCATTGGGGTGAGGTAGGTCAGTTCTGCCTCAACTTGTTTCAGGTCAGAGAAAAAACGATTGCCTGTGCTCATTGCTTATATCCTTGTTCAGAAGTTCAGACAGATAAGATCCTGTGGAGTTGGAGTGCAATTCACGCTCAATATCTGGCAATTGATCGCAATTACATCTAACGGCGTCCAGAATTACAACACGCCTCAGCTATGTTGTAAGAGTAGGACTCAAAGTAGCTGTTGATGTTTGTTAACGTCGTATCTCGTCAGGAATCTTCAGTACTAGAGAATTATAGTTAAATACTTATTTAACCATTGCAGTAATTAGCATAACAGAATTTTCGCAGAATAGTCAAATGATTATTTGAGTATTTTAGTAAAATGCCAGATCCTGCTATGATATGGGGATGATTGAGAAAATAAATTACGAAAACCGCGCTAAAATCTTTACGGCTCTTTCAGATGCGACACGCCTGCGCCTAGTAGATTTACTGTTGAATACTGACGAAATCAGCTGTTCAGAAATTGCCGAGCAGTTGGGTATTAGCTTATCTCTTTCTTGTCACCACTTGAAAGTTTTGACGGAAGCAGGTTTGGCGAAGAATTACAAAAAAGGGCAAACAAGATACTACTCAATTGATCGTGCTGTTCTCAATAGTACTTTGGAGAGTTTAAATAGTCTTATTAGATGAATAGTATTGTATACCAATATTGGCTCTTAACTTTGGTTGTGATTAAGGACAATTGAGTGTATTGCTATTGACATACATTTGATGGGCTGAAAACCAGCGATCGCTTTTAGCAGGCTACTCTTTTCACAACCCGATGACCCAATAATTACAAACTTTTCTTTTGGGTTCACAGCAAAGCTTATATCTTCTAGAGCCGGAAACCGATGTCTACCTTCTTTATAGATAATCTGAACATTTTTTGCTATAATTAATGATTCTAATTTCCCCATTAATTTAATCTCCTTCAACGCATTTAAGCGCAGGTAAAATTAATTCATCGATTAATTTAGGCTGCTGATTTAGCATCCCTATTTCATGCATAAATTCTCCATATTTCAGGAAGGCTCTTGGCTCAAAACCGTATTTTACAGCTTTATTAGTAATCCACTTTTTATATGCTTAAATCGCTTGAATTTTATCATTTTTATGCCTCTTGTAGCTGCTTTAATAAGCCTCGTTCTTGCATTTAACATTCCTGATTAATATTAATTATTTACAAGGGTATACAGATATAAGCTTTTATCACGTATTGCATCTAAAGGAGAAATAATATATCTTTATATTTCAACAAATACGGTAAATCAATAGAGATGCAGTATTTGTTAAACCTAAACCAAAGTATCACACAGTCACAACCAAAAAACAAGGTGTGTTAAGAAGTTTGTAACTTTTCACTGAGACCTCCGTGCCGTGGAGAGCAACTATATTTATGTATGGGGGTAAGGCACGGACGAATTGATTCGCCGTCAAATAAGGATAAAGGAGTGCAGTGTTGATGGAAAGACTTAAACTTGGACGTTCCGGGCTAGAAGTATCACGACTATGTTTTGGCGGCAACGTGTTTGGGTGGACTATTGATGAAGATACTTCATTTGAGATTTTAGATTACTTCATCAAGGCTGGAGGTAATTTTATTGACACTGCTGATGTCTATTCCAAATGGGCTACAGGCAATCAGGGTGGAGAGTCGGAGATCATCTTAGGGAAGTGGCTCAAGCAGCGAGGCAACCGTGACCAAGTGGTGATTGCCACTAAAGTTGGCAATGATATGGGTATTAAAGGCAAAGGACTTTCTCGTAAATACATCCAACAAGCTGTTGAAGACTCATTGCACAGGTTACAAACCGATTATATTGATTTGTATCAATCACATATCGATGATGAAAGCACTTCCCTTGCAGAAACCCTAGAAACTTATGGGGAATTAATTCATCAGGGAAAAGTGCGCTTCATTGGTGCTTCCAATTATAGTGCAGAGCGTTTGGCACAGGCATTGCAAATCAGCCAGCAGCATAGTTATCCTCGCTATGAGAGCCTTCAGCCTCGTTATAACTTGTATGACCGATCCGAGTACGAGCAGGAGCTACAACAAATCTCCCAAGAACAGGAAATTGGTGTGATTAGCTATTCCTCTCTGTGTAGTGGCTTTCTCTCTGGTAAATATCGCTCAGAAAAAGACCTGTCTATTAGTGCCCGTGGTAATTCTGTCAAGAAATATTTGAATGCTCGTGGTTTAGCAATTTTAGAGGCACTAGATGAAGTCGCCAAGATTTATAATGTGACTCTCACCCAAGTTGCTTTGGCCTGGCTAATTGCACGTCCCACTATTACCGCTCCTATTGTTAGTGCTACAAAAGTTGAGCAGCTTCAAGATATCATCAAATCTGTAGATATTAAACTTGAGCCAGATGCTATTGATCTTCTAAATCAAGCCAGTTCCTGGAACAAGTAGTTCAATAAACATTCAACCAACAAGCCAGATAGTACCAACAAGTGCCCCCACAATGAGTTGACGTAGAAAGAGAAGATAAGTCCGCGTGGGCGGACTAGCCTTCCCTACAGGACGCTACGTGTAGCTGGCTTTTGAGTAGGGGTATGCCTAAGTTTGTGTAGCTGCGACTTCCAGTTGTTCGGGCTGCTAAAATTTTGCTTAGTCTCTAGTTTGTAGAAAATGCTTCGACACCGTAACCAAACAATATTTATTATTCTTTCTGTGCTCATCGTTGTACCGATGGGCTTTTTGTTTAAATATTATAACGGGCCTGCCCATCACTGGTTTAATGACTACGGAGCCGCTGTATTTTACGAAATATTTTGGTGTCTATTTGCATTTTGGTTTTTCAGAAGTCGGGTGGCAGTTATCCAAATTCCTATATGGGTTTTTGTCATCACCTGTATACTAGAATTCTTGCAACTTTGGCATCCGCCACTATTAGAAGAGATTCGCGCCACCTTGATAGGTAAATTGTTACTTGGTACTACCTTTGTTTGGTGGGATTTTCCTCATTATGTATTGGGTTGTGTTTTAGGTTGGTTGTGGCTGCAACAATTACAGAAAATAGGTTATGCAAAAAAAAGTCAAGGTTAAACCTAATTCAAAACAGCAAAAGATTGAAGAACAACTTGATGGCAGTCTGACTGTATATTTAAAATCGCCCCCAGTTGATGGTAAGGCTAATGAAGAGTTAATTAAACTACTAGCAGATAAATTTGATCTACCTAAATCTCATATCAGAATTAAGTTAGGTTTGTCCTCTCGGCAAAAGCTGATAGAAATTGATACAGATATTTAGTTGCTGCTTAGTAACACATTTTTTGAAAATTTCTCCTGATGAATGTGAGGCTATATCCCACCCAGTACATCCTCTACTAGAGCCAATAACCTAGAGACAGAAGCTCACAAAACCAAATTTTTCTGCTGTGTAATACTGATATACCTTGGTTGAGCTTTGACTCTTTCTATCCAAGCTTGAATAGCAGGAAATTGTGTCAAATCAAACCCACCTTCATTAGCTACATGAGTATAAGCGAACAAGGCAATATCAGCGATCGTGTAACACTCTCCTACAAAAAAAATCTGAGAAGTTAAGTGTTTATCCATCAGGCTAAGTGCTGTATAACCCGGTTCACGTTTTTGCTTAATAGCTTCACTATATTCTTCAGTTTTACCTAAAATAGAAATCCAAAATCTTGATGTAGCAATAAAAGGCTCATGGCTATATTGTTCAAAACATAGCCATTGCAGCACCTGCGCTCGTAAAAAGCGGTCATATGGTAAAAACTCCGTACCTTCACTCAGATATACCAATATGGCATTTGATTCTGCCAAATATTTCCCTGGCTCAATTTCCAGAAGAGGTATCTTACCGTTAGGATTTTTACTTAAAAATTCTGGTGTTTGGGTCTCGCCTTTCAAGATGTTAAGCTCTATTCTCTCAAAAGGCATACCTAGTTGTGTCAATAAAAGACGTATCTTATAACCATTGCCAGATGGTAAAAAATCGTACAGACGCAGTAGTTCCATGTTAAAATACAGTTAGTAATATGTTGATAATTGAAGGTTCAAAATACAATATCTTACCAAAAGATTTTCCAAAAACCGGATAATTTTTTTTAGATTTAGCATCTGAGCGTACTACATAAAATTATCCGAAAAAATAAAAAAAAATATTATTTATTTCTAGATTGAGATGTTTAATTTAGTTAGGGATCGAGAATAAAAGTATGTGTGGAAGATTTACTCTAAAGCAGTCAGCAGCAGGATTATCTCAAGTTTTCCATGTGGAGTCAGTTCCCGATTTAGCAGCCGAATATAACATTGCACCTACGCAAATGGTGGCAACAGTGTTACAAAATCCCGAAAGCGAAAAGCGTGAATTTAAGCAGTTGCATTGGGGCTTAATTCCGTCATGGGCGAAAGATGCAGGAATGGGGGCAAAGCTAATTAACGCTAGGGCAGAAACTGTTGCCGAAAAACCCGCTTTTCGTTCGGCTTTTAAGCACAGACGCTGTTTAGTGCTAGCTGATGGCTTTTATGAGTGGCAACGGCAACAAGGCAAAAAACAGCCGTTTTATTTTCATCTTCAAGATGGGCAACCCTTCGGCTTTGCAGGTTTGTGGGAGAAATGGCGATGCCCACGGCAACCCGAAGCGGGAACGCCTGCTAACGAGGAAATAATCTCTTGTACAATTTTGACAACGGCAGCTAACGAATTACTCCAACCGATCCACGAGCGGATGCCAGTGATTTTAGAGCCACAAGATTACGATTTATGGCTAGATTTACAAGTGCAAACGCCCCAAACCCTACAGCAGTTATTGCGTCCCTATCCAGCGTCAGCAATGACTGCCTATCAAGTTAGCACCTTGGTAAACAACTCTCGCCATAATAGTCAAGAGTGCATCATCCCACTCAGTAAGAAGAATGCCACCGCAAATCAGTTAAATTAGCTATTGAGTGTACTAGGGGATTGGGGAGATGAGGGAGCAGGGGAAGAAAAACTATTGATTATTGCCCCATGCCCATTACCTCTTATCCCCAGAGGGAACCCCAAGTTCCCCAATCCCCATTACCCCTTATCCCCAGAGGGGACCCCGAGTTCTCCAATCCCCAATCCCCAGAGACAAATATGCCAAGAACACAAAAAAACGATAATTTTGTTGACAAATCCTTTACAGTAATGGCGGATATCATCCTGAAAATCCTGCCAACCAACAAAAAAGCTAAAGAAGCGTTTGTTTATTATCGAGATGGCATGTCAGCCCAAGCAGAAGGGGAATATGCTGAAGCATTGGAATACTATGAAGAAGCTTTAACACTAGAGGAAGATACAAACGATCGCGGCTATATTCTTTACAATATGGGGCTAATCTATGCCAGCAACGGCGACCACAAAAAAGCTTTAGAACTGTATCACCAGGCAATTGAGTTAAACCCACGTATGCCCCAAGCCTTGAACAACATCGCTGTGATTTATCACTACCAAGGTGAAAGGGAGAAAGAAGCTGGAGATAACGAGGCTGGCGAAGCACTGTTTGACCAAGCAGCAGACTATTGGATTCGAGCTATTCGCATGGCTCCCAATAACTACATCGAAGCCCAAAACTGGCTGAAAACCACTAAGCGATCGCAAATTGACGTATTCTTCTAAAAGTGATGAGTTAGGAATTATGAATCATTCACTCCTAACTCTTGTACAGACGCGATTAATCGCGTCTCTTCTAACTCCTAACAAAAAAATATGATTGACCAAGAACAAGTTCATAAAGTAGCTAATCTTGCTCGTTTAGAATTGACTCCAGAAGAAGAGGAACAATTCACTACCCAGTTAGGAAATATTTTGGATTATATTGAACAGTTGAATGAACTTGATGTTAGTAATGTGCCCCCAACAACACGGGCAATTGATGTCAGCAACATCACACGAGAGGATGAATTGCAACCCTATCCAGACCGGGAAAGCATTCTTAAAAGTGCGCCTGAACAAGAAGGGGAGTTTTTCAAAGTGCCAAAAATCCTCAACGCTCAATAGTCAAGCAATTTTGGATTTTGGACTTTCCTGCGGAACGCTACGCGAACGGCTCCTTTCGGCAACTCTTGGAGACGCTCTTGCTAGCAAGATCCCCGTAGGGGTACGCTCAAGGCGAGTCGTTCAGTCGAACGATTTTAGATTTTAGATTGACCCCAGCAATTAAGTCACTTGCAAGGCATAAAATGTTTGGAGAATGGAAAAATATAATTATTCTCGCGTTCTAATTCGCAAGTCTCAAACATGCATTAAATAATCGAACGCAAGAATCTTCTCTACGAGAGGCTCCGCCAACAATTCCATTTTCCAAAATTAAAAATCTAAAATTTGGTCAAAAGTCAAAAGTCCAGAGTTTTAGATTCTTCACTCTTGACTAATAACTAAATACAACATTTCATTAATTCGTAGCGAAATAAATTAGGCAAAACTCTGTGTCACTTTGCGTTTACTTTGCGTCCTTCTGCATTTAAAAACATTACGTTTTTACGCAAAACTGTACTAAGGAGATAATTATGGGTTTGGGAATTCTTAAGAATGGTCAGTGGGTATCTCAAAGAGATCAAGAAGACTCAGAAGGTAAATTTATCCGTCCATCAACAACTTTCCGTAACCACATTACATCTGATGGTTCTAATGGTTTGAAAGCTGAAGCAGGGCGCTATCATCTATATATTTCTTGGGCTTGCCCTTGGGCGTGTCGCACCGCCATTATCCGCCAATTAAAAGGACTCCAAGATGTCATTGGGTTATCGGTCGTTGCAGCAGAAATTGCTCAAAATAGCTGGGAATTTGGCGATGAACCGGGGTGCATTCCCGATACAGTCAACGGTACTCAATATCTTTGGCAACTTTATCTGAAGGCTGACCCTAACTATAGCGGCCGGGTGACAGTTCCAGTTTTATGGGATATCCAAAATGGGACAATTGTCAATAATGAATCCCGTGAAATCATCCGCATGTTTGATACAGAATTCAATGCTTTCGCTAAACAAAATATTAACTTTTATCCAGAACATTTACAAAAAATAATTGACGAGACGATTGATACAATTTATCAACCAATAAATAACGGTGTCTACCGGGCGGGATTTGCTACCACTCAATCGGCTTATGATAAAGCAGTAACGGAATTATTCACGGCTCTCGATTACTGGGAAAAAATATTGGGAAATCAACGCTATCTTTGCGGAAAGGAAATTACTGAGGCGGACTGGTGTATGTTCACTACTCTGTTTCGTTTCGATGTAGTTTATTATGTGCATTTCAAATGCAACTTACGTAGGATTGTAGATTATCCGAATCTGTGGAATTATCTCAAAGAACTTTACCAACTGCCGGGAGTCAAAGAGACTTGCAATCTTGACCACATCAAACGGCATTATTATAAGAGCCATCCCCAGGTTAATCCAACTCGCATCGTCCCAAAAGGGCCACTGATTGATTTTGATGCACCCCATAACCGCGATAAAGTATTTGCTTGATTAACACTGCTGACCTTTAAATATTTTGTTCGCTTGTCATGTCATCGCTTCATTTTTAGTATTAATAGTCCTAACTATATTGATGTATATTTTCTCCTCAATCCTGAAGGAATTAGCGCCAATGATACAGCAGTTACAGGTGTACTTTGTACTACTTTTAGCTTCTAGTACAAGAAGTCAGGGGACAAAGGGGCAATTGAAGAAGCGATGCCTTTGGCAAGCAGCAAATTAGAAGTTAATGGAGTACACCCTCCCTTCCCCAAGGTATCGGGGAGGGTGGGTTAATGTACCTCACTTAGATGAAAAGCGCTGTAAATTGACAACATTGAGTCTACTTTTTTTGTGCAACTGGCTGCACGCGCAAACCCTCTGTCTCATCAACCGTAGGAGTGGCAATTAACGATTCATTTCCTGTCAAACCTGATGTAATTTCGACTTCAGTACCATAATCTCGCCCAACGACAACTTTTTGATAATGCACTGTTTGATCTTTGGTTAGAGTTGCTACCTGCGTACCTCCGGCGTTATTGACTAAAGCACTATCTGGCACAACAAACGGAGTATTAGTGCGATTAATGGCGAATTTAACAGTGGCATACATCCCAGGTCGCAGCGTCGCGTTGTAATTCTCCACTTCTAATTGTGTTAGCAAAGTGCGAGTATTTGGATCTATAGCGTTGCTAGTACGCACTACTTTACCCGTAAACACTCGTTGTGGTAACTCTTTAACTGTAATTTCTGCTGTTTGACCAGTCTCAAATGACGGTGATAAACTCTGTGGAACATTCACATTCACATCTAGCTTGTCATAAGCAGCAATAGTATAAAGGCTGGTATTGCTAGTGCTGGTATTGCTAGTATTGGTGTTACTACTAGTATTGCTGTTGCCACTACCTGCTGAAATTAAAACACCTGTATTTACATTACGTGCGGTAATCACCCCTGCAAAGGGAGCAGTGACTTTCTTGTAAGACTGCAATACGGTATTACGCTGGAAGTTTGCTTGACTTGCATAAACGTTAGCTTGTGCTGCTTTGACGTTAGCAGAGTCAGAATTGATAGTATTTTTTGCTGCCTCAACGTTGGCAAGATTAGCTTGATATGTGGCATATCTTGTATCTGCATCTTGTTGAGGCACTGCACCTTGCTTGACAAGAACACTCCAGCGCTGCCAACTCTGACGTGCGATCAATAGATTAGCCTGGGCTTGCTTCAAATCAGAAGCACCTTTAGCTAAACTAGCACGACTTTGAAGGACGTTAGCTTGTGCTTGTGCTAACTCTGCCTTTGCTTGCAAAACTTGCTGATCTATGTCTGGTGAATCAATCTCTGCTAATAACTGACCAGCCTGCACGCGATCGCCAATGTCTGCATACCACCGCCGCAAATACCCAGTACTGCGAGCGTAGATGGTCGTTTGGTTAAGGGCTACAACACTCCCAGGTAGTTCCAAATTGGTAGTAGCAGCAGCGCGACGAGCAGTGATAATGTTGACTGAGGTTAAGGTGCTTGCTTCCTTGACTGCTGCTTGTAATTCTGACCTTTGGCTTAACCGAGGCAGAATACCTATGGCTAGTAGGCTACCAAAAAAAACAGCACCAATTACAGCCCAACCAATTCGACCGATGCCGCGCCTTTGTTTTCTAGAAGTCGTTTGTTGTTCTAAATCAGGAGATGGAGGCTGAGAATCCATAGGTAAGCTGTCCCATATTATCTAATTTGCAGAAATTCAGCAGCTAGAGTCATTACCATCATTGGCTTTGGCAATTATTGAACAATGAAATTGCTTACTCCTTGCCTTGGGATGATGACAAGGAATATGCAGTCTGTAGATCTGAGAAATTTAAATCTTCATCATCCTGATCAATAGGACGAGGTTGTTGACGCCGTAACATGCTGTATACAACAGGTACAAAGATGAGAGTTGCAACTGTTGCAGCTGACAAGCCGCCAATTACAGCGCGACCCAAGGGTGCATTCTGCTCACCACCTTCACCAAAACCGAGGGACATTGGCACCATACCAATGAGCATGGCTAAGGCAGTCATTAATACAGGACGCAACCGCGTGTGACCCGCCGCTTGCGCTGCTTTATAGGCATTTTGCCCTTCTTGACGCTGGTCATTAGCAAAAGTGATCAGTAGAATACTGTTTGATGTCGCCACACCTATACTCATAATTGCACCCATTAACGAAGGAACGCTAAAAGTAGTGCGGGTGACAAACAGCATCCAGACAATACCAGCTAAAGCACTCGGCAATGCCATCATAATAATCAGGGGATCAAGCCAAGATTGGAAGTTCACCACCATTAAGCAGTAAACCAGCACAATTGCAAACACAAGTCCGAAACCAAGTCCCAAAAAAGAAGAGTTCATCGTTTGCACTTGCCCGCGGACATTAATCTGACTACCGTGAGGCAATTTTTTCTTATAATCAGCGATGATTCGATCTACATCGCGGGCAACTCCCCCTAGATCGCGATCAGAAGAGTTAGCGTAAATATCGAAGACTGGCTGAATGTTGTAGTGATTCACAACTTGCATCACTGTGTCGCGTTTGACACTAGCTAAATTACCTAAAAGTTGGGGTGCGGTTTGACCGTTGCCAACTGGCGTATTTTTCAGGCTGTCAATAGAGTCAATCTTGTACTGGGGAACTTGTACAGCAAGGGTGTAACTTACACCTTTTTTGGGATCGAGCCATTGGTTAATTGCGGCTTGACCGCTTGAACTTAAAGAAGTGAGAACGCTATTGGCAACATCACGCTGAGTCATACCCAGTTGTTGAGCCTCAGTGCGATCTACATTAAGACGTAACTCTGGGGCATCGACAACTTGCTGCATGTGTACATCTACAGCACCAGGAATGAGCGTCATCTTTGCTTCGATTTCTTTGGCAATTTTAAAGTTTGCTTTTGAGTTTTGCAGAGGGCCAGATATTTGCACGTCAACAGCAGCAGGCAAACCGAAATTCAGAATTTGAGTAACAATATCAGCCGGCTCAAAAAAGAAGGTGTAATTGGGAAATGTCGCTTTCAATTTCTGGCGGAGTTGCTTGACATAAGAAAAAGTTGAACCAGATTCTTTGAGGGACACAAGAATATCAGCATCAGCCGGGCCAATTGTAGCACCGTTGTAGCCATAGGTAAGGTTAATACCACTGTTGGGTAAACCGATATTATCCAGAATCTTCGAGAGATTTTCTTTCGGTACAGTCTGGCGGATAACGCCTTCGACTTGGCTGACAATTCTTTCTGTCTCTTCCAAACGAGTACCAGGTAAGGCTCGAACATGCAGGCTAAACTGACCACCATCGACTTCAGGGAAAAAGTCTTGACCGACGAACGGCAATAAAACTCCTGCACTTACTATAAAAGCACCAAACAGCACAAAGACTATGCGGCGGTGATTTAATGCTGAGGTTAGGACATCGTAGTACCAACTGCGAAATTTCTCAAATTGCCGGTTAAACTTTTCGTGTAGCCGCCATATCCAATCTTTCTTAACAGGTTCGGCAGTTTTGGTTGTTGCTTCTTCTGTTTGGTGACGATCGCCATGACCATTATTATTTTGGACTGGCGAATGGCTATGGTGGTTGTCGCGACTATCATAGATTTCGACTGGTGAATGGGTGTGGCGATCGCCATATCCATTATTGTTTTGGACTGGCGAATCTATATGATGGTTGTCACGACCATTATTGTTTTGAACTGGCGAATCTATATGATGGCGATCGCTATGACCATTATGATTCTCGCTTTCTCTATGCAAGTGCGCTTCATGTGGTAGGAAATAATTTGCCATCGTCGGTACTACAGTCCGAGACAGCACATAAGAAGCAAGCATGGCAAATACTACCGCCATCGCTAGCGGGACAAACAGGTACTTTGCCACTCCACTCAGAAACACCACCGGCACAAAGACAATACAAATACATAATGTTGCTACAAGTGCTGGAGTTGCGATTTGCTGCGCTCCATCCAAGATTGCTCGCTTGATTGGTTTACCTTGTCCAAGATTTCGGTGGATATTTTCAATCTCGACTGTGGCATCATCTACAAGAATACCGACAGCTAAGGACAAACCCCCCAAAGTCATAATGTTGAAAGTTTGTCCCAAACGACTCATCACAATAATCGAAACCAGCATCGAGAGGGGAATCGATACGGCTACAATTACAGTGCTGCGCCAACTTCCTAAGAAAACCAAAATCATCAGCGCGGTGAGACATCCTGCAATCAATCCTTCTTTGAGAACGCCTTGAATCGAAGCCTTAACAAATACAGATTGATCGAACAAAAACGCTAAATTCAGTCCTGGGGGCAAGGTGGATTGGATGCGAGGCAAAGCTTTTTTTACCCGATCAATCACATCAATAGTTGAGGCATTGCCACTTTTGAGAATACTCAGTAAGCTTGATCGCCTGCCATTTTCACGTACTATGTTTGCTTGTACAGCAAAGCCATCTCGTACCTGGGCAACATCGCGAATGTAAGTTATGTTACCATTAACTTGCTTAATTGGCAAGTCGTTGAGGGCTGACACTACATCTGGACTATTATTGATTTGTACGGCGAAGTCGCGAGCGCCTATCTTCATATTGCCCGCGGGCAAGACCAGATTTTGAACACTGACAGCATTAGTCACATCTTGGGCAGAAACGCCTTTAGCCAACATCGCTTGGGGATCGATATCAACCATAATTTGCCGAGGTTTACCACCATAGGGCAAAGGTACACTCGCCCCTTGCACTGTTGCTAACTGAGTGCGAACAAAGTTGGTAGCATAGTCGTTGAGCGCTTGTTCCGGCAAGTTTTTGCTGCTGACACTCATCTGGATAATCGGTACGCTAGAAGCGTTGTACTGAATGATGAATGGCGGCGTGATCCCGGGTGGCAAAGGACGGAGAATTGTTTGGCTGACAGAGGTGATTTGAGCGACGGCTGAGGCTATATTAACGCTCGGTTGGAAGAAAACCTTGACGACACTAACACCACTTAAAGATTGAGACTCAATGTGTTCGATGTCCCCAACAGTTGTTGTCATGGCACGTTCGCTAATTGTTACGATTCGCTGTGCCATTTCCTCAGATGTAGTACCAGTATAAGTCCAAACTATACTGACAACCGGAATGTTGATTGCGGGAAAAATGTCAACCGCTGTGCCAAATATCGTTACTACACCCAAGATCACAATCATTAAGGCAGCGATCGCGAATGTATACGGAAGACGTAAAGCAATTTTGACGATCCACATGCAATTTCCTTTTAGATAGGTTTAGCGCTCTATCATCACTATTGCGAGAGAATAATTTAGAATCCTTCTTACAAGTGGCTTTTGTCAAAAAGCCACAATTTTGTGCATTGTATTAGAAAATAAAAACTCAAACCCATTTCTTGTCTTGTATTAAAAATGGCATCTGATTTCTCGTTTTCTAAAGTGATGAAACAGAGTTAGATATATAAAGGTCTACTGAAGATATCGTAAATAAATGTAACGCGTTTTCTCCTTTGTGATCCATGTCACTAGTCATAGATGCTATTAACGAAATATTTCTTAACATTAAACAAACAGGTGTTGGGTCAATCCGGTTCGGTTAAGCTTTAAGCAGTATTGAGTACAGAGAAGATGAGTGTTTCAATTTTGGCTCCCATTCCTTTGTGTATCAGTTTCTTGGAAGGAAATTTAGCTCTAGTTTTTTTACTGCTCGCGGGTTCTATTACACACACTTTACGATTCTTTTCTTCGCAACGCTGCACGAACCCAAGAGCGTCTTGTAGAGTTGGAGTATGCTTCATTCGCAATTGACTTTTAACGATTTTAGTAAATTTTTGCATTCGGATGCTCCCCAGATGCGAGCCTATAAGGATAGCCCAATAAAAGGGCTGCTGAATAATTAACTTGTGAGAAAGGTCTTTGTGAGCTTCTACGGTTATAACAGAAGCCGACATTAGGATACACTGGCTTTTGAATACACCGAAAGTTTATCAGTGACTTTATTTGTCGCTGTTAGTGACTTTCTGCCTAGTGTCCCATCGCTTTTTGCTGTATGAAACTTACTCCGATCTACGGTAAGTCTCCCTCAATAAGGTTTCTTAGCATCTAAAACGACTCCCACTGTTTTGAGGCTATAGCTTTAGAATATTTACAAGCTTTACTTACGAATTAGCTTTCTCTAGAAAAATACCGTTTTTGCTATCTAAGCTGACATTCTACCTGTTTCTATCCAAATTTTTGTAGCTTGACAAATCAGCTGATTCATTAATATTAAGCCTGTTTTACTATTTAGTTTCTTACCCGTGACCTATTAAACAGTTAGAGTGTTCATTTTACTTTGTTCAATAGCTTTTAGCCCTATATCGCTCCCATGCTCACCCATCACCGCAAGCCCGTGTGCTTATCACTTATTTCCACTGACCTACCAATCTGGTCTGTTGTGGAAACTGCCGCGACATTGTATCAAAAGGATACTAATAGATTCCATTTGCTATTAACTGCACCGCCCCTAATTAGCTGCGAAGTAGAGAGTGTCGTAAGTCCAGAGGACACACTTACCCAAACTAAGAGCAAAGCTTATGCCCCTAACAGTCCCAGAATTTTGTGGCTGGAGATTTCCCCTTACCGGGTGATCATGACTATGCAAGGTAACGCTCAAGTGAGTTACCGTCACTTTTGGGAACAGGGCGTTTATGGCATTAGTCGCTATTGGTTGCCAACTGAGTCATTCCAACCTAACAATCCGATTCGTTTACGAAATTTTACTAATAGCCTAACTCTCAACGGACATCCCTTGCCAGAACATTTGCGTCTGGAATATGAATTGTGGGCAGAAAAAGTCCAACTAGGATGCTACATACTTAATTTGGAAATTAAACACTGATAGTTAGGGGGACTGGGGATTGGGGACTAAAAACATTTTCCAGTACCCAATACCTAGTACAGTACGGCATAAATAAGCTACCCATTCCAAATCAACGAAACGCTCACGCTGTATTTATTTTGACTTTTGACTTTTGAACGCATGACTTCCGCCTTGCGGTACTAGTTTCTTTCAACCAAAATAACTGGGTTGGTTTCCAGATTTCCATTTTATATTGCAACCAACACTCGGCTTTTGCTCGCTTGTAACAGGTTTACCCGCCAGCGCTGCTTCAATGGCTGCGCGTAAATCTGCGCCTGTTACAGGTTTACCATTACTCGGACGGCTATCGTCTAATTGCCCCCGATAAACAAGTTGGCGTTGGTCATCAAATACAAAAAAGTCTGGTGTGCAAGCTGCTGTATAAGCCTTTGCCGTTTCCTGGCTCTCGTCGTAGCATAATGTAAAATTAAACCCTTGTTCTGTAACAAATGCTTGTAACGACTCTGGCGCATCATCTGGGTAATTTTTTGCATCGTTAGCACTGATGGCAACGATCGCTAAATCACCTGTAAAATAATCTTTTCCTAACTGCGCTAATTCTTTTTGGACGTGCTTTACAAACGGGCAATGCCGACAAATAAACATTACCAACAGCACTTTTTTATCTGCAAAGGTGGAAAGTGAAGTTGCCTTTCCAGATACTACTTCCGGTAGATCAAAATCTGGTGCTTTTGTGCCTAGCGGCAACATAGTTGAAGCAGTTAAAGCCATAATTTACCTGATAACTTTACGCTGATAACTAACGGCTTTTGCTATCAGTATATTTTACTCTACCACTAAGTTTTCCATAAATTAAGAGACGGTAAATTTACCGTCTCTTAATTTATGTTGAGAGTTATATTACAGGAATCAGTTTTTACAGGCTTGTCAAAACACCAACGATACCGTGTCCTGTGAATACTTCTAATGCTATTAGAGAGACAAAACCAATCATTGCTAAACGACCGTTGAGCAGTTCTGCAAAAGGAGTGAAGCCTGTGCGATCGCCTTGCTCATCTATATAAACCCTTGGCTCGATCGCAAAGTTGTTCAGTTTGCCTTGGTCGTCAATTATAGCAGTGTTTGTACGCATGGATTTTTCCCTGTCTTCTCTTTATGTAAATAACTGTAACAAGAAGATTAATATTTGTAAAGTATCTGAATCTGCTCAAGTAGAAGTCCAAGCCAGAGATAATGATAATGAATCGAGTTCAAAGCCATGTTTAACGAACAGGCTCTGCTCCTTGTGTGTAAGCACTTTCTAGTCACAAATCCATTCCCAAAAACTAATGCATCGATTTCGAGTAGAGGTTATTGCCAAAACACCAAACCCGCAGCAGGTGATTTATGCCGCGATGCACCAGGACTATACTGATGGGTTCGTGTTTGATGAGCGTGACTCTTGGCCCTCGGAGTCACAAAGCGGCGAAGTTATTGTTAAGCGACTTTTAGCCGGTGAGAGGGGACACTATGGGCCTCTAGAGCATCCCCAAATTGTTTTCAACTGTGGCTACTTTCCCCACAGTGTGATGCAGCAGGCGCGTACTCATCGTGTGGGCGTATCATTTGATGTCCAGTCTTTTAGATATACAGGCAACCAATTTACCGATGTTGTAGAAGGTAAGAAAGACATAGAAGATGTTTTTTACCTGCGTCCCGTTGGTTATTACACTGATAGACAAGGCAAAAAGTACCACTATTCACTCTTAGCACGAACAGCAGATTTGCAATGGTGTCTAGAAGCAGCTAAACGATATAAAGCTGATTTTGAGGCTGGAATGTCTGAAGAACATGCAAGGGGTAAAGTACCTTTTGATTATCGCCAGCATTTTGTAGTTAGTTTCAATTTAAGGTCTTTCTTGCATTTTTGTGACCTGAGAAATAAGAAAGATGCTCAACTTGAAATTCAAAAGTTATGTGAAATGATGTGGCCTCATTTTGAAGATTGGGCACCTGCGATCGCACAATGGTATGAAAAGCAGCGTCTAGGTAAGGCAAGATTAGCACCTTAAAATATTGGCTTATAAGCCTTTTTATACTGTTATCCCCTCGTGTTTAGGCGTTCCGAAATTTGGGTTTGATTTCGGGCGATCGCTGCTGAATATATTAGATAAGGAAACAATCCCTCCGAAAACGGGTTTGGCAGTGACAGAAGTGGAACAGTAGCAGGAGTGAGGAGCGATCCAATGACTGAGGATAAAATTGAGATACCAGTCAAGTGTCCTAATAAATTTTCAGAAAAAGCTGAATGGCTAAAGACCGCTTTCACGATGCAGTTAGAATGGCTCTGGAGAAAGAAGGATGGAGAATTACTGCCGATCCCTACGAAATCAGCGTTGGAGATGTAGATTTTGAAATAGATTTGGCAGCAGAAATGTTAGCTGCCGAACGAGCAGGCGAAAAAATTGCAGTTGAAATTAAGAGTTTTATTGGGCGATCAAGTGTATCAGAATTCCACACCGCTCTTGGACAATTTATCAATTATCAATTTGCTCTCGAAGAATTGGAACCGGAACGCAAACTTTATCTTGCAGTGCCTGAATCAATTCATAACTCATTTTTTCAGCGTCGTTTTATCCGGTCAGTGATTTTACGAACTCAAATTCGGCTATTGGTTTACGATGAAAAACAGGAGGTTATTGTCCAATGGCTGTAGAGCAGTATCGTCAAATCATTCAACAGTTAATTTTAGAACGAGCAAAAAGAGGCTTATCACCAGAGGAAATGGAAACACAAGCCATTCTAGATACGGAACGTGACCACTACCTCTTGCTACATACAGGCTGGCGCGGGAATCGTCGAACACATGGATGCAGCCTACATCTCGATATCAAAGATGGTAAAATCTGGATACAGCATGATGGAACCGAAGTCGGCATTGCGACACAACTCCTCGAACTGGGTATACCAAAAGAAGATATCGTTTTGGCGTTTCACTCTCCTTATATGCGCCAATTTACAGAGTTTGCGATCAATTGAGCTTTGGAGATTGTGCGATGTCTATGCCTACGCACAATGGTATGAAAAGCAGCGTCTAGGAAAGGCAAGATTAGCACCTTAAGCAAATTGAGTATTTAAAGTTTAAAACTTTAAAATTTTTTAAGCTACAATCAAGACAAAATTTGATGAAATCGCAAAATTTTATGAATATCAGTGTAGAGCAGAAGTTTTTACTTTCAAACAAAAGTGAAATTATTGATCTGTTAAAGAGCTGTAATCAGCTAGGAATTAATAATTATCAGTTTGAGGGCGGTACTGGACTTAAGAGCATTTATTCCTTTCTCGGTTCTGTTTCTGACTCTTTAGACGGATCTTTTTACAATTTAAGTCTTTTTTTCTCGCTTCCTGGTTTACCTCCCAAAACTTTGATTAAGAAAAGCTTTACTCTTTCTGAAATAAACTATGTATCAAACGATCTTCTCACTATTGATCTCTACTATTTAGTTAATGAGTACGCCCAAATTGCAAACCGACTCGGACTTGCCAAAATAGATTTAAGTTCTATTTTTGTATAAAGTTTTTTTAGATATCATTCAGTCTAAACACGAGCCAACGTTACAATCTCTAGTTGATCTTGATATTTACCTTGACGAGCTTCGTAACTGATAGCACAAGGTTCACCTTCTAAAAATAGCAATTGCACCACGCCTTCATTAGCGTAGATGCGACAGTCTGCGCTGGAAGAATTGGAAAATTCTAAAGTTAGATGACCCCGCCATGCAGCTTCAGCAGGTGTTAGATTTGCAATGATACCACACCTTGCATATGTAGATTTACCTATACAAATTACTGTAATATTCTCAGGAACCTCCAGTTTTTCTAGAGCGACCCCAAGTCCATAGGAATGAGCAGGCAAAATAAAATAACTGCCATTGGCATCTGTATGCAGTACTGTTGGCTCCAGATTCTGAGGATTAAAGTTTTTGGGATCAACTACAGTTCCGGGAATGTGACGAAAAATGCGGAACTCAGCCGAGGAAAGGCGTATATCGTAGCCATAAGAAGACAAACCGTAGCTAATTACAGGTTGAACCGCTACAGACTCATCTTTTTGTACTTTTCGGATTAAACTTGGCTCAAAGGGCGAAATTAGACCCTGTTGAGCCATTTCAGTAATCCAGATATCGTTTTTAATCACAAGTTCACAGCTAATTCAAACCGAATTACTAGAATATCGTGAACTGAGTATTTTGTTTAGGGCCGATAACTCCGGCGAATCTCTGTAATTTGATCTGCTACATCCAAGAGAGATTTTGGCATCTCTGGCCCTGTGAGAATGATATCGACCTGGGGAGGGCGTTTTACCAGAAACGCTAAAACTTCAGTTTCAGGAATTAAACCAAAGTTAATCGCTAAACTTAACTCATCTAAGACAACGAGAGAATATTTACTCTCACACACTATCTGTTGTGTATACTGCCACAGCTTTTGTAAGGCTTGGTTTTCCGTATCTTCTAAATGCGGTGTATCGATACAACGAGGCAAATCACAGCGAATCCAATCTAAATTTTGCCCTAATTGTATGGGTCGATCATGTCCTTGACGAATACCTCCTTTGAGGAACTGCACTATTAATACTGGCGTTCCTTGTCCAGCTATTCTCAGTGATTGAGCCATAACGCTCGTAAAAAAGTTGCGATGGGAGCTAGTGAAAACTTGCACTAGTCCTTCAACTGGATATGGTAAGGGAAGGGTTGAATTGATACTTGGAGTTTCTAGCTGGGCAACCATAGGGTTAAGTTCAAAAAGATACAATAAATTAAGGCTTTCTGCTGACCGAAGAGGACTCTTGGGAAGGCAGATCTGGGAACTTGGGGAAAAAAGAAAAAACCCCTTTTCTACTTTCTTTTCAAGAAGAGTGAATTCATTTATGCAGAAAAAGAAAAATTTCTTCCGAGATTGCTTGCAACGAGGTATTAGGTGTCCAAGTTTTCAGAGCAAATAGATTTATCTATGGGGTAACCCCAAAGTCCCTCTATCCCAAGAGTCCCAAGAGGACTCTTGTCCCAAAAGTCCTCTTGTTGACAGTAATTATTACAAATCTGCCTGTATAATCAATCTGTTTTTCACACGTGTGATAGATTTGGCAAATTGCATTCTTAGTCAAACACTACATTTGTGCTGAAGTCAAGAGTTATTTTCGTTTTTTCTCTGAAAGTAGTTGTAAAAATGAAAACACATGAGTTAGAGTTCCAATTATTTAAAAAAGCTGGGCATAACGGCTGAAAATCGCTAAATGTTAGATTTCCCAGTTGTTTGGGCAAAACAGACTTAACAAGTAGTGAATTTGACAGGATGAGGAGTTAATTGTTGTGAGATTGGTGATTGTGGGAGGTTCAGGATCGGGGAAAAGCACTCAAGGACAAAGGCTTTGCAGATACTTTGATATTCCTCTGATTTCTACAGGAGAGATTTTACGGGAAGCAATATCTGGCGATCAGCCCCTCCCGGAATTTCAATGGTCACAAGCCGATCCCCGGACTTCTCTTTCGGTTTACGCTAGCTTGAGTGAACTAGGTTACCACGCACGGCCCTACATGCAAAAAGGGGAGTTAGTTCCAGACGAAATGATCATTGAATTGATCAAAATTCGCCTCAGACAACCAGATATTGACTGTGCTTGGGTGTTAGAAGGCTATCCCCGTACTGCCTTCCAAGCTAAAGAATTAGATTCTTTATTGGATAATTCAGGACAAAAGCTAGATTGGGCAATTTATCTCCAAGTCTCAGAAGCAGTCATGGTTAGCCGATCCTTGGGGCGATCGCTACCAGATGACCAACCGGAAATCGTGCAACGCCATGTAGAATTATTCTACGATCACACGATTCCGATCCTAGAATATTACGACCGTCGTCGCCGCCTATTGACCATCAACGGCGACCAGTCACCAGATATGGTGCAGCAAAATATTTTGACTCTGCTTTCAGTTCCTTAGAAAAGAAGCAGGGGAGTAAGAATTTTAGATTTTAGATTTTGGATTTTAGATTGAAATATAATCCAAAATCTAAAATTGAATTGCCTAATGCCTCTCAATCAGATGATTTACAACACTAAGGTAACCTTAAGGCAGTATTGTAAAACTTGAGGCAACTCTAATGGCTTGGCAGCGTCCAGACGGCCGTCTTCCCTACGAACTACGTCCAATCAGCTTTTACCCCAATTTCACCCGCTTTGCTCCCGGTTCTGTTCTCACCAGATGCGGTGACACTCAGGTACTTTGTACCGTTAGCGTTACTAAAGGAGTTCCGAAGTTTCTTGAAGGAACTGGTAAAGGCTGGTTAACTGCTGAGTACCGGATGTTACCATCTGCTACTCAAAAACGGCAAGAAAGGGAATTATTGAAATTATCTGGACGGACGCAAGAAATTCAACGTCTAATTGGGCGTAGCTTACGCGCAGCAGTGGATTTTGAGGCTCTGGGAGAACGCACGCTGACTGTAGATGCGGATGTCTTGCAAGCAGACGCTGGAACTCGGACAACAGCGATTACAGGGTCTTTTGTCGCCTTGGCTCATGCGATTTCTAAATTGTTGCAGTCGGGCGGGTTGGAGCGATCGCCTCTGTGTGGACAGGTAGCAGCAGTTTCCGTAGGATTACTGGAGCAAGAGCCATTTTTGGATCTAAATTATATTGAAGATGTGGCTGCAACAGTAGATTTTAACGTGGTGATGAATCAACACCTGGGAATTATTGAAGTCCAGGGAACAGCCGAAGAAGGCAGCTTTAGCCGGACTCAGTTGGATCAACTCCTAGATGTCGCTCAAAAAGGAATTAAGCAATTGTTAATCGCCCAACGCGAAGCGATCGCTGACTGGGAAGCATTGTTTCTAATTAATTAGTTTTATTAATTTTTAATAAGAATTAATAAATGTATCCTCTATAGCGTTACTCAACAAAGTATCAAGTAACTGGGTGTAAATAAAAATAATCATGAAAGTAATTAGTAGTTAGTACGACTGACTACTGACAACTCACCGTTAAAAATGATAATGAGCGTCTATATTTTTCCAGCCTACTTAATCCACGATGTTAAATGTTTCAAAAGTTAAAAAGGAGGATTGTAATAAGTTCGGTATTGTATTGCTGGAAGCCAGCAATATGATGAAGCCATGAACAAAACCGTTGAAGTTCTACCGGATCAGCCAGCACTGGTTGCACGAGCGCTAGAATTAATTCTGTCCAAATTAGAAACTGCCATTGAGCAGCGGGGACGGTTTACCATCGCCTTATCTGGTGGTAGTACACCTAAACCGTTATACGAAGCGATCGCTAATCAAAAACTGCCTTGGGATAAAATTCATATATTCTGGGGGGATGAGCGTTACGTACCACCAGATCACCCCGATAGCAATGAACTGATGACGCGTCGTGCGTGGCTAGATCGTGTTGACATCCCAGCGGCTAACATTCATCCCGTACCAACTTTAGAAGCCAATCCAGAACTGGCTGCTGCTAAGTATGAACAACAACTCAAAGAATTTTTCAATTCTCCTGGGGTCGAGTTTCCCTCATTGGATGTAGTATTACTAGGAATGGGTGATGATGCACATACCGCATCTTTGTTTCCCCACACAGAGGCTCTCAAAGTACGCGATCGCCTGCTGACTGTGGGTAACAAAAACGGAAACCTCAGGATAAGTTTCACATACCCCTTTATCAACTCTGCTCGCAGCGTGATTTTTCTGGTTGCTGGTGCTAATAAACGACCAGCTTTGGCGCAAGTCTTTGCACCTGTAGCGGATGACTTCACTTACCCATCCCGCTTAATTCAGCCCCAAGGTGAACTTTGGTGGCTGCTGGATGCGGCAGCAGGTTTGGAACTCCAACATTGAACAATGGGGCATTGGGCACAAGAAGCAGTGCAAAGGGGCAGAAAGACTTACTGTAACTTCCCCTCTGCCCCCCTGCTCCTTTCCTCGCGTCAGAGCGTCCAATTCATTGTTCCATCAGCAGTAATTGCTAGAATCTAAAGCTAGGGCCGCTCTCTGCTTGCCAGTCCTACCTGTATTTATGATGATCTTGAACAAAGGCTAAATATCGATGATCGTCTGCCCTAATTGCAATCATCCTAACCCTGACGGCGCTGTCCAGTGTGAAGCTTGCTATACACCCTTACCCGCGACTACTAACTGTCCCAGTTGTGGAGCAACTGTGCAGGCAGATGCTGCATTCTGCGGTCAGTGTGGCTATAACCTTCACTCCGCAGGAGTTCCACATGTTCATACTGCGGTAGCTGCAACAGTTACTCCCAATATTCCTGTGGAAGTTCCGCCGTTAGATCCACCCGATCCACTGTTAGAACTTTTACAACCAGATGCTTTGGGAATAAGCGGTTCTACTAATTCCCATCCCTCCGGCTCATCTTTACCACCAACAGAGGTAGCAGTTACCCCAGTAGCTCCGCCACAGGTATCTGTTACAGAAAGCAGCCTCCCAGAAGCACCGCCAACCGTTGTAGCTCAACCCGTAGTTTCTGGACAAACTATTCCGACTCCACCACCTTTGGAACCAACGCCAGCCTCTGAAGCCGAACTACCCCCGCCACCAGCAGCAGCACCAACTGCAACTGCTGCCAGAACGCAATTGCAGCAGGTTACAGCGCGGTTAATCCACGTTCAAAGTGATCGGTTAATTGAATTGCCGCAAAATCTCTCTGTGATTCATATCGGCAAGCTCAATGACCGGATTCCCCCAGATATAGATGTTTCAGGATTTCCCAATTCAGAAATTGTCTCGCGGATTCATGCAGATATTCGCGTCGAGGGAGACGCTCACTATGTAGAGGATGTGGGAAGTTCCAATGGCACCTACATTAATAATTTGCCGCTCTTACCGGGGAATCGTCACCGCTTGCGACCAGGCGATCGCATCAGCTTGGGTAAAGGAGACTTAATGACATTCCTGTTTCAACTTGCTTAACTGATTCTCGATCAATTGTGACATCAGTCTAGGCATTTTCTGCCCATCCTCCGGCATTCCTTTTGGAGGATAAACAAATGAACCGCATCAGACAAGCGACGGATAACTATGTTGTTCTTGATAGCGCCATAGTTTACAGCCGTCGCTTTGATGTGCGAATTGTTGCATTGCCCAGCAACCCCACTACCTTAATAATTACACTAGGATAGAGAAAATACACTGTCAGTTTTAGATTTTGAATTTTCTGGAAAATCTAAAATCTAAAATCTAAAATCCAAAATCGAGTGACCTATGAGGGAACCAAGCAAAAATTTTAAACCCTTGCTCACCAAAGAAGCCCCGCTAGTTGTTGAACGTATGGGGCTAACCTGGTTAATTGCAGCAGCGATCGCAACTGCTTTCCTGTGGCAAATACCAGGAGGGGATTATATCTTATACCCATTTACAATTTTGGCAACTTGGTTTCATGAAATGGGTCACGGCTTAATGGCCCTCCTATTAGGGGGACAGTTTCAGAAGTTGCAGATTTTTAGCAATGGTTCCGGTGTCGCAACTTATGGCATCCGGTCGGCATTGGGGCCAATTGGCCCGGCAATGGTCGCAGCAGCAGGGCCAATGGGGCCGCCTGTCGCCGGTGCAGTTTTGATTCTGGCTTCCCGCAGTTTTAGAGCAGCAACCCTGAGTTTAAAAATATTAGGGAGTTTTTTGCTATTTTCCACATTAATTTGGATACGTTCCTGGTTTGGATTGGTGGCAATTCCCTTGCTGGGTTTAATAATCTTGGGTATCGCCCTGAAAGCACCTCGCTGGGCCCAAGGGTTTGCCATTCAATTGCTGGGTGTACAAGCTTGTGTGAGTACGTACCATCAACTTGATTATCTATTTAGTAGTTCTGCTGGCCCCCTTGGACTCTCTGATACAGCGCAAATGCAGCGGTATTTGCTTTTACCTTACTGGTTTTGGGGCGGTTTGATGGCGATCGCATCTCTGGTGATTTTAGTCCAAAGTCTCCGCGTTGCCTATCGTTCAAAATGAATATGCTCCCTTAGCGATCGTCAAGCATTACTTAAACTGAAGGTTGAGCGCGAATTTCATTTACACAAGGACGACCCTGTTCAAGATCAGCAATATTAGCAAAAGTTGTTTCGGCAATATTGTAGAGAGCTTCTACTGTAAAAAAGGCTTGATGTCCGGTAATAAGCACATTGGGGAACGTTGTCAGACGTTGGAAAATATCATCTTGAATAATTTCGCCAGACAAATCTTCAAAGAACAATTCCGATTCTTGTTCGTAGACATCCACACCGAGATAGCCAATCTTACCAGACTTCAATCCCTCAATCACTGCTTGGGTATCAATCAGCGCTCCTCGGCTAGTGTTAATTAGCATCACGCCTGACTTAATCTGTTTTATAGCCTCAGCGTTAATCAAGTGATGCGTTTCGGGAATCAGGGGGCAATGCAGAGAGATAATATCGGAGTTGGCAAATAGCTCAGGTAGTTCTACATACTTTCCACCTAGCGCCTCCAATTCTGGATTGTGATAAACGTCATAGGCGAGTAGGTTACAGCCAAACCCCTTCATAATCTGTCCTAAAATCAGACCGATTTTGCCAGTGCCTACAATCCCCACTGTGCGCTCATGCAAATTAAATCCTAACAGTCCATCTAGGGAAAAATTGCCTTCTCGGACACGGTTATAGGCACGATGAATTTTGCGATTCAAGCTTAAAATCAATCCTACAGCATGTTCTGCTACTCCGTAGGGTGAATAAGCGGGAACACGCATAACAGTAATTCCTGAATCCGCTGCGGCTTGTAAGTCTACATTGTTAAACCCTGCACAGCGAAGGACAACCAGCCGAGTTCCCCATGAGGCGAGAAGCTCTAAAGTTGGGGCATCAACTTGGTCATGCACAAATACGCAAACCGTCGGAAATCCGGCGGCGAGGATAGCAGTATCCCGATTTAAACGGGGTTCAAAAAAGACTAATTCGTGTTGGGGGAGAGAATTTGCAGCTGACAAAAAATGCCGATCATAGACTTTTGTACTGAAGACTGCTACTTTCATGCAAAACCTCAAGCTGTATGCTGCATGGTATTCGACTACATAATACCTTGGCAGTTAGAGAAGCGATGTCTATGATGGGCTATTCGGCATCACAGCTTTCAACATTGCCAGTCTTCAGGATTGCTATTAGTGTAAGCGATTCAATTTTCTCGGTGAGTACTAAACTCAGACGTTTCGCTGGAAAATTAAGTGTTAATTATGCTTCATACCCAATAAATAATTAAGGTAGATGACTAACTTTTGGCTGCTCGAAGTAGCCATACATCACCTGAGAAACTTGACGAATAAAATCCTTAGCTCTATTGTCATTATTCGGTCTTCGGACAAAAATTCCTGCTAAATAACGCTTACCTGATGGCGTTTCAATGATACCCGCATCGCCTAGTACAAACCGCAGAGTACCTGTTTTATGAGCAATATTTGCACCATAACCTAAGCCAGATGGGAGCAATGTTCTATTGTGACAACGAATCATAATACTTAAAACTTGGGATTGACTTGTCATCGAAATTAACTGATTATTTGTAATCAAAGCTGACAGTCGTACCAAGTCTTTTGCACTAGTTTTATTAGTTCCTTTAAAGTCCCCTAGCAGACTGTGAATTACAGTGCTTTGCAATCCCCAACGGTGAAACTTTTGATTTAATTTAGATACACCACCTAAACGGTCAATAATCATATTTGTAGCAGTGTTATCACTAATAGTCATCATCTTAGTTGCAGTTTGCAAGAGACTAAGCTTAGTTCCTACTCGTTGATACTGCATATCTCCAGAACCGCCAGTGACATGTTTGCGTCGCATCACTAAAGTTTCACCTAGTTTGATTCTCCCAGCATCTACTTCCTGAAACAATGCAATCAAAATAGGATATTTAATTGTGCTAGCGGCAGAAAAAGCTTTATCACCATTAAAACTAAAATAATCCCCAGTTTGTAAATCCATAAAAAACATTCCGGGAGTGAGGAATCTATAGTGCTCCATTAATGCTTTAATAGGAGTTTTTAGTTCTGATATCTCGCGTCCCACAGGAACTACACCAGTGAATTTAGAAGTATTTATTGGGTTGACAGGTTCGCTTAAAGGAACCGGAGGAATAAATTTAAGTTTTGGTAGTTGTAAATTATATTGATTTGCACTCCAGTCATTTACGTTGTTAACTTGATTCGTGTTGGGATTAGCTTTTACTGGGGACGATAGTAAAAGAATACTTGTAAGGCTCAATAAGAACCAGCGTAGTTTCATGCAGTGCTGTGAGGATAGTGTTGGATTTATTTACAGAGATTTTCCAAAGAAGTTAGTCAAATCCGGATTGATTGACATAGTAATCCCTAAAATATCCCATGTCAAGAGAGATTAATAACACATTACCTAGAATATTGAAAACAAGAATTGTGACAAAAAAGCACAAAGTTGAGTATATAAAATATGCATAGATAACATCAATTAATTATGTATTTATACAAATATTAATAGATTATGATTACTGTTTTAATTTCGCTAGCAATGATTTATACATGGCAAGAGGGATGAAAAAAGCACTTGCAGTGGAACCAATTAAAAAACGGAAACTGAAAACTACAAAACGACTAATGCTCATTGACTTTTGAGGATTTTATCACTGTTATAAAAATTCTACAGGAGATTTATTTGCAACAAGTTGGGTGTTTGTTTCAGAGGTCATCTTAAAGGATGTTTGAAAAGTATTTCTGGTACTCTAAAACCTAACCCCCTTAGTACCGCAAGGCGGAAGTCAAAAGTCACTCATTCAAAAGTCAAAAGGTTTTAATTTTGGGCTTTCTGGCTGTTTTGAATGGTAGGTTTATTTCCGCCGACCTGTACTAGCCCCTTCCCTACAAGAGAATGGGGATTTCAAAGCCTCTCAGGAGTGAGGGAGAGGAATGGGAGTGGGGTTTTTAGTATACTTTAGGACTTTTCAAACATCCTCTTAGTTAACCTGATGAATTGCTAACTGCCATAGTTGAATTTCATAACAGAGATGCTTATCAAAAATGGTGCGTGCTGCTAACCCCTCGACAATCGGCTTTTCCAGCCAGCGTTTGAACGCTAAACGACCGATCGCGTGTAATGGTGGGAGTGCGATCGCTACAATATCCGCAATATATTTGATGGTAGTCAGCCCAAAAGTCCGGAAGTTATCAACACCCAAGTCAATCGTCGGTGCAATTTGGCTGGAAATGTCTTCAGTCTTAATTAACTTGAATCCAGCTTTTATCAACGCCGCCTGAAGCTCGCTAACGACATGACAATTAGAAAAAATGCCCTTTCGATATCCAGCATCAGAGCGCATCATATCCGCAAGTAATAGATAGCCACCACTGCTCAATAAACGAGATGCACCTTGAGCCAAATCGTCAGCAGCAATATATTGGCTGCTTTCACTGAACAAAACTAGGTCGTAGGAGTGTGAAGTGTGAAAATCTTCAAATCTCGTTAAGTAGAAAGGTACTTGAGAGTTGGTATTCTTGATAAACTTCTCTTGTTGGATTACATCGGGTGCTAATCCCTCAACAGTGAAACCGCGTGAGCACAAATATGCTGCGTTCCCCCCGATACCACAACCTACGTCAAGCACAGTTTTTGTATCCTCTGGAATAAAACTCAAAAGCTTGGCTGCATAAGCAACTTGCGCCGCACGCAGGCGACTTACAGTCAATTCTTCACCCGCAGTAGGTAGTGGCTCCCAATAGCCGTAATGGAGATAGGAGGAATCTGTGATTCCCATGTAATAATCTATTGCCGCATTTTGATAGCGAGTTGGTTTGGGAATGTTGATTGATTTTGACTTCAGCATTGATGAATAAAGTAAGTTTTAGGGTATTAGACTTGGTTGAAATTCTGACCAACGTTTGCAAACTTGTTCGTTGCAATCGGGTAGGTAATTTTTAGTTGGTGTAAAAAATTGACCTCAATCTGAGGATCAGCCTTCTCTACGAGACGCTGCACCAACACCACCAGAAAAATATCTCTGGGTGTCATTGACTCGCTAGGTAATTGCGCCAACCACGATGATCGGAAATGTCTTGGGCTTGGGTGTTGCCGGAGCATTCCGTTACACAAAAAAAGCGATAATGTTATAGTAGTATAGGAAATCTGCTAAAATTTCCCTTACTTCATAGGATATGAGTATAGAATAGATACTCAAATCTGTAAATAAATAGCTGGAGAGGTGTCCGAGTGGTTGATGGTGACGCACTCGAAATGCGTTTTGGGGAAACCCAACGGGGGTTCGAATCCCCCCCTCTCCGTTTTTCCCTATTCTGTAAGCATTTCAATTATTTAAGCTTGAAATTATCTAATTTAATTAGTTTAAGTTATGTAACTATAGTTAAATCATAAGTATACATAACATCATATTCATTATTGCCACAAGATTTAAAATATTCTATAAATTCCGAACTATTATAAATATTAGTTTATTCAATCTTATTGGGCTGAATAATCAGATTGCTTTGATATTTTTCGCTAATTTTGTTATAAGTTTTAGTCAACAAATCTAGAAAAATTTCGTTTACTAATTCGTGGGCGCTAATATTTTCATCTACACCAAAACAGACTTTCACTTCTGGGCGATTGCGTAATTCTTCAGTTAATTCCTTTGCAAACTCAGAGGTTGTTTGAAAAGTGATTGGCTGTGATTTTAATTGAATTATTACCCCCTTAATCCCGCCTTAGAAAGGGGTAAACCAGAAAATCAAGTTCCCTCCCCAATACATCGGGGAGGGTTAGGGTAGGGTAAAAAAATATTTGATACATCAATCATGACTTTTCAAACATCCTCTCAGATATTGATCTAAGGCATTAGAACTTTGAGTTTTTTTGGGATAAACTAATGCCATCTGTGTGAGGAGTGAACAATGGCAAATCACAGCATGGGGAGAGTGCTCTCATTTAGTTTTATTAGCGTCTGTTTATATCTGGGTATTAGTATAGGAGTCATTATCCGGCTTGGGCAATCACAGCGATTAAACGCTGCTACTACACCTACCGAGCCTGTGCAATTTCCATTACCTATCCCTGAACTTACACCATCAACAACAAAACAACAAACCTTTCCAGACACTATTACCATCAAAGCCGTTGGAGATATTATTCCCGGCACTAATTTCCCTAATTATAGATTACCCCGTTTTCGAGATCAATTATTACCAAAGTCAGTGAGAACTCAGTTGCAAGGATCTGATATCTTATTTGGTAACTTTGAAAGTAGCTTAACTAATTATCCCTACACTGCCAAAGATATTAGTCGTGGACAAGTATTTGCCTTTCGCTCCCCACCTGCATATGCCCAGTTATTTGCTGAAACTGGTTTTAATGTGTTTAATATGGCGAATAACCATGCAATGGACTTTGGCCCAGTAGGGTTCAAAGATACAAAGAAAAATCTTGAGGCTGTGGGCATTGCAACATTAGGTCATAAAAATCAAATTCTCTATTTGGAAGCTAACAATATCTCTGTGGCAATGATCGGGTTTTCTCCTTATGAAATATATAATTCCATCCATAATTTAGGAGTAGCCCAAGCACTCATAGCAGAAGCCAAAAAGAAAGCCAACATTATAGTAATATCGATGCACGCTGGAGCCGAAGGAACGGGGGCACTACAAGTTAAGAATCAGACAGAGTTTTTTTATGGAGAAAATCGAGGTAATTCGATCAAGTTTGCTCGAAACATGATTGATGCGGGAGCAGACTTAGTACTTGGACATGGCCCTCATGTTCCGAGAGCGATGGAAATATATAAAGGAAAAATCATTGCCTATTCTTTAGGAAACTTTCTCGGATACCGGACTTTATCTACAAATGCCCAAACGGGTGACTCAATGATTTTAGAAGTTAAACTCAACCCAGCGGGAAATTTGGTATCAAGTAAAATTATTCCTATTCGGATGGATCGGCAGGGAATCCCTCATATTGATCCGCGTTTTCAGACTGTAAGACTTATGCGTTATTTGAATAATCAAGCTTTTCCCAAGAATCCGGTGAAAATTAATAAGAAGGGGGAAATTGTTGTAGGCAATATCAAATACAAATAAAGAACTTTTTAATTGTTATCATCTCCCAATTTTTGCGGAAATTTATCATTTTGAGGTTGACTCTGAATCGGTGAATTTGGCGTTTCCTGTGTTGGTACTATTACACCAGAAGGATTTGACTGTTTGGATTCGGTTGACGGTGCTGTTGGTATAATCACAGGATATGGTCGATTTAGAGGCTGAGGGGAAGCAGAATTTTGCTTAAAAACAGGTGAGTTATTTTGTGGCAATGGTATCGGGGAAGCATTACGAGATGACCGGATCGCCCGTAGTTTCTCTACTAGTGAGGGTGTAGGTGAAACCTTAGGTAAAGGTGCAGATTGTTCCGAATCACGCCGTTGTGATTCTCCTGTAGGGTTGCTGGGAGTTTCTGGTGGGGAAAAACGACGATTACGCCGCCGCTGCTTGGAATTAGAAACAGGTGCTGATTCGGTTCTTGAGGTGGTGTTAGTCTGTTCACCATTCTCGAAGCTAGGTACTTTCGCAGCTGGCTTTTGAGTTGGCTGTTCAAAAAGCGGTTTTGCGGTTGGCTGCGGCTGAGATTTAGGTAAGATTCTAGTGATGCCAAAACCTGCTGTAGCGGCAACCAAGGCAACACCTATACCAATGAATATTTTAGATGACCCCAGTTTTTTCGCCACTACAGTCTCCTTGGCGATGCCTGGGTTGGGCTGCACTAACACAGGTGGTCTATGAAGGCGATTTTGGGTAGTTTTCCCAATTAATGCCGCCTGTTGGGCAGATAAATTGACAGTTGGCACTGCGTAAGTGGTTAACGCTTCCGGTGTCATATTCACCCCATCTCCAGGTAGCAGTTGTAACCACTCAGCAACTGTCGCTGGCCGAAAACGAGACTCCACCGCCATACCGCGCATTACTGCCTGATTGAGAGCAGCACTCAAGTGTGGTTGCAGTTCGCGGGGGGAAGGCATTTGCTCGCGATCGCGCAATAATGCTGGCATGGGAACTTGAGCAGTCAACAGGGTATACAAGGTTGCGGCTAAACCATAAACATCCGTGGCGGGTGTGCGCGGCGCTTGCGTTAAGTACTGCTCAATTGGAGAATAACCCTCAGAAACCATACCCGTGTGAGTCTGCCTGACACTGCCATTAAATTCTCTAGCAATGCCAAAATCAATTAGCACTACTTCCTGTGTTCCAAGACGTTGGATGATATTATCTGGTTTGACATCTCGGTGCAGCAAACCATTATTGTGTACTACCTGCAAAGCTGCCCCAATTTGCCGAATGTAATGAATTGCTGTGGCTTCAGGCATTGGTATCCCTGGTAATACAAATGCGTCTGTCAAGGTTTCGCCAGGAATGTATTCCATCACCATGTAAGGCAGTCCAGCTTCAACAAAAAAGTCACTGACTCGAACTATATTTGGGTGGATACACGTAGCTAATCGTCTGGCTTCATCTTGGAATTGGCGCTCAAATTTCGCGAAATCAGGATGTTGTCGCAGCCGTTCATTGATGGTTTTCATTACCACCTCCTGACCCAAGTAGCGATGGGTAGCTTTAAACGTAATGCCAAAGCCACCCCGCCCTATTTCTTGAATTAGGGTATATTTTCCATCCTGCAAAATTGTGCCTGCTAACATAGAAAATCCTGAGTCTTGAGTGAGCAGATAACCAGCGAGTCCTGAGTCTTGAGGGATTTCCAAAAAATTTTCCCATATTTTATATAGGGCAGGGTTATTGCCTGTCTATCCTACAGGATGATTTAGTTGTTGGAACTCCCTAAGCGGGAAAAACCTCTCCACGATCACAACAGTTTTATCTTTTTCATAGGATAACGCGGGAGTCGAGAAATCCTGAAGTAGGAAACTATGATAAAGCTGTCTGCACGATCCGTGATGTCAGGGAGGAACCACGACTCGACACACTAGTTGCTACAATGCCAAACAGCAATTCACTGGCTCGACTTTAAAACACCAATTCAGTAATCTTTAAAATTACATAGAATTTAGGAGATATACTACTTTTACTTTTGTTTATAGTTGCACCTGAACTTTTCGCTGGTGATTTTTGTTACTTTTTTAATAAAGATTTTGTTTCTTTTATCTGTTATTTTAAAATTTTCATCCGCCGATTTCCCTATTTATACCTCTTATCCAAACAGACAGTTAATATTGATGTTTTGTTTCTTATGAGTAATGTATCTCGCTTATCCCTAGCCTCTAACTCCCAAGCTGCAACTTCTCCTTTGCGGTTACTTGTATTAAGTAATGGTCATGGAGAAGATGTAATTGCAGTTCG
Organism: uncultured Nostoc sp.; assembly: GCF_937863485.1. GTDB lineage: Bacteria > Cyanobacteriota > Cyanobacteriia > Cyanobacteriales > Nostocaceae > Nostoc. The sequence continues at coordinate 35,139 of NZ_CALMFY010000215.1, read as the reverse complement.
GATTTTGCAAGAACTCCAACGACAATCAAACCCACCAGAGATATTTGCTTTATCTCTGGTGGGCGAGGGACATGCTTATCAACAGCTGAATATCCCTCTGATCGGTTCAGTCCGCACTATGCCTTCTGGCGGCTTTATTTATATGGATGGACGCCAATTAGTGCGGGATGTACGCGGTGGTTTATTGCAACTTACCCTCAGCCAGATTAAAGCTGTCCGCCGTTGGGTGAGTTCTCAAAAAAAATTAGGTAATAAAAGAGCAATTTTAGCTGTAGGAGATATTGTCCCGCTATTGTTTGCAACTTTCAGTGGCGCTAATTATGCTTTTGTAGGTACGGCGAAATCTGAATATTATGTGCGGGATGAAGCTGGATTATTACCACGCAAATCCAAAGATGCGCGTTGGGAAAACTTTTCTGGTTCAGTTTACCATCCTTGGGAACGTTGGTTAATGAGTCGTCGCCGTTGTAAGGCAGTGTTCCCTAGAGATGCACTGACGACGGAAACATTAAAACAATGGCCAATTCCAGCTTTTAATTTGGGTAATCCGATGATGGATGGTCTGCAACCGACCTTTTCACGCCAACAATTTTATAGTCAAAATAGTCAACAGCAAGAGACAGTTCGACCTTTAATGGTGACTCTTCTTCCTGGTTCCCGTCTACCAGAGGCATACACTAACTGGGAAACAATTATGATTGCTGTATCTGCGTTGATGGCAAGTTTCCAGGAGCGAGATTCAGTGTTCTATACTTCTGGCACAGTAGTGTTTTTAGGTGCGATCGCTCCTGGTTTGGACTCTAATATTTTATCCCAAAGTGTGCAATCCCAAGGCTGGCGCACTCAATCGGCATCTCCTCTCAAAATCTCTGATCCAAATGTCTTGACATTTAAACAAAGCAATGCATATTTATTGCTAACACAACAAGCCTATAATGACTGTCTGCATTTGGGAGATTTAGCGATCGCAATGGCAGGTACAGCTACAGAACAGTTTATCGGTTTAGGGAAACCTGCGATCGCGATTCCCGGTAATGGGCCCCAATTTAACCGGGGCTTTGCTGAAGCTCAAAGTCGTCATTTAGGCTCATCTTTGATTTTAGTCGAGCAGCCAGTAGAAGTTGCCCAAATAGTCCAGTCCCTATTCAAAAATCCTGATATTTTGCAAATTATTGCCGAAAATGGTCTACGACGCATGGGTAAACCAGGAGCCGCATTACGCATTGCGGAATGTTTACAGGAACGATTGAATTAAAGAGGCATTGGGCATGGTTATTGCCCTTGTCCCCTGATCTCCCTCATCCCTTACGCCACCAACCCAGAACGTAGGGCCCTAACAGCAGCTTGAGTACGGTCATCGGCACATAATTTATTTAGAATATTACGAACATGGGTCTTCACAGTACCAACTGTAATATAAAGTTTCTCGGCAATTTGCCCATTGCTACACCCAGCTACAATCAACTCTAGGATTTCCAGTTCACGTTGAGTCAGGGGGTATGTTTCCAAAACTTGTTCATATTCTGACGCCAGCGCCTCAATTTTTACAGTCTTCGGCTTGTCAGAGTTTTGGCTCTCTCCAGGAATACCTTGCCGCATCTTCCGCAATACCACGTTGGCAATTGCCGGATCAATCCAAGAGTTACCGCCGTGAGTTGCTTGGATTGCCTCCGTTAATTTACTGATACTTGTTTCTTTCATATAATAAGAATCAGCACCCGCTGCGAAAGCTGCAAGTACAGCATCCTCTGTATGATCCATTGTCAGGATCAGAATCTTCGTTGTGCCTTGCCCAGTTTCAGCTTGGTAGCGTTTGAATTTACGGGTGAGTTCGATGCCATCCATGTCAGGCAAGCCGATATCTACAACAGCTACATCTGGCTTTGCCGTTTCTAAAAGTTTTAATCCTTGGGTAGCATTTGCCGCTTCGCCAATTACTTTCAATGCGCTGTGAGATTGTAATGCCGCTCGTAGCCCCATTCGCGTTAAGTCGTGATCTTCAATTAAAATAATACTAATTTCATTCATAGCTACACTTACTCTTACGCTGTTTGCAATCTTTCAAAGTATTACCTTTTATAAGCGCTATCTATCTATTTTCCCAAACTAAAGATAGATGATTTTTCATACAGTCTGCATCCACCGATAGAAATAAGAAACATCCGATCTTTTAGTATTTAGATAGAGGACATATCTAGCTGGAGATATATAGATACTTACACAAAAAGTATGAAATATTGAGAATAGTGCAAAATTGCCCCGTTTGCTCAGAATTCAGCTTTTAAGTAGGCAGGCATAATTAAACGCAATGAAAGTCCATATTAGATTTATTTACACCCATCCGCTTAGTTGCTTTCCATCAGTTAATTACTATTATCTAGTATAAAGCTTTGAAAAAAGCTGACAAAAATGGACAAATTACAACAGATCGAACTTCTGACTTTTCCCGGGTTCTGAAAAACCTTACTTTCATTCATCTCTCCTGCTTTTGAGAGGCTTTGAATTTTCCCCCAACCCTTGTAGGTTTGGGACTGGGGGGTTAAGATTTCGCCCTCTTCTTATCCACATGACCTGAATTATCAGGCTCACTGGTGGACAATTTCAAAAGAATTCAAGCACAACTACCAAAGGTAATCACTCGTGCATCCATATGGTGGGAGACTTACGGCTGACAAGTTAAACCCTTCAGCAATCAAGGTGGACAAGTAATTTTTTTAATGCTAAAAGGCTTGGAAGCACTTGGTATTCTTCCCAAAGTTCACTAGAAAGTCTGGGGAATTTTCCAAACAGTGGAAGTCCGCGATCACCAAAGAAATACTAACACAGGACTGGCGATCGTTGAGAAAATTGTCAAAATTCCAGCAGGTAGGATTACTTCGGATTCACAAATAAATATAGGCAGTACTGTCTCATCTACCTGGTTTAAGCAATTTGATGAGTAAAATTACTCAGGCTTATGGTAGACGATAAATGGTATGCAACTCTGACCAATGGGTGACGACGGTCGCTTGCTGACTCATTTACAATTGTTTTAAGCTTAGTAAAGTATTTTATTTTACTTTATATCAGCTCTAACTGTTGTCTTCAGAGCAATAGTTTTCAGTTTATTAATTGCTAATTGTTTTAAAACTATTAGTCATTAACTAGGAGTTGAATTCCAATATTCGGGTAAATTAACCAGATTGAGAAGACAACAGACTGAATTCAACCTAAAGAGAAGTATTGGATATTATACAAAATGCCTTAGTTAATCAAGTAAGTGAGAAATTTTAGATGTCCGAAAATCTTATATTCTTTAGTTGGATAATCTCAAAAAAGAAACATTATACATCAATCTATCTTTGGCGGCAAAAATAAAAACTGATGAAACAGACGCTGAAAATTTTGGTTGTAGACGATAACGAAGTTGACCGGATGGCAGTCCGTGATGCGCTGACTAAAGCAGGTGTTCAAATGGAACTGTTTGAAGTAAGCGATGGCAATGATGCGCTTTCTGCCTTAAACACTACTGCCTATGATTGTGTTTTCTTCGACTATCGCTTACCAGATCAGCATGGACTAACCTTTATTCAACAGCTACGTTCTTCAAAAATTAAAGTTCCTTCAGTAGTCCTAACTGCTCAAGGAGATGAACAAATTGCTGTGCAATTAATCAAAGCTGGTGCTACAGAATATCTATCTAAGTCTAAGATATCTCCAGAAATGTTGGTACAGGTTTTGCGGAGTGCGATTCGGATTTATTGGGCTGAAACGCAAGCAGCTTTGGTAAACCAGCAGCTCAGAGAAAGTCATGAACAACTCATTCGTAAGAACCAAGAATTGGAAAGACAACAGCAACAGATTCAAATGCAAAACTTCAAGCTATTGGAGGTATCACAGCTAAAATCACATTTTTTGGCAACCATGTCCCACGAACTCAGAACGCCGATGAATGCGATTATTGGTTTTTCGCAAATACTGTTCCGTTCTAAGTTCGGTCAACTATCGCACCAGCAAGCAGATATGGTTGAGCGGATCTTGAATAATGGGAAGCATTTGCTGATGCTAGTCAATGAAGTTCTTGACTTTTCCAAGTTGGAGGCAGGACGATTAGACTTAAAGGCGGAAATATTTGATGTATCAAAGGTAATAAATCTCGCTGTAGGTGAAATGCGTTCCCTTGCTGATGCCAAAAATCTATCATTGTTAGTGCAAACCGATTTGCAAAACACTTTGGTATTTAATGATCCGGTTCGGATCAAACAGATTTTAATTAACCTGCTTTCCAACGCCATTAAGTTCACAGAGTCTGGGGAAATTTGGGTTGAGGTTAAGGAACTACCTGCAAGTCGAGTGACAATTGTTGTTCGGGATACAGGTATTGGCATAGCGCCCAGAGATTTTAAACGTATTTTTGAAGCATTTCGGCAAGTCGATCAAACTATCACTCGCAAATATCCAGGTACAGGTTTGGGTTTGGCAATTATAGATTCGCTAGTGCGAATTATGGGCGGCAAAATTTTTCTTGATAGCAAATTGGGGAGCGGTTCAATGTTTAAAATTGAATTGCCGCGTCAAATCACATTATCCACTGAAGCAGCCGATGCTCCAGATGTACAGTTAAATGGCGATGATATTTTTAGCAGAGCTAAAAATCCGCATCATTCATCTTCTCAAACTAGGTAAGCAGCAATAGGATATCCGAAATTTAAACTATAAATTACTTTCAAAAAACTGATAAAAGTTGATAAATTATGTCTGTAGTTGAAAATAATAAAATTTCTCGTATCCTCGCAGTTGATGATACTCTAGATAATCTCATTTTGGTTCAAGCAATTTTAGAAAGTGAGGGCTATGAAATTGATTTGGTTTCAGATGGAATAAAGGCTTTGCGGCAAGTTGAAGAATCTCCACCTGATCTGATTCTGTTAGATGTGATGATGCCGGGAATCGATGGTTATGAAGTCACACGTCGGATTCGGAATAACCCAGCAATTAGTTATATTCCAATTTTGTTAATTACTGCCTTTCACGAATCTAGCGTTGTCGAAGGTTTAGATGCTGGTGCTGACGACTTTATTCGTAAACCATTTGATACCGATGAACTACTGGCAAGGGTGCGATCGCTGTTGCGTCTCAAGCACAGTCTGGATGAACAACAAAAAATGGCCCGCCAACGGGAAGACTTTGTTTCGCGTCTGACTCATGATTTGCGAACTCCTCTAGTAGCCGCCGATCGCATGTTGAATTTGTTTGAGATGGAAACATTCTGCAAAATCTCGCCGGAAATGAAACAGGCGATCGCAGTCATGATTCGCAGTAACCAAAATTTGATGGAAATGGTGAACACTCTCCTAGAAGTCTATCGCTTCGAGGCAGGTAAAAAAACGTTGAATTGGGAAATATGCGATTTACGTGAGATATCTCAAGAAGTAGTGAGCGAACTAAGTCCTCTAACTGGTGAAAAAGGTTTGACTCTGGAAATAGACAGCCGTGAATTAGACTCACAGGGAAAAAACGCTGGTATTATTATGGGCGATCGCTTGGAACTACGCCGGGTGCTAAATAACTTGATCGCAAATGCGATCAAATTTACAGATACAGGAGGCATCACAATCCGCATTTTTGAAAAATCACCTCATCCAGGAAATCAAGATTCGGTAACAATCGAGATCCAAGATACAGGATATGGGATTGCGCCAGAAGATCAGGCAACAATTTTCAAGCGATTTCGCCAAGGTAAACATAAACGCTCAGGTAGTGGCTTAGGACTACATCTATCCCATCGGATTGTAGAAGCGCACGCAGGAACTATCCAGGTCACCTCTGAAGTAGGTAAAGGTAGTTTGTTCACTGTGCAACTACCTAAAAACACTTAAGTTTTCTCCTTCATTTTTATAATAATTAAAAATTAAATATTATCTCCCACAAAGGTAAACAGCGATGTCTACGAATAGCTAAAGCTAAAGCTTATCTAAATCTAAAAGCAAGTTGATTTGCTCATGAGTACCTATCCTTATTTGAAGAGATAGGGTTGTAAAAGCTGAAATTTCTTTTACTCCCCTAATTACACTTTATCGTTCAATCAGGTGGCAAAAAAGTCTGGAACTACATTTAGATAAATCTAGCTGCAATAATTCATTGCCTTTGACTAATTCATAATCTTTTACGCCTTAAACGTTAACACTGGACTCAATCGCGCCACAACATCCACCATTTCTGCCTCAACCTGCACATCAATCACAGACTGAATCGGTTTGTAGGCGACGGGTGCTTCTTCAATTCGGCGTTCTTCACGCAAAGTGATGCAGTCTATCCCAGTTAATCCCAGTTCTGCCTGACTTTGGGATGCACCTTTGCGGTTGAGGTCAAAGCGAGAATAAATTCTTCCCGCCCCATGTGAGGCTGAATTACAAAATGCTGGATTGCCTCTACCCACCATCAGATAAGAATAAGCACCCATTGAACCAGGGATAATCACTGGTTGCCCTACATGGGCTGGACTTGCGCCCTTGCGTGTTACCCACTTCTCAATTTTGGATTTTGGTGAGGTAGCCCCCGTCTTCTCTACGAGACGCTCCGCGAAGGCGGTTCCCGTCGTTAGCGCTAGCGGTAGCGAGGAACGAGCGTCTGGGGGACTGCCGAACCCGAAGGGATTTTGGATTTTGGATTGTAGAGACGTTGTACCCAATGTCTCTACATCTTCAAGTTGTGGCAAGGTGATGTTATGCGGCAAGTCATAAACTAGAGGTGCTTCCACATCTTTGTATACTTCCCGTAAACGCAGACGCAGCAGTTCCGCTAGCAACAGGCGATTCACAAAGGCATAGTTAGCAGCAGTAGCCTCAGCTTGCAGGTAACTAGTGACTAGTTCGGGGTGAGAATAAGTAGAGAGAGGAAAAATCTGCGAATCAGGGTACTTTAGACCTTTTTGCCAAGTCGCTTTAGCTTTATCTCGCCACATTCCCCCAATATACTTACCCACGTTTCGAGAACCAGAGTGAATCATAAAAGCTAGCTGTCCCTCGCGCACTCCCCAGGCGTGGGCAAGTGGGCGATTTTCGACTTTATCAACCCGTTGCACTTCTACAAAATGGTTGCCGCCGCCAATGGTTGCTAGTCCACCATCGCGTACTAGTCCAGCATCGGGAACCAATTCTTCAGGCGCAAGTTTCCAATCACCATCCATTGAACCACCTAAAAAGATGCGATCGCTCTCTTGGGCAAGTTGTTGCAAATCAGACTTGACTACACTCCCCGTAGGCTGATCTAGCATGGCATCCAGCCAACCGGGAACTCCGTACTGAAATAGCGATCGCATTGCGTCAGCAGTCATCGTCACATCACGTGTACCGAAGAAGTAATCCCCCTTCATCCGTTCTACGAATTGGTCACGTTTTGCCAGAAATTCCTCGATTGTCAAATCAACAACATGCAGGCGCATCCCACAGTTAATATCAGAACCGACAGCGCCAGGGATGATCTGACCCACAGTTTCCACAACTGAACCAATGGCAACACCCGCATCACCTGGGTGAAAGTCAGGCGTAGCACAGGCACGACACACGCATCCACCTGACGGGTGGCGAACGCTTGCCAAATTCGCTAACTGCTTCAGTGCCTTTGCTTCTACGGGGAAGCCTTCTGGCAGTAGCACTTCTGCTACAGGGGCATCAGGAGAATTAACTAAACGAACTGAATAAGTGCGATTATTGTAAGTTACATCCAAACCCTGCCGCTCTAAAGCACGCAGGAGACGTTTCAGATTTTTTGGCTGCATAAAAACTCCAAATAGAGCCTTAAAAAAGACTCTTTGTTGTGAAGAGATTTAGGAGACTTGGGTTCAGCAGCCGCGTCTCAAGTGGTGCGGAGGGTCATTTTCCCAGAACTGTGGGGAAAACAACAGGTTATATAGCCTTAATAACACATACTTGCATCGGAAGACAAGTGTTTTGTAGTATCTTGTATTTTTTGCAATTTATGTACTACGTCTGTAAAGAAATTTGAAGTTTAGCTAAAAACTTTTAAAATTCTCTAGACTCTCCAGCCGGCTAGAGAGTCTAGGATGAATTCAAGGCGACTTTCTTTCCAGTTATTTCTGACTGTTGATGGTTGTCCCTCAGTCATCTAGTTTGATCTGGCTAGGTTGTTCATTTTATCCCGTAAATCTATGACTCTCCAACTCACAGTTCCCAATATGGCTTGTTCTGCTTGTGCAGGCACCATTACCAAAGCACTTCAGGCAGTCGATGCTAACGCCAGCATTCAGGCTGATCCTACAACCAAGCTTGTCAGTGTAGAAACTCAAGCATCAGAAACAGCAATTAAGGAAGCGTTGGCTGCTGCTGGCTATCCAGTTGCTTAATCTTTAAGATCCTCCCACATCAATCACGGCGGTTCATCTAGTTATGGATACTCTCACACTCAAACTTCGAGGCATGAGTTGCGCCGCTTGCGCCAACAACATCGAAAAGGCAATTCGCTCTGTTCCTGGGGTGATTGACTGCAACGTTAACTTTGGAGCCGAACAAGCCGCTATCAATTACGATCGCTCTCTAGCCAATTTGGAGAAAATCCAAGCTGCTATAGATGCTGCGGGATACTCTTCCTACTCACTCCAGGAAGAAATGCTCTCTGAAGAAGATGATGCCGAGAAAGCCAGTAGGCAAGCATTACAACGCCAACTCTCCCTCAAGGTAGTGATGGGAGGTGTAATCAGCATTTTCCTACTTTTGGGGTCGTTGCCCATGATGACTGGGCTGAACTTGCCCTTAATTCCAAGCTTCCTGCAAAATCCTTGGGTAGAGTTAGTGCTGACAACACCCGTCGTGTTCTGGTGTGGTGGATCTTTTTACCGGAATGGCTGGAAAACCCTGAAGCGCCATACGGCGACAATGGACACGCTGATTGCTTTGGGTACAAGTGCAGCGTATTTATATTCTTTGTTTGTCACTGTTTTCCCGAAATTTTTTATTGCTCAGGGCTTGATACCTCATATTTATTATGAAGTTGCCGCGATTGTCATTACCTTAATTTTGTTAGGGCGGTTGTTGGAAAATCGTGCTAGGGGACAAACTTCTGAAGCCATCCGCAAACTTATTGGACTGCAAGCTAGAGATGCCAGAGTTATCCGCGATGGTAGGGAAATTGATGTTCCCATCACCGAAGTCAGAATCAACGATGTGATTTTGGTGCGTCCTGGGGAAAAGATTCCGGTAGATGGCGAAGTGATTACAGGCGCTTCGACGGTAGATGAAGCGATGGTGACGGGTGAAAGTTTGCCAGTTAAAAAGCAGCCAGGAGATGAGGTAATTGGGGCGACGATTAATGGTGCGGGTGCATTTGAATTTCGGGTGACACGAGTCGGAAATGATACGTTTTTGGCTCAAATCGTCAAACTAGTGCAACAAGCCCAAGGTTCTAAAGCCCCAATTCAGCGTTTGGCAGATCAGGTGACAGGATGGTTTGTCCCAGCTGTGATTGCGATCGCGATCGCCACTTTCATCATTTGGTTTAACTTCACAGGTAACCTCACCCTAGCAACAATGACAACGGTGGGTGTACTGATTATCGCTTGTCCTTGTGCTTTGGGTTTAGCTACCCCCACTTCTGTAATGGTGGGGACGGGCAAAGGTGCAGAAAATGGCATTTTGATTAAGGGTGCAGACAGCTTAGAACTAGCACACAAAATTCAAACCATTGTTTTAGATAAAACTGGCACTTTGACTCAGGGGAAACCTACAGTTACAGACTTTGTGACTGTCAACGGTACAGCTAATGGTAATGAAATCAAGCTTTTACAGTTAGCAGCAACGGTGGAACGCAATTCTGAGCATCCTTTAGCATCAGCAGTGGTGAAATATGCCCAGTCTCAAAAAGTGAGTTTAACAGAGGCAAAGAACTTTCAGGCGATCGCAGGTAGTGGTGTGCAAGCAGTTGTTTCAAATCAGCTAGTGCAAATTGGTACACAACGCTGGTTAACAGAACTTGGAATTAACACCATGAGTCTTCAGCAGTATAAAGATGCATGGGAAGCGGTTGGTAAAACAGTCATTTTGATTGCTGTAGATGGCGAACTACAAGGAATAATGGGTATTGCTGATGCCCTCAAACCTTCATCAGCAGCAGTAGTGAAAGCTTTACAGAAGTTAGGTTTAGAAGTAGTAATGCTCACCGGAGACAATCGTAAAACTGCTGATGCGATCGCTCTACAAGTTGGCATCCAGCGAATCTTTGCCGAAGTGCGTCCAGATCAAAAGGCAGCGATTATTCAATCTCTGCAAGGGGAGATAAAGAGATTTCCCAAATCCAAAATCCCAAATCGTTCGACTGAGCGTAGCCGAAGTCTAAAATCTAAAATTGTTGCAATGGTCGGTGATGGCATAAATGATGCGCCAGCCCTAGCACAAGCTGATGTGGGAATTGCTATTGGTACGGGAACAGATGTGGCGATCGCTGCTAGCGATATCACCCTAATTTCTGGAGATTTGCAAGGAATTGTCACAGCAATTCAACTTAGCCGCGCCACCATCAATAATATCAGGCAAAATCTCTTCTTTGCCTTTATTTACAACGTCATTGGTATTCCTATTGCGGCTGGAATTCTGTTCCCCATCTTTGGTTGCTTACTCAATCCAATTATCGCCGGAGCTGCGATGGCTCTTTCTTCGCTCTCTGTTGTTAGCAACGCTCTACGATTGCGTAACTTTCAACCAAAAGCTACTTCATAATTTCAGGATAATTTAGGAAATGTTCAGTAAAAAAATGCTTTGGGGAAGCCTTACAGCTTTAGTGCTGCTCACTGGAACATCAGATGTAACATTAGCAGAAATGCCAGCCCACTCGTCAGAGCAAACCAGCCAATTTCACCGCATTGAGCAACCTTTAGGCTTGAAAGTTGGTGTTGCGATCGGTGGTTTAGCCTTAATTGGATTAGAGTTGTGGTGGTTCCTTGTCTATAAAAATTCTGAGTCGTGAAAGGATTTCTTAAAAGTCGTTAGTGATGTATCAAAAACTTTTAGATCCCCCCTAGCCCTCCTAAAAAAGGGGGGAACCGGAGTTCAAAGTTCTGAATATAGCGCTTCTCAATTGCATGGAATACAGACCTAACCCCCAACCGCTTCCCTGCAAGGGAAGTAAGGTTTCAGGCTTTTATTAATCATTCTTTGATAGGAAATTGAGATGCTGTCGTTGCTCCAGAACTTGGGGATTTTGCCCCAAGTCTGACCAAGCTTGATTTTGTGCAGTTTCACAAAAAATTAATATCAGCACTGAGGGGTGTTTTGGATAATGGGACAAATTGTGTCTTTATGCTGTCTGCCATTATTCTTCCAGCCTGATAGTAATCCATCTATTTCAGACCGTAAAGTTAACAACTGATCGATTTGCTGATCAATTTGTAAGAGCTTGTTTTCGAGCTTTTCTTTAATTTCACCACAGGGAGCTTGTCCTTGGTCATAAACCTGAAGAATATTTCCAATCTCCTCTAAGCTAAGACCAAGATTTTGTGCCCTTTTAATAAAAGCTAGACGAGTCAGCACATCCAATGAAAACTGGCGGAAGCCTCCCTCTGTTCGTCTTGATGATTTGAGTAAGCCTAAACTCTCGTAATAGCGAATTGTCCTGATGGAGATTCCGCTTATATCTGTTACCTGACCAATCAAAAGCAGTTTTGTCTCCTGAGTTAACACCGCATATTTTCCCAAATATTGTAATTATTATTACATACTTTTCTAATTTATTAACTCATTTTATTTAGCAAAATATTGGCATCAGTAATTTAAACTTTTATCTAATTAAAGATTTTATTAAGTCACTACATACCTTTAATAATTTCCGCTGATTTACTTAACTTTAACATTTTTAGTGAATAAATTTAACTCCATATTTTACATCTCTAATTTTATCCATTGATAGGGTAACTGTTTGTCATGGTACTGAAAGTAACTGTTTTTTTTTAGTTTGTATGTTATTTCTAGATCAACTGCTTCACCTCAAGTGAAACTATAAAAATGAATCTCAACTCGCAGACTTTTAGCTCAACCCGTAAACCTAAAAATTTCAATAATCCAGAGCGTTTTATTGAGGGATGGTATTGGGTAATACCCTCTCAAAATCTGCGGGTAGGTGAAGTAAAACCTGTCACGATTTTGGGCAGAGAATTAGCGATTTACCGTGGTAAAGACAAAAGAGTAGTTACCTTTGATGCCTACTGTCCGCATATGGGCGCTCACCTTGCTGAAGGCAAAGTTGAGGGTAATGCACTACGTTGTTTTTTCCACCACTGGAAGTTTGATGCTGAAGGGATGTGTATTGATATCCCATGTTTAGATACGCCATTTTCCTTAAAGTTACAAACTTGGCCCACTGCTGAAAAGTACGGGATGATTTGGGTTTGGACTGGAGAAATACCACAGCAACCTCTACCTTTTGTTCCAGAGTTAGAAGAAAAAGAGTGTGATGTTGCTATTACTTCCCATTTTGTGATGAACTGTCACCCAAATGTGGTAATGATTAATGCAATCGATGCTCAACATCTCAATGCAGTTCACAAACTGCCAATAGAAATTATCTTTGAAAGGCAGGAACTGAATGAAAATGCTGTTATCTTTAGTAACACTACACCAATCAACGAAAATTTCTTTTTTATCAAGCTCATCCGTCCATTTTACAAAAAGGCCATAACTTATAGTGTTTGCTATTGGTACGGCAGCACTGGCATAGTAACAATTGGGCCAGATTTTTTCCATGTCCACAGTATGTTTACCTTACGCCTCCTCGAAGGAGGAAAAGCTGAAGGTCAGATCCTGTTAATTACTAAGAAAGGTAAGGGAATTTTTGGTTGGTTATACAATCAAGTTGCGCTATGGCTGACTAACATTGTAGGCAAGTACTTTCTCATGGGTGACATTAAGATTGTCCAAACAATTCAGTTTGATTTAAAAACTCCCATCAAAGCAGATCAGTCAGTTATGCAGTTTATTAACTATGTTGAAAAACAGCAATCCCTAATGTGGGGGACTTGGCAAGAAGCGCGATCGCGTGATGTGGAGAGCAAGCCCAAGCGTGAGAGATGGCAAGATACAATGAGTAATGACTAATATCATGTCTATATGACCAGAATTTTGTCAGACTGCCTAGAGAGTACAAAACTGTAGTTTAACAGGCTAATTATTTTATGGTCAATTAAACGGACATGATATAACAACTAATAAAAGTTAAAAGTTCAACAAATTACTTTTAACTTTTAATTTATTTTTCCTGGGGTACCAGATCAATAAAAAGAAGTGGCAAAGCCACTTCCTAATTCCCAGGTAGAACCTAAGTCATGAGTATAACCACTACAAAAAATTGAAATAGTATAAACAAACACCAATTAACTGAATATCTCTATTTTCCTTGTTTTCTAGGTGGGGAAATCCTGATTTTCATTTGCCAAATAACTGTATATTTACATAAGTCTCATGATTGCAATGCAGACTCAATTTTATCCAGTTCATCGCCAAGATGTGCCAGTTTTGCCTCTTCATCAAGAAGCTGCTGTTCTAATTGAAACTTAACGGCGGTACCAGCCTCAATTGCTACAGCTTTTTTCATCTGCTTAAACTTCTCGCTGCGGATGTCAAATTCTGCCTGAAGTGCGTCTAGTTTTTGCTGCGATCGCCGTCGCCCTCCAGGAGTTAAGCTAGTAGCAGATGGGCTAGTTTCAATAGTTGCTGCTTCACCAGGCAAAAATTTACTTCCACCTGCGTAATAGCAAAGGGGAAAATTATCGCCCAAATCCAGCACTTTATTTACAAACGGGTGTTGCGGCCCTGATGCTCTTTTTGGCACTTGGTCAAACAAGTAAACTAAAATATCAAGAATACGTGCATAGCCATCCTTATTCACTGCTGCTTTCCCTTGCAAGGCTGACAATAAGCAATCTGTGAAAGCACTGTAGGGTTGACCCGTGTAGGAATATTCGTCTTCCCGCGAAGAAGCAACCACAACTCGACCGCTTCCGGTTCCTAGCACATTTAACAGTTCCGGCGGTAAGGGCGATTTTACAAAGGTTTCCCCTGGTTCCTTTAAAGCTGGAACGCCACCAGCATGACAGCAATCTAATAAAACTACAAGTTTACGCGCTGTAATTGCTTCAATCTTTTGGGTAAATTCTACACCTGAGATAGCTGTGTCTGCGCGTTGGCTGGGGTTATAACCGAACGGTACAAGGAAGTATTCATTGGTACGCTGGATGCGTCCACCGTGACCAGAGTAGTAAATGATCACTGTTGCATCAGGATTTTGATTTACCTGGGCGATGATTTGGTCAAAAGCTGCGAGGATATTTTGCCGAGTTGCAGAGGTTTCGGTTAGCAGTGTGACTTGTTCTGATGCATAGGCAGCGCGATCGCCATCAATCAGTATATCTCGTATAGCTGTTGCATCGAGGACTGTGACTGGTAAATCAGCACCTACGCCAATGAGTAATGCATAACCGTTGGTAAAAGTTTGGTTTGTCATACGGTGGGTGAGGAATGCGATCGCCTTTTATACTCTATAACTTGTGGAGAGGTGCGATCGCATCCCCTTTGACCGAGTTGGTCTATTTTGATATAATAAGTGATACGCTTTAAACCAGAGTCAGCATTCTGACGAACATCTGGATCTGAATCTTTCAATCCTTCAATTAGGAAAGGGACAGCAACCTCTGGCAAAGAGAAACAAGTTAGTGCTAAATCTTAATTACGAATTACGAATTAATATTATATCTGAGCGCTCAGTTCTGATGGTAAAATTACTGTAAATGTAGAACCTTTTCCTAGCTGTGAATTTACTTTAATCTCGCCATGCATTAACTGGACAAATTGAGAGACTATTGCTAAACCTAATCCTGTACCATCAATATTTTGTACTTGGGGATAAGTTACGGCACGAAAATAGGGATTGAAGATTTGTGTTTGAGCCTCTGGGGAAATACCAATACCACTATCAGTAACAGAGATAGCCCACTGCTGTTGAGATTCCATCCAGCACTTTAAAAGAATTGAACCTGTTTGTGTATAGCGAATTGCATTACTCAGCAAATTGGTAACAATTTGCTGAAGCCGGAGTGGATCTGTAGTAACTTGCTTGGGAGCGTGATCACAATCAACTACTAAAGATAATTCTTTGGCCTGCGCTAACGGTTCAATCATCTCTATAACTAAGTTGATTAAATCATGTACATCAGTGAGACTTGGCTGCAATATCATTTGCCCGGTATCATAACGCGAAATTTCTAGAGTATCGTTGATTAAACGGACAAGAAGCCTACCATTCTTGAGGACTCGCTCGATACTTTCAAGATTTGTATAAGAATCCTTAAGTTCTGGTTGTTGACGCTGCTGACGTAAAAATAAGTCTGCGTAACCAATAATTGAAGTTAGGGGCGTTTTCAGTTCGTGAGCCAACTGAGATAGATTTTCTTTACTGGCACGAACTAAACGAGTTAGTTCTTGATTAGTCAACCGCAACTGACTTTGCAGTTGTTTAAACTCTTGTATTCGCCCTTGGGTGTAACTGTGAAAACAACGGGCGATCGCTTCATCAATTATCATATCAATCAGGCGAACCGCCCGTAATACCTCTTGCGGAGACGCATTTAATAAATCTTCTTCTAAATAAGAAAAAATCACAAGTCTGAGTAAACGATACTCTCGTGCAATTTCTGCTGGCTCAAATCCTTGTTCAGCGCGAAGTGTCCCGTGTTCCAGGCTTGCATCCACTACCGTCTGTAAATCGCTGGTTGCTGATTCAGAAAGTACTGTTGCTAATGCTTTCAAAACGCGCGGCAAGCTATTTCGTACAGCTTTAAAAGTTAGCTCTTTAGTAGCTTCGATTTGTTCATCCTGGTAAACTGCTTTTACCCATTGTTCAACAATGGCATTACTTTTCTGACTTAGAGTTTGACTAAAATCCATCTTATGCTCAATCCAAGACACTAAGCGGGAAGTCCCTTTGGCTAAAGCTAGCTTAGTCCGTTTAAGGTAATGTTGGCAACTGAAGCAGGACTTACGCAACTGGCACAAAGGTTTCGGCAACTGTGCTGCAAAATAGATAACAGAAAACTGTAAAACCCTTTCGATATCTAACTTTGAATTATATCTTGAATCACCGAAAACCTGATAAGTGATCCGTTTGCTCCAACACTCTGAAAATCTCCCAAAACATCGGAAATATCTGAGATGGTTCTACCTCGTCGAGCAAATCTCGGATACGGTTATCGCTTGGAATCTGATGCACACCAAACAGGCTTTGGGCATTATTATGCCCTTTGTTCTCTGCCATTGAGCATTGATAGGCGAGAAAACAAGGGGTTTGTAGTAAAAAACAGACTAGACGCGCTTAAATTTGCATCAGTAATTTACAAGTTCCAGACTTAGTACAGCATTTCATTAATTTGTAACGAATTAAATTTGGCAATACCTTGCAATGTTAATGTGTCGGTGGCATTGTTAATGCGTTCCTCTGCAATACCAATGCATCCCAATACAATGTTAATGCGTCGGCTGCATTGTTAATGCGTCTCAATACAATGTTAATGCGTCGGCTGCATTGTTAATGCGTCTCAATACAATGTTAATGCATCGGCTGCATTGTTAATGCGTCCCCTTGCAATGCCAATGCATCCCAATACAATGTTAATGCGTCGGTGGCATTAGTTAATGCGTTCCCCTGCAATACTAATGCATCCTCCTGCATTAAAAACGCTACGCTTTTATGCAAAACTGTACTTAGTATTAAGAACGTTGTCTCCATAGTTTCTCTACGCCCTAGCAAGCAAACTGATGTTTAGCATACCACTACTCACTTGGGTTCAGTACAACGATAATTTCTGCTAACCTGATTCCCAGAGGTTTCCAGTGGGGATTGCTGGAGGAAAAAGTAGCATCCCCGGAAACAGCTTGGTAGTCATTAGGGAACTTTTCGTAAGCATTAGGAGCCGTGTCTACTCGTAAAATCAGTTTGCCTTGATAACGAGATAATTTACTACTATCCAACAAAATAGTACCGCCGTAGTCCCACGCCAATCCATAAAGTTTAAAGTTACCTAATTTCTTGCGTAACTCGCTCAAGGGGGTTCCGACACCGATACCTTCGCGGGTTTTCCAAGCTGAACCCAAGTTACGCACATCTAAAGGTTTAGTACGAGTATTATCACTCCAAACTACCAAGAGCGTAGATGCAAAGCAGCTTGTCGTTAGACATCGCCCCTGATTTAGGTTTACCTGCGTAGCTGCAAAACTACCCATTCCTTCAGCGCCTGAAATGGTTTTATCAATGAGATGGGATGCACCAAACAGCTTCACTAAATCTTGCTTGATGGTTTTGCGTGTAATCGGCCCCACTCTTTCCCCAGGAACAATCAAGGTGTCTGTTAATGGTTGCGATTTAGCAACAGTCACTGGATGATTGATTTTCTGGGGTAGTGCAAAGACTGGGTTTTCTGAATAGTTTAGTAGTAAAGCTAAAGTAGCTGTAGCAATACCTTTGATTGATGAATTCATGGGTTCTATTTTGGGTAGCAGAATATGAGTGAGAAGCGTTAAATAAATAACTCCTTACTCTTTAGTTTTAACTTCTACAATTTCCCAATAATTTTATTTCATCGCTCTAGTTGCATTGAAAATTGCAAGCATTGCTACTCCAACATCAGCAAAGACAGCTTCCCACATTGTCGCTATCCCGAAAATACCCAATCCAATAAATACAGCTTTAATTGCTAAAGCAAACCCAATATTTTGCCAAACAATTTTGCGGGTCTTTCTAGCAATTTGTATTGCTTCTGCGACTTTTGATGGTGCATCTGTCATGATCACAATATCAGCAGTTTCTATCGCCGCATCTGAGCCTAACCCACCCATTGCCATGCCAACATCTGCTCTAGCAATCACTGGCGCATCATTAATACCATCGCCAATGAAGGCAACTTTACCATGCTTGCCGGCGCTGCTGAGTAACTTCTCAATGGCATTGACTTTTTCTTCAGGTAATAACTCTGCTTCGTAGGTATCTATGCCAAGCTGTTGAGCAATCTGGGAGGCGATCGCTTGATTATCTCCTGTCAACATGACTGTTTTCTCTACACCCATTCGCTTGAGTGCTTGAATAGCGTGTCTCGCATCTTCTTTAAGTTCATCAGCAATGACAATATACCCAGCGTAAATATTATCCACTGCTAGATGAATAACTGTTCCCTGTAACTGGCAATTATCATGAGCAATCTTCTCTCTATGCAATAGGCGATCGCTTCCCGCTATTACTACCTGATTTTTAACCTTGGCTCTAATTCCATAACCTGCTATTTCTTCATAATCTCTCACATCTAATGCATCGATTTTTTCACCATAAGCATTGCGGATAGATTGGGCAATAGGATGATTTGAATGCGATTCTACTTTGGCTGCCAATTGCAACAGTTCTTGTTCATTAAAGCCATTTTGTGGTACTATTCTTGCTACTTTAAATACTCCTTTAGTTAACGTTCCGGTTTTATCAAAAACAACTGTATTGACTGCATTTAAACTATCTAAAAATGTAGAGCCTTTAACCAAAATACCACGTTTAGCAGCACCTCCTACACCTCCAAAGTAACCTAATGGAATACTGATAACTAGTCCACACGGACAGGAAATAACTAACAAAATTAGGGCCCGATAAACCCATTCTGAAGAAGTTGCGCCAGAAATGAATAAAGGAGGTAACAAAGCAACCGCTAGAGATGTAAAAACTACTATTGGCGTATAATATCGGGCAAATTTAGTAATAAACTTCTCTGTTTCTGCTTTTTTACTTTTAGCATTTTGCACCAAGTCTAAAATCTTAGCAATGGAAGATTCATCAAAAAGTTTTGTTACTTTAATGCTGAGAACACCCATTTTATTGATCATCCCAGCCAAAACTGTCTCTCCCAGCTTCACCGTTCGCGGCACAGATTCTCCAGTTAATGCAGATGTATCAACTTGCGAATTACCATCTATAATCTCACCATCTAAGGGAATTTTTTCTCCAGGTTTGACAACGATAATATCCCCAATCTTTACCGTTTCTGGCGATACTTTCTTAAGTTCTCCCTCTATTTTGATATTGGCATAGTCTGCGCGGACTTCTAATAAAGCTTTAATAGAATTACGAGAACGACTAACGGCAATATCTTGAAACAATTCCCCAATTTTATAAAATAGCATGACTCCGACAGCTTCGGGTAATTTATGAATTGCGATCGCCCCTAATGTCGCTACTGCCATCAAAAATGTTTCATCAAATACTCTACCTCTGAGTATATTGCGCCCAGCAGTTTTTAAAACACTCCATCCACTTAATAAATAAGCTGGGATAAAAAGTAGATATTCACCTATTGAGTAGAATGTATTGTGTAATTGATTTTCAAAAATTACACCAGGTGCATATAAACTTAAAATCACTACCAAAGGCAATACCTCATTTTTCAGATTGAATTCTCCACCGTGGTCATGATCGTGGTCATGGTTATGATTCTCATCATGATTGTGATTATGAACATGGTTATGATTCTCGTGATGGTCATGTTCACAGTTAGAACAACCTGATGATTCTAAATGTACTTTGTGTTTCATTTTTTCTGTAGAGGCTAGTAAATTACTTGATATATGAGCCTTTTTCCAAATGTAATCAAAAAAAGAAGTTTTTACAAGTTGATAATTTAAGAATGAGAATCTATATCAGATTTATTATTAAATATTTGTCCTATCTTTTGGTTAAAATCAATATTTTTAATCTGTAAAGATAGCGATAGTAGTTCGTAATTGTATAGAATAATATTAGATATAGTTTTTGTTCGTAGTCAGGGATTTATCGCTCTGCCTAAGATTTTAAAGGGCTAGAGCCGCAAGGCGGAAGTCAAAAGTCAAAAGTCAAAAGTCAAAAGTATTACGGAATAAGCTCTTTAGGGCTTTTCAATGGTCTGCTTATTTACGCCGTGCTGTACTAGAGGCGCTGACTACGAGCTTTAATTTAATTAAGCCCTTATACTTAACATCAAGCAAACAATCACTATCTTGGGAATATCAGAGCTATTTCATTCTTATCTAGCTCACTTCAGAATGAATTCACCAGTTTAATAGTGAAAGTCGTCTTTAGAGGACTGAGAAAAGGTTATAGTCCGTTAAAACGGACTTTAGTTATTAGACTGGAGCTTGAGTTCTAGACGGTTTATGTATATAACGAAATAGAACTGTTAGGAATATACAGCGGATTAAAATTTTGTAAAGTACACAACTTAGGTTAGGTATCAAATTTAGACAGAAAGCCTGTTTGACTTGTGAATTCTGCTGTAGCAACTACTTTGTGCTCAAACTGGGTAGATATGGAACTTTCTTGAGTAACAAGTGTCAAGCTAGCTATTCTTAGGGAAAATTCACTTGAAGTTTGAAAGTGAATATAATACCCTAAACTAGTAGACAATTTTCTCAAGGAAATCTATGAACAAAAAAATTCTCCTGAATTTGCTTTCCTGTTCCTCTATTTTTGTATCGATGATGTCTACGCTGGCGGTATTTCATCCTGCCCATGCTAGTACTAGTATTACACAGAAATTAATGCACACACAAGACGGTCGTACCTGTATCACTAACCCACATGGGCAAAAAGATTTTGTGTGCATTCGAGATTCCGAGAGAAAGCAACCATATACCTCATCTACACGTTCCTCAACCATTGTCACATCAGTATCAGATCAGAATATTGCCATGTTGAACTTTACTGATGCGGAAAGCGATCGGGCAATTCAGTTATTTGGATGCGATTGTCCATTGTGTATAAATTCTTTGCGTCAGTTGCAGGGTACTGGAAACCTGGTTTATTAGGATTGAAAAGCGTTGACAGGGACTATAACTTCTGTTATATACATGTGATTAATCACGTATAAAACATATACGAAACCAAAAAAGCACTTTTAACCACTTACCACCACTATTGTTTGGTCAAATTTAAATTCATTGTTGGGGCAGTTTGTAGCATTACTTCAAAGACCTCAAATTAATGTTGATGAAGAGGACACACAGAGAGAAAAAGAGGCAAAGATGGACAGAGGCTTTTACGCAAAGAAATTATCAAATACTCTTTGTGCGTAAGAGCGTTCTGTTCATTCAACGACCTCATTCACAGGGAATCTATCAATCAACTGCATCGCCCGATGGGCATTACGCTGGAAAGAGTGTGGCAAATGGGGAACGTGGGGTATTTGCGATAATAAATCCAACGTCCGCCGTAAAATTCTTACTACATCGCCTTCATCCAAGGTGGTGTTCTCGCAAAGTTCTGTCCACTCCATTCCTAGCGCCCATTGTTCCACTATGGCAATTAACTCAAATTCCAACCATATAGGCAGCGCTACGTTATACCGCCGTTGTCGGTGGAACATTTGGTGGCGAATTCCCCGCAATTTTTTCAAGGCTTCTGCCACTTCATTACTAAGCTCAAAGTTAACCTTGCTATCTGGACGGGGCGTTTCCATCACCAAAGCGGCGGCGGCGGCGGCTAAATGGTGCGGATCTAAGTTGTCCAATTCACCACTAGCGAATACTAAACCCAACCACAATTCATTCTCCCCTCGAATGGCGGCAGCGATTCGCCCTAATTGTGTAGGGACTAAGTTATCTAAAGCGCCAAAGTGTTGCAGAATTGAAATTAAATTGAGAAATTCTTCCCAATGACGTTGTGACTGTTGCTCTACTTGCTCTTGCAACTGTTCGAGTTCGGCTTCTAGTTCCACATAGCGGGCGCGACGCTTGAAAAGCGTGGCAGCATTGCCTGATTGATGTAAGGGGTGAGCTTCTAATTGCTCTTGGATGGCGGCAGTTCGACTGAGTTGTTCTGTTACTTCTGGTGCCAAATACAAAGATTCTATCGGATTGGGAATACGCCCGGCGATCGCAAAGGTTTCTTGACTACCACGGCGCGACTGTCCTGGTTTCAAGGGCATCTCTGGCGGTGGTAGTACATCAGGTGGCACCTCAACTCGCGGCAGTTCAGCATACAAATCGACTACATCCCCTGTTGTTGCTACATACCAGCGGTTATCGTGCCCTAAGCATACCAAGTAAGGAGCTTGACCAGAACCAGGCGATTTTCCCACTAAGATTGCGGTTACAGGTGAAGGCACTGTGATATTTTTGCCTTTAAGACTCAACAGAGTTCCTGAGACTGCAAAGCCCAACATCATCCCCAATTCTTGTTGTCTATCATCCTGCGCTTGCTCTTGCAGGGTTTTCAATATCTGGCGTTCCACTTTCAGGCGTTGCCGCAATTTCTCATAAACAGCCAGTTCATTTTCATCAACTGCGGCGATTTGCTCATGAAGTTGAGCTAATTGTGTTTGCAGTTCGGCAATCTCATCGTATTCTGGTCTTAAATGCAAGGTGGCCATGTACTGCCCAAAGCTGCGTTCTATGAGTTCCCTGGTTTGCTCTAGGGTGTGGGTTTGCAGCAAATTGAGTACCATGCCATAACTGGGCGTAAACTGGCTTACTAGGGGGTCTGGCTTGGATGTTCCCAAATACGCGGCTTCTTTGGCTCCTTCAAAGGGAGTTTGGACTGTCACCACATGACCTTGTTTATCCATCCCCCGGCGGCCCGCCCGTCCCGCCATTTGCAAGAATTCGGAAGCGTTCAACAGGCGGTGTCCAGTGTCGGTACGCTTGGAAAGGGTAGAAATAACCGTTGTCCGGGCGGGCATATTAATTCCCGCTGCTAGTGTCTCGGTGGCGAATACTACTTTAATCAGCCCCTGCTGAAATAGTTCTTCTACCAGTGCTTTCCAAGCAGGCAAAATTCCGGCGTGGTGGGCGGCAATTCCTCGATATAGGGGTGCAATTTGTCCAGAACGCCCTGCTTCGGGATTGCGGACTAAAAAGTCATCAATCTGTTGGCGCAAAATCTGAGACTCTTCATTATTTACTAGCCATAAATCACCCACTTCTGCCACCGCTTTATCACATCCCCGGCGGCTGAAGATAAAGTAAATCGCTGGTAGCATATCTCGTTGCTCTAACTGGCTCAAGGTATAAATGATGCCAGGAGCCTCCGGTCTACCACTTCTCCCCTTCTCCCTTTCTCCCCCTCTCCCCTTCTTCTTCTGAAGGCGGGGGTTAATTTTGGTTTTGCTATCATTCAGCAGGGGAAATAACCCTTTGGGATTGCAAAAGTGAAATTCTAAGGGGACTGGGCGAAAATCGGAGTAAATCAGGTCTGTTGGGCCGTGAACGCGATTTAGCCAGTCGGTGAGTTGATCGCTGTTGGCAACCGTTGCTGAGAGGGCTGCCAGTTGCACTTCCCGAGGACAATAGATAATTGACTCTTCCCAAACTGTTCCGCGCTGGCGATCATTCATGTAGTGGCACTCATCAAGGATCACGGCGTCAACGTCTACTAATGAGATGCCAATTTGCCCAATGGGTGTGCCATAGAGCATATTTCGGAAAATTTCTGTAGTCATCACCAAAATCGGTGCATCCCTATTAATGGAAGCATCTCCAGTTAACAGTCCGACTTGATCAAACCCAAATTTTTCTCGAAAGTCACGTAATTTTTGATTCGACAGCGCCTTTAGGGGAGTAGTATAAAATACACGTTTTCCTCGCGACAGGGCGCGATAAATGGCGTATTCCCCGACTAATGTTTTACCCGAACCTGTGGGGGCACACACGACTACGGAGCGTCCGGCGTTCAGGGACGCGATCGCTTCTTTTTGAAACTGATCCAGTTCAAAGGGAAATATAGACCCTAAGTCAAGTTCTGGAGACGGCGCAGGATAATTCACTCAATCACATTTGCAACCAGATTGTTTACTATACTAACGAGTCTTTGTCAACTTCGTTAGGTTATGAGTTAGGAGTTAGAAGTTAAAACTCATAACTCCTGACTCATAACTCATAACTTTATTTTCCCAGTTCTTGCGATCGCTCTGTGGCAGCTTTTACTGCTTCAATTAAAGCTGAACGAAATCCTGCCTGTTCTAGCTTGGCAATCCCCGCAATGGTTGTACCACCAGGACTGGTAACCCGATCTTTGAGTTCTGCTGGGTGCAGTTTGGTTGACTCCAACAGTTTCGCTGTTCCCAATACGGTTTGCAAGGCTAGTTGATTGGCAATTGTTCTAGGTAAACCTGCGGCTACTCCGCCATCAGCAAGTGCTTCTACCAAGAGCGCCACGTAAGCCGGGCCGCTACCAGATAGCCCTGTAACAGCATCCATCAGCCCTTCTGACACTTCCACCACTTCCCCCACAGCAGAAAAAACTTGCTGTGCTATTTGGTGGTGCTTGGGGCTGGTGTATGCACCTAAACAAATCGCAGTAACTCCCGCCCCCACAGTTGCTGGGGTGTTGGGCATTGCTCTAATAACTGGCAATTGCACAAATGCAGCTTCTAGCTGGCTTAAAGGCACACCCGCCAAGATGGAAATGATTACGGGTGAGTGTTCTCTATTAATAATATCAATATCTGCTAATTCTTGAGCGATCGCGCTAAACACCTGCGGTTTCACTGCCAAAAAGACAACTTCTTTTGCTGCGGTGAAAACCTGGCTATTATCTCTGGTCACAGCAACATCGTATTGCTGTTTTAAAAAATCTAGGCGTGAAGATAGCGGTTCGCTAATTATGACTTCTGATGATTGATAAATTCCACGCGTGATTAGGCGGGATAAGAGCGCTTCTCCCATTACCCCACCACCAATTAAGCCAAATTTTATAGTCATTGATCATTAGTCATTAGTGAGCCAGCGCTTTTACAGGGGGTTTCCACGCCACTTGACGGCAGTTGCTTCTCCCTACAGCCCTTTGGGCATCAAGAAGGCAGGCGCTAGCCTCTCACGAATGGGAGAAGGGGAGACGCGCAAGGGCGCACTGCCTCTTTTATGGCGACGGCACTTCCTTCAAGTCGGCAAAGCCGCCCAACGGAGTGCCTTGGGAACCCGTCCACCGCAGTCGCTCCCCATGAGTGACTGGCGTTAGCGTTCTACGCAGCGTCTCTAAGAGTTGCGGTAGCGTCACCTGTAAGGGTCATTAGTCATTAGTCGTTTGTCATTTGTCATTATGATCAAAACCCACGACAAATGACAAAGGACAAAGGACTAACAACTAATTTAACTTTATTGTGCCATCCGGTTAGTTTCGTTGCCCCAGGTTTGATTTGGAGAGCCTGTAGGACGAGAGGGACGGGCTGGCGGTTGTGGTACTTCATGAAGAACGCCACCTTGGGTGCTAACTTGGACACAGCTTGGCGTAAACAAGAAGATGCTCTCACCGATGCGCTCTTGATGCCCATCTAGTGCGTAAGTACCACCTGCAACAAAATCTACTGCTCGTTGAGCTTGATCTGGGTCCATTATTGTCAGATTTAATACTACTGACTTGCGTTCTCGCAACGCTTGAATTGCCTGGGGCATTTCTTCAAAGGTGCGTGGTTCGAGGACTAAAACTTCCGAAATTCCGTTAATTGCTCCTGGCATACCAATCACATTCCCCATTGGCTTTGAACCTGCTGCTATATCATCTCCCATTGTAGGCACTGGTTCCCGCCAGCGTCGATTTTGAGCGGTTGCGCTCTCTTGTGGTGCTGGTTGGGGATTTTCTTGCTGATACAGATTTTGGTAATTATTATTATTATCTGTTTCTGGTTCTTCTTCGTAATACTCGTATTCCACTTGCTCATTTAGACCCACAAAGTCTCTGAGTTTGGAAAAGATATTGTTCATTGTGTGTGTACTCTCCTGATGCGAATAGCCTGTTTTGACTTGGGTTAGGATTGATTGAACAAGGAGCGATGCCTACGGCGGTAAACTACGCTACATCGGTGGATATTTCAGCAAGTGTTTTGCTATTTGTAGCCCATACTACGAGTTTTGGCGATGAACTGACACTTATTGGAAAGGTCTGTGCATCGCCTAAACATAATAATGAGTCAAGATTATATCCTAAGGTTTGTCCGAAGGTAAGTTCTTTATACCCCATTTTCCCTTGGCGATTGCTCTTGTCAATACTATATCCTTTGTTTCCAATTGCACCAGTCTGTTACAAAATTCTTGTCATCAAATCCTGATCTCTATTAATACTGACCTCCAAGGCTGATGATCAACAGGCTAAGAGCGATCGCCAAACAATATTGTTCCTAATCGTACCATCGTTGCGCCTGCTTGCACTGCCAGTTCGTAGTCGCCTGACATACCCATAGATAGTTGCTGCATTTTAATGTGTGACCAGTTTTGCTCCTGGATTTCCTTTGCTAGCTCACGATTGAGATTAAATACATTCAAAATTTCCGGAGCATTTAATCCTGAAGGCGGAATTGTCATCAAACCTTGAATTTGTAAACTTTTGTATTGATTAAGTGTGGGTAAATCAGCCAAAAGTTCTGGCACACTCCAACCGGACTTGTTGGGATCAGGGAGAATTTTCACTTGCAGGCAAACCTGGGGACTCACTCCTAGCTGTTGCGCCAATTGATCTAAGCGCTGTGCTAGCTTCAAGTTATCGACGGAGTGAATCCAGGGGAATTGCTCGATGGCTTTTTTGGCTTTATTGCTTTGCAAATGTCCAATAAAGTGCCAGGTAATATCCGGTAAGTCTTGCAACTCGGCTTGTTTGCTGGCGGCTTCTTGGATACGACTCTCCGCAAAATCACGAATTCCTGCGGCATAGGCAGACCGAATGGCCTGGGCAGAAACTTGCTTGCTAACAGCAATCAATCGGACTGAAGTTGGCAGTGAGGAGCGAATGGAAACAATACGTTCGGAAATCGAACTGCTCATTGGAAGGTGCGTTGGAAAACACTCTGAAGCTGATCGTACTCCTGAGATTGTCCACTGCGACGCAGGGTACGTAAGCGATTTTCCAACATCATTCTAGCCTCAGTCCGTCCTAGAGACTGGAATTTAACACCTTTAACGTCATTTGCTACCAAAAAAAATAAGCGCTGGGCATAAAGTGTGGTGAACAAATCTTGGTTCTCATCAACCATACAGATTTTGTAGAGTAAACCCCAAGTTGGATGGTTTATGTAAGTTTCTGCGTTTTCTGAATTCATTTAAGAGTCAAGGTGGGAGTATGTATATCTTTTCGCAGTGAATTCCAAACATTCAGACGATAATACCAACATTCGCTTGAATATTTGCTTAAAATGCAAAACTGCGGTTACGAAGACCTTGATCTAGTTCCTAATGGGCAGATGAAGTTAGTGGTAGTGAAGCGAAATGGTACAACAGAAGCCGCAAAGCGTAGATTTTACAGAGTAGAGGCTGGTTGATAAACATCACCATCTGCTTTGGTGACTTCAATTTACCAATCTGTAGGGACAAGGCACAAAATAGTCCTGATCCTGTTGTTAAAGTTCGGCGTTGCCAGGAAAAACACCCTTTGAAGTTCCCAACGGCAACAGTGAACTTTTCAACTTCTTTCTATACTGCCACAACTGTCGCCTAATGGCGCAAAATAGCTAACAGAATAGGGGAGTGGAGAGTGGGGACAGCAAAGAAAACTATCTTCTATTGATTATCTAGCATTTTCAGCGCTGCCAGTTGTGCCTGAGCTTTGTGCAGAGATTCATACCATTCTTTCTCAGGATCGCTGTCTGCGACAATTCCTGCACCAACTTGTCCCCAGACAATGTTGAGTGCTGAGTGCTGGGGGATGAGTCTTGAGTGGGGAGATGAGGAAGAATTTACTTCCCCTACTTCTCCTGCTCCCCCACCTTGTTGAAACGCGGGAGCTAATAGCAGGGTGCGGATTAAGATATTTAAATCTAAATGACCACGCCAATCTAAATAGCCACAAGAACCGTAGAACAAGCTGCGCCGCACAGGTTCTAATTCTTCAATAATTTCCATGCAACGGACTTTCGGACAACCTGTAATTGTGCCACCTGGGAACGTGGCACGAATCAAATCAATGGTAGTGCATTCGCCTTTTAAAGTACCTTTGATGTTGCTGACAAGATGCATCACATGGCTATATCGCTCAATTGTCAGCAATTCGTCAACAGTAACCGTTCCCCATTCACAAACTCGCCCTAAATCATTGCGTTCCAAATCCACTAGCATGATGTGTTCTGCACGTTCTTTAGTGTTGCTGAGTAAATCTTGGGCCAGTTGCATATCTTGTTCTGGAGTGACACCACGCGATCGCGTTCCGGCGATCGGTCTAGTTTGGGCTTGCCGATTTTGCAACATTACTAACCGTTCCGGCGAACAACTGATCAGTTCCCCCCAAGGCGTTTGCCAATAGCTGGCAAAAGGAGAAGGATTGATTTTTTGCAAGGCTTGGTAAATTTCCCAACCAGAAGCCAATGTAGACGCTTGAAATCGCAATGAAAGATTTGCCTGAAAGATGTCTCCAGCTTGAATGTATTTTTTCACCTGGTTGACAGCTGTTTCATAATCTGCTTGAGATGTCAAAAACAGGGGGAGTGAAGAGGACACGGGGATGCGGGGACAGGGAGACACGGAGAATTCTTTCCCCGCGTCTTTCTTTGCTAACTTCTTTTCTAACTCATCAAGTCCACTTGCATCACTGGCGGCTAGCCAAAGAATTTGTTGTGCATGATCCAAAACGGCAAAACAATCTGGTTCGTACCAAAAAACTATGGGAAAGGGTAGGGGATCAATTTTATTACGGGGTAACTGTTCAATTTCCCATGCCACATCGTAGCCTAGCCAACCCAACCAACCGCCAGTAAAGGGGAGATGGGAAGCAGGGGAGGTAAATTCCTCCTCATGTCCCGCTACTCCTTGCTGTAACAACTTTTCTAGGAAGGGAAAAACCTCTCCTACTTCTGGTGTCCACATCTGTGGGGTGCCATCTACTAGGCGAGGAGCGCCTGCACAGATAGAATATCGGTTGAGTTGAGGATGATCGATTGGCGTTGGGTAGGGACTTTCTAGTAGGGTAGCAATTCCCGGTGCGGCGGTGGGGCGAAAAAGAGCAGCAAAAACTTCCGAACCTGTGCGCTTTTCTAAGGGTAGCGATCGCCAATACCAAGGCTTGGTCATACTGTTTAGAAGCGTTGTCAATAGTTAGTTAACAGTTTTCAGCAGTGAGTACAAATAACTACGACTACTGACCACTGACAAAATGCAATTATTTATTACCTATTACCATTTTCTCAGCGCAAAATTAGACCTGAGTTCCTATAGCTAGCCGTATTCCCCAAAATAAAATTAAAGTTGCAATAGCAAACCAGTCACGCCCTTTTAATCGTAAGTCGTGCCACTGGACTCGATGCTCATTGGGACTGGTAAAACCCCTCACCATCATTGCATTCGCCATTTGATCGGCTCGTAAGAGCAGATTTTCTAACAGTCTCTCTGCAACTGTCATCCAAACTTTGAATCCTCCTTTCAATCCCAACTTTTTCCAATTAATTGCCCTTGTCATCACGGAGCGAAATAAGTTTTGTACTTCTTCTAATACCAGGGGAATAAAGCGCAAGGACAAGGTTAAAGTTAAAGCAATTTCTGTAACAGGCAACTTCAGGCGTCGCAGGGGTTGCATTAGGCTTTCTATGCCAGATGTGATTTCTTCTGGTGCGGTTGTCAGCAGATACAGGTTGGTGCTGTAAATCACGGTAAATATAAGTGTACTCAGGCGTACTGCCAAATCCAAGGAATAGCGAGTTACTTTCACCGGGCCTTTGTGAAATAGCACGTAGCTGTATTCTTTTTTCTCAATTACTTGCTCTGGAACAATATTATTGGAGTTTGATGGCTGGCTTAATATTTGTTCATTAATTGGCAGGCGTGGCTGATAATCTACACCCATTCCATCAGGACTGATGGCTCCGATCGCTAAAACAAAAAACGATAGCATTAACAGCCAACCCATTTGCTGCTGCCATACTCGTCGAGGAATCCTGGCAATCAAGGTGGCAATAATTAATACTACCACTAGCAGCACCCGCCAAAAGTTGTTAGCCAAAATATAGCTTGTTAAAAAGCTCATCAACCAGGCGAACTTGACTCGCGGATCGATTTTATGCAGCCAAGTTTGGGGTTGTTCTAAATAAAGTCCAAGTGGCAGCGATCGCAATAAATCCATTTTAAAGTTAAGAGTTAGGAGTTAGCAGTTTTGACTTTAACAGGACTTACGCATTGAAAACCTGAAACCTCAATCCTCCTTTAAAAACGCTATGGTGTACGCACAAGTCGAAAAAAGCTCGATTTATTTCCCATTATTCTCTCGTTCCTATGCTCTGCATGGGAATGGCTAATTAGGGGCTGCTGCCTCCACTCAGAAATTGAGTCAGAGCCTCAATTAATGCATTCCCACGCGGAGCATGGGAACGAGGAACTCTCATAACTTTCACCTTGTACCGTTATCAAACTCAAGTCGATAGGGTTCTATAGTTAGGAAGCAATTCTGACTTTAACTCATAACATCCTGTACAGACGCGATTAATCACGTCTATCCTGTACAGACGCGATTAATCGCGTCTCCTAACTTAATTTAACGCGAGTTGCTCTATTAACATTACCAATTTCGGCATCACGGACTTTTTTACTCCGCCACAGTAAAATCATTGGCGTGCCCTTGAATCCTAGCTGTTGCCGGAATTGACGTTCAATGTAGCGGCGGTAGTTGTCGTTGAAGCGTTTGGAATCATTGACAAATAAGGCGATCGTTGGTGGTTGGCTACTTACTTGTGTACCATAATAAATCTTGCCTTGACGCCCACCACGGGATGCTGGCGGTGAATGCCAACTGACGGCATCTGTTAAGACTTCGTTAATAACTGATGTGCTGACACGGCGTTTGTGTGATTCAGCCGCCGTTTTCACCAACTCTAGAATTTTTTCTACCCGTTGTCCTGACAAGGCACTCACAAAGATTGTTTCTGCCCATTCGGTAAAATGTAACCGTGATTGCAGAGTTTTTTCGTAATCGTAGATTGTGTAAGAATCTTTTTCGACAGCATCCCACTTATTAACGACGATGATGCAAGCTCGACCTTCTTCGATAATCCGCCCAGCTAATTTTTGGTCTTGCTCAGTTACTCCATCTACAGCATCTAGTACTAATAAAACCACGTCAGCGCGGCGAATCGCTTTGAAAGCACGGTTAATACTAAAGAATTCTGTGCCGTATTCTATGTGTTTCTTTTTGCGAATGCCAGCGGTGTCAATTAAGCGGTAGCTTTGCCCGTCTCGTTCAATGAAAGTATCAATAGCATCGCGGGTGGTGCCGGAAATTGGGCTGACAATTGCCCTCTCTTCCCCGACAAAAGAATTGAGTAAGCTAGATTTGCCCACATTTGGGCGTCCCACAATTGCTACTTTGATTTCATTCGTTTCTGGGATGTCCTCAATAGCAGGTATGTGATTAATTAACTCATCAAGTAACTCTCCTGTACCACTGCCATGAATCGCGGAAATGGCGTAAGGTTCGCCCAATCCCAATTCCCAAAATTCGGCAGCTTGGATTAAGCCTTGTTCTGGGGATTCACATTTATTTACAGTTAGTAGCACAGGTACGCGTTGTTGGCGCATCCATTCGGCGATTTCTAAATCTGCCAATGTGGGGCCTGTTTTACCATCTACTACAAAAATAGCGGCACATGCTTCTGCAAGCGCTGTCATTGCTTGCTGGCGAATTAGTGGTAAAAATTCGGTATCATCATTAAAGACTAAACCACCAGTGTCTACGACTAAAAATTCGCGACCATTCCAGAAAGCTGGCATGTAAGTGCGATCGCGTGTCACTCCCGGTTCATCATGGACAATCGCCGTTTGTTCCCCGGCGAGTCGATTAACCAGGGTGGATTTGCCCACATTTGGGCGTCCGATAATTGCAACAATTGGCAGTGCCATAAAACCAGGGTAAGTCAGAGACGTAGTATATCACGTACTTACATTTTACTCACTTTAAACTTGAAATTTTAATAATTTCCCCAGTATTTGGATTTGAACAATGGGAACTACGGTGCTACTCAGCGCTTCAGCAGACACGCTCAAGTCCTTAAGTCCGATATCATTTCCACTAAGTATTAAAGCTGCGATCGCGTTTAGCTAATATTGATTAAACCCGACACTGACAGCGTTCGCTTTTATTTTCTCTGTGGCTGTTGTCAGCGAAAAGCCGAAAATATTAGCAAAGAATAGCCACGGGACGAAACAATTTTCTTTGCTGAGTCCCTTTCTAGCTAGGTTCCTGCATACCAATTAAATATAGCTTGGATTTCAGACTCCTGCGATCGCAATTAATTAAAATTTTTATTAGGGATTGAAACATATTTTTTGTAATTCTAATATGGAAATTTTGGATTACTAGGACTTACGCAAAAAACCTCTCAAATCATTCCTCCGTGTCGCGCCAGTTGCTGCAAGTCGGGGAACCGCAAGGGCGCACTGGCTTCTCTGTGTCTGGAGTGGTTCGTTCTTTCATGACCCGTGCGTAAGTCCTGATTACAATTCATCAAAATCCCTATTAAGAATCAAAATAATATTATTTATCTAAAGTTAATCGCTTTCTTGCTGATTTTTAACCAAAAAAAGGTGGGCAAGCAGCCCACCCTAGTCCATTATTTACTTAATACTACTTTATACAGGTGCTTCAGTAGCAGTCTTGCCAACCAACATTGCAGCATTTTCGTCGCTTTCGAGAATACCGAATTCAATCAACAATTCTTCTAGTTCTTCCATCTCGATAGGTGTGGGGATAGTCAGATTCTTGTTGTTGATGATCTTTGTACCTAATGTCCGATATTCATTAGCTTGGTTGCTGTCAGGTGCATACTCGTTAACAGTCATGCGGCGCAATTCTGCGTGTTGCACAATGTTGTCACGAGGTACGTAGTGAATCATTTGGGTGTTCAACCGTTTTGCCAGGGTTTCGATTAGGTCGATTTCCCGGTCAGTATTACGGCTATTACAAATCAGACCACCCAAACGCACGCCACCAGTGTGAGCATACTTGAGAACACCACGAGCAATGTTGTTAGCAGCGTACATTGCCATCATTTCACCCGATGTGACGATGTAGATTTCTTGTGCTTTACCTTCACGAATAGGCATAGCAAAACCACCGCACACAACGTCACCTAATACGTCGTAAGAAATAAAGTCTAGGTTTTGGTAAGCACCGTTTTCTTCCAAGAAGTTGATGGCGGTGATGATACCACGACCTGCACAACCTACACCGGGTTCTGGACCACCAGACTCTACGCAAAGAACGTCACGGAAACCCTTGAGCATCACTTCATGGAGTTCTATATCTTCTACTGCACCACGTTCAGCAGCGAGGTGAAGAACGGTTGTTTGAGCCTTGCTATGTAGCATCAAACGGGTAGAGTCAGCTTTAGGGTCGCAACCGACAATAAGAATGCGTTTACCCACTTCAGCCATTGCTGCTAGGGTATTTTGAGAGGTGGTAGATTTACCAATACCGCCTTTACCATAGAAAGCTATTTGTCTAATCTTTTCTTCAGTCATGGTTGTGTTTTCCTAAAATGATTTAGCTGATGGGTCGCAAGCTTGATGTGAGATATTCACCCTTGGTGGTGTTGGGAAGTAGAGCCTGTTGGCGTAGACGTGTAGGAACTTGTCGCTACACATCGCATCCTGACAAAAACATTTAAAATCAGAACATATTTACCCACGAAGCGTAGACGCAGAGCGACTTGTCGTCAGACATCACTTAAGGGATAGAGAAATCTCTATTTCCTAATAACAAAGCCTTTAAAACTTTGACTTCAGCATTGTTCAGTTGTTGTAACAGAATTCCAAATGGTTGCTCAAGCCTCAAGAGTGGTTGCAGCAGGAATTCAAATGAACGCAGATTTGTTCTCTGAACCACACAACCAACCAAATTGCAATCCACTCTTAAATGGTCGCTACAACTTCTATGATTTTGCTGATGTGAAGTCGCCAAGAACTTCAATAGCGCTTCTCGTTTCGTGATTGATGCAGCAGGATAAATTCCAGCCTAAAAGTGGTAGCTACAGGTGCAGTACTATAAAGCCTGCACAGGCAACCCCTAACACTCTGGCTTAGACAATATCTTAGTAACTTTTGACAGTATGCTTAAATTCCTGAAAATTCTGGAACTACACCATTCTGCTTGAAGTTTTCCTTCCAAAAGTCAGCAACTGCTTCAACTTAGTTCGCGGTTGCAAATGTTTGTTCCCGCAAGATTAAGTTCGTAAATATTCTGTATTTCTATGGATTTGTCAGGCTGTACTAAGAGTCTTTCTTCCCAGACTCCAAGAGTAATTGCCTTTAGCGGGTAATGCTCTAGCTAGGTTAGCCAACTCTTATTGGCTCATACCCAGATAAATTTCGATTGACTTCAAGTTGTTACAAAGGCTACTATCCTACTCAATCTAGTTTTAGATTTTTGTGGCAAAAAGATGTAGCGAATTGAAGCGGACTTACCAGAGCAAAAAAACTTTCTTGAGCTTGCCTCAAACTTGTCTTGAAGTCTTTTTGTGTTTTCACTTTTTTGATTCCTATAAAAACCATAACATACATCTCACTAGTTTATTTGTTGAATCTCAAATTATTTATCTACTTGCCCGAAGATTATCCTTAGGATCTTTAATAGTCATAAGTTACATGCTCACAGGTTACCGATTAGTGAAATTATTTATCATAGCCAAGATGTGCAGTTAGATACTTTTGGGTATTTTAGAAAAGTATTTAAAAGTAATGTTTTACAACCAAAACAAAATTTATTATTTTTACGCTCAAAAATTTCGTCACGAAAGTAGATTAAATAACTCACACAATTTCATCCGATAATATCAAGTTGGCTTAATTACCTATAATTCAAAACTCCCTCTGCCCCCTACGGTTTTAATGATAAAACTTTCACCGGACAGAAATGACACTGTTTCACTTTAATAATCATATAAATACGTTGGTAGGGGCACACCAATTGCTGATCCGTGTTAACTTAAGCTAAAATCCCCATAAAACCTCGTTTCCAGCCAGAAGCTGGAAATGCAAATCAATTGCGGCTCTGCTGCGAGTCAGGGAGGCGGCAGCCCCAAAATAGGCGTTCCCAGTCGGAAACTAGGAACGAGGTAAACGAGGTAATGTCTCAAAGCATTCTCGCTTACTATAGGACTGATATTTGATTTTTGAAATATACGTAGGGTGCGTTATGCCAAAG